>CAVPAM010000001.1:0-93115 GCA_963701445.1 uncultured Alphaproteobacteria bacterium
GAACCCCGCTGACGGCGGCGCTGGCGATGGCGACGCGCGACCACCGGCGGTTCGATCCGGCGCCTCCGCGGTACCAGAGCCAGAGGACGACCCGCGCCGCGACCATGAGGACCATCAACGCCCACCAGCCGACAACCAGCGGCGACGGATGGACTTCGTAGAAGACACCGGCGATCAGGGTTCCATTGATCAGGTTGGCGGCGAGTACGATCAGGGTGTTGTCGAAGACGATCTTGAGCAGATCGTGCTCGATCGTCTCGCCATGACCATTCCGATCAAGGTCCGTGCCGGCGTGGACGGATTCCTTCACCCCAACCCCACTTCCTGTTTCCCCTGTGCGCCGCTTGATCGCCTCGCGCGCGGGTCTCCCCGGCTGGCGCGCATCGTGAACGATCACCCTGAACTTTAACGTCTTGGCATCGTGCGTCCCAGAAAAACTGACCCAAATGGGGATTTTTTTGAAAATGTGGCGATCCCGGGTGTTTTCCGCGCCATATCCAGCCGGCGTTGAAATGGCGTCCCGGACCGAACGCTCGGGAGCGCGGTCTCAAAAAACCCAGCGGAACTGCACGCCGACGATGTCCACCGAGCTTTCCACGTTGCCCGATAGATTGCCCCGCGTCGTGTTGCCCGGTTGATCCGCTTCCAGGCGGACGGAGGCGTCGGGGGTGAAAATGTGGGTGTAGCCGATGTTCAAATCGATGGCGTCCGAGAAACGGTACCCCGCGCCGAGGCTCAGCCAATAGCGGTCGGAGTTGGGGACCCGGGGCGTCCTCGTCCGGCTGGGAACGGCGCTCTGGTCGAAGGCCGCGCCGACGCGGATCGCCCACGCCGGGTCGGACGATAGGTGGCGCCGGCCGCCACGAACCATGAATCGTTCCAGTCGTTTTCAGTGACGCTGTCGGGCTGGGCCGGGTTGTCGAATTTTATCCTCAGCTCCTTGTTGCGGCTCCAGCGGGTCCACGCCGCGTTGGCCATGACCGACCACTGGTCGTCGATATCGTGATACGCGCCGAACATGAGGGTTTCCGGAGTTTCCAGCTTGGCCTCGGCGCCGGTGCTGGTGAACGCGCCGGTGGCGCTCGATATGGCCTGGCCGACGCCGTCGGAGTTCAGACGGAACCGGGCGTCTCCCTTCAGATCGTGTTTGACTTGAGAGCGGTAACTGACTTCGAAGCGGGTCCCGGTCCACGGCTCGTAGAGCACGCCCGCCGTCCAGCCGAAACCCCAGTCATCGCCCTCGACACGAGCCTTGCCGTCCTGTTGCGTGGGCCGGGCCGCCGGGGCGAGCGAAGGAACGCCGGCGGCGATGGTCCCGAAATCGATGGCGTTGCTCAGTTCGGCGTCAACGTACTGCGCTTGCAGACCGATCCCGACGGAGAGTCCCTTGACGGGGTCGAAGGCCAGGGTGGGGTTCAGGTTCACGCTGGTCAGTTTCGATTGCAACGCGTGATAGCGGCCCGCCCAACCGCTGTCGTAGTCGGTTTCGAGGCCGAACGGTGCCGTGACGGCGAGGCCGACGCGGACGTTGTCGACGAAATCGATGGCGCGACTCAGGTCCGCCACCGCGTAGAGGGCCGGTAGGATATGATCGTCGGCGATGTCGCCGCCGCCATCGCCGCCACCGATGGGAACGCCGCCGGCCGTGCTGGCGGCCTTGACGTCGAAGGTGATGACCGGCCGGATATAGGTGGTGGACGTGTCGATCTGGTGACCGTTCTGGCGGGCGAGCGCCGCCGGATTGAAGAACATGAAGCTGGGGTCTTCCGCGGCCGCGGCCCCGCCGGCGAAGGCGTTGCCGAGACCGGAGACGCTCTGCTCGCGGATGGCGAAGCCCGCCGCATGCACCGGATCGGACGCGAGCAGGCACGCGCCGACCGCGCCGGCCAGCATCAAGCGCGGTTCATTCCGCCCAATCCAATCCCGGATGACCGCCGCGCGGCGCGGCCGCAAGCCCCCCTTCATTGAAACCACCGCCCCCTGCCTCGCCTGATTTTGCCACCGTCAAGTTCGCGGCGGCCATCCCGTTCGCCACCGCCCTGATTAGGATATCATAATTAACCCAAATGAGCCACCAGGTGCAAATCATTAACCCATCGGAGGAGGGCGGATGCAAATGTGGCGAACACGGCGGAGTTCGGCTATCATCGGACCCCATAAAAACTAAGGTTTTGGGGAGGGCCGCGATGACTGGGATCGGTGGAAAACGAGATTGCGTTCAGGGACGACATGGCGCGTCGCGCTGTGGGCCGTGACGGTGGCGGCGGCATGGGCGGCCGCGTCCTCCGCGTGGGCCGCGGACGCCACCATCCGCTACCGGGCCGAGCCGGCCGGACGGGGAACCGCCGCCGAGAAATGCGTGGTCTGTCATAGCGTCGAGGCCAACGGTCCGTTTCGCTACGCGCCCAATCTGTATGGGATCGTCGGCGCCGAAAAGGGCCGGGACCGCGCGTGGTACGGATATTCCCCGGCGTTGCTGAAGAAGGGCGGCGTGTGGACCGAGGAGGATCTCGACGCCTATCTGGCCGACGCCGACAAATTCGCGCCGGGCACCACCAAGACCATCCGGGTTCAGGACCCGGAAGAGCGCAGGGAGATCATCGCGTTTCTGCGATCGCCGAAGTCGTAGCGGTACCGATCGCCCCGAGCGAGTGTTGTTTGAGCCGAATCGCCTTAAATCCGGTTTTTCGGAGAGGTGCCTCGCGCTAGCTTTTCTTGTCGAATTTCACTTCGCGCATCATGAAGGCGGGGACGTGGTCCCCCATGCCGACCACCGGCGAGTCGGGCTTGCCGCGGTCCCGCCGCGGTTCGCGTTTCTTGCTCCCGGCCGCCTGTTCGGTTGCCTTATGTTCGGTTGCCTTGTGACGCGGCGTCGCCGCGCGCGCAGTCGGCTCGGGCCGTGGGTCAACTCTTGGCTCGGGCCGGGGCTCCACCCTGGGCTCTGGCCGGGTCTCGGCGGCGGACGCGTCCGGCGCGTGCGAGCGGGGCCGGGGTTGGCTCCGGGATGCCGGTTGCGCCGGCGTCCGCGACGGGCCCGCCGATCTGCCGGGACGGCGGCCGCGGCGCTCGGTGTCGGACTTGCGGCGGCGCGATTTTCCGCCCGACATGTCCAGTTCCGCCGTTTCCACCTCGGGCACGGTGATGCGGGGGATCTCCCGACCGATCAGTTGCTCGATGCCGGCCACGTACTTGCCGTCCTCCGGCGTGGCGATGGTCAGGGCGCGGCCCTCTAGTCCGGCGCGCGCCGTCCGGCCGATGCGATGGACATAGTCCTCGGCGGCGGTGGGAACGTCGAAGTTGAACACGTGGGACATGCCGGCGATATCGAGGCCGCGGGCGGCCACGTCGCTGCACACCAGCATCTTGATCTCGCCGCGCTTGAACCGCTCCAACACCTCGGTGCGCGCCGACTGGGCCATGTCGCCGTGAAGCATGGCCACGTCGTAGCCGTGGCGCAGCAGCGACCGGCAGACCACGCCCACCTCGCGCTTGCGATTGCAGAAGATCAGGGCGTTGCCCACGTCCTCGCTCTGCAGCAGGTGCCTGAGCGCGTCGCGCTTTTCCTTCTGGCTCGCGCCGCCCTCGCAGACCAGCAGGCCCTGGACCACGTTTTCCGACGGCGTCGACGGCGGCGAGACGGTGATTTCCTTGGGATTGCGCAGGAAAGCGTCGGCGAGCTTGCGGATCGCCGGCGGCATGGTCGCCGAGAAGAACAGCGTCTGGCGCATGCGCGACACGATCGAGACGATGCGCTCCACGTCGGGAATGAACCCCATGTCCAGCATCCGGTCGGCTTCGTCGATGACCAGGATCTTGGTGTCGGTGAGCAAAAGGTGGCCGCGATCGAACACGTCGAGCAGCCGCCCGGGGGTGGCGATCAGCACGTCGGCGCCACGCTCCAGGACCTTGAGCTGCTCGGCCATGGACTCGCCACCGATGAACAGCGCCTTGGACAGACGGTGATACTTTCCGTAGGTCTCGAAGTTCTGCGCCACCTGGGTGGCGAGTTCGCGCGTAGGTTCGAGAATCAGCGATCGCGGCATGCGCGACTTCGCGCGCCCGGCGGCCAAGATCTCGATCATCGGCAGGGTGAACGACGCGGTTTTCCCGGTACCGGTCTGGGCGCAACCAAGGATGTCGCGGCCCATCAGGATAATGGGAATTGCTTGCTCTTGTATGGGCGTGGGGTGCTGGTATCCAGCATCCGTAACGGCGCGAAGCACGTCGCCGCTGAGCCCCAAATCAGAAAAATCCATGCGGTGGGGACTGTATGACCACTAAGTACTGAGAGTAACGCTTAAATATTACCACGATCAGTTTCGGAGCATAGGTATTTGCACGCGGAAGTCAACTCTTGTCGAGTCCCTCGCGGCGGCCGGCTTCCTTGGCGTCGCGCGCGCTTTGCGATAGGCTGAAACATCACCGCCGCAGAGGATCTCCGACCATGCTGATCTCCAGGGACAAATCATGCCTTCTCGTGGTGGACGTGCAGGCCCGGCTGGCGCCGGCCATGGCCGCCGAACGGGCGGTCGTCGACAACACCCGGCTGCTGCTCAAGGCCGCCGGCCGGCTCGACGTGCCGGTGCTGGTGTCGGAGCAATACCGCCGGGGCCTCGGGCCCACGGTGGACGCGTTGGCCGAATTCGTGCCCGAGGGCGCGGTGGTGGAGAAGATCCATTTCTCGTGCATGAATGACGCGGGCTTCGCCGGGCGGTTTCGCCAGACCGGCCGGCCGATGGCGGTGGTCGCCGGCATCGAGGCCCACGTGTGCGTCCTGCAGACGGTGGAGCAGCTTCTGGAGAGCGGAAACGCGGTGTTCGTGGTGGCCGACGCCACGTCGTCGCGGACGCCCGCCAACCACGCCGCCGCGCTGGAACGCATGCGCCACGCCGGCGCCCGCGTGGTGACCACGGAAATGGTGGTGTTCGAGTGGCTGGAGAAGGCCGGCACGCCCGAGTTCAAGGAACTCAGCGCCCTGGTCAAATAGACGCCCGGCATCCCGGCCGAACGGCCCCACGGCGACCCGGTGGAATGGGCGCCCGGCGCTCGGGTCACGCAAGCAAAATTGCGCGGCGCTCTTGCGGGCGCCGCGGAAATGGCTGAAAAAAGGCCTCGCGTCGAGTTCTCGTGGGCCAGAACAAGAAAAGGGGAAAAAGACCAATGTCCGGAATCATTCTGCCATACCGGGGTGTCTCTCCGCGCATCGCCGCGTCGGCCTTCATCGCGCCCACGGCCACCATCATCGGCGACGTGGAGATCGGCGAGGATAGCAACATCTGGTTCGGTTGCGTCATTCGCGGCGACGTCAACGAGGTCCGTATCGGCGCCGGCACCAACATCCAGGACGGCACGGTGGTCCACGTGTCGCGCGAGAAGTACGGCACCTACATCGGCGACAACATCACCATCGGCCACATGGCCCTGATCCATGCCTGTACCCTCGAGGACGGATGCTTCATCGGCATGCGGGCGACGGTGATGGACGGCTGCGTGATCGCCGGCGGCGCCATGGTGGCGGCCGGCGCCCTGATCACGCCGGGCAAGCGGGTGCCGCCGGGCGAGCTCTGGGCCGGCACGCCGGCGAAGCGGGTCCGCGATCTCAGCGAGGCCGACGGCAAGAGCATCGCCGCTACCGCGCCGCACTACGTCCGCCTCGCCCGCGAATACAGGGGCGTGAGCCATGGCTGAGGCGACACCGTCCGCGCCGGTGCCGGCCCCGCCACCGAACACCGACAACCCGCTGATCGCCGAGGTTCTGGATGGCCGGCGCAAAAGCGTCGCCCGGATGATGTCGATGGCCGAATCCACCGGCGGCGCCCATCGCGCGGTGCTCGCCGAGATGCACCGCCACGCCGGCCGCGCCCACGTGGTGGGCCTCACCGGGGTGCCGGGCAGCGGCAAGTCCACCATGGCCCGGGCGCTGACCCAGAAGATCCGCGAATTGGGGCGCACGGTGGGCATCGTCGCCATCGACCCGTCGAGCCCGTTCTCCGGCGGCGCCATCCTCGGCGACCGCATCCGCATGGCCGATCTCACCGGCGACCCCGGGGTGTTCATCCGCAGCATGGCGACGCGCGGCGAACTCGGCGGCCTGGCGCGGGCCAGCCTCGACGTGGCCGATATCATGGACGCCGCGGGCTTCGACGTGGTGATCATCGAGACCGTCGGCGTCGGCCAGGACGAAGTGGACATCGTCCAGGCGGCGCACACGGTGATCGTGGTCTCCGCCCCCGGCCTCGGCGACGAGGTCCAGGCGATCAAGGCCGGCGTGCTGGAGATCGCCGACATCCACGTGGTCAGCAAGTGCGACCGCCCCGACGCGCTGCACACCCTGGTCAACCTGCGCTCGATGCTCAAGCTCGGCGCCATCGGCAGCGGCCTGTCCACCTGGACGGTGCCGGTGCTGCCCACCTCCGCCCAGAACAGCGAGGGCGTCGGCGATCTGGTGGCCACCATCGACGCCCACGGCCGCCACCTGGTGGACACCGGCGAAATGGCCGGCCGGCGGCGGAAGATCCTCGAAATGCGCATCGTCAAGGCCGCCGAGGACATCGTCCGCGAGCGCCTGCTGGGCAAGGGCCGGGACAAGCTCGAGCGCCTGATCGACGGCGCGCTCGCCCAGAAGATCGACCCCTACACGGCGGCCGCCACCCTGCTGGACGGCGAATAGATTTCGGGGCTCGTCGCCATGGACGACGCCCCGGGGTCGTTGGTATAAGCGGGGCGGAGAGTGCATCATCGCGAGAGAGGACAGTACATGCTCGGTATTGCGAAACGTGTCTGGTTCGGCTGTGCCATCGCCGGACCAGTGGTCCTGGCGTCGGCGGGCGCGCCGGCGCAGACATTGCCCAATCCCATGGATTTCGGCGCCGTATACCAACAACTGGCGTTCGAAGCGGCGGACACCGACGGCGACAACCGGGTGGACCTCGGCGAGTTCGCGCGGGACGCGGCGGCGGCGTTCAGCGGGCTCGACGCCAACCGCGACGGCAAACTGACGCCCAACGAGTTGCAACCGCACCCGGCGGTCAGCTTTTCCCGGGTGGACGGAAACAAGGACGGCGCGTTGACCTTCGACGAGGTCATGGCGTTCAAGGTCAACGCGTTCAGGGCGGCCGACAAGAATCAGGACGACGCCCTGTCGTACGACGAGATGGTCGAGGCCGTACGGACGGAGGTGGGAAGATGACGATCCGGTCATTCCGAAAAACCATGCGCTCTTCATCGTGGGCGGCGGTGTTCGTGGCCATCGCCGGCCTGTCCGTCGCCGGGTGCGAGTCCGGCTCGGGCGGTCCCGGCGTGGGAACCGTCGGCGGCGCCGCGCTCGGGGCCGGCGCCAGCCGCGCGATCTTCGGCAACAACACCTCGGCGATGCTGATCGGCGGCGCCGTGGGCGGCATGGCGGGCAACGCCACGATCGACCGCCAGGCGGAGCAGCGCCGGATCGCGCAGACCGAGGAAACCCGGGACCGGGCGATGCAGCGGCAACTGGATTTCGAGCGCCAGCGCGCCCTGCAGCAGGCCGAGGTCGAGCGGGAAATCGAGGAGCAGCGGCTGTTCAACGAGTGGCGGCGCCAGCAGGGTCAATAAGGCCGAAACCGGGGCCGCCGACACCGGCGGTCCCGAGGCCGGCCGCCCCGAAAGAGACCGTCCCCGAACCGGCCGCGTCAGAACTGAAACGGCTGGCTGATCATCATCTGGATGCCGAAGTCCTCGTCGGAGACGGCCGCGTCGGCGCGGACGATGAACCCGTTGGCGAAGGCTCTGAGGCCGATCCCGCCGCTCAGTTTCATGCTGGAATGCAGGTTGCGCAGGTCGTAGGACGGGGCGACGCGGCCGACCTCGACGAACGGCACGAACTGCAGCCACTCGACGCCGACGAACTTCTGGATCGTGGGCCACGCGTCGAAGGGGTTCCAGTCGGGGATCAGGCGCAGCTCGGCCGCGTAGTAGATGGCCGACTGGTCGCTGAACCGCTGGGCCGGGTAGCCGCGCATCCGCCACAACCCGCCGAGCGTCGCTCCGGTATACGACGGCGGGCGATTGGAGACCTGTCCGGACGAAGACACGTTCCAGCTCGGCGAATGCGCCGTCCAGAAGTCGAGGGCGAGAACCCGCTGGCGGAACCAGTCGGACGCGCCGAAGTCCACGTACTGATCCACCTCGCCCTCCAGCACCGTCCACGACGAATCGCTGTCGAACCATCCGAAGTCCCGCGAGACCTCCATGCGCACGCCCTGGCCGCGCGACGGATTGCGCGGGAAATCGCGGTTGTCCCAGAAGAGCGCGGCATCGATGCCGTTGGTCTTGAACTCGTCCTTGTCGATATCCTCGGTGTCGATCTGCTGGTTGCGATAGAACGGCAGAACGGAGACGAACGTCCGGCCGCTGTCCAGCGGGTTGAGAGACGACGCGCCGGTCTCTCCCGAGACGAGGAGGCCCCGTTCAAGCCGGTAGTCCGGCACGATCTCGTCGCGGCCGTGACCGATGGGCAGGAGATACTTGAAACGGCTGCGGGCGAAGGAATCCACGCCGCTGCCGCTGATGTAGTTGCTCGAATTCGACGTGTTGCTGCCGGCCGTCTCGCCGCGAAAGCGCGGGTTGCCGTCGATGTAGCTCCTGGTGTCGTCGAAATAGCCGATGGAGAACACCGGATCGATGAACAGGCGGCCGATCCACGGCAGGCGCAGGTCCTGTCCGGCGAGAAACAGCATGGCGGCGCCTTGCGTCCCGGCGAAGGCCGTGCCGATCAGGCGCGACTGCTTCTCGGGAAACCCGTTCAGCCCGTAGACGAACCCGAGCGCGCCGCCGAAGTGCTCGTTGTAGAACGGAAAGGGCAGCGCCAGCACCTGCGGCTCGGCGGCCGCCGGTTCCTCGGACCGGGTGGCGGACGGCCACGCCGCCATGACGGCGGCCACGACCATCGACGCCGTGAGTCTGCGGAGGTTCATCGCAAGCTGTCCCGTCATCCGTCCGCTTCCTGGCCCTCCATTGCGCGCCCCGGATAAGTAACGCCCGCGCGCCCGGATAGGAAGCCCTTGCGACGGACGGCATGGCGGCGCGGGGGGGGGGGGTGTAACGCGTTTTTTGCAAAACAACCCCATGCACAGTAGAAATCCGCCGGCGGAAGCCGGTTTTGGTTTGGTATATTTCATTTAAATCAATATGTTAAATATAATTTATGATAAAAAAGGTTAGTAAGTTTTTATAACTAACTAATAATAAATTGAAAAACATAAAAAAGTAGCGTTAGCGACCGTCACATGCGGGCTTCCGGGGTGCGCCGCTCCGCTCCTCGCGAGGACGGGGTGGCGCGACCGTTCCCGCCTCTCCCCGCCGTCGTCGCGAGCGAAGCGCGGCGATCCAGAGCCGGCGCTCGCGGCATGCACGGCGCTGGACCGCCGCGTCGCTTCGCTCCTCGCGGTGACGGCGGGGGGAGGCGCGGGCGCCCTCATTCACCCAGCGCCGCGATTTGGGCTTCGATCTGGTCGATCCATCCGCGCCGCATGGCGTCGAGACGGTTTTCCGCCGCCAATGGCTTGAGAATGGCGAGCGCGGCCTCGAGGTCCTTTCGTCCATCCTTCCCCTTGAGGTCTCCAAGCCGCAACAACGGCACCACCGAGAACACGCGCGATTGAACGTCGTCCGGGTTCCGTTGCAACAGCCTCCCGTAAGCGTCCAATGCCCGCTGGAACGCGGCAATGGCCTCCGCCGATTGCCCTTGCCGCGCGTGCATGTCCCCGATGCGTTCGTTGCCGATGGCCAGATCGCGTTGCCACCCGGCGTTTCCCGGATCGTCCCCGGCCAGCCGCTCGCTGATGGCCAGGGACGCCCGGTAGCTCTCCAGCGCCTGGGCGAGATTGCCCTGGGCCACGAGCACGTCGCCGATCTTGTCGTGCGACACCGACAGATCGCGTTGCCACCCGGCGTTTCCCGGATCGGCCCCGGCCAGCCGCTCGGTGATGGCCAGGGACGCCCGGTAGCTCTCCAGCGCCTGGGCGAGATTGCCCTGGGCCACGAGCACGTCGCCGATCTTGTCGTGCGACACCGACAGATCGCGTTGCCACCCGGCGTTTCCCGGATCGGCCCCGGCCAGCCGCTCGAAGATCGCAAGGGACGCCCGGTAGCTCTCCAGCGCCTGGGCGAGATTGCCCTGGGCCACGAGCACGTCGCCGATCTTGTTGTGCGACACCGACAGATCGCGTTGCCACCCGGCGTTGGACGGATCGGCGGCGACGAGCGTTGGAGCACCTGGCACAACGCTCGTAGAGCGGCACGACGTCGGCAAGGGCGGCGCGTTCCCGAGGTAGGTGCCGGCGCGATCAGAACGTACGCCGAGTTCACGGCTGTCTGTCGTGACATGGGCGGCGACGGCGCGGGCGTGGGTGACGAGGCGTTCGCAGGCGGGCCAGGTATTGGGCTCCGGTTCGGGGAAGGCGGCGTGCATCGCGCGGAGCGCGCTTTCGGCCCAGGTTCCGTGCGCGGCGCCGAGGGCGTCGCGGGCGGCGGCCTGGGCCAGCCGGTGGACGGAGAAGACGCGCCGGGCGGGCTCGAAGTCGATGAGCGAGAGATGGTGCGAGGGCGCCGATGGCCTCCGCCAGCGCCTTCGGGATCGGCGATCAACGCCGGCGAGAGCCGGGCGGGTAGCACGCGGCGGGCTGCTGGAACAGTTCCTCGGGAATGGCGTCCGGGGCATAGAAGGCGGCCAGCGACAGCACCGCCCGCGCGCCCGGGGCCTTGGTTTCGGCGTCGGACTGGCGTTCTCGCTGGAAGCGTGGCGAACACGGCGCGGGGATACTCGGCGTCCTCCGGCGCCTCGCTCATGCGCTGGACGAGGGCGTCCAGATAGTCGGCGGCGGTGACGGTCACGCAGTCGCGCAGGTAGGCCGCCGCGTGGGAGAGGGCGAGGGGCAGGCAGCCCAGTTCGGTGGCGATGGCTCCGGGCGTCGTCGTCGGTCAGGTCGTCCCGTCCGCTCTCGTGGAGGAGGTAGCGGATGGCGTCGGCCAGGGGCCATTCCTCGATCTCGATGGCGCCGACGGTCTTGGGCCAGCCGCCGAGGCGGGTGGTGGCCAGCACCTGGGCGTTGCCCACGGGCGCCCACTCGCGCAGCGCCCGGGGATCGTCCACGTTGTCGTAGACCAGCAGCCACGGCTTCTCGAAGCCGCCGTGGGCGATGAAGTCCAGCGCCTTGCGGGCGGTGGCGGGGCGGTCCTCGGTCTGGTCGAGGCCGGGGTAGAACACCGCGATGAGGTCCACCAGCGCCGTCTCGATGCCGTCGAAGCCGGCGGCATCGTCGGGCTTGGCGGCGTTGAGCCACCAGACGCCGGCGTAGCTCTCCTGGTTTCGGTGCGCGTATTCGCGGGCCAGCACCGACTTGCCGATGCCGCCGAGGCCGTGCGCGGCCACCGGCTGGGTCACCGCCGCCGCGCCGCCGGACCGGAGCGCCGCGTCGAGTTTCGCGAGATCGGCCTCGCGGCCGGTGAAGCTGGGGGTCGCCTTGATGTCCCGGTGGACCACGGCGCGGGCCTCGCGCCAGTATTGCGCGCCCGGGGTGGCCTCGCCCTTGTGGCGGCCGGGCCCGACCGCCGCCAGCACCACGTCGCGCAGCAGCGCCGGGTCGGCCCGGATGGGCACGAGGTCCCAGTAGGCGAGGGCGGTGAGCAGTCCGGTGGGCGTGCATTCGTTCACCCGCAGGACGATCAGGCGGGCCTGCTCTGTTGAGCGGGTCGTGGGCGATGGCGTTCAGCCACTCGGCGGCGCAGTGGTCGCTGGCGAGGTATTCGTTGGACAGAAGCGCGATGACCCGGGCGCCGGACTCGAGCGACGCGTGCATGCGCTCCATGAAGTTGCGGTTGGCGAAGTCCCATTGCTGGAGGTTCGACGTCGTGGCCCGCGTCCTCCAGGATGCGGCCGACTTGGTCCGCGAACGCGGCGTCCGCGCCCGCCCGGCTGATGAAGAAATCGATGGGCCGTTCCGCCCCCTCGTCCATGACGCGCCCCCCTCGTCATGACGGATTCTACCCGTAGCCCGGATGGCAGCGAAAGCGGAATCCGGGGGTGTGTCCGTGTCGATGGGCATCACCACCACCAATGCCGTCTTTGCGAGGAGCGGAGCGACGCGGCAAACCGGTCGGGCGTGGGGGATGTCTCGGGTGGCGGTTCTGGATTGCCGCGCTTCGCTCGCAAAGACGGCTGGAGTTGTGTGCGTCAAGTTCGAGCAATTTGGTCACGGCGGCGGGGGCGACGGGACGCGACATGTACGGATCTGGACCGCCGCGTCGCTTCGCTCCTCGCGGTGACGATTGAAGCCCTGAAGGCGGATATGCCGGTCGCGCAGGGGGCGCGCGCGACCCCGCCGCCCGTCATTCCGCCGCGGTGGCGGCGGGGGTGGGGGCGCGGAAGGTTTCGAGGAGGGCGGCTTCTCGGGTCCTGGCTTCGGCGACGTTGCGGGCCTTGACGTGCCCGAAGCCGCGGATGGTTTCGGGAAGCGACGCGATCTCGACGGCGAGGCGGTGGTTGTCGCGGGTGAGGGCGGAGAGCAGGTCGTCCACCGTTTTCTCGTAGTCGCCGATCAGGCGGCGTTCCATGCGGCGTTCGGCGGTGTGGCCGAAGATGTCGAGGCGGGTGCCGCGCAGCCGCTTGAGGCGCGCCAGAAGCCGGAACGCGGTCATCACCCAGGGTCCGTACGCGCGCTTGCGGAGGACGCCGGTCACCGGGTCCTTCCTGGCGATCAGCGGCGGGGCGAGATGGAAACGGAGCGTCCCGCCGGGCTCGAACGCGTCGTCGAGCATGCGTTCGAACCGGCCGTCGGTGTAGAGCCGCGCGACCTCGTATTCGTCCTTGTAGGCGAGCAGCTTGAAATACGACCGCGCGACCGCCTCGGCGAGCGCGGTCTCGCCGGGCGCGCGCTCGGCCTCGGTCCGGCGGACACGGTCCACGAGGGCGGCGTAGCGGTCGGCATAGGCCCGGTCCTGGTAGCGCTCGAGTTCGTCGACACGGAGCGCGACGAGATCGTCGAGCGCCGGGGGTTCGGGGTCGGGGCCGAGGATGCTCGCGGCGAGGGCGGGATCAACGGCGCACCGGCGGCCCCACTGGAAGGCGTCGATGTTGGCGTCCACCGCCGCGCCGTTGAGCTCGATGGCGCGCGCGATCGCGTCGCCCGAGACGGGCAGCAGGCCCTTCTGGAAGGCGTACCCCAGCAGCAGCAGATTGGCGGCGATGGCGTCGCCGGCGACGGCGCTGGCGATGCCGGTGGCTTCCACGAGGTCCACGGCCTCGCGGCCGCAGGCGCGCTCGATGGACTCGCGGACGACGCGGGCCGGAAAGCGCAGGTCGGGATCGTGGGTGAAGTCGGCGGTCATGGTCTGGTGCGCGTTGACGACGGCGCGGGTCGCGCCGTACCGCGCGGTGACGAGAACGTCCGTGCCGCCCGCCGCCACCATGTCGCAGCCGAGGATCAGCCCGGCGCCGCCCACCGACAGCCGCAGGTCGCGGATGCTCGACGGGTTGGCGGCGATCCGCACGTGGCTGACCACGGTGCCGTTCTTCTGCGCCAGCCCGGTCTGGTCCACCACCGACACGCCCTTGCCCTCCAGATGGGCGGCCATGCCGAGCAGCGCGCCGATGGTCACCACCCCGGTGCCGCCGATGCCGGCGATGACGATGCCGTAGGGCGCGTCGAGGGACGGCGCCGCCGGATCGGGGAGCGGCGGCAAGGGCGTGTCGAGGGCGGGGCGGCGGCGCCGGGGCTCGGCGCCGTGGACGGTGACGAAGCTGGGACAGAACCCCTTCACGCAGGAATAGTCCTTGTTGCACGACGACTGGTCGATGGCGCGCTTGCGGCCGAAAGCCGTCTCGCTCGGGACGATGGAGACGCAGTTGGAGACCACGCCGCAGTCGCCGCAACCCTCGCACACCGCCTCGTTGATGAACGCGCGAACGGGCGGATCGGGGTAGCGGTTCCGCTTGCGCCGGCGGCGCTTCTCGGCGGCGCAGGTCTGGTCGTAGATCAGCACGGAGGTGCCGGGGATTTCGCGGAGTTTGCGTTGCACCGCGTCGAGGTCGTCGCGGTGGTTGACGGTCACGCCCGGCGCCAGTCCCGATTTGCCGGCGAACTTGTCCGGTTCGTCGGACACAACGGCGATGCGTTTGACCCCCTCGGCGGCCATCTGGCGGGTGATCATGGGCACGTCCAGCGGGCCGTCCATGGGCTGGCCGCCGGTCATGGCGACGGCGTCGTTGTAGAGGATCTTGTAGGTGACGTTGACGCCGGCGGCGACGGCGGCGCGGATGGCGAGGATGCCGGAATGGAAATAGGTGCCGTCGCCGATGTTGACGAACAGGTGCGGGATGTCGGTGAACGGCGCCATGCCGTTCCAGTTGGCGCCCTCGCCGCCCATCTGGGTGAAGGTGTCGGACTTGCGGTCCATCCAGGTGACCATGAAATGGCAGCCGATCCCGGCCGCCGTCAGGGAGCCGTCGGGGACCAGCGTCGAGGTGTTGTGGGGACAGCCGGAACAGAAATAGGGCAGGCGCTTGGCGGCCCCGGCGCCGCCTTCGCGCGCGGCGCTCTCGATCAGCCCGAGCAGGGCGAGGCGCTCGCCGACGCGCCCCGAGCGGTCGAACCGGTCGAGCCGCCGCGCGATCGCCCTGGCGATGATCGCCGGCGTCAGTTCGCCGGCCGGGGGCACCAGCGGCGCGCCGGTCTCGTCGGTCTTGCCGACGACGCGCGGTCTGCGGTTGGCCGGGCGGTGATACAGCATGTCCTTGAACTGCGGCTCCAGGACCGGCCGTTTTTCCTCGATGACGAGGATTTCGTCGAGACCGGCGGCGAAACCGTGGGCGCTTTCGGTGTCCAGCGGCCACACCATGCCGACCTTGTAGACGCAGAGCCCGATGGAGGCGGCCAGCGCGTGGTCGACGCCGAGGTCGTCCAGCGCCTGCAGAACGTCGAGGAAGGTCTTGCCGGCGGCGACGATGCCGATCCGCCGGGTCGGTCCGTCCATCGCCACCCGGTCCAGCCCGTTGGCGCGGGCGAAGGCGCGCGCGGCCGGCAGCTTGTGGCGGTGCAGGCGCTGGTCCTGGAGCGTGGGCGGCCAGTCGTGGAGGCGGATGTGGAGACCGTCCGGCGGCGGCTGGAAGTCCCCGGGCGCAATGATCGCCGGCGCGCCGGCGTCGAGTTCGATGGACGCGGAGGCGTCGATGGTGTCGCCCACCGTCTTCAGGCCCACCCAGCATCCCGAATACCGCGACAGCGCCCATCCCAGGAGGCCGAAATCCAAGAGGTCGCGAATACCGGCCGGAACCAGGACCGGCATTCCGGCGTCGATCAGCGCGTACTCGCTCTGGCTCGGCGCGGTGGACGCCTTGGACGCCGGATCGTCGCCGGCGACCACCAGCACGCCGCCGTGGGGCGCGGTGCCGGCCAGGTTGGCGTGGCGGAAGACGTCGCCGGAACGGTCGACGCCGGGGCCCTTGCCGTACCACAGGCCGAACACGCCGTCGTGGCGGGCGCCCGGAAACAGGCCGGCCTGCTGCGATCCCCAGAGCGCGGTGGCCGCCAGGTCCTCGTTGACCCCCGGCTGGAAGTGGATCTTGTGTTCGGCTCAACAGCGCGCCCATGCGCCACAGTTCGCGGTCGAGCCCGCCGAGCGGCGAGCCGCGGTAGCCCGACACGTAGCCCGCCGTGTTCAGCCCGGCCGCCGCGTCCCGGCGGCGCTGGGTCAGGATCAGCCGCGCCAGCGCCTGCGTGCCGGTGAGGTAGATCCGCCCGGTCTCGAAGGCGTATTTGTCGTCGAGCGATACGCTGGCCAGCGCCATGGGAGGCCTCCCGCCCACCGGATTTTATTCGTTTTCGCTAAATGAAAAGGTAGGCCCCGGCCGCCGGCCTTGCAATCGGTTCCAAGCCGGGAGCTTGGACTACCATTCGAGAACGTCGCCCTCCTCGAGAACCCGGATCCGGTGGATGCCGGCGATGGCGGGGAGTTCGCGCGCGATCTGCGCCGCGTCGGAGGGTTTGCGATGCGCGATATGGACGTCGATGGGGTGTTTCAGCGCCGCCAGCTTGGGCGCCAGCATGGAGGCGCACAGATGGCCGGCGCGGCGGGCCACGTCCTCCCGGCCGTTCTGATAGGAAATCTCGACGATCAGCGCGCTAAGACGGGGAATTCTGGCGATCAGGTCCCAGAAAGGCTCGCAGAGCGCCGTGTCTCCGGAAAACACCACGGTAGCCTCGGCGCTGTCGAGACGGTAGCCGGCCGCCGGGATCGAATGGATCGCCGGCAGCGGCGTGAACGTCCGGTCTCCGAGGCGGACGCCCTCGCCCAACGCCACCGGGGCGTAGCGCATCGCCGGCGAATCGGGCGAGGGAAGCTCGGCCGGGTCGGGCCAGACGGACCAGTTGAACACGTGCGCGCGCATGGTCTCGATGGTTTCGGGAAGACCGTGGAGCGTGATCGGCCCGGCCCGCATCCGGAGCCGCGCGTCGAGCAGCAGCGGCAGCAGGGCCATGTGATCCATGTGGGCGTGGGTCAGGAAAACATGGCGGATCCGGGCGATTTGATCGGTCGAGAGACGGCCGAGCCCGGTTCCGGCGTCGATCAGCACGTCGTCGTCGATACGAAGCGCCATGGTATGGCGGCCATCGCCGATCCCGCCGTCGCATCCAAGAACGTCCATGCGCATGTGGCAAACTACTCGAAATCCGGTGGCTATTGCCTCTATAACGGCCAATAGAGTAAACGCCCGCGGCCCGGGCGGCCAATCTATTCCTTTTGGGGTTATTCCGGCGGGGGTGCGTTTCGTTCGGGGCCGGGACGCCGGAACGCCACCGCGGGATCGGAGATCAAGGACCATGACCGTTCTCGTTACCGGCGCCGCCGGATTCATCGGCATGCACACGGCGAAGGCGCTGCTGGATGGCGGCGAGCGGGTGGTGGGCATCGACAATCTCAACGATTACTACGACGTCGCGCTCAAGGAGGCCCGGCTCGCCGTCCTGGAGGCGTATGACGCGTTCAGCTTCGCCCGCCTGGACATCGCCGACCGCGACGGCGTGGCCGCGCTGTTCGCCGCCAACCCGGACATCGACCGGATCATCCACCTGGCGGCCCAGGCCGGCGTCCGCTACTCGCTGGAAAATCCCTACGCGTATCTTCGCAGCAATATCGAGGGGCACGTGGTTCTGCTCGAAACGTGCCGGTCGCTGCCGCGCCTCGAGCACTTCGTCTACGCGTCGTCGTCGTCGGTCTACGGCGCCAACACCAAGATGCCGTTCTCCATCGAGGACCGGGTGGACAACCAGGTGTCGCTGTACGGCGCCACCAAGAAATCCATGGAGATGATCAGCCACAGCTACGCCTGCATCTACAAGCTGCCGCTCACCGGGCTGCGCTTCTTCACCGTCTACGGGCCGTGGGGGCGGCCGGACATGGCGGCGTTCATCTTCACCCGCAAGATCCTCGCCGGCGAGCCGATCCCGGTGTTCAACGAGGGACACATGCGCCGCGATTTCACCTTCATCGACGACATCGTCGCCGGCATTCTGGCGTGCCTGAAGCGCCCGCCCTCGGCCGAGGGCGTGCCCGGACCGCACCAGGTCTACAACCTCGGCAACCACCGCTCCGAGGCGCTGATGGACTTCATCGGCCAGATCGAAAAGGCGCTGGGCCAGAAGGCCAAGGTGGACCTGCTGCCCATGCAGGCCGGCGACGTCAAGGAGACCTACGCCGACATCGACGCCAGCCACCGCGACTTCGGCTTCGATCCCAAGACCGCCATCAGCGACGGTGTTCCCCGCTTTATCAATTGGTACCGGGACTTCTACGGGGTCTGAGCGCACCCGGCCGTGGCGCCGGTTACCTGTTGTCTTGGTCGTTCGTCCCAATCCGGGTACTGCTCCGGTGCGTCTCCGACGCTCGCGACGGTCTTCGGATAACGGGCCCTGGCGACCGTCTCGCCGAAACCGAGGACTTTGACGCGGAACAGCCATTCGTCGCCGTAGTCGAACAGGAACATCAGCGTGTGGCCGACCTTGGGAAACGCCTCGGCGACGGTGGTCTTCTCGACGCTCTCGGCGTCCGACTCCTCGCCCAGGTCGGCGAACAGCTCGTATTGCGGCTGCGCCTTCATCATGGTCCGTTGGGTCAGCCCGCTGTAGAAGCCGAAGGCATGATCGAAGTCGAAATCGAAGGCCTTCACGATCCCCTGGGCGAGGGCGTACAGCGACTTGCCGCCGGGAATCTCGATGTCGCGGTAGATCGGCACGTCCTCGTCCAACGTGACCCGCACGATGTGTGTCGTCGCCATGGAACGCGGCTCCCCTCGCGGTGTAGAATTGGTCTTGGTCGCGCGCTCATCATAGCTTGGGATCGTGGCGATCGCTACTCCCGGGGACACCTCGAACAGGGTGCGCCAGGCATGCATTTCGCGTTATCGAAGGGGCAGGGAGATGAAATCACAGCTTCCGAAACGGCTGCACAAGAAGGCGAAGAAGGGGTTCAGGGGCTATCCCGTGGGCACCCTGGCTTTCTACGGACCCGACAACCGGTTCGCCAGCAAGCTGGCCGCGTCCGTCATCCTGGGCGAGGACGAAGATCCCGCCGTTCTCGAAAGATGGTATTCCGACCTCGAGGACGTCCGCGAGTCCGCCGTGATCGGCGGGGAGGTGCTGGCGTTCTTCCAACGGCACGGGGTGAAATCGGTGGCGATGACGGACCGCATCCTCGGCTGTCCTCACGAGGAGGGCATCGACTACGACGGGCCCACGTGTCCGCGTTGCCCCTTCTGGGCCGGCCGCGATCGCTTCACCCATGAAAGGATCGAGTAGTCCTGGGAGACGCGGATCCAATCGCGGGGGTGGGCGCCGTTCGGCGGGTTTCGCCGGATATCCCGTGGTGGTAGGGTTGCCATGGAGTATCGAACGGGTAGGGGAGTCGGATCCATCTTCAGATCCTTGCGCGTGACCGCCTCGCGGCACCGGTCGTGCATGAAATCCCGCCGGCGGCCTGGATCCGGCCTCCGGCGGCGTGACGGGTAGCGCGCCGCATGCCGTTCTCCGGACCCCCGCTCGATGACGCCACGCCCTTGCGCCACCTTCTGCGCGCGGGGACGGCGGCCAGGGCGGACGATGTCGCGCTGATCTCGCTCAGGGCCCGCTGGACCTGGCGCGAACTCGACGACTCGTCCGGGCGCCTGGCCCGCAATCTTCTCGGCCTGGGGCTCAAGCCCGGCGACCGCGTCGCGTCGCTGATGCCGAACCGCACGGAACTGCTCATCCATTACCTGGCGTGCCTTCGGGCGGGATTGGTGATCACGCCGCTCAACTACCGCTACATGCCGCCCGAGATCGACCATGCGCTCGAGGTCGCCGGGGTCTCGGCGCTTGTCGCCCACGCCGAGCGCGAACCGGACATCGCGCAAAGTCGTCTTGCCGGCCGGTTGCCGCTCGGCGTGATCCGCTATTGGGACCGGGAAACCTCGCGCGACGGCTCGGATTTCGAGACGCTCCTGAAGACCGATCCGGGGGATCGGCCGTTGCCGGTTCCCGACCCGGCGGCGCCGGCCGCGATCTTCTTCACGTCGGGCAGCACCGGCCCGTCCAAGGGCGTGACCCACACGCACAATTCGCTTCGCTGGATGTTCGCGAGCTGCGCCGGCGCGTTCGGGTTCAACGCCGGGGACGTGGTGCTCCCGGGCTCGTCCATCTCCCATCTGGGCGGCTTCATGTTTTCGCTGTCGGCCTTGTCGGTGGGCGCGCGCGTGGTGGTCGCCCGGAGTTTCGACGCCGCCGAGATCCTGCCGCTGCTTCGCGCGGATCGGCCGACCGTGCTGTGCATGCTGCCGGCGGCGCTGTTCGGCGTGATTCGCGACGGGCACGCGGTCCGGGAGGACTTTTCCTCGCTGCGGCTTTGCCGTGGCGGCGCCGACAAGGTTCCGGCGGAACTGGAACGCGAGTTCATCGACCTCACCGGTTTTCCCATCGACGAGGGCTACGGGTGCTCGGAAGCCGGGCTCATCACCCTCAACCCGCCCGACGGCGTCATCAAGATCGGCTCGGTGGGCCTCCCCATCCCCGGCTTCGCGCTGTCCGTTCGCGACGACGGCGGCGCCGAGGTGCCGGTGGACGCCGATGGCCGGCTGTGGGTCCGGTCCCGATCCACCATGCAGGGCTACTGGGGCGCCGGCGACGCCACCGCCGAGGTCATCCGCGACGGCTGGCTGGATACCGGCGACGTGATGCGCCGCGACGCGGACGGGTATCTGTGGTTCCGCGGCCGCAAGAAACAGATCATCGTCCATGACGGCTCCAACATCTGCCCGCAGGAGGTGGAAGAGGCGCTGCTCGACCATGAAGCCGTGGCCAGCGCCGGGGTTGTCGGCCTGCGCGATCCGCTGCACGGCGAGGACGTCCGCGCCTATGTCACCATCCGTCCGGGCGCGGAACCGCCGACCGGCCGCGAACTGATGGAATTTGCCCGGGCGCGGATCGGCTACAAGGCGCCAGAGGACATCGTTTTTCTGGAGACCATGCCCCTCAACCCCACGGGCAAGGTCGACCGGGTGACCCTCAAACGCATGGCGGCGGGAGTCGCCTAGCCGCCGGTCGCCGGCCTCGTCAGAGCACCGAGAATCGCCTTCAGGCCGTTTTCGTCGAGCCGGCGCCGGGCCTCCTTCAGGGAGACCCATTTCCGTTCGCGGACATGGGCTTCCGGCCACTCGGCGGCTTCCGCGGTGACGGTCATGGCGAAGACCTCGACGGTGCAGGTGCCGCCCCACTTCTTGTAGCGGTAGGTGCCGAGCGAGGTTTCGTCGATGGTTCCCTCGATTCCGGCCTCTTCCCAGGCTTCCTTGGCGGCTGATTCGGGCGGGGTCATGCCGGGGTCCACCACGCCCTTGGGGATGACCCAGCGTTTTTTCTTATGCGACGTGATGAGCAGCACTTCCGGGCCGCCGGTCCCCTGGCGGCGGGGAATGACGGCGGACTGCCGGTACATCCAGTCTGGCACCTTGTCCGCCATGGCGGTGTCTCTCCTGGGCATGGGGCGGGATGCCGCCGGTAAGATCCAATAAGGGATCAAACTTAGTATAGTATTTTCGCCGTGTGTCGAGCGGCGCGCGCGGCCACGTCGTGTTCAACGGGCCCGGACCGCGGTACCGATCGAATTCGGATGGTGTTTCTAGTTCGATCCGACCTTGCTAAGTTCGCGGTTCACGGGTGGCGAGGCGGGGTCGCGGTTTCGAGGATCGGAGGTCGCGACGGCCCCCACCAGACGCGACAGGACGGCGAGAGGAAGAGGAATGACCGCGCATCTTCGCTTGGGTGTCAACATCGACCACGTTGCCACCATTCGCAACGCCCGGGGCGGGCTTCACCCGGATCCGGTCCGCGCCGCCGAACTCGCCGTCCGGGCCGGCGCCGACGGCATCACGGCGCACCTCCGGGAGGACCGCCGGCATATCACCGACGGCGATATCGTGAAATTGCGCGAAACGGTCTCCGCGCCGCTGAACCTGGAGATGGCCGCGACCGACGAGATGCTCGGGATCGCGCTCCGGCACGCGCCTCACGCCACCTGCATCGTTCCCGAAAAGCGCGAGGAAAGAACCACCGAGGGTGGCCTCGACGCGGTCGCCGGCTACGATCACCTGGCGCCCTTCGTGCGGGCGCTGACCGGCGCGGGCATCCGCGTGGCGCTGTTCGTCGAGCCGTCGACGGCGCAGCTCGACGCCGCGCTGTCGCTCGGCGCGACCGGCGTGGAACTGCATACCGGCGGGTATTGCGAGGCCAGCGGGGACGATCGGGAGCGCGAGCTCGCGCGGATCTCGGAAGCGGCGTCCCATGCCACGAGGATCGGGCTGGAATGCCATGCCGGGCATGGGCTGTGCGTGGACAACGTGGGGCCGGTCGCCGCCATTCCGTCCATCGTCGAGCTCAACATCGGGCATTTCCTGATCGGCGAGGCCATCTTCGTCGGCCTGGAGACGGCGATCCGGCAAATGCGGGACGCGATGGACCGCGCCCGTGGCGGACGCGCGTAGCCATGGCGGGCACGGACGCGGTCGCGGGAACGGGGAACAGGGCGGCATGATCATCGGGATGGGCACGGATCTCCTGGACATCCGCCGCATCGAGCAGACCCTCGAGCGGTTCGGCGAGCGGTTCTGCGCCCGGGTGTTCACCGACACGGAGCGGCGCCGGTGCGAGCGCCATGTCAACCGGGCGGCGCGCTACGCGCAACGCTACGCCGCCAAGGAGGCGTGCGCCAAGGCCCTGGGGACGGGATTTCGCGAGGGCGTTTTCTGGCGCGACATGGCGGTCGACAACCTGCCGTCCGGAAAGCCGTTTCTCACGCTTTCCGGCGGCGCGAGAAAAAAGCTTGAGGATTTGACGCCAAGGGGTTTAAACGCGGCCATCGAGCTGTCGCTGACCGACGAGTACCCCTTTGCCCAGGCGGTGGTCGTGATTTCGGCGGTGCCGGTGATCGAGCAGTCGTCTTGACAGTGGCGGCCGAGGATGGCTTGATTGGCCCGGCCGGTCTCGCCTCCACGGCATTCAAGATCTCCACTTCTCTTAATTCAACTGGCATGCATTATGGCCCACGGAAAGTCCAGCGGGTTCAAGGAGCTGGTAAAAACAGTCGTCTACGCGGTCCTGATCGCGCTCGCCGTGAGGACGTTCGCCTTCGAACCCTTCAGTATTCCGTCCGGGTCGATGATCCCGACGCTGCTGGTCGGCGACTACCTGTTCGTCTCCAAGTTTTCCTATGGGTATAGCCGTTACTCGCTGCCGCTGGGCCTGCCGCTGATCCCGGGCCGGATTTTCGCGAGCGAGCCGGAGCGCGGGGATGTGGCGGTCTTCAAGCTGCCCAGCGACAACAAGACGGATTACATCAAGCGGATTATCGGCCTTCCGGGCGATCGGATTCAAGTGGTCGGGGGCATTCTGCACATCAACGACAAGCCGGTCGAGCGCGAGCGCGACGGGTATTTCACGGTGTCGGATCCTTACGAAAACGCCCGGCGCTTCAATCGCTACATCGAAACCCTTCCCGGTGGCCGGCGCCACGACATCATCGAATTCAGCGACAACAGCTACTCCGACGACACCCCGGTCTATATCGTGCCCGAGGGCTCGTACTTTGCCATGGGCGACAACCGCGACTCGTCCAAGGACAGCCGCTTTCCCTCCGTCGGCTTCGTGCCGTTCGAGAACCTCGTCGGCCGGGCCGAGTTCATTTTCTTCTCCATCGACGGCAGTCCGTGGAAATTCTGGGAGTGGCCCCGGACTCTCAGGCTCGATCGTATTTTTCAAGGAATCCAATGACCGGAGAGCCGCTTGGGGCCGCCGGCCCCGATCCTCGACACCTGCAGGAGCGGCTCGGCCATCAGTTCGCGGACTCCGGCCTGCTCGAGCTGGCGCTGACGCATTCCAGCGTCCCGGCCGCCCCGGAGACCGGCGACCGCTCCAACGAGCGCCTGGAGTTTCTCGGCGATCGGGTGCTCGCGCTGGCCGTCGCCGACATGCTGTACACGACCTTCTCCAACGAGGACGAAGGGTCCATGGCGCGACGGCACGCCGCCCTGGTCAAACGCGACGCCCTGGCGACGGTGGCCCAACGGCTCGGTCTGGAGGATCACATCCGCATGTCGAGGGGCGAGGTCGGCGCGGGCGGGCGGCGCAACCTCGGCCTGCTGTCCGATACCTGCGAGGCGATCATCGCGGCGATCTACCTGGACGCCGGGTGGGAGGCCGCCCAGGATTTCGTGCGCCGAAACTGGCTCCCGCTCATGGAAGGGCAGTCGAAGCCGCCGGTGGACGCCAAGACGGAGCTTCAGGAGTGGGCCCAGGCTCGGGGGTTGGCGCTTCCCGAGTACCGCGAAATCAGCCGGCAGGGCCCCCCGCACGCCCCCATCTTCCTGGTCGAGGTTTCGATCGAGGACGCGCCGCCGGTCAGGGCGTCGGGTCCCTCGAAACGCGTCGCCGAGAGGATCGCCGCGGAAACGCTGCTGTCCCGGGTTCGCGCCTAGATGTTAGAAACGGACCACTACCATGGTTGAGCGGATGGAAGGCGGCGGCGCGGCGGGCCTCGAAGGGGGCCACGGCCGGGAGTTGCGATGCGGTTTCGTCGCCGTGGTCGGCGCGCCGAACACGGGAAAGTCCACGCTGGTCAACCGGCTGGTGGGCGCGAAGGTCAGCATCGTCTCGCCGAAGGTTCAGACCACGCGATCGAAGGTGCTCGGGATCTTCGTCGACAAGGAATCGCAGGTCATCCTGGTGGACACGCCCGGGGTTTTCGCGCCACGCCGCCGCCTCGACCGGGCGATGGTTTCCGCCGCGTGGAGCGGGGCGGCGGGCGCCGACGAGATCCTTCTGCTGGTGGACAGCGCCAAGGGATACGACGACGACACGCGGCGGATCGTCGAACAGCTCCGCTCATGGGAGCGCCAGGCGATCCTCGTGCTCAACAAGGTGGACCTGGTAAGCAAGCCGTCTCTTCTGGCGTTGGCGGAAACGCTCTCGCGGGAGCAGGTGTTCACGGACACGTTCATGATCTCCGCCGAGACCGGCGACGGGGTCGGGCGGCTGACGGCCTTTCTCGTCGGGCGGCTTCCACGCGGCCCGTGGCTGTTTCCCGAAGATCAGCTCTCGGACATGCCGAACCGGATGCTCTCCGCCGAAATCACCCGCGAGACGCTCTATCTCCAACTCCGCAACGAGCTCCCCTACGCGAGCGCCGTGCGGACGGAAAGCTGGACCGAAAACGACGACGGGAGCATCCGGATCGACCAGGTGATCTATGTGGAGCGGCCCAGCCAGAAGGCGATCGTCGTCGGCAAGGGCGGCCGCCAGATCAAGGCCATCGGCCAGCGCTCGCGCGCGCAACTGGAAAAGATTTTCGAGTGCCGGATTCATCTTTTCCTGTTCGTGAAGATCAAGGAAAAGTGGGGCGACGATCCCGATTGCTACCAGGACCTGGGCCTGGACTTCAATTCGTAACCGCCCTCGGCCCGCCGGCGCCGCGAGAGACCGCCGCGTCTCCGGCAAGCAACCGGAAGCCTTCGTCGCGGTATTCGGGATCAGAACGCGACGGCAACCCCGTTCAGGCGTCTGACGGCGTCGTTCAGGGCTCCGTCCTCCGACTCGAACGCCTGTTCGGCGTCGGTCAACGAAACACCATTTTCGTCGATCTGCCGCCAAACCCAGTAGTCCCCCGTGTGAGACGTTTCCACGCGGGCGTAGAGGCGGCGGAAGAAACCCCGGCGACACGGGTGAGGTTCCGTGATCATGATATTGTGGATGCCCACACCAAGATTCCCTTACTCGTGGTCGATTGAATGATGAGGTGATTGCCAACGGATGCTCGGTCAAGCTAGCACATTTTTGCGGCGCAACAAACAGGGCATTCGCGGCACCATTCAAAGATCTTTCGGGCGCCATTTCGCGGGAACAGGTCGCGAACGGCGGTCAGGCGCGGGCCCGGCGGCCGCCGACGATCCTGTATTCGATCAGCCGGCGCACCAGCCGGTTGGCGGCGCTGTAGCGGGGTACGCCGTCGAGGGAGTAGGGGGTGCCGTGGAGGATGGACTCGGCGGCACGCAGGCCGCTCCGGACGGCGGGTCCGATGCCCTCGCACAGATCGCGGGTGGCGAGGCCGGCGGCGTCGCCGATGACCAGGGCGTTGTCGACGCGCGGGATGTCGCGGTTGCCCCGGAGGTAGTAGCTGAACCCGCCGGTGTCGAAGTCGAAGCCCTCCACCAGGCCGCCGCCCGCCAGGGTGCCGGCGAACCCGCCCCAGTGGTTCTTGATGGTGTCGTGGCGCTGTTTGAGGCCCTGGGCGGAGCCGCCGATGCCGACGTTGAGATGGCCGCCGGCCTTGGGCACGTACCACGAATAGCCGGGCAGGCCATCCTGGAAGAACCAAAGATGGCAATCGCCGTCCCGCCACTCGAAGGGGAACTCCTGCTCCAGCGCCACCACCTGCAACCCCTTGCCGCGCGGATGGGCGCCGGAAAAGAGCGTCCGGTAAACCGGGCAGCGGGTGCCTCCGGCGCCCACCAGATAGGTGCACCGGTAGGTGTCGTCGATGATGTAGAAACCGTCCTCGCGGCGAATGTCCTGGACGTAGTGGTTGGCCACCTCGGCGCCCGAGCGCTCCAGCAGCCAGTGGTCGAACTCGTAGCGGCGGATGGAATGTTCCGGGGAATCGAGGGTCACGGTCAGACCGAAGACATGGATCTTCAAGCCCGGAAACGTCATGAAGCCGTGAGGGTAGGTGGCGGGGTCCATCTCCAGGTCCGCCACCACCTCGGGCGTGATCCAGCCGGCGCACAGCTTGGTCCGGGGAAAGGTCTCGCGGTCGAGCACCAGGCAGTCCATGCCGGCGCGCCTGAGTTTCCAGGCGCAGGTCGATCCCGCCGGGCCGCCGCCGACGACGATGGCGTCCCGGGTGATCAAACCGCTAGCCCACCGATTTGAGCGGCGCGCGGGCGCCGGATCGCCGCGCCTCGGCGTGCCGGCGCTCCCAGTCCACCATGTAGTCGCGGGTCAGTGGAACGGCGTCCACGGATTTGGCCACCTGGATCTGGGCGTTCATGTGGCCCTGGCGGCGGAACACCATCTCGCAGCCGGCCAGGTAGAACTCCCACATCCGGCAGAACCGCTCGTCGTAGATCCGCGCCGCCTCGTCCCAGTTGGCCATGAAACGCTCGCGCCAGTGGCGCAGCGTCTGGGCGTAGTGCAGTCTCAGGATCTCGATGTCGGTGATCCACAGGTTGGCCCGCTCGATGGCCGGAACCAGTTCGGACAGCGCCGGGCAGTAGCCGCCGGGGAAGATGTACTTGTCCAGCCACGGATTGGTGGGATAGGGCTCGTCCATGTGGGAGATGGTGTGCACAGCGCGACGCCGTCGTCGGTGAGCAGGCGGCCGATGTTTTCGAAGAACTGGCGCGGTAGTGCGGCATGCCCACGTGTTCGAGCATGCCGATGGAGGCGATGCGGTCGAAGGCACCCTCGACGTCGCGGTAGTCGCACAGCTCGAAGCGCACGCGGTCGTGCAGGCCGCGGTCGCGGGCCCGCTGGTTGGCGAGCTTGTGCTGCTCCTCCGACAGGGTGACGCCGACGACCTCCACGTCGGCGATCTCGGCGAGATAGAGCGACAGGCCGCCCCAGCCGCAGCCCGATGTCGAGGATCCGCTGGCCGGGTTCGAGCAGCAGCTTGGCGGCGATGTGGGTCTTCTTGGCCTGCTGGGCCTGTTCCAGCGTGACGTCCGGCGACGGATGATAGGCGCAGGTGTACTGGCGGTCGGCGTCGAGGAACAGGTCGTAGATGCCGCCCGAGAGATCGTAGTGGTGGGCCACGTTGCGGCGCGACCGGCCGGGGACGTTGTCGGTCCTGCGGCGTTGCCACAGCATCCGCGCCCGGGTGACCCAGCGGTCGAGGGCGTTGAGCGATCCGGTGCCCGTGTTCAGGCCGAGCAGGTCGAGCAGGTCGTATACGGTGCCGTTCTCGACGGTCAGCGTACCGTCCATGTAGGCCTCGCCGACGGCGAGCCGGGGATTGAAGAACAGCCGGCGGTGCAGCGACCGGTCATGCAGCCGGATGGTCACGGACGGACCTCGAAGCGGATCGCCGAACCGGTGAGATTTGCCGTCCGCGTCGACGACCGTCAGTTCACCCTGCTTGAGAAAGCTCCGCAATAGGCGCCCGAAAAGCATGGCATTCCCTGTCCATTTTCCCAAGGCCACCTAATGTAGCGTCCGGCTCGTTCGCCGCAAGCTTCATGATGGGCGGAAATCACGGAATCTGGGGAAGGGCGCGCGCCGCGCTACCGGCGGCGCGCGAACCCGAGGAGAGCGACGAGCCCGCATCCGAACAGCCAGATGGCCCCCGGAAGCGGAACCACGGCGATTTCGCGCATGATTTTCTCGGCGATGGCGTCTCCGAAATCCTCGAAGGACGAGACCTGCATGACGAACGGGTTGTCGCCCGCCTTGAGGTGCGCCTCATACCATTCGCCCACCGTCTGCGTGGGATAATCGGCCGAGCCGTCCGACAGGGCGAGCTTGTCGCCCTCGATCGCCAGGGCGTTGATGGTGTCTATTCCGAAGGCGAGGGCGTAGGTCACCGCCGTATCGGCGTGAATGCCGTCGTTCTGGGCGCCGTCTCCCGAGATATCGATGACCTGGCGCTCGCTTTCGTACTCGTTCGTGAACGCGAACATGGACCGGATGATGGCCTGTCCCGGAGCCGTCAGGCCGCGGAACGGCCGCCGCGCGTCGCCGAGTTCGGACGCGAACGCGCCGGCGCTCGACGCGTCGGAAATCAGGGTCCAGTCAACCGCCGTCGCGTACTGGTCGGCGCTCGACCAGAAATCCGCGCGAACCGCGATCCGGCCGAGCTTGCCGCCCTGAATGGCGGCGAGGACGCGGGGGTCGTTGAAGGCGTCCCTGTAGCCTTGCATCTGCAAGGGGAACTCGGTCTGGTCGTTGATGCTGCCTGATACGTCGATCAGGAGCATCAGTTCCACGTCCACCGCGATCGCCCGAGCCTGTTGCGGCACGATCACCAAGGCGAGCGGCGCCAGCAGGGGAAAAAGCTTTCCAAGCCACGCATACCTCATCACAATCTCTCCCGGTCTAACGCCTTGTCGGTATCCACCGTCCCGCGGTCCGAACGCGCCGTGCTTTGTTTAAAATTGTATTAAATCATACTTTACACTTTTTACGAGCAATTTTATAGGAAAAAGCGAGAGGGCTCCCTTGGACCGCGCGGGCCCACATTGGAGGGCATTTCGCCGCCGCCCCTCCCGACTCGGGAGACGCCCGGAGCTCGGTCCGGTCGAGGAACGGCTTTCAATAGGTTGAATGTATTGCTGAATCCGCAGCTCGCCGGGGGCGCGCGTCGCCGGTTTCCGGGCGCCCGCCGGCGTTGCCGGAGGCCAAGTATGCAAACAAATTTCTGTTTTTTTTTCTGTTTTGATGTTAAGAACCATACGCAGGTACGGGAGGTAAGCGATGAAATTACCCTACGGTGAAATAGTAGGGATGCAGGCGGCTTTGGCCGGCCAATGGGTTAACATGATGCTGTCGGTTGTAAACTCGTACACGGGCATTCTGGATCCCCGGCCGGATTTGGCCAAACGCGCCCGGGAAGGCCGCGCCGTTTATTCGTGGTGGTGGTGACTTGAACCAGATGGCGTTGGTTTTGCGTCATCCGGGCAAGAGTTGCTCCGCGCGGACCGGGTAGGCCTTCAGTATTTTTTTGAGTGGTCGCGCCTCTGTTCGACCGAGCGCCTTTTGCCGCGCCGAGACTGATCCTTCCCCTCCGTGATGACAATGAACACTCCGCTTGTTGTCGATCCCCCAATGCCGAACCGTGTGAGCGACTGGACCCACGCCAGGGCGCGGGCCTTGCTGCTGGGTAAGAAAATCAAGGTGCGCGCGCTGCAGCACACCGACCGGCGCGCGGAAACCCCGCTTGCCGTGCCGGCGGGCGCCGATGGCGTCGCGGTGCTGTTTCCCTACGGTGCCGTCGTGCTGTTCAATGTGCCGAGGACCGAAGAGCCCGCGTTTCTCGCTAGCCTGGCCGGGGTGGTCGAAGATCCGCATGAGCGCCCGGAGAACGAAGAGGCGGAACTGCGCGTCGACGGCCAGCACGGCGACCACGTCGATCCGGCGGGCGTCATTCGGCTTTCGGCGGTGAACGAGGATCGGCTGCTGGTCGTCGCCGACGTCCTGGCGAAAAGCGTCATCCTCGCCTATTACGAGGACCGGCTGGCCGGCGTGTTCGATCATATCGAGCCGATCGCCGAACAACTGCGGCGCTCCGGGCGGGGGGCCGCGACCGTGCATCGGCTGCTGGATCACATCGGCGACGTTCTGATTACCCAGCACCGCATGGTCGGCCGCGTGGAAGTGACGGAAAAGCCCGATATTCTATGGGACCGGCCCGAACTCGAAAGGCTCTACCTGCGCCTCCAGGACGAGTACGAACTTCCCGACCGGGACCGCGCCCTGAACCGCAAGCTGGAACTGATTTCCCAGACCGCCACCACGTCGCTGGGCCTGCTCGAAAGCCGGCGCAGCCTGCGGGTGGAGTGGTATATCGTGATCCTGATCGTGGTCGAGATCGCGATCTATCTCTATGACCTCGTCTTTTTGAAGGGCGGTCATTGACGCGCGGCGCGGCGCCGGACCGGTTCGGCCGAAAACTCAGTCCGTGGAGACCGATCGCGCCTCGATGATGGGATAGGCGCGTTTCAGGGTGACCGCCACGTAGGCCGCGATCGCCGCCTTGATGATGTCGCCCGGGACGAACGCCATGGACCCGAGGAACGCCTTCCACAGGCCGATCCCGGCGCTGAACGCGACCCAGGGGATGCCGATCGCGTAGAGCAGCACCACGCCGCCGACGGCGTTGATCACGAACGCATTGACGTAGCCGAGCCGGCGCCAGGCACGCTCCACCATCAGGCCGATGACGAAGGCGCACAGGGGCCAGGCGATCAGGAACCCGCCGCTGGGTCCGAGAAAGACGCCGAACCCGCCGCGCCCGCCGGCCAGGATCGGCACACCGGCCGCGACCAGAACCAGGAACAGAACGACCGCGAGGCCGCCCCGCCGGGCGCCCAGGACGGACCCCGCCAGCATCACCCCCAAGGTTTGCGCCGTGATGGGCACGCTCAGCAGCGGCAGGAAGATCGGCGGAAACATCCCCAGCGCCGCCAGGAGAGCCGCGAACAGCGCGATGTAAACCATGTCCCGGGTGTTCAACGTATCAGCACCTCTATCCGCCTCGACCCCAGCGGCCGCCAGGGTCCCGCATCGTATACCAATCATCGAGCCGGAATACCATGCATGACCGCCGGGAATCACCCGGGGTGCTATTTGCGCCGGGCGGTCGGACGGTCGGGGTCGTAACCCCGGGCCTCGATGGCCTCGGTGAGGTCGTTGGCCATTCTCAATGTCCTGATCATCAGCGGCATGAGCAGCGCGAGAATGTTGCGATCGAGACCCCGGGCCCGCTGCGCCTCGCGGATCTCGACGAACCGGTCCACCAGAAGCGGAATGAAACGGAGCGCCAGCGACAGGGTCAGGCTGACCTTTTCCGGGTTGACGCCGAGCGGCGCCAGCGGCGCGAGCGCCCGCTCCAGGGTTTCGATCATGTCCGAAACACGCGTGGTGAAGGTCACGAGGACCGCCAGCAGGATCAGGATGGCGAAGCGGAGAACCACCAGGACGCCCAGCGCCCAGCTGGTGAACGCGCCGTGAACGAGGAAGATGACCGCGATCAGCACGGCGGCGGGGCGGAGCTGGCGCAGCGCCTGGCGGATGGGGACGCGGCCGGCGAGGAACAGGGCGGCGACGGCAACGAGCAGGGGCAGCAGCCAGAGCGGATCGGAAATCAGGAACACGCCGACGCCGGCGGCGAGCAGCGCCAGAAGCTTGGCGCCAGCGGGCAGCCGGTGGAGCGGGGTGTCGCGGTGGACGTAGAGGCCAAGGTTCACGACATCAACCCGACATAGTGGCCGATGGCGGCGGCCGGCGGCCCGTCCATGACCACGCGCCCCCGATCGAACACGATCACCCGGTCGAAACCGTCCAGCATGTCGAGGTCGTGGGACACCACGATCGCCGTTTGCGGCAGCGCCGCCAGAATGCGCAGCATCATCCGCTTATTGCGAAGGTCCAGCAGCGTCGTCGGCTCGTCGAGGACGATGTATTCCGGCTCCATGACCAGCACCGAGGACAGCGCCAGGATCTGCTTCTCGCCGCCGCTGAGGCTATGGGTCGGGTGATGCCGGAGGTGGCCGAGATTGTAGCGATCGAGGATCTCGTCCACCTTGCGGGCGATTTCGTCGCGCCCCAATTTCCGGTTCTTGAGCCCGAAGGCGATGTCCTCCTCCACCAGCGGCATGACGATCTGCGCGTCCGGGTCCTGGAAGACGAACCCGACCTTGCGCCGCACCGCCTTCGCGTCCTTGCGGGTATCCATCCCGTCGACCCGGACGGATCCCCGCTCGGGCACCAGAAGGCCGTTGAGCAGCCGCGCGAACGTGCTTTTTCCGGAGCCGTTGCTGCCGATGACGGCGACCCGGCGCTCGGTGATGGTCAGGTCGATGTCCGCGAGCACGGCGCGCTCGCCGAAGCGGTGACTGACGTTGACGACTTCGATCATGACTCCGAGATACCGGCAAGAAATCCGCCCTTTGCGCGTTCCCCAAACGAGTAACTAATTGAAACGCAAGGGGCACAGTGGTGGCGGAAATACGATTAGCTATTGCTGCGGGCTAAAAAATCATTTCACAATGTATTAGATACGGGCTTGAAAAAACAATGATAACGGTAGGCGTTTCGCGCCAGAAGCGGCTGTGTATGAAATGTGTCTGTCACAAGGAAGTCGAAGGGAGAAGAAAGCATGAAACCATCTATCCGCCTTGCCGCCCTTGCCGGGGCCGCGTTCGTCGCCGGCATGTCCAGCGCGTTCGCCGGTGATACTTTTGACGCGGTGAAGGCGCGCGGCGAGGTGATCTGCGGCGTCCATACCGGCCTTTACGGCTTCGGCACGCCGGACGAAAAGGGCAACTGGACGGGGCTCGACATCGATATGTGCCGCGCCGTCGCGGCGGCCGTGTTCGGCGACGCCACCAAGGTGAAATACGTTCCGCTCAGCGCGCAGGCCCGCCTGACGGCGCTGCAGTCCGGCGAGGTCGACATCCTGTCGCGCAACACCACGTGGACCCTGTCGCGCGACACCGCCAACGGCCTCAACTTCACCGTGGTGAACTATTACGACGGCCAGGGCTTCATGGTGAAGAAGGACCTCGACGTGAAAAGCGCGCTCGAACTCGAGGGCGCCACCATCTGCGTGCAGACCGGCACCACCACCGAGGTCAACCTGGCCGACTACTTCCGCGCCAACGAAATGCAGTTTACCCCGGTAACCATCGAAAAATACGAGGAAGTGACCGCCGCGTACCTGTCCGGCCGATGCGACGCCATCACCTCCGACGCGTCGCAGCTCGCGGCCATCCGGGCCAACGACACCCCGAACCCGGCCGACCACGTGATCCTGCCGGAGATCATCTCGAAGGAGCCGCTGGCGCCAGCCGTGCGCCATGGCGACGATCAGTGGTTCGACGTGGTGAAATGGTCGATCTACGCCACCATGGAGGCCGAGGAGAAGGGCGTCACCTCGGCGAACGTGGACGAGGCCAAGAACAGCTCGGATCCCACCGTGTTGCGGCTGGTGGGCGTCACCCCCGGAATGGGCGCCAACCTCGGTCTCGACGAAGCCTGGGCCTACAACATCATCAAGCAGGTGGGCAACTACGGCGAGATCTACGAGCGCAACGTCGGCATGGAGTCCAAACTGGAGTTGCCGCGTGGGCTCAACGCGATGTGGACCAAGGGCGGGTTGATGTACTCGCCGGCGTTCCGGTAAACCGAGACAGCCGCCGTTTCCGGCCAACCGGAAACGGCGGTTTCTCTTTGCGGAGACGGCGATGGCCGAACCCACACGTTCACACGCCGCCGCGCGGGCGGTGGGCCAGCCTCGCGTGGTCTGGTGGAACGACCGGCGCTACCGCGCCATTCTGTATCAGGTCCTGGTCCTCGGCGGCGTCGGGTTGCTGGGCTGGTATCTCGTCAACAACACGCTGACCAACCTCGCGGCCCGCGACATCGCCACCGGGTTAGGATTTCTCGAGCGCGAGGCCGGTTTCGAGGTCAGCGAAAGCCCCATCGCCTACAGTCCCGCGGACACCTATTTCCGGGTGTTGGTGGTCGGCGTGCTCAATACGCTGAAGGTTTCGGTCATCGGCATCATCCTCGCGACGATCATCGGCGTGATCGCCGGCGTCGCCCGGTTGTCGACCAACTGGCTGATCGCCAAGTTCGCCACCTTCTACGTGGAGGGGCTCCGGAACGTCCCGGTGCTCCTGCAACTGTTCTTCTGGTACTCGCTGATCACCGAGGGACTGCCGAGCCCGCGCCAGGCCTACAATCCGGTCGCCGGCGTGTTTCTCAGCAACCGCGGGTTCGGCATTCCGGTTCCCGACTGGGGCGGAACGCTGACGGCCATGATGCGTGGCCCTGTTCGCGGGCGTTCTGGCGGCCTGGGGGATCGCCCTGTGGGGACGCAGGCGCCAGGAGCGGACCGGCCAGATCTTCCCGTCGTTCCGCGTCGGGCTGGCGCTGATTTTCGGCCTGCCGCTGCTGGCCTGGCTGCTCGGCGGAATGCCCACGGCCATGGACGCGCCCGTGCTCCGGGGCTTCAATTTCCAGGGCGGCGCCACCATGAGCCCCGAGTTCGCGGCGCTGCTCATCGGACTGGTGTTCTATACCGGCAGCTATATCGCCGAAATCGTGCGCGGCGGCATCCTCGCCGTGTCCCATGGCCAGACCGAGGCGGGCCTCGCGCTCGGCCTGCGCAAATCCCTGGTGATGCGGCTGATCCTGCTGCCGCAGGCGCTCCGGGTGATCATCCCGCCGCTGACCAGCCAGTATCTCAACCTGACCAAGAACTCGTCGCTGGCGGTGGCCATCGGCTTCCCGGACCTGGTCAGCGTGGCCAACACCTCGATCAACCAGACCGGTCAGGCGATCGAGGGGGTCGCCATCATCATGCTGGTGTACCTGACGGTGAGCCTGTCCATCTCGGCGTTCATGAACTGGTACAACCGCCGAATCGCCCTCAAGGGGGGACGCTGAGCCATGACCCGACGCAACCAGACCCCCGGAGAAATCATCGCCCGCGAAGAGGAGCCGACGGACGTCAGCCTGCCGCCCCCGAAGGCGCCGGCCGACGACGCCGCTCATGGCCGTGGACTGGGCCCGGAAGAACCTGTTTTCGAGTATTCCCAACACCATCCTGACGCTGCTCTGCGCGTGGCTGCTGTGGGAGACCATACCGCCTTTGATCAACTGGGCGCTGGTGGGGGCCGTCTGGTCCGGCGGCGATCCGGCGCTCTGCCGGGCGGCGGAGGGCGCGTGCTGGGCGTTCGTCGTCGAGAAGCACCGGTTCATGCTGTTCGGGCTCTATCCCTTCGACGAGCACTGGCGGCCGCTGCTGGCGACGGCGCTGTTCGTGGCGGTGCTGGCGGTTTCCTGCAATCCGGCGTTCTGGCGGCCCTGGCTGCTCGGCCTGTGGGTGGCGATGCTGGTGGTCTGCGGCACGCTGATGTGGGGCGGCGTGTTCGGCATGACCTTCGTGGAGAACGCCCAGTGGGGCGGCCTGCCGCTGACGCTCATTCTCTCCGTGGTCGGCATCATCTGTTCGTTTCCGCTCGCCATTCTGCTGGCGCTGGGCCGGCGCTCGGACATGCCGGGCATCCGCGCCGTCTGCGTCGGCTTCATCGAGTTCGTCCGCGGCGTGCCGCTGATCAGCGTGCTGTTCATGGCCTCGGTGATGTTCCCGTTGTTCCTGCCCGAGGGCATGACCATCGACAAGCTGCTGCGCGCCCAGGTGGGGATCATCATCTTTACCGCCGCCTATCTGGCGGAGGCCATCCGGGGCGGTCTGCAGGCGATTCCGCCGGGGCAGTACGAGGCGGCCGACGCGCTCGGCCTGACCTATTGGAAAAAGACCGGGTTCATCATTCTGCCGCAGGCGCTCAAGATTTCCATCCCGCCCATCGTCAACCAGTTCATCAGCATGTTCAAGGACACCTCGCTGGTGATCATCATCGGGCTGTTCGATCTGTTGACCACCGCCAAGACGGCGCTCACCGATCCGCCGTGGCGGGCGTTCTACGTGGAAGCCTATCTGTTCGCCGCAATGATCTACTGGGTGTTCTCGTTCTTCATGTCGCGCTACAGCCAGTACCTGGAGCGTCGGCTGGAGACGGGGCACCGCCGCTGAGGAGGAGTGTGACGTCATGACAACGGGGACATCCGCGACAGCCGCGCCCGAGTCGGAGGCCGGGTCCGAGGCCGCCATCACCCTCGAGGGGGTCCACAAGTGGTACGGCACCTTTCACGTCCTGCAGGATATCAACCTCACCGTCATGCGCGGCGAGCGGGTGGTGGTGTGCGGTCCGTCGGGATCGGGCAAATCCACCATGATCCGCTGCGTCAACCGCCTCGAGGAGCACCAGCAAGGCCGCATTACCGTCGATGGCGTGGAGCTGACCAACGACGTCCGCACCGTCGAGCGGATCCGCCGCAACGTCGGCATGGTGTTCCAGCAGTTCAACCTGTTCCCGCACCTGACCGTGCTCGACAACCTCACCCTGTCGCCCATCTGGGTTCACAAGCGGCCGAAACGCGAAGCGGTCGAGACCGCCATGGAGTACCTGGAGCGCGTCCACATCCCGGAGCAGGCGAACAAGTATCCCGGACAGCTCTCGGGCGGTCAGCAGCAGCGGGTGGCCATCGCCCGGGCGCTCTGCATGAAGCCGTCCATCATGCTGTTCGACGAGCCCACGTCGGCGCTCGATCCGGAGATGATCAAGGAGGTGCTGGACGTGATGGTGGAACTGGCCGAGGCCGGCATGACCATGATCTGCGTGACCCACGAAATGGGGTTCGCCAAGACCGTGGGCAACACCATGGTGTTCATGGATGAAGGCATGATCGTGGAGATGGCGCCGCCGGCGGAATTCTTCGAAAACCCCAAGAGCGAGCGCACCAAGAAGTTCCTCAGCCAGATCCTGACCCACTGACGCCGGACCCGCCGACGCCGGATCCTTTGGCGGGGACGATCGCGGCCGGTCACGAACCGTTAAGGACGCCCCGGCAGGCGGGAGGCAGTTCCGCGAGCGCCATCGGTTTCGGCGGCTTCGCGGGCGGGACAATGGGCTTGTCCAGGCGGGCCCGCTCCGCGTCCGAGAACCACCACGCGAGGCTCTCGTCGCAGCCGTCTCCCGGAGGGAGCGGATCCTGGTTCTCGCAGGCCCGATCATTTGCCGGACAGCGGAGCCGAACGTGGAAGTGATAGTTGTGCCCCCACCACGGCCGGATCTTCGAGAGCCAGGCGCGGTCCGGGCCGGCGACGGCGCAGAGTTCGCGCTTGATGGCCGCGTTGACGAAGATCCGGTCCACCTCGGGGAAGCCGGCTGCCGTCTTCAGCAACCGCGCGTGCACCGCGCTCCAGCGCAGGCGATCAATGGACTGCCCGTCGGGGTTGACCATGGAGACCGCCGACACGCTCTCGCGCGCCTCCGTGGAAAGTGGCTTACCGGGAGCCGCGCGAAACCAGATGTCGGCGTCGAGGCCGATCTGGTGGCTGCGGTGTCCCGACGTCATGGGGCCGCCGCGTGGTTGCGCCATGTCGCCGACCAGCAGCCCGCTCCACCCATGCGGCTTCGCGGCTGTGGCCAGTTTCTCGATATACTGAATGAGATTGGGGTGACCATAGAACCGCTCGCGCGACAGCCGGATGACCTGGTAGCCCGGTCCATTCGCCGGCAGCGCCACGGCTCCGGCGAGGCAACCCTTGGCATAGCCGCCGATGGCCTGGGCCGGCGTCCGGGTCGGACCCGGCACTTTGCCCCAGTCGGACGCGTTCGCGTCCCATTGTCCAAAGCCGAAACCCAAGACGAAAACGAGCGCGCCGGCGAGACCACCCTGGACGCTTCGCGCCGTCCAGGCGAATCGCCGCCTCGGGCCGGGACCATGCCGTGTCGACAAACGCATGCGGGTTAACCTCCGGGGCTGCCGTTACCATCTATCAATCGACGGCGGCGCGGTATCAGCCGTGTACGATACCGAAGCCGTCACGCAGGTAAACTCATACAAAACACCGCGACAAATCAACCGGGAATTGGGGAGGATTACGCGATGAGTTTGGAAAAGATCAAGGGCCACGCCGTCGTGATCGCGCCGCCGGCCGCCGGCGCGCTGGAGTTCCACCGAATGACGGCCTCGGAACCGCTCGGGGGACCGTTCGAATTCCTCGTGGACGTGGCGGGTTCGGGTCCGCCGATCGAACCGCGCGACCTTCTGGGACAGAACGTCACGGTCTCCTTGACCGATGGCGCGGCGCCGATCCAATTCTTCAACGGCTATGTGGGCGCTTTCGCGACGCTCGGCGCCGACGCTCCGCAGGCCCGCTACCGGATGACGCTGGTTCCGTCGCTCTGGTTCCTCACGCGGTCGCGCGACTGCCGGATGTTCCAGGAGAAGACAGTTCCGGAGATCGTGCGGGACGTTCTCCGGGATCACGGGTTTGACGATGTCGAGACCCGGCTGAGCGCCGAGTATCCGGCCCGGGACGTGACCGTGCAGTATCGCGAGACGGATTTCGAGTTCGTCAGCCGCCTCATGGAGCACGAGGGGATTTTCTATTTTTTCCGTCACGAGGCCAGCCGGCATATCCTGGTCATGGCCGACGGCAACCGGACGCTCGACACCGTCGCCGGCTTCGAGAGGATCGTGTTCGACCCCGAGCGGCGGGGGGCGGCCGGCAAGCGGCTTTCGGAGTGGTCGACCACCACCGAGATCCGGCCGGGCGCCGTCACCCTCAGGGATTTCGACTGGCAACGGCCCAACGCGGATCTGGAAGCCCGCCATTCCCGTCCGCTCGGTCACGCCCTGGCCGACGGGGAGATCTACGAGTATCCGGGATACTACGCCGACAAGACGCGGGGAAACGACCTTGCCCGCGTCCATCTAGAGGAGCTTCAGGCCGACTTCGAGCGGTACGAGGGCCGAGGCGCGGCGGTGGGGCTGGCTCCGGGCTTCCTGTTCTCCTTGACCAGGCATCCCCGCCGCGAACTGAACCGCCGGTACCTAGTGGTCCACTCGAAACTGGAGCTGGAAGCGGCGTCGGCCGAGGGCGGGGATTCGGGCGAACGGCCGTTGAGAGCCGCCACTTTGCTGACGGCGATCGACGCCCGCGGCGTGTTTCGCCCAACGCGATCGACGCCCCGGCCTTTCGTCCACGGACCGCAAACCGCCGTGGTGGTCGGCCCGGCGGGCGAGGAGATCTACACCGACCAGCATGGCCGGGTGAAGGTAAGGTTCCACTGGGACCGCCGGGCCGGCGGCGACGAGACCGATTCGGGCTGGATCCGGGTGTCCCAACCCTGGGCGGGGCAGCGCTTCGGCGCGGTGTTCATTCCCCGGGTCGGGGACGAGGTGGTTGTCTCGTTTCTCGAGGGGGATCCGGATCGGCCGCTGATTACGGGGCGCGTCCACAATGCCATGAATCCACCGCCGTTCGCGTTGCCGGAGTCCAAGGCGGTCAGTGGGGTGAAATCGCGAAGCACGCCCGCCGGCGGCGGCTACAACGAAATTGTCCTGGACGATACGGCCGGCGCCGAACGCGTCCGGATCCATGCCGAGCACGACATGGAAACCACGGTTGAGCACGATCTCCGGCAAAACGTCGGAGACAACCTCTCCCAGGCGGTGGGCGGGGACATCGAGCTGAGCGTCGGAGCCTCGATGACCGAAACTGTCGGTGCCGCCCGGACCACCACGGTCGGCGCCGACGAGACCGTCACTGTCGGCAACAACAGGAGCGAGACCGTCGGGCGGACGATGACCCTTTCCGTGGGCAAGGATCTGACCGAGACCGTGGCGGGGCGGCGCACGGAAACGGTGATCAAGGGCTACGTGCTGGAGGCGGCCAAGGTGGAGATCAACGCCCAGGACGAGATCGTCCTCACCACCGGCAAGGCGAGCATCACGATGAAAAAGAACGGCGACATTACGATCGCCGGCCGGGATATCACCATCAAGGGGTCCGGCAACCTGAAGCTGAAGGGGAAGAATACCGGTTAGGGCCGGGTCCTCGGGGCCCCCGCTCCGGAGAGGATGCCGACTTCGCACCAAGCATCAAGCACCGCGTGGCGCTCGGTGCTGGACGGGCCATACAGCCGGTCCGCGACCTCGAGAGTGAGCTGGGCGAAAGGCCCAAACGTGATGGAAGAGGAGCGTTCCGGGCTCCGCAGGCTCTCGTACCAGATGCGGCCGGCTTTCTCCCAGGCGTGGCCGCCGAGCGCGGTCGCCAGGAGGTAGAAGGCGCGGTTCGGAATGCCCGAGTTGACATGAACCCCGCCGTTGTCGGCGAACATGGCCGCATATCCGCTCATGTGGCCCGGTTGCGGATCGGTTCCGATCACGGGGTCGTCATAGGCCGTTCCCGGCGCCTTCATGGAGCGGAGCGCGGCGCCGTCGACCCGGTCGCCGAAGACGCCGGCGCCGATCAGCCAGTCCGCCTCGCGGGCTTGCTGATTGTGGGCCCTTTGCTTGACCAGGGAGCCGAAAACGTCGCAAACCAACTCGTTCAGCGCTCCCGACTGGCCGAAATAATCGAGTCCGCCCTCGTGCTCGATGACGCCGTGTGTCAGTTCGTGGCCGATGACCTCGATCGCCACCGTAAACCGGTTAAACAACTCCCCGTCGCCATCCCCGAAAACCATGCGCTGGCCATTCCAGAAAGCGTCGGTATATCCGAGGCCGAAATGAACCGTCGCCTCCATCATCATTCCGGCATCGTCGATGGAATCGCGGTCGTAGGCTTCCCAGAACAAATGATCCGTCGCGCCGAGACCGATGTACGCCTCTTCGACCGCGATGTCGCCGGTGGGCCGCGTTCCCTCGGCGCGAACCAGCCGGACGGACAGAGATTCGGTGTTCGCCGCGTCGTGAATGGCGCGGGGATAGACTTCCGGCGCGGTTACCCGACAGCGCCGTTTCCGCGATGCCGGGGCCTTGACCTGCGCCGCCGAGCGCCAGGCGCGCAGGGTGTGATCGGAGGTCAGGGTGCGAAGGGCGTTGGCCCGTTGCTTGGGCGTCCCGTTCCGGGAGATCGCGGTGAGGATGTGGGGAGGGAGAATGCCGAGGCGGGGACGGGTCGGGCGGACGGTTTGAACCATTAAGAACAAGTTCCTTGCGTATGCGTGTTGGCGAAAATGGTCCCGGACAATGGGGGCGCGCCATGGGTGCGTGAACCAAAAAAAGGGAACATAGTAAGAACATATACGCAAAATATTTCATGTCAAGGAAAATTATCCCTTATTCTCTCGGATATGGATCATGCGACTCTCGACGTCGGACCGATTGGCCGGCCGCGAGGCCTATTGCGCGAAACATGAAAGATACATTAGAATATTTTAATATTTATTGCCGAATGGCGGTTCGAAGGCTGTTTGGAGAGGAGACCGCGCGCATGGAAAATTTCACCCCGATTTCGGCGCTGGTGGGCGGCGCGCTGATCGGCGTGGCCGCCGTAGCGTTGATGCTGTTCAGCGGCCGCATCGCCGGTATCGCGGGCATTGTCGGCGGCCTGCTGGGCGCGAGCCCGGGCGAGATGGGCTGGCGGCTGGCGTTCGTCGCGGGACTGGTGGCCGGCCCCTATCTGGCGGTGCTGGCCGGGGGCACGATCCCCGAGGTGGAGGTCGCCGCCTCGATGCCCGTGGTGGTCGCGGCCGGCGTCCTCGTGGGGTTCGGCACCCGGCTCGGAAACGGCTGCACCAGCGGTCACGGGGTATGCGGTCTCGCCCGGCTGTCCCGGCGCTCGGCGGTCGCCACCCTCGCGTTCATGGTCGTTGCCGCCGCGGTGGTTTTCGCGGCGCGCCATCTGGCGGGCTGAGCGGCCATGGCCCGGGTGATGGTGGCGCTGGTCGCGGGGTTGCTGATGGGCGCCGGATTGACCGTTTCACAAATGATCGATCCGGCCAAGGTCCTGGCGTTTCTCGATGTCGCGGCCGCGCCCGCCGGCGGCTGGGACCCGAGCCTCGCCCTGGTGATGGCCGGGGCGCTCGCGGTCACGATGGTGGGCTACCGGCTGGTTTTCAAGCGGGAGCGCCCGGTCCTGGCGGCGGCGTTCCAGGTGCCCGGGCGACGGGACCTCGACGTTCGCCTGCTCGCGGGCGCCGCGCTGTTCGGCATCGGTTGGGGATTGGTGGGCTACTGCCCCGGCCCGGCCATCGCCGGCGTGACCCTGGGATCGGGAAAAACGGTCGCGTTCGTGATCTCCATGCTCGCCGGCATGGCCATCTACCGTTTCGGGTTCGAAAAGCGTCCCGGCGGAGGGCGATAGCCGAGGGTAATAAAGGAGCGGGGGCGAAGCGGATCGGCGAGGTATCGGGGCTCGGGTCCTGCCGTCGAACGACGGAAACCGGACAACCACCGCTGTCGATACGCGCCAATCGGCTTCGCTCTTTAAACCCGCTCCACCACGACCGGCCCCCCTGGACCGATCGCGTGAACCGATTGCGCCCGGATTTCCGGGTCGTTGTGTTGGGCGGCCGAAATCAACAGCGCGCCGTCGTGTTTACCCCTGCCATCAGCGCTGGATCTTCCAGCAAAATAATGTTCATAACTGGAAACAAATACGCGAGTATGAGCGTGGTTTCACTTTCAAAAACGATCATTTGTCCATCTTCGTCGCAATACTAATTGCTCATACGAAGAAAACACAAGAACTTTTACATGGAAATATCAGTTTATTTATTGTAAATGAAAGTCATTTGCTTTTTCAATTTCATTGTTGACTTGACGCGTCGGGATTTGTTTGTCGGAGCGCGGGCCGCGCGGCGCCGTTTCCCGGGGCGCGCCGGCGAGCGGGCGACGGGGTGAGAAAAAGGCGGGGCGATCAGCGTGTGGGGTACCGGCGGCCCAAGCCGAAGCCGCGGAAATCTAGTGTAGGAGCTCGTTCCGCTTTTTCGAACTCTTCGGGCTGGTTGACCGTTTTGGCCTGCACCTCGCGGGCCTTCGCGATCAGACCTCTTGCCGCGTTGGAGAGATGGCCGACGATGCCGTTGAATCGATCCAGCGGCACTACCAATGTAACCCTAGGTTGTAGTTTGTTCTCGTCATCCAGTGACCCGAATGTGATCCGGATAACACCACTTGCAAGGCGGACGGACATCAGAGAGTCGGCGAAGAGGACAGGTGTTTCTTGGGCCACCGAAGAATTCCTCCCTTGCGTCAGGGGTTAACCCAATAGTGAACCTAAAAATAACCCGGGTAAACTAATTTGGTTCCATTTGGGGTAATCCTTCACGCGGGCCAACCGGCCAACGCTTTGCCGGGCCTTTCTGCCGCCCGCGCGCGCATGATCCTCCCGAGAGCCTGCTCCGGAGCGCTCCGGCCCTTGATTTTTCTTCGGAAAAAAATGGTGGGCGCGGCTGGGATTGAACCAGCGACCCCTACGATGTCAACGTAGTGCTCTCCCGCTGAGCTACGCGCCCTCGCGAGCCAATGAGGAATTGGCCACGGGGCCAAACTCTTAGCCCGTTCCGTTCGCGTTGGCAAGATTGCGGCGCGGCCAATCGTGCCCGGTGGCCAAACCGGCCGCGCGTGGTATTTGGTATTGCCAGGGGGGGCGGGGCACGGTAACCAACCGGTCCGCTCTGGATTTTCTCCGTGAAGAGCCCGAAAGATGTGTGGAGATGACCTCGTTGCCCGATGACGCCGACGCCCGCGTTCTGAAAACGAGCGAGGGCGGACGCGAAGCCGCCTCCTGCTCGGTGGTGGCGCCGGCGGAACAGACGCTGCCCCTGGTGTTCGCGTCGCCCCACAGCGGCCGCGACTATCCGCGCGCCTTCGTGGCCGCCTCCCGACTCGACCCGCTGTCGCTCAGGCGCTCCGAGGACGCGTTCATCGACCAGGTTTTCGGGGCCGCTCCCGCCCACGGCGCGCCGCTGCTGCGGGCGCATTTTCCGCGCGTCTACGTGGATCCGAACCGCGAGCCGTACGAGCTGGATCCGGAGATGTTCGACGGTCCGCTTCCGGGGTTCGTCAACGTCGGGTCGCCGAGGGTGGCGGCGGGGCTGGGGACCGTGGCCCGCGTGGTGACCAGCGGCGAGGAGGTCTACGCCGGCAAACTGGCGTTCGACGAGGTCCATCGGCGGATCCGGACCCATTACTTTCCGTATCACGCGGCGCTGAAGGACCTGATCGAGACCACGCGGGAGCGGTTCGGAGGCTGCCTGTTGATCGATTGCCACTCGATGCCGTCGGTCGGCGGGCCGATGGACAGCGACCCGGGACTGAAGCGCGTCGACATGGTGCTGGGCGACCGCTTCTGCACCTCCTGCGCGCCGTCCGTGACCGATTTCGTGGAGCGGACGCTGGGCAAGATGGGATACTCGGTCCGGCGCAACCTGCCCTACGCGGGAGGCTACACCACCGCCCACTACGGCCGGCCCCGCGAGGGCGTCCATGCCCTCCAGATCGAACTCAACCGGGCGCTCTACATGGACGAGGACGCGGTCGCGCCCACCGAGGGCTTCGAGCGGCTGGCGCGGAACATCGGCGAGATGATCGCGGCGCTGTCCAAGCTCGAGCCGCGAAGGCTGAGGGCGATATGAGACCGGCGGAACAGGGAACGGGCGCGTCGCCGGGGGATCTGGCGGTCGAGGCGGCGGGGCTCGAGCTTCGCGAGGCCACCGCCGGCGACATTCCGGCCATTCAGCGCATCTACGCCTATCACGTGGAACACGGCACCGGCACCTTCGAGGAAACGGCTCCGAACCTGGACGACATGACCCAGCGCTGGCAGGGGATCGTCGCCGTCGGGCTGCCGTACCTGGTCTGCGCGTTCGACGGGCGGGTGAACGGCTTCGCCTACGCGTCGCGGTTCAGGCCGCGCTCGGCGTACCGCTTCACGGTGGAGGATTCCATCTATGTGGATCCCGAGGCGGTGGGGGGCGGCATCGGCCGCCTGCTGCTCGGAGACCTGATCGAACGGTGCACCGCGCTCGGCCACCGCCAGATGGTGGCCGTCATCGGCGACTCGCGCAATTCCCGGTCGATCCAGGTACACGCGCGGCACGGTTTCCAGCGGACCGGACTGCTGCCCTCGGCCGGGTTCAAGTTCGGCCGCTGGCTGGACGCCGTGTTCATGCAGCGCGCCCTCGGAGCGGGCGACCGGACGCTGCCCGGCGCCTGAGACCGTCCGCGACCGGCCCCGTCCCCAGGGCCGCCCAAAAAAAGCACAAAAAAAAGGGCCGCGCGTACACGGCCCAAGTTTTGGGAGGAAACGTCCAAGAAGCGCGGGCAACCCAACAACCGAGGTTGTGTGTGCTGCACCGCACAACGAACATTTAATGATTCTCACTGACAAATTCAAATGACAAATAGACGAAAGCCGGTAATTTCTCGCGGATCCGGCGCGGGATCGGCGGATACAACTATAAGCATCTGAAAATAAACAGATAAAAATGCAACACTCGCGCTTGGAAAATTCGGAGACCATCGGGCGGGGAGACGGCCCCGTGGGCGAGCCGAAGGCGGTTCACGGCCTGTTCCGGCCGTAAAGGCGGATCGATGCTCTTCGCAGTGCGATACGAAACGATTTGAATCGGGGCTCGGACGCGCCGAATCCTTGGCCTCAGATCACGCCGGCGCGGCGGAGACCGGTCATTTCGTCCTCGGACAGTCCGAGCAGGTCGCGGTATATTTCGCTGTTGGCGTTGCCCAGGGACGGCCCGAGACCGGTGATTCGCCCCGGCGTCTCCGACAGCTTCGGAATGACCCCCGGGATCACCACGGGGCCGAGCACCGGGTCGTCGACGGTTTCCATGTCGTCGCGGGCCTTGAAGTGCGGGTCGGCGAAGATGTCCTCGATGGTGTTGAGCGGCCCGGCGGGGACCTCGCCGGCCAGGCAGAGGTCCATGACCTCGTCGCGGGTGCGCGCCCCCGTCCATGCGCCGACCAGACGGACCACCTCCTCCTGCGCCGCCAGCCGCGCCTCCTGGCGGCCGAAGCGCCCGGGCGCCGCCAGGTCCGGCCGCTCCATGACCTCCGCCAGGCGGGCGAACATCTTGTCGGTGGTGCAGGCGATGGCCACCCACTTGCCGTCGCGGGTGGGAAAATGTCCGTGCGGGCAGGCGTTGCGGGTGCCCGCGCCCTCGCTCTCGCGGACGATCCCTTGCTGGTCGAAGGCCGGGGCCACCTCGTCGAGCACGCGGAACACCGCCTCGTACAGCCCGACGTCGATGTATTGCCCGCCGCCGCCGCCCCGGCGATGCAGCAGGGCGATCAGCACGCCCACCGTTCCGTAAAGACCCGCGAGATAGTCGCCGAGCGACGTGGAGCCGGGGGTCACCGGCGTCTGGCCCGGCATGCCCGCGAGATTGGACAGGCCGCCGACGGCGTGGGCGATGCGGGCGAAGCCCGGGCGGTCCTTGTACGGGCCCGTCTGGCCGTAGCCGGTGACGCGCAGCATGATCAGATCGGGATTGACGGCCTTGAGGTCCTCCCAGCCGACGCCCCATTTTTCCAGGGTTCCCGGCCGGAAGTTCTCGCAGACCACGTCCGAGACGGCGACCAGGCGCTTGAACAGGCCGACGCCGTCCGGCTTGCGAAGATCCAGGGTGATGGACTTCTTGCTCCTGGCCTCGGACAGCCACGCGAGGCTCGAATCGGCGCGTTTCGTGGCGGTGCCGAACTTGCGGAACGGGTCGCCGGTCCCCGGCTGCTCCACCTTGATGACCTCCGCGCCGAACTCGGCGAGGACGGTGGCGCAGTAGGGCGCCGCGATGAACGTGGCGATGTCGAGGACGCGGAGACCGGAAAGAGGCGGATTGGAAGCGGCCATGGAACCTTTCTTAATGATGCCAAACGGCATCGACAATCGGTTTATGGCGCCCGATGGCGAACAGGTAGGCGCTCTGGATGAGCAATCCGGTCTCCTGGACATGGGCCCAGGACCATCCGGCCACCGAGAGGCCGTCCCGCCCCGGCACCGGGTCGCCCTCGACGGGCAGGCCGAGCCGGCGGAAGACATAGAGCGCGCGCCGCATATGAAAGCCGTCCGTCACCACCGCGAGGCGTCGCCAGCCCCGGTCCCGGGCGATGCGGCCGCTGTAGACCGCGTTCTCGAAGGTGTTCCGCGCCTTGTCCTCGACCACGATCCGCTCCGCCGGCACGCCCCGCGCGATGGCGAGGTCGCGCATCACCTCGGCCTCGGCGGGGGGCGGCCCGACGATGCCGCCGGAGACCAGGAGATAGCGGGCGTCGCGCCGTTGCCACGCGGCCACGCCATGCTCCAGCCGCCGCAGGAGCGCCGGTCCGGCCACGCCGGCCTCGGTCAGCGCGGCGCCGAGCACGACGACGGCGTCGGCGCGGGGATCCGGGGCGGCGGGGCGCGGCGGAGCGCCGGGGTTGGGAGCGGGGTGTGCCGTCATCGATCTGTCCGCCGGGCCTTTTCCTGTTCCGTTGCATTGGTTAATGATGCCGCGTGGTTATGTTAATCGAAAGTCGCCGGGCGCGGCCAGCGCGCTCGCGGGCATGCAGAGGTGGTACCGGGAATGGAGACACGAACCAACCGCGAGGTGATCGAGGGCGAGCTCCGGTTCGCCGGCGCCGTGGTGGTGGACGTGGGCTGCGGCGACGGCTCGCTGGTCCGCCTGCTCGCGCGCAAGGGCGCCCATGTCACCGGCGTCGACGTGAGCGACGCGGTCCTGGCGAGGGCCCGGGCCGCCGAGCCGGCCGCCGACGAACGCTACCTCGCGGGCAAGGCCGAGGATCTGCCGCTCGATCCGGCGTCGGCGGATATCGTCGTCTTCTTCAACAGCCTCCACCACGTGGACGTGGACCGGATGGAAAGCGCGTTGCAAGAGGCGGCGCGGATCCTCAAGCCCGGCGGCATCCTCTACGTCTCGGAGCCGCTGGCGCAAGGCTCGTACTTCGAGGTCGTCAAGCCCGTTCACGACGAAACCGAGGTCCGCCGACGCGCCCACGAAAGCCTCGGTATGGCCGCCGGCTTCGGCCTCGATCCCGTTTCGGAGATCCTGCACCTCAATCCCATGCCCATGAAGAGCTTCGAGGCCTTCCGGACCCGGATCGAGACGGTCAACCCGGAAACCCGCCCGCGCTTCGAGGCGCTGGACGGGCCGCTCCGCGAGGCTTTCGCGCGATCGGGACGCCGGACCGACGACGGCTGGCTCTTCGACCAGCCCATGCGCGTCAACATCTACCGCAAGCGCGCCCCATAAGCTTCCGCGCCGCCGCGCCGGCGATGCCGTTGGCGGTTCGTAGTGCCCGGAAGCAGCGAAGCGCAGTCCGGGATTTCGCTGGCCTTACGCGGAGGCAACCGGGGCATGTCGTGTCGAGGGTTTTCGGGTCACGTCCCCTTTCTTCCCCCCTTTCTTCCCGGGCTTCGTTGCGCTCATAACGCCCCGCGCCGCACAGCCGGTCCGCCTCCGCGTCCAGCAGCGCATTCAATGCTTCCTCGAGCGTGCCGCGCACCATCTAACCCAGATGATCCTTGATCCGCGCCTCGTCAATCTGGATCACCTGCCCCATCGCTTCGCCCTTCTCATCGTCCGTCATATCAATCGCTCCTTCCCAAAGTTGAGAAGAAGCCGTCAGTTCTGAAAGTGCGAAAGATTTTTTTCGTTATCTCCATTGAGTAATCGTAGCGGTCACCGGCCCACCGGCTTCGGTCTGCCTGTCTTCCATGGCGGCTCGCTCCCTCTGATTCGACATTTCCGAGATCGGCGGCTTATGCCAACGTTCACGGATAGGAACCCATTGTGATGGCCTATCAGCGATCGTTGGCTTTACTCGTATAGAGAGGCATCGCGCGGCCGGTTCCGCGCTCTGTGGAAATTGCGTCGCGGGTCAAGGTTTTGTTGACGCCGTTTTGCGTTTCGACGACGTGGTCGGTCCAATCGCCGAGGTTGCCTGTCGACCAGATGCCCGAGAATTGGCCGTCCTTGATCCGTATGACCGGCACCCCCGCGGGACGAATTTTGTGATGAGGGTGGTAGTACCACGCGCCTAGGATCTCGGTGGCCCCTCCATAGGCTTCCACGGATGGTGCACTGACCAGTTCCGTCTTGTGACCGAGCACCCACAGTGTCCCTCCGGTGTTCTTCACCTGCAGCCCTTCCTGTTCGGTATTCAGTTGGCGCACCCAGACCTTGGTGTTTCTCCCCACCTCAAGCGGTCCGGAGCTATAGTTGTCCACGAACAATGGCCCGGAGCCGTCTTCGGTAGCCAAGCCGCCCATGGTCGCATCGCGGACCACGAGTTCGCCGGCACCCTCGTGCCTGATCTGCGGATTTGTGAAGGAGACCCGTCCGGAACGGGTCCACCAGTTGGAGTTGCAGAACCAGACGTTCAAGGGTTGTGGTCTGACCCGCCTTGTTCTTGACCACGAAGGCCGGTCCCACGCCCGCCTTGCTGGGCGAGATTTTGGCTTCGAAGCCAACCACCATGCGGACGCTATCCGGAATGGTGACAGTCCTGCTCATGCGGTAGAAGCCGTTCGGAAAATAAACCACGGGCTTGCTGGAGTTCATGGCCGCCTGAATGCCGACCGTGGAGTCGTCGGTACATGTCTTCGCACCTTGTGTGCACTTTTTCGCTCCGTACGCGACCACATTCGCCCAGTCGTTCGGATTGGTGTTGGCGTATTTCGGGGTTTCGCGAATGGGAAGGTTAAGCGAGCGCTTCGGCGATGCGAACTGACTGAATGCCGGGTCGGAGACCCACTCGCCGATGTCCGGGCCCGGGACGCGGGATCCGCCATCGTCCACTGCGGCCCCGTAACCGCTCGTCTTGATATTGCGCAGAAACATCCTGGCGCCGTCCTCATTGCGAATGGCGGCATTTCCCCCGGATCCGCCAGACAGCGTGCTGTCGATCAGGACAAGGTGGGCAACCCCGTCACGGTTAATGACCGCGGGAACGCTGTTCTCGCTCGTGAGCCTGCGGACCGACGTAATCTGCTTTTCATTGAGAATGCCCGCGACACTCTGGTTGCGCACGGTGACGTTCTCCATGGTGACGGATGCAAACGGCTGTCCAATGCGGACGCCGTAATTGCATCCATCCACAAGCACGTCCGACACCAACTGCGGACCCGTGTATTTGCGCGATATATCGAGCCCCGCGAAACATTGGCCTGTTGGAGAGTGTATCGTGACGTCCCGGACCACGGCGAGGTTACTCCCCAGGAAATCGATTCCAATCGCACCCCTGTTGCCCGAGCCAAGGTCTACCGTCAGATTGACGATGTTGTTGCGGAAAGCTTCGTTACCTTCTCCGTTGTCACAGTTAAATATGTTCTCACATGCGGAAGATCGTCCGGCCCAGCCCTAATGCATTCAATGACGACGTAAAGAGGACGGCTTTTGGGGTACTGACGTTGGTATAGCCAGGAGCATTGTCCTCAAGCTTAATGACGGTACCCGACCGGCTCTCGCCAAGAACCGTGAGGTAAGGCGACCAAACGCCGTTTACATCCTTCCAGTCGAGACGCTTGCTAACGAGGTAGGTCCCTTTGGGGAAGTAGAGCACGCGTCCGGCATTCACGGGATTTGCTCCCAGGTTCTCGCTGATCGCACGCTGAATCGCGGCCGAGTTGTCGGTGACGCCATCGCCTTTTGCTCCGTACGCGGTCCTGACGTTCACGACGCCGCTGTCGGGTGGGATAAACTGGCTTTGGCCACAAGCAATCCGCGCATCGAAAAGCGACGCGATGCCGAAGAAAAGTGTAAGAACCACAAACTTAAGCATGTTTCTACTTTCGACACTGAATTTGAGCTTATGAAAAGTTAGATCCAAATATACGCGATACAGCATTGACGTGGTCCCACATCGTTGGACAGTTTGGCGGCAAATTTAGAGTGTATTCCGGTTGCAGATCATGCCGCCAAAATTCTGTTTATCACATCGTGGTGCTGCTGTTGAGTCTGTGGGGATGTGGGTAAGCCGTCAGGCTTATCCATCATATCCACGGGCCGCCGTTTGGCCGGCAGGCGCCAATTGGGGCCGCTCGGTATTGTAGAAGTCGATCCACTCGCCGATGACCCGTTCGCCCTTGAAGCCGGGGTTCCGGAGACATGTTACCGATCTCGCGGCTGCCTTGGGCGCTTGCTTGGCTTGGGGCCGGGTTTGCGGGGGCGGAGGGTGCGTCCGAGGCTGGCTTCCAGTCGTTCGACGAAGGCGTCGTCGCCGAGGGGGCGGCCGGTGCGCTGGTGGCGGCGGAACCCCGGAGATCGGTATCGTGTTCCCGGAACTCCCCGGAAGCGTCGAAGTTCGTAGCCCGGAAGCAGCGAAGCGCGGTCCGGGGAGGCTTCCGGGCCGCGTCGCGCGGGCATTCAAGCGAAGAAAATGTCAGTCGGTTCGACGAACGGTTATCCGCGCAGTGCCTTTTGTATCTGATCCGGCAGGCGCGCGATCACGTTCAGAAACGCCGCCGCCGTTGCGTCGGGTTGTCTGCGGCCCTGTTCCCAGCCCTTTAGCGTCGACAGGGGAATGGTGTACGCGGTGGCGAATTCCTGCTGCGACATATTGAGCTGCTTGCGGATCGCGCGCACGTCGGGGACCTCCACCGTATGCACTCTCGCGGCGGTTTTCTTACCCCTGGCATGCTCGACGGCTTCGCCAAGGCTTTTGATCAGGTCTTGCCCAAAATCGCTCATCGCTCAGTCCTTTCTCGACGGATGCTGTTTCTTCAGCGCATCGGTCAGTGCCGTGGCCGCTTGCTTTTCGTCCGGGCTCATATCCTCCCGGCTGGCCTTGGCGTACACCATCAACAGGTAGAGCGGCATGTCCAGGCGGTGATGGAAATAGATCACCCTCGCGCCGCCACGCTTGCCCGTTTCCTTGCGTGACCACCGTATTTTTCTGACGCCGCCGGTGCCGGGAATGATATCGCCAGCCAGGGGGTTGCGGGCGATATGGTCGACAAAGGCTTCACGTTCCTCGTCATCCCAGATTTTCTCGGCCTGTCGCACGAAAGTCGGGGTTTCGACAACAGAGATGAGAATCGCTTGCGTCATGGGGTATTATACGTCATTGACGCCCATGCCGACAAGAGAATTCCATGCGTCAATGACGCCCATTATTTTGGATGGGGTTCCGGGGAGGTGTTACCGATCTCGCGGCTCCCTTGGGCGAATGACGACGAAAAGCAGGACCTATCCGCTCCGGCTTTCTCGGTCGTTGAAGACGGCGGTGGAGAAGCTGAGCAAGCGGGACGGTACCAGCCTCAACCAGTTCGTCGTGGTGGCGGTCGCCGAGAAGGTGTCGGCGATGACCACCGCGGAGTATTTCGCCAAACGCAAGGCCCGCGCCGACATGGACGCGTTCGATCGCATCCTGTCCCGCAAGGACGGACAACCGCCGGTCCCCGGCGATGAATGGAATTCGCGGTAATTCATAGGGCGGGTCAGCGGAAGCGTAACCCGGTTTCCGGAGACATGTTACCGATCTCGCGGCGGCCTTGGGCCCTTGCGTGGCTTGGGGCCGGGTTTGCGGGGGCGGAGGGTGCGGCCCAGGCTGGCTTCCAGTCGGTCGACGAAGGCGTCGTCGCCCAGGGGGCGGCCGGTGCGCTGGTGGCGGCGGAGCAGGTCGAGCTCATCGTCGTCGTCGGACAGCGAGCGGCAACCACTGGCCGCCAGGAATTTCGCGCGAGCAAGTCTCAAAGCAGATCAACCAATTGAAGGAAACGAGCATCCCGCTCGCCGAACAAGATGAACCGTGGCCGGGCGTGCGTCGTATTGAATATGGCGAGCTTGAACACCGCCCCCCTGGTGCTGTCAGGCAAAAACGTTAGATCATGATAAACAGGACGTCGACCGAAAGGAGAACAAGACCGATGCCGAATGCGGTCAAGAGTTACGGGATCTTGATGATCATCATTGGCGTGGCGGGCTATGTAATTGGTGGCATGGTGCACTACACGGCGTTGATCCCAGCCGTCCTCGGCCTGATCGCCGTGATCGCCGCGTTTTCACCCCTGAAACGCTCGGCGACCGGAATCGTCGTCATCGGCATCGTCATCGCCGCTCTGGCCCTGTTCGGCTCGGGCAGTGCGCTCGCCGACATCCCGGCGGCCTGGGCTGGTGATCCCGCGGTCAATCCTGTCGCGGTCTATGCGCGCTCGATCACGGCCGTGCTGTCAGCCGCCATCATCCTCTGCTTGGGCAGCTTCTGGCTGCGCCGGCAACGCGGTGCCGGTACTCCTGACCGCGCCTGAACCAGGCTCCGGAGACCTGATTACTGATCTCGCGTCTGTCTCGGGGCTTCGGACCCGAACTAAACTGCGACTTGATGGTTGATATTCCGTTGAAGGAACCCACCCCGATGAGGCCTGAAAGCGAAGTGCTCAGACCTGGTCTCACCAAAGGTCTGCAATGCCGATATATCTCCACGGTCTTTCCACGGCTCTTCCTCCATTCTGTCTGACCCAAACCGAGGTGCGCGAGCGTGCATCGGTCATTTTCAGTGGCAGATATCCGGAGTTCGACCGGCTTTCGAAGACTTTTGACACCGCCGGTATCGACACGCGGTACTCGGTCGTACCAATGGACTGGTTTGAAAAAGAACACGGCTGGGCTGACCGGAACGCTGCATTCATGGACGGTGCCAAGGCCATGTTCATCGAAGCCGCGGGGCGCGCGCTCGATAACGCGGGCTGGGCCGGGCGGGATGTGGATTGCGTCGTCACGGTCAGCTCCACCGGGATCGCAACGCCTTCGCTTGACGCGCAAGTTTTCTCTGAAATGGGGTTTCGGGAAAACATCATGCGTATTCCTGTTTTCGGCCTTGGGTGTGCCGGAGGCGTGTCGGGTCTGTCCTGCGCCCAGGCAATCGCCGCTGGGCGACCGGGAGCAAGGGTTCTTTTGGTCGTGGTCGAGGCCTGTTCGGTGTCCTTCCGCGCGGACCGTCTGCAGAAGGCGGATATCATCGCGGCGGTCCTGTTCGCGGACGGCGCGGCAGCGGCCTGCATCAGTTCGACCAAACCCGCCACGGCAAAAACGGTGACGTTGGGGGCGGGTCACCAGAAAATGTGGCCTGACACACTTGCGGTCATGGGCTGGGATGTGGACGAAACCGGCTTCGGCGTGGTTTTTGACCGCTCGATCCCCGCCTTTGTCTGCCAGGAGTTTGCCGCGGCGGCGGAGGGAGCCTTGCGGGCGGCAAATCTCGATCACGATCAAATCGATCGTTATGTCTGCCATCCCGGCGGGGCAAAGGTAGTCGAAGCCATTGAAGGGGCTTTGCATCTTGAACAAGGGTCGCTGGACGCCGAACGCGACACCCTTCGAAGGACCGGCAACATGTCTGCCCCAACGGTAATGTTCGTGATGAGGGCCGTGCTGGACTCCGGTAAGACAGGACAAATGATGTCTTGTGCCCTTGGCCCCGGATTTACCGCGTCTTTTCTGCCGTTCCATGTCAGCGCCGACGCTGCCTGATGCAGACAGCCACCATCCTTTTTCTTGGGTTCATCATCCTGCAAAGGCTGAGCGAGCTGGTCATCGCCCGCCGCAACACCACGCGGTTGCTTGCGAAAGGCGCCTATGAGGTGGGGGCGGGCCATTATCCGGTGATGGTGGCCCTGCATGGCACCTGGATTCTTTGTCTGGTTGTCTTCGGCCACGATGAAGCGGTCGCATATGGATGGCTGGCGGCCTTTGCCGTGTTGCAAGGCTTTCGCATTTGGATTCTCGCCACGCTGGGGTCGCGCTGGACCACGCGCGTGATCATTCTGGAGGGGCAGCCGCTGGTGGCGCGTGGGCCTTTCCGCTACGTCTCGCATCCCAATTACATGCTGGTAGTGGCCGAGATCATCGTGGCCCCGATGGTGCTGGGGCTGGTCTGGGTGGCGCTGGTCTTCACGGTTTTCAACGCCGCGATGCTATGGGTGCGTATTGGGGTGGAACACAAGGCCCTTGCGCCCTTGCGGGGTGCGTAGGCATGTTTGGGTTCTGGTGACAGGGTTGGGCGTCACTCCACGCGGACGGTTCCGGGGACATGTTACCGATCTCGCGGCTGCCTTGGGCCCTTGCGTGGCTTGGGGCCGGGTTTGCGGGGGCGGAGGGTGCGTCCGAGGCGGGCTTCCAGTCGCTCGACGAAGGCGTCGTCGCCCAGGGGGCGGCCGGTGCGCTGGTGGCGGCGGAGCAGGTCGAACTCATCGTCGTCGACGGACGGTTGGTAGCCCGGAAGCAGCGAAGCGTAGTCCGGGAATTCGCAGGCCTCGCGCGAAGGCAACCGGGGCATGTCGTATCGAGGCTTTTCGGGTAACCTCCCTTTTTCGTTCTTGTTCTCCGATACGGAACCCGCCATGGCTTGCCATGGCCGCTTTACGGTCGCCGGCACGGCGCGTCGCTTCTCGCGCCAAGAGTGTAGTATCGTATCCGATGTGATATTATATATGGTATGAGACTTGTTCTGGATACGGATGTGATTGTCGCGGCGCTGCGCGGTTCGCAGGGGGCTTCGGCGGCACTGCTGAGGGCGGTCCGGCGGAAACGCGCGGAGATGCTGTTGAGCGTACCGATGCTGATGGAGTACGAGGCCACCTGCCAGCTTGCCGAGCATCGGCTCGCCTCCGGTTTGTCCGAAAGCGAGATCGAGGCTTTTCTTGATGGCCTTGTGTTTCTGGCGGAGCCCGTGGAAACGCATTACCGTTGGCGGCCCCAGCTCCGCGATCCGGGCGACGAGATGGTTTTGGAAACGGCGGTCAACGGACAGGCGCGGGCGATCGTGACCTTCAACCGCCGGGATTACGGCGAGGCGCCGGACCGTTTCGGGATTGAGGTCCTGAGTCCCGGCGAAGCCTTAAGGAGAACGCGCGAATGACGACGAAAAGCAGTACCTATCCGCTCCGGCTTCCCCGGTCGTTGAAAGCGGCGGTGGAGAAGCTGAGCAAGCGGGACGGCACGAGCCTCAATCAGTTCGTCGTGGTGGCGGTCGCCGAGAAGGTGTCGGCGATGACCACGGCGGAGTATTTCGCCGAACGCAAGGCCCGCGCCGACATGGACGCGTTCGACCGCATCCTGTCCCGCAAGGACGGAAACCCGCCGCTCCCCGGCGATGAATGGAATTCGCAGCAATTCGTAGGGCGGGCTGGCGGAAGCGTAACCCGCCGAACGTGTTCACATCTCCGGTCAGGCAACCTACATATGGGGCGTTTCCCCGCTCGCCCATCGCAACTCGACTGGCCAACGTTCGCGGGGTCCTCGACCAACGCCTTCGGCGAAATACGCCATGCTCTTCCGCCCCACGCGAGCTAAAGAAATGGGAAAAAAACTTCCACCACCTGGAACCGAACTTTACCGGAGAACGGATGAAGTTCTGCATTACATATGGGACCCGATAGGTGTATCGAGGGTCCCAGAAGCTCGCGATGAATATCATTCATATTTACCGCAAGTTTTCGACCTTCTCGTTTCTTCAAGAGATGGGAACGAAATTTCGGAATATTTGATCTCTATAGAGCGAGATATGATGGGATTATCAATAAACGATAGAAAAAAAGCGCATGCATTAGAAGTTGCGAATATTTTGCTAAACTATCGCCAATCCATAAAAGAAAAAGCCGAACAATAGTTTTGAGGTGGGTTTTCGGGTAACGTCCCCTTTTTTGGTTCGGCGATGAATGGAATTCGCGGTAATTCGTAGGGCGGGTTAGCGGAAGCGTAACCCGCCGAATGAGTTCACATCCCCGTTGAGCCAACCTTCATATGGCGCGCTTCCGCGCTCGACCATCGCAACTCCACTCGCCAACGTTCAGCGCCAAATCACGCGTGTGCGGCACCGACGACGCGAATGTGTCCGCGGGCGCGGTTGCGAGGCTTCGCCTTGACCGTGATCTCCACGTCCTGGCCGAGCGCGGTAAGCAGGCGCATCAGACGCTCGCTGGAGAAATTGGCGAGCCGTCCGTTGAGAAGCGCCGAGACCTTGGGCTGGTCGATGCCCATGAGCGCGGCGGCGGCCACCTGGGTCAGGCGGCGGCGCTTGACGATCCGCCGGATATGGCTCGCGAGTTGCGCCTTTGTCAGCTCTTCCTCGGGCTCGGCCAGGCCCAGATCGGCGAACACGTTGCCGCTGCCCGGCGTCACCGGGATTTCGTCGTCCTGCTTCTCGACCATCGCTCGTAATCCTCCTTGGCGCGCTTGAGCCTCTGTTCGATCAGATCCAACTCGGCCTTCGGCGTGGCGATGCCGCGCCTCGATTTCTTCTGGAACGCGTGCAGCACGTACACGGCCCCGGCAAAGCGCACGGTGTAGACGGCCCGGTAGGTGTCGCCGTCGAAGTCGTCCACGATTTCCAGAACGCCAGCTCCGCCGAAGCCCTTCATCGGCTTGACGTAGGGTGCCTTGCGGCCAATCTGCGCATCCCACAAGGCACCGCCGACGCGCCGCCGGACATCCTCCGGAAACTCTCTCAAGTCCTCCTTGCTGCCGCCGACCCAGCGCACCGGCTTCGGCTGCTCCTCGCGGGGCGTCATTGCCACCTGCCTGGGCCTCTTTCCAATATATGCCTGTTCCAGCATAGCTTCAACAGCGGCTACCACTCAAGGGTTCAGGTCAGGTTCCGGAGACATGTTACCGATCTCGCGGCTGCTTTCGGCCCTTGCGTGGCTTGGGGCCGGGTTTGCGGGGGCGGAGGGTGCGTCCCAGGCTGGCTTCCAGTCGGTCGACGAAGGCGTCGTCGCCGAGGGGGCGGCCGGTGCGCTGGTGGCGGCGGAGCAGGTCGAACTCGTCGTCGTCGACGGGCAGCGAGAGGAACGCGCGCCAGTCGCCGACCAGTCCGAGCAGCGGCGCCGCCGTCGCCAGGTCATCGTCGCCGCCGGCGAGATGGGCGCGGGCGCTGCTCCATGGCCAGCCCTCGGGGGTATCGGCCAAGCGGGCGCGCACCGGGTTGAGTTCGATGTAGCGGGCGGCGGCGAGCAGGTGATCGCCGTCGAGCGGAAACGAGGCGAAGCGGCCCTGCCACAGAAAGCCGCGCCAGCCCTCGCGGAAGTTGACATGGCGGGCGTAGCGGCGATGGGCCTCGCCGATGCCGCGGCGCAGGCCCTCGGCGGTCTCCGGCGTGGCGATGAGATGGACATGGTTGGGCATCAGGCAATAGGCCCAGATCTCGACGCCCGAGCGCGCGCACCATTCCGCCATCAGCGTCCGGTAGAGGCGGTAGTCGTCGTCGGTGAAGAACGTCCGTTGCCGCCGATTGCCCCGCTGGGTGACGTGGTGGGGGACGCCGGGAGCGACAATGCGTGCGAGCCGTGCCATGGGCGTGCAATTACAGGTCTACCGGGCGGATGTCAATTAAGTAACATGTCCCCGGAACCCCGCGACACGACCATCAAGGAATTATATGATTTTAAACGGAATTTGACCCCATTACGTTTACAGCTCGCCCATGACCGCAGGCGAAGCCCAATGGCGCGATCAAATGATCATAACTCCGGCGAATTCGGCTCAACTTCTTTACGTTAGATGGAGATAGTGTATGTTTTAAAAGCGCAAATCATAAATTTGAAGCCTGCGAAACCATTTGCCTGAAAACGAGGCTTTGCCCTCACCCGCTAAACGTTTCCGTGGGGAACCAGCGTAGCTATCCGGAAATGAAACAACCGACTACCCCGCAGGCTAAGCTCGAAAAGCGCGCGTACCAACGCATCTCGCCTTATGCGCCGTCAGTCGTGGCTCGCTTCCCCCGACCGCGAGACACCACTTCTTGAGCTGATCGGGTCCTGCGAGACTTTTCTGAAGAGCAAAATCTTGTGACAACCCTGCTAGATCGCTTTGTCTTCCTAGACGGGGAAAAGCTTCGCGAACATCTGCGAAAAATGGTGGAAATAATCAGTTCCGATTGGAAATTGGTCAAACCACAAACCCAGATCGTCGCGACAACCTACGACGACGATCCTGACAGCGCACAGATGATTTTAGAGATGCTTAAACCGCATTTGAGCGCTGCCGGCTGGGGGGATGTTTTGAAAGTGAACAAAGTTGGACGTGCTCTTAAAAATATTAGTGATAAACCCAACGTTGTACTTATCGACGAATTTATAGGCACTGGTCAAACTATCAAAAACAGAGTTGAATATCTCCAAAAATCGCTTCGAGAGGCGCGCTATCAAGGTGTAAATGCGAGTTTTTTTGTTTGCTCATTAGCTTGTATGGAAGATGCAAAAAATATTATAGAGGAGTGCGGAGCGCAGCTCCGTTCAACTATTTGGTTGCAGAAGGGGATAACGTCTAATTATACTGGAATATCGACTGAAAGACTCCATTAAAAGAATGCAGAGGCTGGAGTCCTTACTTAAGCAAGATTTAAATAATCAGGAGTTTCCAACCTTTGGTTTTTGGCATGGCGGAAGCCCTGTACGTAATGGACATGGGAAACATACCTAATTCTGTTTTTCCTATATTTTGGTGGGGCTATTTCGCTGATGGATCAGCCAGAAGTCCGATGTTCCATAGGCAGGATGCAAAATATCAATGAGAAAAATCAGGCCCCTTGAGCTCCGCGTATTTCGTGCACTCTTGTTCGCTGAAGAGGGTCTCGACGTTTTTTCTTTTTTTCGGCGCTTTAGGATCACGCCGAGCCAGTTGCATCGTGCTACCGAGCATCTCCTTGAACAATGTTTGGTGTTGTATCGCGATGATCGCTTGTTCATGTCCGACGACGGCCGCGAGTGGGCACACGTAAATCGGCGTTTACTGAAATATGAAGGGCAGACGACCTTGGCGAGATGTACCGGAAGATTTTCAGCGCCACGGCTGCCGGTCAATAAGCCGTTTACCCCAAAGATCACGCGGGTGCACAGAGAAATCCGCGAACTGATGTTGCATTCTGACTAGCGCATAAAGATAATGGAGGAACGGACCCGAGGTATGGTGATGGCTAGCACAAGGAAGTGTAGTCGCTTCTGAGGTTCAGGCTATCGATAGCCTATCGAATGGGTGAACTGCTCGATTCGACCAGTACCCCCATTCGATGCGACACGACAGACAGTAGTCGTCTGTCGAGATCGCATAGCCTAAAGCCAGAGGCTTTAGGCTATAGCGTGCTTCGCACGATCGAGACAGGTAGCCACCGCCGCCTCGGGTTCAGGCACTGAGTGACAAAAAAAATTACAATCGTCAGGGATTGGCAACGGCATTTCCAAGACATCGGAGTGCCTTTTGAAGGATATCAATGTTACCTTCAATATGTTGATCGAATGGCGGCAAAGAAGCTGCCACCCATCATCGACTTCTCACATTTGGCAGCCCTTCTAGCACGGACGGAGCATTACCTAGCTTCTGCTGTAAATGCGACCTCATCACATTATCGGGTCTACTGGCTTCCGAAACGGCGGGGCGGTAAGCGTGAGATATCAGCTCCTTACCCTGCGTTGCTCGAATGCCAACGGTGGATTTACGAAAACATCCTGAAAAGTATTCCAATTCATGACGCTGCCCACGGTTTTGTTCCGCACAAATCTATCATTTCGAATGCGCAAGAGCACTTGGATAAAGCTGTTCTTTTGAAAATGGATTTTGCAAATTTTTTTCCCTCTATAGGAATAGAAAGAATTATCGGCTTGTTTCATAGTCTAGGGTATCCGCCAAATGTTTCATTTTATCGTGTCGCGACTTTGTTGCCTTAACGATCGAATGCCTCAGGGAGCGGCAACCAGTCCAGCTTTGAGCAACATTATTGCTTATAAGTTCGACGTTCGGATTTCAGCGCTGTCACAGCGTCTTGGATTAACATACACGCGTTACGCGGACGACCTGACGTTTTCTGGAGAAAGGGTTTCTCATTCCTTCCCTGCAATTGTAGCGAACATAGCGGCCGAAGAAGGCTTTCGTACCCGCAGAGAAAAGACTCATTATTGCCAATCTACTGGTAAAAAAATTGTGACAGGTTTGAGTGTTTCTGGAGAAAATGTCCGATTGCCCAGACAATATAGACGTTCTATTCGCCAAACGATTCACTACATTGAAAAGTATGGGTACATTTCCCACGTAAAAAAAGAAAAAATCTTTGATCCATCCTATCTTCAGATTCTCTTTTTGGGAAACTGATCTTTTGGAAGCACGTCTTCATCCCGGTAGGATCAAAGGTCGATGAGTTATTGGAAAGGCTCAAACGGGTTGCCACGCTAATCGGACAACCCGGCTCAGGAACTTAGTGGGATAAAGGGGACGCAACCCTCTCCCCAGCGCCCCCACAGCCCGACAACGTCTACAAAAACACAATGCCCCCGCCATTCGCCGGCCGCAAACTACCGCGCGGCGTGCTGGACGGCCGTGACCAGATCCCGGGCGAAGTGCTTTGCCTGGGCCTCCAGGGGCATGGTCGGATAGGCCGCCGCCGGCCGTTGGTCGGGCGGCATGAAGACATTTGCGCAGGACAGGCTGGCTTGAAGCCGGTATGGGCTCGTGCCGTCCAATCCGCCTCCCAGGGCGCGGGCGATCAGATTGAACTGGAACGCGTGATAGACCTCCTCGAACAGGATCTCCAGTTGCTCCCAGACGCTGTTTCGCCGGCTGTAGAAGTCGTCATAAATCAAGATGGCGTATTGGGTGGCGGCGGCGTTCGTCGGACGTGGCCGCCCGATGGCCCATAATCCGAGGGGCGTCCAGTCCTTCCGGTCGATCCCGTCGATCACCGACGTCACGAACTCGCAGCCGGAACAAACGCGCGTGCCCGTCCGGTTCACCTCGATGCGCGACAGCCGGTTGGACGACAGCTCGGGGATGGCCGCCAGACCGTCCCAGACGATCCCGACGATGTCCTCCGCGGGCAGGACCTGTCCGCTCTTGATGCGGCCGGCCAGGTCCAGGACCGCGGGCCGCAAGCGCCGTTGGTCGGTCGCGGCCGCGGCGGGGTCGATGGCGGTGGTCGGCGCGAAGTCGGCGAACAGTCCATAAACCTCCGTCACCACGTCCGGCGGCACGGCCGGCTGCAGGGTCACCGCCACGGGCAGGAGGGCCCGGTTCATCAATTCGTCGATCTCGGCGGGTGTCAGCGAGGCCGCTTGCCCGGCCGCTCGAATGCGATGCATCTCCTGGACCGCCGCGCCCTGGTCCACCAGCATCCGTGCGCAGGCGGCGGAATTCGGACTGGTCCGGCACTCGGCGGTATCGCGGATGTTCGGCTGGCAGAAATGCCCCGGCCCCGGGGCCACGGGTTGGGGGTGCGCCGCTGTTTTCACGGCGACGATGACCGGACCGCCCGCCGTTGGAAACGTGGCAGGGAGGATCGCAATGGCCGACCTGCGTGTCGCGCAGCATCACTTCGCGATTACGATTAAGATCGACGTCGTAGACGGTCACACTGCCGCCGAACTGCGAGAATTCCGCGTCGCAGGTCCGGCTGTCCTTGCAGACCGGACCGCAGACCTCGCCCACTTGTCCTCCCGGCTGAACGGCCTTCAGGCAGATCTGAGGATCGGGGAGAAGGGACCGCGTGTTGCCCACCAACAATCCGCCGATCGCGTCGTCCCAGAACGCGCCCGTCGGTTTCTTCTCGGGCGCGGTGACCTCGACGCGGTACAGCATCCGTATCTGGGTCTGGCCGCCGGTGGCCGGCGCCCCGGGAGACGGAGGCGGGGAAGGAGCCGGAGACGGCGGCGCGTTTCCGGGTTGGCTCGCTCCCCCCGGGAGGCCTTGAGCGGCTTTTCGCGCGGCATCCTGCAAGAGCGTTTCGAGCGGTGAAACAGCACCGGCCTGGTTCGGGCACGTGACGACCCAAGCGCCCAGCACCGCCGCCACGCCAACGACCAACCCGCATAAACGCCGCGACCACGGCAACCGGGCCATGAATGTCTCCCCGCTCATTCGGTGTCCCTCGCTTGCCGATACACTATGCCGGGGTCTGGCGTCCGGTCCAGTGGTCCGCGTCCCCGGGGCCGATATCCGGTGTGCGCGGGAACCGAAAACCGCGTTTCGCGGCGCCTATTTCGCGATTTTGCCCCCCGATTCGATGAAAAATAGCGCCAAAAAAAGCCGAGCGTTCCGGTATCGCATCGGTATGTTTGTTTTATATCAAGGGCTTAGTCATTCCGGCGCGGCAACGGGATTTGAGAATATTCATATATTTCAACAGGTTGCGGGGCAATTCTACTGTGCATGGGGTTGTTTTGCACTTTTTCGTTTTACCCCCCCCCCCCGGCCGCGCGGCCGCGCGCGCCGCGACGCGCGGGCGGTTGCCGGTTTCGGGGACATCGATGGGTTCGGAGTCGGTCCGCCAATGCGGAGTCGGGCCGCTAATAGGACCTCGGCAAGCCCAGCACGTGCTCGCCGAGGTAGGCGAGGATGAGGTTGGTGGAGATGGGCGCCACCTGATAGAGCCGGGTTTCGCGGAACTTGCGCTCCACGTCGTATTCGGCGGCGAAGCCGAAGCCGCCGTGGGTCTGAACGCACATGTCGGCGGCCTGCCACGACGCGTCGGCGGCCAGCAGCTTCGCCATGTTGGCCTCGGGGCCGCACGGCGCGCCGGCGTCGAACAGGGCCGCCGCCTTGTCCACCATCAGCGACGCCGCCTCGGTGGACGCGTAGGCGCGGGCGATGGGGAACTGGACGCCCTGGTTCTGGCCGATGGGCCGGCCGAACACCTGGCGTTCGTTGGCGTATGTTTTGGCCTTGTCGATGAACCAGCGGGCGTCGCCGACGCACTCGGCGGCGATGAGGATGCGCTCCGCGTTCATGCCGTCGAGGATGTAGCGGAACCCCTTGCCTTCCTCGCCGATCAGGCTGGCGGCGGGGATGCGCAGGTCGTCGAGGAAGATCTCGGTCGAGTGGTGGTTCATCATCGCCCGGATCGGGCGGATGGACAGGCCGTGGCCCCGGGCCTCGCGCATGTCCACCAGGAACACGGACATGCCCTCGTGGGGGCGGTCCACCCGGTCGCGCGGCGTGGTGCGGGCGAGCAGAAGCATGAGATCGGAGTGCTCGGCCCGCGACGTCCACACCTTCTGGCCGTTGACGACGTAGCCGTCGCCGTCGCGGACGGCGGTGGTGCGGATGCGGCTGGTATCGGTGCCGCTGGTGGGCTCGGTCACGCCGAACGCCTGGAGGCGCAGGGAGCCGTCGGCGATCCGGGGCAGTATAGCCGCCTTCTGCGCCTCGCTTCCGTGACGCAGAAGGGTGCCCATGGTGTACATCTGGGCGTGGCAGGCGGCGCCGTTGCAGCCGCTTTTCTGGATTTCCTCGAGGATCGCGCAGGTGGCCGCGAGGCCGAGGCCGCTGCCGCCGAAGTCCTGGGGAATGAGCGCGGCGAGGAATCCGGCTTCGGTCAGCGCGCCGACGAAGGCCTCGGGATAGGCCCGGTCCGCGTCCAGCCGCCGCCAGTATTCGCCCGGAAATCCGGCGCAGAGCGCGCGAACCGAGTCACGAATGTCTTGAAATGTTTCCGTCATCGCTCATTTCCAGTACAAGGCAACGGGGTGGCTTTTAGCCCAATGGCGCTCGTGGTGACTAGCGGAGTCGTAAGGATCGGTAATGGAACACCAAAGTGGCACGAAATTGATGGAGGAGAATCTGGAGCTGGAGCATGCCTCGGTGATCGACGTGGGGTGCGGCGACGGCTGGCTGACGCGGTTCCTGGCGGGCAAGGGGGCTCACGTCACGGGCATCGAGGTCAGTCCCAAGCACCTGGCGCACGCCCGGTCCATCGAGGCGGTATCCGACGAGCACTACATGCAGGGCCTGGCCGAGGAACTGCCGGTCCGAAGCCGGACCGCCGACATCGTCATCTTCTACAACAGCCTGCACCACGTCGACGTGGTGGGGTTGCCGAAGGCGTTGCGCGAGGCGTCGCGCGTGCTGAAGCACGGCGGGATTCTCTACATTTCGGAACCGATGGCGGAAGGCGCCTATTTCGAACTGATGCGGCCGGCCCACGACGAAACCAACGCCCGGCACTTCGCCAACGAGATTTTGCGGCGCGGACCGGAATTCAGTCTGCTGGTGGAAAAGCAGATCGTCCACGTGGACACGGTCTGGTTCCCGAATTACCAGGCGTTCCATGATCGCATCACGTCGATCAATCCTCACACCCGGGAGCGTTTCGAGGAGCGGGAGGAGGAATTCCGCGCCAATTTCGAACGCCTCGCCCAGAAGGACGAGGACGGCTGGACCCTCGAGCAGCCCATGCGGGTGACGATCCTGCGGCGAAGCTGACGGCGCGGCGGCCGGGAGCACGCGGGGCGGGGCCGGCGGCGGACCGCTATCCCCAGAGTTCGGCGTCTGGCGGATCGACCCAGCCCCCGGCGAAGCGCAGGGGCGGCTGACGATCCGTCTTCAGCCACAGCGGGCCGTCCAGGTCCACCACCTGGGCCAGGGGGCCGAGCAGGGTCGCCGGCGCCATGGCGAGCGACGTGCCCACCATGCAGCCCACCATGACGGTGAAGCCGGCGTCGCGGGCGGCGCGGGCGAGGCGAAGGCCCTCGGTCAATCCCCCGGTCTTGTCGAGCTTGATGTTGACCATCCGGTAGCGGCCCGACAGGGACGGCAGGTCGGCGGCCGTGTGGCAGGACTCGTCGGCGCAGAGCGGGATGGGCAGGGAGAGGCCGGCGAGGGCCGCGTCGTCTCCGGCGGGCAGGGGCTGTTCGATCATCTCGACGCCGAGATCGGCCAGCGCGCCGCATACCCGCGCGAGAAGGCCGACATCCCAGCCCTCGTTGGCGTCGACCACCAGCCGCGCCCGGGGGGCGGCGTCCCGGACCGATCGCACGCGCTCCACCACGCCGTCGGCGCCGAGCTTGATCTTCAACAGGGGGCGGTCCGAGAGCGCGGCGGCGGCCAGCGCCATTTGATCGGGCGTATCCAGGCCGATGGTCTCGGCGGTGATCACCGGGGCGGGGCGGCCGAGGCCGGCGAGGTCCCAGGCCCGCACGCCGCGCCGCTTGGCTTCCAGGTCCCAGAGCGCGCAGTCCACGGCGTTGCGCGCGGCGCCGGCCGGCAACGCCAGCCTCAGCCCCTCGCGGTCCATGCCCCCGGCGACGGCCGCCGACAGGTCCTCGATGTGGCGCAGGACGCCGGTGGCGGTTTCGCCGTAGCGCGGGTAGGGGACGCATTCCCCGCGACCCCCGACGCCGTTCTCCTCGATCTCCACCACCACCACCTCGGCCTCGGTCTTGGTGCCGCGCGAGATGGCGAAGGGACGCGTCAGGGGCCAGCGCTCCACGACGGCCCGGACGGCGCGGGTCATGAAGGCAGGCGGTCGACCAGCGGCGCCACGCCCGTCGCCACCGGATCGACGCACGGCAGCGACAGTGTATCCTCGAGGGAGGCGAGATAGCGCCGGACGTCCCCCTTCGGCAAACCGCTGGTGTTGACCGCGATGCCGATACACTCGACCGCCGGATTGGTGAGCCGCGCGGCGGCCACGTTGGCGTCGATGCATTCGCCGAGGCCGGGCAACGGACGGTCGGGAAGGCCGCGCATGTGGGTCCGGGTCGGCTCGTGGCACATGACCAGCGCATCGGGCTGGGCGCCGTGCAGCAGGCCCAGGCTGACACCCGGCGAACGACGGATGAAACAGCGACCCCTGACCCTCGACGATATCCCAATGGTCGGGATCGTTGGCCGGCGCCAGCCATTCGGTGGCTCCGGAGATGAAATCCGCCACCACCGCGTCCACCGACACGCCGCCGCCGGCGACGAAGATCCCCGTCTGTCCGGTGGCGCGGAAGTCGGCGTTCATGGATCGCGCCCGCATCTCCCGCTCGATCGCCAGCGACGCGTACATCTTGCCGACCGAACAGTCGGTTCCCACGGTGAGCAGCCGTTTGCCCGGGCGGGGGGAGCCCGTGCCGACCCCGAAGACGCGGTCGGGATGGCGCACGTCCACCAGCCGGCGTCCCAGGCGCTCGGCGGCGTCGCGAACCCGGGGATTGCCGTCGAGCCGGTCGTGAAGGCCGCTGGCCACGTCGAGGCCCGCCTCCAGGGCGTCCACCAGGGTCTCGGTCCAGATCTCGGGAATGACGCCGCCGGCGTTGGCAACGCCCACGATCAAGGTGCCGGCGCCGGCGCGGGCGCCGTCCTTCACGGTGATCTCGGGAAGCGGGAGTTCGGCCTTGCAGCCGGGCAGCCTGACCTGGCCAAGGCACCAGTCCGGCCGCCAGTGCAGGACCCCGACCGCGGTCTTGGCGGCCAACTGGTCGCGGGCGTCGCCGACAAACAAAAGGTAGGGCGTGCGGAGATTGATCATGGGTTTCTCTGTGCGGATGGGTTCTCGGCTCAGTTTAGCGAATGCTCGCGGCGCTGTCGCCGTTCGTTGCCGGAAAAGCGGAGCCCGGAAAAGACGGGAAGCGAGCCCCGATTCTGTTGCGATTCTGACACAATCAAACATAAATCGACTCGTGTGATGGGCATCACAGGGCAGTTCAAGAGCAACATTATGTCTCCGATTCGCGGAAAAGGAGAAATCAAGTTTTGTCGTTGCGGTGCGAGAAAGTTCATAAATTAGTTTTAAGTAAAAGCAAAAGTAAATTAACAAGTATTAAAAATATATTGACTTTTTATTCAAAAAAGGTAAATTGGTTGGCGTATTACTGGTGTGTCCCGCGTCAAAAACAACAAGATTTGGTAGGAGTTGGGAAGGGCCTTGGAAACGGCCCTTTTTTGTTGGAGAGGTGGTATGAAGCAGCTGTTCGGTTTCGCGGTCCTGTATGGAATGCTGGGTGCCGTGACATGGATCTTGATCGACGCCGACCCCGATTACGCGTCCACGCCCCTGGAAGCATCCGCCACGCCGCTGGGGGTGCGCGGCGAGACCCCGGAACCGTTCGAACCCGCCACCGTTTTACCCCGCGACCTCTCCTTGGCATCTCCGATCGTACCCGCGCCGGCGCTGGCGCCGACCACGCCGTGGATGGGCGGCATGGAGAAGACCATCTTGTCGGAGTTGCGCTGTCTGGCGCTCAACATCTATTGGGAGGCGCGCTCGGAGTCACCCAAGGGTCAGTTCGCGGTGGCGGCCGTCACCCTCAACCGCGTCGCCCACGAGCGGTTTCCCGGAACCATTTGCGGCGTGGTGACGCAGGGCGGCGCCGAGCGCCTCAACCAGTGCCAGTTCTCCTGGTGGTGTGACGGCAAGAGCGACAAACCGACGAATAACGCGGCGTGGCAGGCGGCGAAATCCATTGCCTACACGGCCGTGTTCTTCGATCCGCCGGATCCCACCAAGGGCGCGCTCTGGTACCACGCCGACTACGTGAAACCGTCGTGGTCGCGGAGCATGTCCCGCACGGCCACCATCGGCCGTCACGTGTATTACCGCAAGCCCGTTCGCGTCAACGGGGTCAGGCTGGCGTCGCGCACCTGACCACTAGCGGAGCTCGGCGATCGTCTCGCGGAGGATCCCGGCCATGGTCTGGATGTGGCCGGGTTCCGCGATCAGCGGCGGCGCGACGATCCCCGTATCGCCGGTCCATTTGATCAGCAAGCCCTCGTCGAACAGGCGCTTCAGGCATTTGTGACCGCGCGTCCCCGGCGGGCCGTCGGGTTTCAGGTCGAACGCCGCCAGCATGCCGTAGCCGCGGACATCGGTGACCGCCGGCAGGTCGGCCAGGGTGAACATCTCGTCGAGGAACGCGTCGGACATCTCCCGGGCGCGGTCGAACAGCCGCTCGCGCTTGTAGATGTCCAGCGTCGCCAACGCGGCGGCGCACGCCGCCGGATGGGCCGAGTAGGTATAACCGTGGAACAGCTCGACGGCCGTTTCTCCCGCCCGCTCCACGATGGTGTCGTAAACGCCGTCGCGCACCGCCACCGCCCCCATCGGCTGGGTGCCGTTGGTGAGCGCCTTGGCCATGGTCATCATGTCGGGAACGACGCCGAAGCTGTCGGCGCCGAACGCCTTGCCGGTGCGCCCGAACCCGCAGATCACCTCGTCGAACACCAGCAGGATGCCATGGCGGTCGCAGATCTCCCGCAACCGCTGGAGGTAGCCCTTCGGCGGCACCAGCACGCCGGTCGACCCGGCGATGGGCTCGACGAAACACGCCGCGATGGTGGAGCCGCCATACAGGTCCACGAACCGTTGCAGGTCGTCGGCCAGATCCGCGCCGGTTTCGGGTTGGCCGCGGGTGAACCGGTTAGCGTCCGTCCAGGTATGGCGCATGTGAACCACGCCCGGCATCACCGCGCCGAAGGTTTCGCGGTTGCGCATCAACCCGCTGAGCGAGGTGCCGCCCATGTTGACCCCGTGATACGCCCGTTCCCGCGAAACGAAGCGGATCCGCTGTCCCTCGCCGCGGGCGCGATGAAAGGCCATGGCGATCTTCAACGCGGTATCGATGGCTTCCGAGCCGGAATTGACGAAGAATACGTGGTCGAGGTCTCCCGGCGTGACGCGGGCCAGCCGGTTGGCCAGTTCGAACGAGGAGGGATGGCCGAACTGGAAGTGCGGGATGTAGTCCATCTCGCCCAGTTGCGCCGCCACCGCGTCGGCGATCTCGCGGCGGCCATGCCCGGCTGCGCAGCAGAACAGGCCGGACGCGCCGTCGAGGACCCGGTGGCCGGTGTGGGTCCAGTAGTGCATCCCCTCGCCACGCACCATCAGTCGGGGGTTTTCCTTGAAATCCCGGTTGGCCGTGAACGGCATCCAATGATTTTCGAGGGTGTTGGTGACGTAGGTCATGGGACCTTCTCCCGCCGGACGGTTAATCGTGGCCGCCAGTTTGATCCCTACGAGCCGCCCTCCGCAAGCCCGGCCTTGTAGCGCCGCCAGTTGCCCACGTATTTCGCGGTGCCCCGCGCCGTGCGCTCGGCCTGTTCGGGCGTCACCTGTTTCACCACCTTGCCCGGCGCGCCGAGAACCACCGAGTTGTCGGGAATCTCCTTGCCTTCGCCAATCAGCGTCTTGGCGCCGATCAGGCAATTGCGGCCGATTTTGGCGCCGTTGAGGATGACGCTGCCGATGCCGACGAGGCTGCCGTCGCCGATCGCGCAACCATGCAGCATCACCAGGTGGCCGATGGTCACGTTCGCGCCGATGGTCAGCGGAAAGCCGGGATCGGTATGCAGGACGCAGCCGTCCTGAACGTTCGAGTTCTCGCCGATGGTGATCAGTTCGTTGTCGCCGCGCAGAACCGCGCTCCACCAGACGCTGGCGTTCTTCTCCAGTTTCACCTTGCCGATCACCGCCGCGTTCGGCGCGATCCAGTAGTCCTCGCCCTCGGTTTCGACGCGGATGCCGTCTAGGGTGTATTTCATTCTGGTTCTCCCCGGTTATGATCGCCGTTTGCCGGCATTCGATAATCACGGCCTACGGAATAACACGGATGGCTTCCATATCCATCAGGGACATGCGGACGGACGACCTGGAGTGGGTCCTGGCCATGAACAACGCCGCCGCGCCCCACGTCGGCGAACTCGACGCCGGGAAACTGGCGGCGCTGTTCTCCGACGCGCGGGTGGCCAGGGTCGCCGAGGCGGCCGGTCGTCCGGCGGGCGCGGTGATCTGCTTTTCACCGGGAGCACCCTACGCCAGCGAGAACTACCGGTGGTTCCAGGCGCGCTACGACGATTTCCTCTATATCGACCGGATTTTCGTCGATGGCCCGGCCGCGGGCGCCGGCATCGGCCGCTCGTTCTACGCGGATCTCGAGGGTTTCGCCGCCGGCCGGTTCGCCATGCTGGCATGCGAGGTCAACGAACGCCCGCCCAACCCGGTCTCAATGCGGTTTCACGAGACGTTGGGCTTCAGCTCCGTCGGCCGCCAGACCACCGAAGGCGGCGCCAAGACCGTGGTGATGATGACAAAGCCGTTGTCCTCAAGCCCATAACACCGGGGAGACGCCAATGAACGCACGCTACGACGACCGCCAAGTGACCTATTGCCTCAGCTCGATCGCCAGTTTGCCGTCCGACAAGCACGGTACGGTCATGGAGTTGGAAGCCTACGCGCGGGCGGTCACCCACAAGGTTTTCGCCAATTCCACGATTGTCGGGCTTATCGGAGAGTGGGACCTTGTCTGGGGGCCGAAAGTCTATCAGGTCCGGAACTCCACGGTGGCGGACAACGCCATGTACGTGGCCCGGAGCCGGGAGGAGCCCGCGCGGTTCGTTGTCGCCATCTCCGGCACCAATCCGATTTCCGCGTACGGATGGATCGTCGAAGACATCAAGATCAATCCGCCCGTGACCTGGCCCTACGGCGATGCCGGTCCGGCGGTGAGAGGCGACATCGCGTATGGCACCAACGTCGGCCTCAAGGTGGTGTTGAATACCCTGCGGGATGACAATTTCTCGCTGTTCGAGTATCTGGCCGGCCAGGTGTCCGGCTGCCAGGGACCGCTCTCCATCACGGTGACCGGCCACAGTCTGGGCGGCGCCCTGTCACCCGCCACCGCCCTGGCGCTGCGCGACACGCAGGGCGTGCCGCTCGGAGAGCCCAACGGCTGGGACCCAAGCGCGAAATCCCGCATTTCCTGTCTGCCCACGGCGGGTCCGACGCCCGGCAACGAAACCTGGCGGGACTATTACGACGGCCGATTGGGCAAGGCCACCGACCGGCTGTGGAATGCCATCGATATCGTGCCTCACGCATGGCAGATCTCCATGCTCAACGAAATACCGACCATCTACCAACCGGAAATTCCGGCAAGCGATTTCGTTCGGGTCGCGGCGCGGATCGCCGTCGCCAATTCGGTCGTGGCGGAAACGCTCTCGGGAAGCGGCATGCGCCAGATCTGCCCATCCGTGCCGGGACTGCCCGGCAAGGTCGATCCCGACCTGACCGTGACCGTAAGACACCTGATCGTGATCCTGGAAACGTTGCTGGCCAACGACCTGATTCAGAAACTGGCGGAAGAGCTCAAGTTGGCGGCTTGGGAAGTGGCCCTGATCAAGGCGACGATCGATGAGCTGATCCGGTATCTGAATGGCGAGAAAACCGCCGGCGCGAAGGTGGACGAGACCGTGTTGGACGAAGTCGACACGGAAAACGCCACCGCGCTGCGGTCGCGGAATGGAGACCTGTTCGACTCGCTCAAGGACCTTATCGGTTTTCTCATCCAGGTGGCCTACCAGCATACCACCGCGTACGATGAACTGATCGGTACCACCGAATTCAGTGGTATCGTGTCGGTCCTCGCGGCCGAGACGCCGTTTCCTCCCCCCGCCCAGGCCTGAAAACAGGCTGCCGTGCCGGGGAAGCATCGGGAGTGAAGGCCTCATGATCAAGCATTTCGACCATGTCACCGTGTGTGTCCGGGATCTCGACGCGGCGCGGCGTTTCTTCGGCCTCCTCGGGTTCGAGGAGGACAAATCGGTGGTCATTTCCGGCGAGCCGTTCGCCACCTACATGGGCGTCGACGGGCTCGAGGCGGACCATGTGACCCTCGTGGTGCCCGGCGCCTTGCCACGCTACGAGGTGCAGCTCGTGCGCTATCATCATCCCGAGGTCCTGGCGGATCCGAATATTGCCCGGCTCGACAAAACCGGCTTCAACCACATCTGCTTCGCGGTGGATGACGCCGAGGCCATGGTCGAGCGTCTCAAGTACCGGGGCGTCGAGGTCCGCGGCGAACTCGAGGGGTTCCACAATCGCCGCCTTTTCTTCCTTTCCGGCCCCGAGGGGATTACCGTCGAACTGGCGCAATGGGACTGAGCCCAGACTTAGGGTCCAAGACGCGGACCATCGATCATCATCCCGCCCGGAGGAGCCCATGACCATTGTCTCGAAACGCATCCAAAGGGCAAATACCGCGTTCGCGGCGGTGAAGGCGTTCTATTTCACGTCCCGCTACGGAGCGAAGCGAAACGATCCCGGCATTTGCGACTTCACCTTCGGCAACCCCCACGAAATGCCTCTCGAGGGTCTGGTGGCGGCGCTCCGTGGGCGGGCGGTGCCGCATGACACGGATTGGTTTGCCTACAAGACATCGGAGACCGAACCGCAAGCCTTTGTGGCGGAGCGCCTGACCCATGAACTCGGCGTCGCCTTCGAACCCGCCGACATCGCGCTGACGACGGGGGCGTTCGCGGCCATCATGGTCGCGTTTCGCCTGGTCCTCGATGCCGGAGAAGAGGTGGTGTTCTCGGAGCCCGCGTGGTTCTGTTACGAGCCCATGTTGCTCGCCGCGGACGCGGTTCCACGCAAGGTCGATTTGCTCCGCCCGGCCTTCGATCTCGATTTCGACGCCATAGATGGCGCCATCGGCCCCAAGACCCGCCTGGTGATCGTCAACACGCCGCACAACCCCACCGGACGGATTTACGGCCGGGAAACCCTGGAAACCCTGGCCGGGCTGCTGGACCGCGCCTCGCACCGCGTCGGCCATCGCATCTTTCTGCTGTCCGACGAGCCCTATCGCCGTCTGCGGTTCGACGACCGGGGCTTCACCAGCCCCGCGGCCGTTTACCCATGGACGCTGATCTCCTACAGCTACGGAAAGGTACTTCTCGCCCCCGGCCAGCGCCTGGGTTACCTCGCGTTCTCGCCGCTCATGCCACTCGCCGATCGACAGGCTCTCCGGGAGTCCATTTTCGCGGCGCAGATGGCGCTCGGCTGGTGTTTTCCCAACGCGATCATGCAGTATGCCGTCGCCGACCTCGAGGACCTGTCCATCGACCGGGCGGCGCTCGCGCGCCGCCGCGACCGCCTGATGCCGGTGCTGTCGAGCGCCGGGTTCACGGTGGTCCCGCCGGAGGGGACGTTCTACCTGATGAGCCGCTGGCCGGACGGCGACCCCGAGGCGCTTTGGAACGCCTTGGCCGACCGCGATGTTTTCGTGATGCCGGGCACGATCCTCGGCGCGCCGGAGTACCTGCGGATCTCGCTGACGGCGTCCGATTCAATGATCGACAAGGCGCTGCCCGCCTTCGAGGCGCTCGCCGATGTTCCATACGGTGCCGAGGGAAACACCTGATCTCGGACACCGTGGGCGGGGAGGGGACGAGGCGCGGAAATGAGACCTGTCAATCCGACGCTCGGGATCGCGCTCGCATTCGTCTGTCTGGCGATCCTGGGGGTGATGCCGATCATTTCCAACAGCCGGCCGGCCGCCTTCGGCGCGTTGAGCTTCGCCTTTTTCCTATCGGTCTGGCAGCTCGTGTTCTCGCTGCCGCTGGTGCTCGTTGAATTGCGGTCCGCCGACAGGGGCATCTTCGGAGGCGGCCTGGACCCGGATCTGAAACGCCGCACGCTCGCCATCATCCTGTTCACCGGCGCGATCTTCGGGTTGTCCACGTATGTCTACGTTCTGGCCATCGAAAAGGCGGGCGCCGTCAGTGCCGCCATCGCCATACAGGCCTACCCATTGTTCGCGATCCTCTGGGAAACGCTGTTCCTCAAACGGCGCAAGACCGCGCCGGAGCTGCTGTTCACGCTGATGTTGCTGGCGGCGCTGTCCTACCTCGCCACCGGCGGAACCTGGCGGATCGAGGGGATTTCGCCGTGGTTCGGCGTTGCCCTCTGCATCCCGTTCCTGTGGAGCGTGGCGCACGTCATCATCAAGGAGGAACTGGGCCGCACGCCTATCACACCCGCTCAAGTGACATTCTTCCGGGTTCTGGTGTCGTCGGTTTTCCTGGGTGCGGTCTCGGTGGCCGTCTCGGGGCCGCAAGCGATCCTCGAAGACCTGGCCAATGCCGGCTTTCAGGCGTTCGCGTTGGTCATGGGCCTGGTTTACTACGTGGAGCTGATGTTCTGGTTCCATGCCGTCCGCCACATCGATATTTCCGTGGCCAGCTCGGTCGCGGTCCCGGCGCCGGCGCTGACCATGGTCCTGGCCATGGTTTTTCTCGGCGACACGGTGGCGGGCTATCAGGTGATCACGCTCGCCGTCGTCGTCGCCAGCATCTACGGCCTGCTGTTCGCCGGCGCCAGAAAACGCCGGGCGTGAGTCCATGGAAGTCGGGATAGCCTCGGTCCGCGGTCGAGGCGGCAGCCCGGCGCGGCGGATTCAGCGGGCTTCGAGCGCGAAGTTCCTGAAGGCCCCGAGCAGATCCATGTCGAGGTGACCGTCGAAGCCGGCCATCAGATCGAGGGCCTGTTCGTTGGTCATGGCCCCCTTGTAGGAGCGTTTGTCGATCAACGCCGAGTAGACATCCGCGATCGCCGTCAGCCGCGTGGCATCGTTGATTTGCGCCCCGGACAGGCCATCCGGATAGCCCGTTCCGTCCAGCTTTTCGTGATGGTGAACGGCCATCGAAACGGTGTCCGGGTCCAGATCGTGCTCGCGCAGCAGGATTTCCCGCGAGGACGTCGGATGTTGCCGCATGACCCGCCATTCCGAGTCGTCGAGCTTGCCGGGCTTGTCCAGGATCTCGAGAGGCACCGTGGATTTGCCGATGTCGTGCAGCAGGCCGCCGACGGCCAATCGTTCGAGGTCGCCGCCGCCGATACCGATCGCGTGGGCGAAATAGGTCAGGGTGCCGCTGACGAACATGCTGTGCCGGAAGGAATAGTTGTGGTGATTGGCGAGGGCATCGATCCAGGTATTGAAGTCGCCCAACCGGGCGGCGTCGCGAATGTGTTGGGAGCTGAGGCGGAGATCGTCCATGGGCAGCGGCAGGCCGCGCCGAACCCGCGCGAAGCAGTCCTCGAAGCACGCGAGGCTTTTCTTGAGAGCCGCCCGCGTCGTCGGCTCCAGGCCCGCCCACGACCTTTCGGTCCGGTGATTGATGGTCCGTTTGATGACCGCGCGGAGATCGTCGCCGTCAACCGGGAGCACGAAGTAGTCCCGAAAATCGAGATCCTTGAGCCGCGAGACGCTTTTCCTGTTGAACGTGGGGAAGACGAACAGCTTTTCGCCGTCGCATATCTCGACGGCTTTCTTGACGCGCTGGAATTGTCGGTCGGAGATCAGGCTCGAGCAGAAAACATATACCGACGCGCCCGATGGACCTTTTGCGAGATAAGTCTCGAGTTTCTCCAGTCCCACGCGGAAGCGAGCCGCCGCGTGGGAGACGATGTCGGCGACCCCGAACCCGCCGTCATAGACAATCTGCCACGTCCATCGACCGATCTCTCCACTGCAAACGGCGGATACGGTTACAAATATGCGTCAACACCGTTAACGAACGGTTGCCATGCCTTCCGGTCGCGAAATAGGGAATAAGGTGTGGGCAGGGCGGCGGTTCCGGAGCGACCCCCAGAAGGAGACAGCCGAAAAACCGGCTACTTATGCAAGCGGCGCCATGTGGCGGTTCATGCGGCGTTCGAGGAGCTTGTAGGCGTTGGTGAAGAGGAAGGTGAGGAGCAGGTAGATGACGCCGGCGGCGAGGAAGATCTCGACGGGCATGTAGGTGCGGGCGATGACGGTGCGGGCCATGCCGGTGAGGTCGAGGAGGGTGATGGTGCTCGCCAGCGCGCTGCCCTTCAGCATCAGGATCACCTCGTTGCCGTAGGCCGGCATGGCGATGCGCCAGGCCTGGGGCAGGACGATCCTGCGGTAGCACACCGCCTTGGACATGCCGAAGGCGCGGGCGGCCTCGATCTGGCCCCTGGGCACCGCCTCGATGCCGCCCCGGAAGATCTCGGCGGTGTAGGCGCCGGTGTTGAGCGCGAAGGCGATGATGGCGCACCAGAACGGCTCGCGGAGGATCGGCCACAGCACGCTCTCGCGCACCGCGTCGAACTGTCCCAGCCCATAGTAGATCAGGAAGATCTGCACCAGCAGCGGCGTGCCCCGGAAGAAGAAGATGTAGGCGTAGGCGGGCCCGCGCAGGAGCCAGTTCGGCGACACCCGCATCAGCGCGGTGGGCACCGCGAACAGCATGCCCAGCACGAGCGCGAGCGCCACCAGTTCGATGGTGAGCACCGCGCCCTCGAGCAGCCTGGGGATGTTGTCGACGATGACTTCGAGGTTCATGGGCGGGTCCCTCTTACGCGGCGATCCTGGGAACGCCCTTGGAGGCGGCGCGTTCGGCGTAGTGCAGGGCCACCATGGTGACGATGGTCATCAACAGGTAGAGCGCGGCGGCGGCGAGGTAGAAGGTGAACGGCTCGCGGGTGAAACCGACCGCGATGGTCGACTTGCGCATGAGCTCGTCGAGGCCGATGACCGAGATCAGCGAGGTGTCCTTGAGCAGCACCAGGAACAGGTTGCCGAGGCCGGGCAGCGCGATGCGCCAGACCTGCGGCAGGATGATGCGGCGGAAGGTCAGCGTCCGGCTCATGCCGTAGGCCCGCGCCGCCTCGACCTGGCCCTTGGGGATGGCCTGGATGGCGCCCCGGAAGATCTCGGTGGCGTAGGCGCCGAAGGTCAGGCTCAGGGCCAGGACCCCGGCGGCGTAGGGGCTGAGCTCGATGAACTCGTCGTGCCCCAGCCAACCGGCGGCGGTGGTGAGCAGCGCCGAGGACCCGAAATAGATGATCAGCACCACCAGCAGTTCGGGCAGGCCGCGCACCACCGTGGTGTAGGTGGAGGCGGCGGCGCGCGCCACCCGGACCTCCGACAGCTTGGCCATGGCGCCGGCGAGCCCGAGCACGAGGCCGCCGCAGAGCGCCCCGAAGGCGAGCTGCAGGGTCATCCACGCGCCCAGCAGCAACTGGTCGCCGAACCCGTGGAGATCGATCATCGCCGGGGTCCCGCCGCCCGGAGCGCCACCGCCGACACCGTCAGTAGATGCTGAACGGGAAGTACTTGTCGTTGATCTTCTGGTAGGTGCCGTTGGCGACGATGGTGGCGAGCGCGTCGTTCAGGCGCGTCTGCAACTCGGTGTCGTCCTTGCGCACCGCGATGCCGATGCTGTCGTCGATGTTCACGGGCTCGCCGATGAACGCGAATTTCTCGCCCGCGCCCTTCTGCAGCCACGCGTAGGTCACCAGCATGTCGGCGAGAACCACGTCCGTCCGCCCCAACTCCAGGTCCAGGTAGGCGTTTTCCTGGGTGTCGTAGAGCTTGATGCTGACGGTGTCCTTGAGGTTGTCCTCGAGGTAGCTGGCGCTGATGGTGGCGCGCTGGGCGCCGACGGATTTACCCTTGAGGTCGGCGGGATCGATCTTGGACCCCATGGGCGCCACATAGCGGAGCTTGTTGGAGTAGTAGGGGTTGGTGAAGGCCACCGCCTGCTTGCGTTCCTCGGTGATGGACATGCTGGCGACCACGGCGTCGTATTTCTTGGCCAGCAGTCCCGGAATGATGCCGTCCCAGTCCTGGGTGATGAATTCGCACTCCACCTTCATCTCGTCGCAGAGCGCCCGGGCGATATCGATGTCGAAGCCGACGACATTGCCGCTGGCGTCGATCTGATTGAACGGAGGGTAGGCGCCTTCCGTGCCGATGCGCAGCTTTTCCGCCGCCTGGGCGGATCCGGCCAGAACGGCCCCCCCCATAACGGCCCCGACAACGGTGGCGACGATCAGGTTGCGAATGCTCATTGTGGTCTCCCCTTTCCTCATGATCGTGATTTTCGAACCGCTCGGACGGTTCAGTTTCCTTCCAGATGGTTGCCGACGAACTGCCGGCACCGTTCCGATTGCGGCGCCTGGAAAACCTGCGACGGCGGGCCCTGTTCGTGGATGCGGCCTTCGTGCAGGAACACGACCTCGGTCGAGACCTCCCGGGCGAAGCGCATTTCGTGGGTGACGACGAGCATGGTCCGGCCCTCGTTGGCCAAGGTCTGCATCACCTGCAGGACCTCGCCGACCAGTTCCGGGTCGAGCGCGGAGGTCGGCTCGTCGAACAGGAGAAGCTTGGGTTCCATGGCGAGCGCCCGGGCGATGGCGGCGCGCTGCTGCTGTCCGCCGGACAGTTGACCGGGGTAGACGTGGCGTTTGTCGGTGATGCCCACCTTGGCCAGCAGCGCCTCGGCCCGCTCGATGGCCTCGGATTTCGGGACACCGGCCACGTGGACCGGCGCCTCGATGACGTTTTCCAGGATGGTCAGATGGGACCAGAGATTGAAGCCCTGGAACACGAACCCCATCTTCGCGCGCATCCGGACGATCTGCCTGGCGTCGGCGGCCACCAGCCCGACGCCGCGCTTCTCCTTCAGCGCCAGTTCCTCGCCGGCGAGGTGAATGCGGCCCTGGTCCGGCGATTCCAGCAGATTGAGGCAGCGCAGAAAGGTGCTCTTTCCCGACCCGCTGGATCCGATGATGGAGATCACGTCGCCGTCGCGGGCGGTGAGCGATATGCCCTTGAGAACCTCCACCGAGCCGAAGCTCTTATGAATATCGTCCGCGACCAGCGCCGGCGGGGTCGATGCCATCAATGTTGATCCTTTGCTGGCCGCTTCACCTTGAGAAGAGGACAATATATGACGTGCTTGACATGATGGAAAGCGAAGTGCTCTGAGTCATCGATTCAGTGAACGAGGAGGACCCAACCGATGAAGATCGCGCGGCACCGACTTCAACACGACGACGGAACCCCTTATCCCTATCATCAGAGCCCGAATACCAGCGGTACGATCGATCACAGGTTTCTGGTGATCCATTATACCGCCGGAAGCTCCGTCGAGGGCGCGGTCCGGACGATGACGGACAGGAACGTGGAAGCGTCCGCGCATCTGGTGATCGGCCGGGACGGATCCATTACCCAACTCGTGCCCTTCGACAAGGTGGCGTGGCACGCGGGACGCAGCACCTGGGGCGGATTGAGCGGGCTGAACCGGTACTCCATCGGCATCGAGCTGGTCAACGCGGGGTGGCTGGCGCGGAGCGGGGCGCGGTGGAAATCGAGCTACGGCTCGGCATTCGACGACGACGACGTCATCGAGGCGGTCCACAAGAACGAAGAGAAGCCCCGGGGATGGCATGTCTACACGGCGGCCCAGATAGAGGCCACCGAGCGGGTGGGCCGATTGCTGGTCAAGAAGTATGCGTTGCGCGACGTGGTCGGCCACGACGACATCGCTCCCGGCCGCAAGACCGATCCGGGACCGGCGTTCAAGATGGAAGGCTTCCGGTCCAGCGTCCTCGGGCGCCGCGAGGATACGCCGGACACCTATGAAACCATGGGCCCGCTCAATATCCGCTCCGGGCCGGGGACCGCCAACGACAAGCTGGAGGGGAGTCCGCTGCCCAAGGGCACGAGGCTCGACGTCAAGGGCAGCCACGGCTCGTGGCGCTTCGTCGACGTGCTGGACCACCCGGAGGGCCTGATGGACCTGGAGGGCTGGGTTCACGGCAGCTTCATCCGGCCCGTCGGCTGACGGCGGGCGTTCGAACAACCAGAGGACTTGATGACGTATCTGATTCAGGGTGAAACGGGCGACTGGGAGGTGGTGGTCGGGCTCGAGGTGCATGCTCAGGCCACGACCCGGGCGAAGCTGTTCTCGGGCGCCGCCACGGATTTCGGAAGCGAGCCGAACACCCAGGTGTCGTTCGTGGATGCTGCGTTTCCGGGCATGCTCCCGGTGCTCAACGAGAAATGCGTCGAACAGGCCGTGCGGACCGGGCTCGGCCTCAACGCCCGGATCAACCTGGAGAGCGTGTTCGAGCGCAAGAACTATTTCTATCCCGATCTGCCGGCCGGGTATCAGATCTCGCAGTACCAGCAGCCGGTGGTGGGCGAGGGGAGCATCACCCTCGACCTCGCGGACGGCCGCACCAAGGAGGTGGGGATCGAGCGCCTTCATCTGGAGCAGGACGCGGGCAAATCGCTTCACGATCAGGATCCCCGGCGGACCTTCGTGGACCTCAACCGGTCCGGCGTGCCGCTCATGGAGATCGTCTCCAAGCCCGATATCCGGGGGCCCGAGGAGGCGGGGGCATACCTGCGGAAACTGCGCGCGATCATGCGCTACCTGGGGACGTGCGACGGCAACATGGAGCAGGGGTCGCTGCGCTGCGACGTCAACGTCAGCGTCCGGAAGGCGGGCGAGAACACGCTCCGCACGCGGGCCGAGATCAAGAACGTCAATTCCGTCCGTTTCGTCATGCAGGCCATCGAACACGAGGCGGAACGCCAGGTCGGCGTCTACGAGTCCGGAGGCGAGGTGGTGCAGGAGACCCGGCTTTACGACTCGGCGAAGGGGGAGACCCGCTCCATGCGAGCCAAGGAGTTCGCCCACGACTACCGCTACTTCCCGGATCCGGACCTGCTGCCGCTGAAGTTGACGCCCGAGTACGTGGAGCAAATCCGCGCCACGCTTCCGGAACTGCCCGACCGGCGCAAACAGCGGTTCATGGAGACGTACGGGCTGAAACCCGAGGATGCGAGCATGCTGGTGGCGGAAAAGGAGGCCGCCGAATATTTCGAGACGGTCGCCAAGGGGCGGGACGGAAAGACCGCGTGCAACTGGGTCATGACCAACCTGTTCTCGGTGTTGAACAAACAGGGGCGGACGGTGGCGGAGTCGCCCGTGTCGGCTGAGAACCTCGGCAAGCTTCTCGACCTGATGGCCGACGGCACCATCTCGGGCCGGATCGCCAAGGACGTGTTCGAAATCATGGCCGAGACCGGGGGCGATCCCGCCGTCATCGTGCGGGAGAAGGGGCTGACGCAGATCACCGACACCTCCGCCATCGAGGCGGCGGTGGACGCCGTCATCGCCGGCAATCCGGGGCAGGTGGAAGAATACAAGGCCGGCAACCAGAAGGTCATCGGCTGGTTCGTCGGCCAGATCATGAAGGCGACGCAGGGCAAGGCCAACCCGCAACAGGTCAACCAGCTGCTGAAAGGCAAACTGTCCGGCGGTTAGGGCGGCGGCCCGGTTCGTTTCGCGCCGCTCCCAACGAAAAAGCCGCCCCCGGGTAGGGGCGGCTTTAACGGGATTGGGAGGAGGTCAATTCGAACCGGCCGTTGGCTCCGATGGGGCACTTGCCGATCCGATAGGGACGCTCGCGGGACAAGAGAAAATATACGGGATTCGGCCCCCGTCATGCAAAAGCTTTAATTGCTCGCAATTTGCGTGTTTCGCGGCGGCGGTCTTAACGCCGGAAGACGCTCTCGGCTCCCGTGCGTGCTTTTTCCTTGGACCCGATGGACTGGCGAACGCGTTCGATCTCCGCTTCCAACTCGGCGATGTAATCATGAAGGGCCTCGATGGACATTTCGTCGAGGTTTCTCGGCGCGGCCTTCTGTTTTTTCGGTTCCAGGTCATCCGTATCCATGGCGCGTCCTCCGCTTGACCGGCAAGGTTCCGACATACTAGACGAGAACTCCCAATGGAAAAAGCCGGAGCGGAACATGACCGATCGCGTCCCCGAGAGCATGACCTGCATCGAAATCACCGAACCCGGTGGCCCCGAGGTCCTGAAGCCGACCACCCGGCCGGTGCCGCGGCCCGGCCCCGGCGAGGTGCTGCTTCGCGTGGCGGCGGCGGGGATCAACGGTCCCGACATCTACCAGCGGAAAGGACTGTATCCGGCGCCGCCGGGGGTGACCGATATTCCGGGCCTGGAGGTCTCCGGTACGGTGGTGGCCGTCGGCGAGGGCGTTGACCGGTGGCGCGAGGGCGACGTGGTGTGCGCCTTGACCGCCGGCGGCGGTTACGCGGAATACTGCGTGGCGCCGGCGCCGCAATGCCTGCCCGTTCCCAAGGGACTCGATCCGGTTCAGGCGGCGGCGCTTCCCGAGACGTTCTTTACGGTGTGGACCAACGTGTTCGAACGCGCCCATCTCCAGGCGGGCGAAAGCCTCCTCGTCCATGGCGGCGGCGGCGGAATCGGCACCACCGCCATCCAGATGGCCAGCGCCCTGGGCGCCCGGGTGTTCGCGACCGAGGGAACGGCGGACAAATGCGCCACCTGCGAGCGCCTCGGCGCCGAACGGGCCATCGACTATGTCACCGAGGATTTCGTCGCCGTGATCAAGGACCTCACCGGCAAGAAGGGGGTCGACGTGATTCTCGATATTGTCGGCGGGGACTACGTGTCCCGCAACATCGCGTGCCTCGCCCGCGACGGGCGATTGGTCAATATTGCCTTCCGGAAGGGAAGCAAGGTTGAAATCGATCTGATGCCCGTTATGCTAAAGAGGCTGACTCTCACCGGATCCACTCTGCGCATCCAGCCGGTGGAGAGGAAAGCGGAGATCGCGGCGGCCCTGCTGGAACAGGTTTGGCCGCTGATCGAAGCTGGCAGGATCACACCGATGGTTCACGCCCGGCTGCCTTTGTCACGGGCGGACCAGGGTCATGAGATCATGGACGCCGCGGGCCACGTCGGGAAGATCATGCTGGTCGTTTCCGATGTTTGACCGGGGTCGGCTCAAGGTTGTATTCAGACCTTAGCTTTTCCTTCAGACAGCGATCCGCTCGGCTCTGTTCCGGTGTGGACGAGCTTTCCTTTTTCGATGGCCGCGAGGTAGACAAAGAATGACACAGCCTATCATGCCCAAGGCGACGGCAGTGTGGTTGGTAGAAAATACGGCGCTGACATTCGATCAGGTCGCCGACTTTTGCGGCATGCATGTTCTGGAAATCCAGGCCATCGCCGACGGAGAGGTGGCGATCGGAATCCAGGGGCGCGATCCCCTGGCCGCCGGCGAACTGACCCAGGACGAGATCGATCGCTGCGTGGGCGACCCCAAGGCGAAGCTGAGGCCCGCCGAAAAGCGGATTCCGATCCCCGAAGCCCGCCCGAAAGGCGCCCGGTACACGCCCGTGTCGAAGCGTCAGGACCGGCCGGATGCCATCGCGTGGCTGATCAAGAACTATCCGGAACTCTCGGACGCGCAGGTTTGCAAGCTGGTGGGAACCACCAAGCCCACCATCGACAAGGTGCGCGAGAAGACCCACTGGAACTCCCCGAACATCAAGCCGCGCAACCCGGCCGGCCTTGGCCTGTGCTCCGAGGCGGAGCTTGAAAAGGAGGTGGACCTGGCTCGCGCCCGCGCCGGCACGGTCCACGGGTCGTCGACCGCTTGATTGCGGCCCGACGGCGGCGTCCCGCCCGCACATCACGCTGACGAGTTGAACACGATCCCCTGGGCCAGCGGCAGGTCGCGGGAGTAGTTGATGGTGTTGGTCGCCCGCCGCATGTAGTTCTTCCAGGAGTTGGAACCGGCCTCCCGGCCCCCGCCGGTTTCCTTTTCGCCGCCGAACGCGCCGCCGATCTCGGCCCCGGACGGGCCGATGTTGACGTTTGCGATGCCGCAATCGCTGCCCTCCGGGCCGAGAAACATCTCGGCTTCGCGCAGGTCGTTGGTGAAGATGCTCGACGCCAGTCCCTGCGGCACCGCGTTGTGGATGCCCACCGCATCCGGCAGTTCGCGGTAGCGCATCGCGTAAAGAATCGGCGCGAAGGTCTCCTGGCGGACGATATCGGTCTGCTCCGGCATCTCGACGATGGCGGGCCGTACGTAAAAGCCGTCCGGATAGGTTTCCTCCAGCGCGCGCTCCCCGCCGAAGACGTGGCCGCCGTCGCCGGCCGCCACCGCCAGGGCGGATTGCATGCGGTCGTACGAGCCGCCGTCGATCAACGGTCCCACCAGGGTCCGGGGGTCGAGGGGGTCGCCGACCCGGACGGACGCGTAGGCCGTCTTCAGCGCGCCGAGGAGATCGTCGTAAACCGCCTCGTGAACGATCAGGCGGCGCAGGCTCGTGCACCTCTGGCCCGCCGTGCCCACGGCCGCGAACAGGATGGCCCGCGCGGCGAGGTCCAGGCTGGCGGAGGGGGCGACGATCATGGCGTTGTTGCCGCCGAGTTCGAGCAGGCAGCGGCCGAAGCGCGCGGCCACCAGGGGCGCGAGGTCGCGGCCCATGGCGCAGCTTCCCGTGGCGCTGACGAGCCCTGTGCCGGGGTTGCCGGCGAGGCGCCGGCCGGCGTCGCGCCCGCCGATGACCAGGGAGAGCAGGCCGTCCGACGCGTCATCGCCAAACCTCGCGCGAGCCCGCTCGAACAAGGACCGGCACGCGATCGCCGAGAACGGGGTTTTTTCCGACGGTTTCCAGACGACGGGATTTCCGCACACGATCGCAAGCGTGAAATTCCATGCCCAGACCGCGACGGGAAAATTGAAGGCGCTGATGACGACCGTCGGTCCGAGCGGATGCCACGTCTCCATCAGCCGGTGACCCGGGCGTTCCGAGGCGATGGTGAGGCCGTGAAGCTGGCGCGACAGGCCGACCGCCAAATCGCAGATGTCGATCATTTCCTGGACCTCGCCCAGGGCCTCCTGAAGGATCTTGCCGGTTTCGATGGTCACCACCCGGCCGAGAGCGTCCTTGTGCGCTCGAAGCTCCTCGCCGAACAGCCGGATGAGCTCTCCGCGCCGGGGCGGCGGCACCGAGCGCCATGCGGCGAACGCGGCGGCCGCGTGCTCGATGGCCGCGTCCGCGTCCTCCTCGCGCTGGGTGGCGACACGCCCGATTTCGGCCCCGTCGATCGGCGTGTGGACCGGCAGGTCGCCCCGCAGGAGCGTGCCGGTGGCGACACCCAGTCCGGCCAGCAGGTCCTCCAATGCCATTTCCCGTCCTCCCGTCGGCGGGGGCGGGGAGACCGCCGGCCCCGCCCATCAAGCCGCTAGCGCGAGCCAGCGTAGCCGATTTTCTCCAACGCGTCCTTGATCTCGTCGAGCACCGCCGGATCGTCGATGGTCGCCGGCATTTTCCAGTCCTGATTGTCGGCGATCTTCTGGATCGTGCCCCTCAGGATCTTGCCCGAGCGGGTCTTGGGAAGGCGGTCCACCACCGTGGCCGTCTTGAAGGCGGCGACGGCTCCGATCTGCTCGCGAACCATCCGCACCACGTCCGCGACGATCTCCGCGTCCGGTTTCCTCACGCCCGCCTTCAACACCAGGAAACCGACCGGCAATTGCCCCTTGAAGGAGTCGGCGACGCCGACCACGGCGCATTCGGCCACGTCCGGGTGCTTGCCGAGCACCTCTTCCATTCCGCCGGTGGAGAGCCGATGACCGGCGACATTGATGACGTCGTCGGTCCGCGCCATGATGTAGACGTACCCGTCCTCGTCCACGTAGCCGGCGTCGGCCGTCGCATAGTAACCGGGAAACTCGACCATGTAGGAGTTGATGAACCGCTGGTCGTTGTTCCATAGGGTCGGCAGGCTTCCCGGGGGCAGGGGAAGTTTGAGGCAAACGGCGCCGATGTCGCCACGCGGCGCTTCGTTCCTGTTTTCGTCGAGAACATGAACGACCCATCCCGGCACCGGTTTGGTGGGGGAGCCGGGTTTGACCGGCAGCAGTTCCAGCCCGAGGCAGTTGGCGGCGATGGGCCAGCCGGTTTCTGTCTGCCACCAGTGGTCGATCACGGGCCGGTTCAGGGCGTTCTCGGCCCATTGCAGGGTGTCGGGATCGGTCCGTTCGCCCGCCAGGAAGAGGGCCTCGAACTTCGAGAGATCGTAGTTTTTCATCAACTCGGCGTCGGGATCCTCGCGCTTGATGGCGCGGAACGCCGTCGGCGCGGTGAACAGGGTTTTCACTCCGTGCTGGGCGACCACGCGCCAGAAGGCGCCGGCGTCGGGCGTGCCGACGGGCTTGCCCTCGTAGAGGACGGTGGTGCAGGCGTGGAACAGCGGGCCGTAGACGATGTACGAATGGCCCACCTGCCACCCCAGATCGGAGGCGGCCCAGTAGACGTCGCCCGGATCGGCGTTGTAGACCGCCTTCATGGTCCACTTCATCGCCACCAGATGGCCGCCGTTGTCGCGGACCACGCCCTTGGGCTCGCCGGTGGTTCCGGACGTATAGAGGATGTACAGCGGGTCGGTGGCCGCCACCGGGACGCAGTCCGCCGGCTGGGCGGAGGCCATGGCCTCCCGCCAGTCGATGTCGAAGCCCGGCTTGAGGTCGCACGGTCCCTGGGGACGTTGCAGGACGATCGCATGGTCCGGCTTGAACGTCGAGAGTTCGATGGCTCCGTCGAGCAGCGGCTTATAGGAGATGATCCGATTGCCCTCGATACCGCAGGACGCGGACACGATGACCTTGGGTTTGGCGTCGTTGATGCGGACCGCCAGTTCGTTGGACGCGAAACCGCCGAACACCACCGAATGCACCGCGCCGATCCGCGCGCACGCCAGCATGGCGATGGCGGTTTCGGGAACCGCCGGCATGTAGATGATGACCGTGTCGCCCTTGCCGACACCGTACGCGGCGAGAACGCCCGCGAACCCGGCCACCTCGTCGCGGAGTTCGCGGTAGGTGAATGTGCGCACCTTGTTGCCGGTGACCGGGCTGTCGTGGATCAGCGCCACCCGGTCGCCGAGCCCGGCGTCCACATGCCGGTCCAGCGCGTTGTAGCAGGTGTTGAGGACGCCGCCGGTGAACCATCGGTAGAACGGCGGATTGGAATCGTCGAGAACCCTATCCCATTTCTTGATCCACACCACGTCCTCGGCGGCCTCGGCCCAGAACCCCTCGGGGTCCGATATGGATCTCGCGTATGCCTGCTCGTACGATCCGGTCATGTTGCTCCCTCCCTCGAGATGCAAGATACCTCGTCCGTGCCTCGGTCGACGGGCGCGGTTCGAGGACAAGTGTTTAGCCTATCAAAAAAGGCGCGGAGACCGAAGCCGCCGCGCCCTTTTCGTTCTCTGACCGAGTACCCGATTACTTGCGGGAACCGGCGTAGCCGATGCCTTCCAGGGCATCCTTGATCTCGTCGAGGATCGCGGGATCGTCGATGGTCGCCGGCATCTTCCACTGCTCGTTGTCGGCGATCTTCTGCACGGTGCCGCGGAGGATCTTGCCGGAGCGGGTCTTGGGCAGACGTTCGACGACCACGGCCGTCTTGAACGCGGCGACGGCGCCGATCTGATCACGAACCATCTGCACCACTTCCTTGACGATCTCCTGGTTGGACTTGGTGACGCCCAGCTTGAGAACCAGGAACCCGACGGGAAGCTGGCCCTTGAAGGAGTCGGCGACGCCGACGACCGCGCACTCGGCCACGTCCGGGTGCTTGGCCAGAACCTCTTCCATGCCGCCGGTGGAGAGCCGGTGGCCGGCCACGTTGATCACGTCGTCGGTCCGGGCCATGATGTAGACGTAGTCGTCCTCGTCCATGTAGCCGGCGTCGGCGGTGGCGTAGTAGCCGGGGAACTCGCTCAGGTAGGATTTCACGTAGCGTTCGTCGTTGTTCCACAGCGTGGGCAACGTGCCCGGCGGCAACGGCAGCTTGACGCAGATGGCGCCAATGTCGCCGCGCGGGATCTCCTGACAGTTTTCGTCCAGAATCCGCACATCCCATCCCGGCGCCGCCCGGGTTGGCGAACCCGGCTTGACCGGGAGCGGTTCCAGACCCATGCAGTTGGCGGCGATGGACCAACCGGTTTCGGTCTGCCACCAGTGGTCGATCACCGGACGGTCGAGAGCCTTCATGGCCCACTCCAACGTGTCGGGATCGGTTCTTTCGCCGGCCAGGAACAAGGCCTCGAACTTCGACAGGTCGTAGTTCTGCATGAGCTGGGCGTTGGGATCCTCACGCTTGATGGCGCGGAATGCCGTGGGCGCGGTGAACAGGGTCTTGACCCCGTGATCGGCGATGACCCGCCAGAAGGCTCCGGCGTCGGGCGTCCCCACCGGCTTGCCCTCGTAGAAGATCGTGGTGCATCCATGGATCAGCGGCGCGTAGACGATGTAGGAGTGACCGACCACCCAACCCACGTCCGACGCGGCCCAGAACACCTCGCCTGGATCCATGTTGTAGATGTTCTTCATGGTCCAGTTCAGGGCGACCAGATGGCCGCCGTTATCGCGGACGACGCCCTTGGGCTCTCCGGTGGTTCCGGACGTGTACAGAATGTAAAGCGGGTCGGTGGCGGCCACCGGCACGCAGTCGGCGGGCTGGGCCGACTTCATGGCCTCCTGCCAGTCGATGTCGAAGCCCGGCTTGAGTTCGCAGGTCGCCTGCGGCCGTTGCAGGATGATCGTCTTCGCCGGTTTGGCGTCGGAGAGGGCGATGGCGCCATCGAGAAGCGGCTTGTAGGGGATCACCTTGGCGCCCTCGACGCCGCAGGAGGCCGAAACGATCACTTTCGGTTTCGCGTCGTTGATGCGGACCGCGAGCTCGTTGGAGGCGAAACCGCCGAAAACGACGGAGTGAACGGCGCCGATGCGGGCACACGCCAGCATGGCGATCGCCGCTTCCGGAACCATCGGCATGTAGACGATGACCCGGTCGCCCTTGCCGACGCCCTGAGCCGCCAGGATACCCGCGAACTTGGCGACCTCGTCGCGAAGTTGGCTGTAGGTGTACTTGCGCACGGTGTTGCCGGTGACCGGGCTGTCGTAGATCAGGGCCAGGCGATCGCCGTGTCCGGCTTCCACGTGACGGTCGAGCGCGTTATAGCAGGTGTTGACGACGCCGCCGGTGAACCACCGGTAAAAAGGCTTATTGGAGTCGTCCAGGACCTTGTCCCATTTCTTGATCCAGTCAATCTGCTCGGCCGCTTCGCCCCAGAATCCCTCCGGATCCTGGATCGACCGGTTGTAGGCTTGTTCGTAAGGTCCGCTCATCGTCCTCCCCTTCAGCTTGGTTAAAGTCGTGGTCCCGTCTCGTAAGATCGGACGGGCTTTCGCCGCAGTGTCGCGGATTTCGCAATGTGATGCAAAATCGCGTTTTTTGCAAAGCCGGAGTATGGCACTCTGCGGGTCCCTCGCGGGAACTAACGACAACCGCAAAACACCATGGAAACCGGTCCACGCCCTATGAACGCCAGCACCCCGACTGTCAACCTTTTCGAAACGAATCTCGACAAAAATCCGGCGAACCACGCGGCCTTGACGCCGCTCGGATTCATCGAACGCGCGGCCAGGGTTTATCCGGAACACCCGGCCGTAATCCATGGATCTCTGAGGTTTACCTGGTCGGAAACCTATGACCGGTGCCGGCGTCTGGCTTCCGCGCTGGCCGCGCGCGGGGTCGGCGAGGGAGATACGGTGGCGGTCATGGCGGCCAACACGCCCGAACTGTACGAGGCCCATTTCGGGGTGCCGATGACGGGGGCGGTGCTGAATGCCCTGAATACCCGCGCGGATCCCGCGACCATCGCGTTCTGCCTCGAGCACGGCAACGCGCGCGTCCTCATCACCGACCGGGAATTCGCGTATATCATCGAACCGGCCCTCGAAAAGTTGGGACGCCGGATCGTCGTCATCGATATCGACGACCCGCAAGCGCGGACGCGGGGCAAGGCGCTGGGTGAGATGGACTACGAGAGCTTTCTCGCCACGGGCGATCCGGCGTTCGCCTGGCTGCCTCCCTCGGACGAGTGGCGGGCCATCAGCCTGAACTACACCTCCGGCACCACCGGCGATCCCAAGGGCGTCGTCTATCACCATCGCGGGGCGTACCTGCTCGCGATGGGCAACGTTCTGGCGTGGGACCTCGCGCATCATCCGGTCTATCTCTGGACCCTGCCCATGTTCCACTGCAACGGCTGGTGTTTCCCGTGGACCATGGCCGCCATCGGGGGAACCAGCGTCTGCCTGCGCCAGGTGACCGCCGAAGCGGTCTACCACGCCATTTCCGAGTACAAGGTGACGCATTTTTGCGGCGCCCCCATCGTCTTGAACATGGTCGCCAATGCTTCCGAGCAGGAGCGCCGGTCCTTCGACCACGAGGTGAAGATCATGACCGCCGCCGCGCCACCGCCGGCGTCCACCCTGGAAGCGATGCAGCGGGCGGGGTTCAAGGTGACCCACGTCTACGGATTGACCGAGGTCTACGGACCCGCCGTGGTCTGCGCGTGGCAGGAGGAATGGAACGAGCTGCCCATCGAGCGGCAGGCCTCCCTCAACGCGCGCCAGGGCGTCCGCTATCACGTGCTGGAGGGGCTATCGGTGATGGATCCCGAGACCATGCAGCCGGTTCCCGCCGATGGCGAGACCCTGGGCGAGGTCATGTTTCGCGGCAACGTGGTGATGAAGGGGTATCTGAAGAGCAAGGAAGCCACCGACAAGGCGTTCGCCGGCGGCTGGTTCCATTCCGGCGACCTAGGCGTGATGCACGCCGACGGTTACATCCAACTGAAGGATCGATCCAAGGACATCATCATCTCGGGCGGCGAAAACATATCGTCGATCGAGGTCGAGAACATTCTCCATCGCCACCCGGCGGTCCTCCTGGCCGCCGTCGTCGCCAAGCCCGATCCCAAGTGGGGAGAAACGCCTTGCGCGTTCGTGGAACTCAAGCCCGGAGCCAAGGAGGTGACCGCCGAGGGCATCATCGGCTTCTGCCGGGAAAACCTTGCGCACTACAAATGCCCAACGTCGGTCGTGTTCGGGGAAATCCCGAAGACATCGACGGGCAAGGTGCAGAAGTTCAGGCTGCGTGAGAGTGCGCGGGATTCGTGAGTGGAACCATCCGGAACCACGATCGCACCCTCGGCAACCGGTGGCTGACCCGAACCTCAAGTTGCCGTCATCGCCTCCGGCGGACGTTCCGGGGCAGGATTGTCCGCCCTCGGGCGGCTATTGCTTCGCGGATAAATTAGCGAGCTCGTCCTTGATCTGGAGCTTTTGCTTTTTGAGCCTGACGATCTCGATATCGTCTGGATGCGGCCGATTGTGTTCTTCCTCGAGCGCCACCTCGAGGGCATGGTGTTTGGCCCGTAGTGCCTCAATCCTCTCATGCAAACTCATGGCAAAAATCCTCCGCTATAACCACGGTGTCATAATAGACGATTACAGACGAAAATGCCAATGCCCTGGCGCACCATTCCACTAGCGCAATGGCGCCCCGGCGTGGACGCTCGCACGGTTCGACCGTCGCTCCGGCAGCATCGGGCCACGCCCCGGCGACGGTTCGACGTCTACCGCTCCCGGGATGATCTGACCTCACGCGATCCTCGGGGTAATCCGGCGAATTCCCTGATCGGCCCTCCGCGCGTGTATCCACCCTGGGCCAGCCAAGCCCACCGTCGTCGCCAGCATCATGGGCGCCCATGCGTAACCCGGGGCGGTGTGCCTTTCCGGCGAGAATGGAAGACGGCGCTACCCATTTCCGCGGAGCCTGTCTTAGCGGTCGCGGGGGGCTTGGCCACCCCTGTCCACGTCCTTGCCGGAACGGCGTCGTCGGAAGAGGGGGGGGGTGTAACGCGTTTTTGCAAAAACAACCCCATGCACAGTAGATTTAAAGGCGTGACGACGTCGTCGGCGTCCGTCGGGATATGAGGGGCTAGGTCGCAAAGCACGATGCTGAACACCATAATGGGTGGCTTGAACCTGGCAGCCCGCAAATTCAATCCATTCGCGCCGGAGCGCGCCCTGTGGCCGCAACCGAAGCGTGAATACTGTTGCGCGGGAAAAACAACTCGCGGTTCGTGGATTGTGACAGTCGGTTTTGCTAACCTATTTGGGTGAATCGGCTCGTGAAAGCGACGCGCGTCGGGCGCACCACGCAGCCGTGGGGCCGGTTCCTCTCTCGCCCGTGACCAAACAGGCTGGCATATCTGGGTGACGTTCCTGAACACGGGGAACGGAGACGCCCGATGGGTGAGGCCAGTTCAGATCACAACGGCTCGAGCCACCACCTGTACGCGCGGCCTCTCCCTTCTGAAAACCATTCAATGCGCGTTCACTCCGCGCTTCCGCGGCGACGCCGGCGTGGACGGTAACCGTCACCGAGGGGATCCAAGCCATGGGTATTAAGCTCAATCCAATCGCAAGCTATCGCACCGGCGTTTTCGACGAAGGGGCCGCCGAAATCGTTGCCCACGATCCGGCGACGCAGAGGCTGTTCATCACCAACGGGTTCGACAAAACCGTCGATGTGGTGAGCATCGCCGATCCGACGAACCCGGCAAAGCTTTTCACCCTGGACTTTCCGCCTCCTTTCGACGGTCTCGCGCCGACCAGTGTCGCCGTCAACAACGGCATCGTCGCGGTCGCCGTGCCGGCGGATCCCGAAACCGACCCCGGACACGTGCTGTTTTTCGACACGAACGGCAATTTTGAGAACAGCGTCGAGGTGGGAGCGGAGCCCGATATGCTGACGTTCACTCCCGATGGCCAAAAAGTCCTGGTGGCCAATGAGGGGAACCTCGATGACGACATCGACCCCGACGGATCCATCGGCGTCATTGACATTTCATCCGGGGTGGGAAGCGCCTCTGTCGCGACGGCCGACTTCACGGCCTTCAATGGTCAGGAAGACGCCCTTCGAGCCCTCGGAGTGCGGATCTTCGAGGGAAAAACCGTGGCCCAGGACGTGGAACCTGAATTTATCGCCATTTCCTCCGACGGCGCGACGGCGATCGCGACCCTTCAGGAAAACAATGCGTTTGCCGTCATCGATATCTCCACCGCCACCCCCACGGTCACCGGTATTCTGCCGTTGGGTGTGAAAGACCACGACGCACCCGGAAACGGCCTCGACGCCAACGACAGCGACGATGCCATCAACATTCGGAATTGGCCCGTCTTCGGCATGTACCAGCCCGACGGCATCGCCAGTTACGACGTCGGCGGGCAGACCTATTACATCACGGCGAACGAGGGCGACGAGCGCGACGAGGACGCGCGCGTCAAGGACCTCGATCTCGATCCGGTTGCCTTCCCCGACGCCGATGAACTGCAGTCGGAGGAAAACCTCGGCCGCCTCGATGTGTCCACCATTGACGGCGATCTCGACGGCGACGGCGACTACGATCAACTAATC
>CAVPAM010000002.1:0-266067 GCA_963701445.1 uncultured Alphaproteobacteria bacterium
GTATCTTTCCCCGAAAACGTCGAACCCGCCGAGGGGGTCGAAGATGTCGGCGATGTCGGTGTCAACGAGGACGCGCCGGCCATGGGAACGCTGGAGTTGGAACGCGGGGCCGTGCTGTCGGACGTCAGCGCCGCCGGCGGTTCCGTTTTCAGTGCGGCCGGAGCGGCGGGCGGCGTCCCCGAGCTGAGTTTCGCGACGACGGCCCGTTCTTCCCGATCGTTTTGGAGAATGCCCCGACCGGCACCTTCGTCGTCATCGCCGGCGGCGTATCGCGCCGCGCCGTCGCGTATTCCCTGAGCAATGACGCGGACGGCCGGTTCGATATCGACGCGCAAACGGGGCTCGTCACCGTCGAGGACGGAACCCGGATCGACTACGAAACCGCCACCGAGCATGACATCGAGGTGACGACGACCTATCTCGACGGCGCGACGCCGGCCGAGGTCGAAACCCTCACCGTATTCGTTCGCGACGTCAACGAGGCGCCCAGCGGCATCGATCTGGATAACGCCACGGTCGCCGAGAATGCCGATGGCGCGGCCATCGGGGTCCTGACCACCGAGGATCAGGATGTCGGCGATACCCATGACTACGTAGTCTCGGACCTTCGCTTCGAAGTGGTTGGCGGCCAGCTCAAGCTGAAGGACGGCGTCAGCCTCGACCACGAGGCTGAACCGGGCGTTGTGCTCACCGTCACCGCCACCGACGAGGGCGGTCTGAGCGCCGAACGGTCGTTCACCGTCACCGTGACCGACGTCAACGAGGCGCCGGGCGCGGTGGACGACGAGGCCGTCACCACCGAAAACGCCGCCATCGACGTCGACGTGCTCGCCAACGACGCCGACGTGGACGCCGGCGACGATCCCGCGACGTTCTCCCTGGACAGCGTCTCCATCGCCTCGGTCACCGGGCTTGTTGGCGGAGGCACGGGGAGCGTGTCCATCGAAGGCAACCAGCTGCGGTTCGATCCGGGCACCGACTTCGACGAACTGGACGCCGGCGATATCGCGACCGTGGTCGTGGACTACTCCATGTCCGACGACGAGGGCGTCGGCTCGGCGGCCCAAGCGACGATTACCGTGACCGGCGTCAACGACGCCCCGGTTGTTCAGGACGTGAGCGCCTCCGCGGTCGAGGACGGCCCGCAGGTGACCGGATTGTTCCTCGGTGACGACGTGGATGCCGACGACGACGGCGTGGCGCTGACCTACTCCATCGTATCGCTGCCGACCGAGGGTGTCGTGGTCGACATCGACGACAACGTGTTCACATTCGATCCGGGCGACGACTTCCAGGATCTGGCCGACGGCGAGACGCGGGACGTGACCTTCGGCTACACCGCCCGGGACAGCAACGGCGGGGTCTCCAACATCGGCACGGTGACGGTGACCGTCACCGGTGTCAACGACGCCCCGACCCTCGACGTGAACATCGGCACGACGGTGGACGAGGGCGCCGCGAAGCTGTTGAGCGTCGTCGAACTGAGCGCGTCCGATCCCGACAACACCGCCGCCGAGATCGTCTACACGGTGACCACCGGTCCGCAACACGGCCAACTGGAACTGACCACGAACCTCGGGCAGGCCATCGCCGGGTTCACCCAGGAGGACCTTGCCGCCGGCCGGGTGGTCTACGTCCATGACGGCAGTGAATCGGCGTCCGACAGCTTCATCTTCGACCGTGAGCGATCCCGCCGCCGCGGGCCCGGAAAGCCAACTGTTCTCCATCTCGGTGAACCCGGTCAACGACGCCCCGACCCTCGACGTGAACACGTTGACCATCCAAGAAGGTCAAACGAAACTCGTTGGGCCGGAAACTCTCGCCGCCAGCGACCCCGATACGGGGCCGGAAAGCCTGACCTTTACCATCGGCGATCTGTCGGGCGGGCGGTTCGAACGGGTGACCGATCCGGGTACCGCCATCAGCACCTTTACCCAGGCGGATATCAACGGCGCGCTCATCCGGTTTGTCCACGATGGCGGCGAACAACCGCCCGCCTACACGGTCACCCTCGGCGATGGCGTGGAAACGGTGGGACCGGTCCAGGCCGACGTATCCTTCACCGGAAGCAATGACGCACCCGTGGTCGAGGACGTGGCGGCGGCCGCCGTTGAGGATGGCGCGGCGGTGACGGACGCGTTTGTTGGCGACGATGTGGACGATGACGACGACGGCACGACCCTCACCTACACCATCACCGCATTGCCGAGTGAAGGCGGTGTGATCAACAACGGCGACGGCACCTTCACCTTCGATCCGGGGGCGGACTTCCAGGACCTCGCCGCCGGCGAGACCCGCGACGTGACGTTCGAATACACCGCCACCGACGGCAACGGCGCGGTGTCCAACACGGGCGTGGTGACGGTCACCGTCTCCGGCGTCAACGACGCGCCGGTGGTGGCGGACGTGGCGGCCGGCGCCATCGAGGACGGCCCGGCGGTGACCGGATCGTTCGTCGGCGACGACGTGGATTCCGACGACGACGGCGGTTCGCTCACCTACACCATCACGGCGTTGCCGGGCGAGGGCGCGGTGGCCGACAATGGCGACGGCACCTTCACCTTCGATCCGGGGGCGGACTTCCAGGACCTCGCCGCCGGCGAGACCCGCGACGTGACGTTCGAGTACACCGCCACCGACAGCAACGGCGCGGTGTCCAACACCGGGGTGGTGACGGTCACCGTCTCCGGCGTCAACGACGCGCCCGTTGACTTGTCCCTGTCCAACAACCGGGTGGGCGAAAACGCCTCGACCGGAACCATCGTCGGCACCATCTGGGCAACGGATGTGGATAACGAGGACGGCCTTTTCTATGAACTCACGGACACGGCCGGTGGCGCGTTCGCCATCGATCCGGTCAGCGGCCGGCTCACCGTCGACGACGCCCTCGTGCTCGACTTCGAAAATCCGCTGTTCGAAGGCATCTACTCCATAGAGGCGCGGGTCACCGATCTGGCCGGCGGGAGTTACACCGAGCGGATGGACATCGTCCTGACCGACTTCAACGAGGCCCCGACGGGGATCGAGCCGTCCGCCGGCGAGGTCCTGCCCGATGCCGCGAATGGAACGGTGGTGGCGACCCTGACCACGCTCGATCCGGATACGACGCCCTGGAGCCCCATCGCGGAGAGCTTCACGTACGCCCTGCTGGACAACGCCCGTGGCCGGTTCGCGCTCGACGGCGACCGGATCGTCGTGGCGGACGGGACGCGGATCGACGAGGGGGATTCGTACGAGCTGTTGATCAGGAGTACCGACAAGGGCGGCCTGAGCACGGATCAAACCGTTGTCATCTCGGCCAATCCATTGGCGCCGCTGCTGTCCATGCTGTCGGCGGCGGACGAGGTCGGCCTGTTCGTCGGTCCGACCGACGAGCAAGCGACGGACATCGCAATCCTCTCCCCGGAAGACCTCATGGAGCCGGACCTCTCGCTCCTGTAGCTTTTGATCGGGATGCAATGCATGGGGATTGAATTGGCTATTTGACGATCTTGTGCTTCAAGATGCGGGCCGGTGTAAGAAGCCGGCCCGCCGCCCTCCGGATCGCGCGAGGGCTCCGCTTTGGGCGCCGGTTCGGTTAAACTGACCGCGTAACAAAACAACCAGCGCGGCGTGCACCGCGACCCCTACGCCACTCGGAAAGCCTTGCGGGCCCGCTGGATGAAGGCGGTGGAGCGCGCCAAGGACTGGGCGCGCGACGGCGGCTGAGGAGTCGCGGGCGGCATGTCCTATTCCTGGCGTTGTTCCGGGCGTTGATGGCCCGCGAGCCAATCGAGATCGGCGTTTCCCCCGGCCTCCGCGACGGCCTCCAGACGTCGGTACCGGCGGATCAGTTCTTTTCCAAATTCCGTCAACTGGGCCGGCGATCCGCCATGGCCATGGCCGGGAGTGGAAATGGCGGCCTCGTCGAACGCGGCGTTGATGTGCTGCACGAACAGCCAGGCCCGGCGATAGGAAATGCCCATCGCCTGGGCGGCGCGCGACAGCGATCCCTCGCTCCCGATCAGTTCGAGCAACTGGATCTTGCCGGGCCCGACGCGGCTGCCCACGGGCAGGTCAAGTTGCAGCTTGATCTTTACCGCGTGGCGGCCGGTGCCGTCAGGCGACGTTCGGGCGATGGCTTCGTGCCTCCGCTTCTCCGTCGATGGACACGGCCACCGCGCTTCGATCACTCAAAACCAGTTTCCTTCCGGCGTCTGAACCGCAGGCCGCAGATTACCACAGGCGAAGCGGGGACAAAGCATCAGTTCGACTTTTTGCCAATGGCGGTCGTGGCTGTATTCAAATAAACCTAGGTAGCGCTATATCCATGCCAACATAGGCGGTCGGCGCCGGCGCGCTGGGAGCCGCCACACCGGGGAGGAAAAACATGACGGAACAGACGCACGTGGAACTCGATCCGCAAATCCGGATTTCGCCACGCTACGACAATTTCATCGGAGGAAAATGGGTCCCGCCGGTTGAAGGCCGGTATTTTACCAATCTCACGCCGCTGACCGGCCGGTCCCTGTGCGAGGTGGCGCGCTCGACCGCCGCCGACATCGAACTTGCGCTCGACGCCGCGCACAAGGCCAAGGACGCCTGGGGTACCACGTCATACGCTGAGCGCGCGGCGATTCTGAACAGGATCGCCGACGAGATGGAGAGCAACCTGAAGCTTCTCGCGGCGGTCGAAACCCAGGACAACGGCAAGCCGATCCGCGAGACGATGGCGGCCGATCTTCCTCTCGCCATCGATCATTTTCGTTACTTCGCGGGCTGCATCCGTGCCCAGGAAGGCTCCATCTGCGAGATCGACAAGGATACCGTCGCCTATCACTTCCACGAACCGCTGGGGGTCGTCGGCCAGATCATCCCGTGGAATTTCCCCATTCTCATGGCCACCTGGAAGCTGGCGCCCGCGCTCGCGGCCGGCAATTGCGTCGTGCTGAAACCGGCGGAACAGACCCCCATGAGCATCATGGTCCTGATGGACCTGATCAGCGGCATCCTGCCGCCGGGGGTGGTCAACGTCGTCAACGGCTTCGGCACCGAGGCCGGCAAGCCGCTGGCGCAGAGCAACCGTGTCGCCAAGGTCGCGTTCACCGGCGAGACCACCACCGGCCGGCTGATCATGCAGTATGCCTCCGAGAACATCATTCCCGTCACCCTGGAACTCGGTGGCAAGTCGCCCAACATCTTTTTCGCCGACGTGGCCGATGCCGACGACGCATTCTTCGACAAGGCGCTCGAGGGCTTCACCATGTTCGCCCTGAACCAGGGCGAGGTGTGCACCTGCCCGAGCCGCGCGCTGGTTCACGAGAGCATCTACGACCGCTTCATGGAACGGGCGATCGAAAGGGTGCGCGCGATCAAGCAGGACAACCCGCTCGATCCCGGCACCATGCTCGGTGCCCAGGTCTCCAACGACCAGCTCGAAAAGATTCTTTCGTACATCGCGATCGGCAAGGACGAAGGAGCGAAGGTCCTGACTGGTGGCGGGCGCGCCGAATTGGCCGGCGACCTCGCCGGCGGCTACTACGTTCAACCGACGGTGCTCGAGGGAAACAATCACATGCGGGTGTTTCAGGAAGAGATCTTCGGGCCCGTGCTCGCGGTGACCAAATTCAGCGACGACGCCGAGGCTTTATCCATCGCCAACGACACCCTCTACGGGCTGGGCGCCGGCGTGTGGACGCGGGATGGCACGAAAGCGTACCGGTTTGGTCGCTCGGTCCAGGCCGGGCGGGTGTGGACCAACTGCTATCACCTGTATCCCGCGCACGCCGCTTTCGGCGGGTACAAACAGTCGGGCATCGGCCGCGAGAACCATAAAATGATGCTCGACCACTACCAGCAGACCAAGAACATGCTGGTGAGCTACAGCCCGAACGCCCTCGGCTTCTTCTGATCGGCCGAGTCGCGGGGATCGCCGGAAGCGGGCACGCGGAACTCCCTGAATGGGACACCGCCGCGCGCTTCCGGCCCATTGCCATTGGCGGAGGCAGTATAATGGTAAGACGCGTGACCGCGACGCCCGAGGCGTTGGCGCTCATTTCAAGTCTGGAGGCCCGTCACGGCCCACTGCTGTTCCATCAATCGGGCGGCTGCTGTGACGGCAGCGCGCCCATGTGCTACCCGTCCGACGAATTTCGCGTGGGCGCCCGGGACGTCCTGCTCGGGGAAATCGGCGGCGCGCCATTTTACATGGGCGGAGCACAGTTCGAATACTGGAAGCACACCCACCTGACCATCGACGTCGTCGAGGGGCGCGGCGCCGGGTTTTCCCTGGAGGCCCCGGAAGGGGTCCGCTTCCTCACCCGGAGCCGGGTTTTCACCGATCAAGAGCTCGCGATACTGGAAGACGCGAGCCCGGCTGACGTCGCCTAGGCCGATCGATGACCGGGCGACGGCTCGATATCGATCGCACGGCCCTGTTTCTCATGCGCCGCTATGGCAACGATTGCGCCGTTGTCGCATTCCATCGCTCGCGATGCTGCGCTCGCCGGAAGCTGGAGACCGCGGAGCGGGAATGGCGGCTGGTGCTGCGCCGGGTGATCGAGTTGTATTTCGACAATCCGAGGGGGCGACTCCATTGACCGATCGAACCTTCGCATTCCGCCGTCGGCCAAGCGGCGCTATTTTGCGGACTCTTCTGGTTCTTGCGCCGGTTCTGGCCGCGTTCGCTCCGAACGCCAGCGCGGACACGATCAAGCTGTATGCGGCGGGAAGCCTGAAGGCGACCATGACGGAGGTGGCCCGCGACTTCGAGGCATCGGCGGGATCCGGCCAGGAGGTCGAGATCGTCTTCGCGCCCTCGGGGCTGCTGCGCGACCGGATCGAGGCGGGCGAGACGGCGCACGTGTTCGCGTCGGCCAACATGACGCATCCCCGGAGCCTCGAGGCGGCGGGGAAGGTCGCCGGCCCCACTCGCATGTTCGCAACCAACGAGTTGTGCGCCCTTGCCCGGCCCGACGTGGACGTCGCCAGCGAAACGCTGCTCGATCGCCTGCTCGACCCCGCCATCCGCGTCGGCACGTCGACGCCCAAGGCCGATCCCGCCGGCGACTACGCCTTCGCCCTGTTCGCCAGGGCCGAAGCCCTCAAGCCCGGGGCTCGGGAAACGCTCGAGAACAAGGCCCTGAAACTCACCGGAGGCCCCGATACCGAGAAGGCCCCGGAGGGGCGCAACCTGTACGGATGGGTGATGTCCCGTAACGAAGCGGATATTTTCCTGACCTACTGCACGAACGCGGTGCTGGCGAAGAAGGATACGGACTCCCTGAAGATCGTGGTGGTCCCGAAAGAGCTCTCCGTCGGCGCCGAGTACGGACTGATCGTCCTCAAGGGCTCGCCGCCGGCGGCCGAAGATTTCGCTGGGTTCATTCTCGGACCGCGCGGGCAAGGGATTTTGGCGGCATACGGCTTCGGCAGGGGCGCCAATGCGGAGTAATACCGCCATCCGAGTTATGTGTTTGATTTTGGTGTTCATGGTCTTGGCGCCCGTTCCGGTTGGTGCCTGCCTGGCCAGACTGCTTCCCGATCCCGGAAATTGGACAGTATACCGACCATTGTTATCGGCCGGGTGATCGCCGTCGAAATGGTTGAGATGGGGGTTATCAGACCCGTCGACCTCACGCCGCCGCACGACCTCACGGTTGAGGTTCTTGATGTGATCAAGGGAGCGCCCGGGAAAACGCTGTATCTTCCTTCCGTCTCGGGATGTGGGGTGCCGATGCCCGAACCCGGTTCGATCGGGTTGTTCTTTATGGGGAGTTCGGGCACCACTTCCCGCCACCATCCGGCCGTTGTCCCCATTTACGCGTTCGAGGGCTGGATTTACGAAGACTGGGTGGCCCGGTTGAAGCCGGGAGCGGCGACGGCTCCCGCCGCCGACTGAGGGTTCAACGGGGTGATCGGCAAGACGTTCTATGGGTTGGCCATGAGTTCGGCCTGGAAGGCGCGCCAGTAGGTGGTGGCGAGCCAGATGCCGAAGACCAGGTCGTAGAGCGCGAACCAGAGAAACCCGCCGCCGGCGAACACGAAGAAGACCGCGAACACGAAGCGCAGTGCGATGACATAATGCGCCAGATAGCGGTTGGCCTCGGGGAACAGCCACACGGGCAGGAACGTGCCCGTCAGAACGATCAGGAAAAGCCCGGCGTAACGGACCCAGACCAGCGACAGGGCGGGGGGCAGGCCAAGAAATTCGATGACGAAGCCGGGGAAGAGAAGTTCCACCAAGCCAACCACCACGTTCGCCAGCATGGCAATGACGAGCGCGCGCTTGAAGCCGGCGTAGAGGTCCGTGGACGGAGCCGCCGAAAGGGCCAGGGACGGTGAGGTCGAGGACGAGGTCATGACCCGATCTCCTTCAAAACGTTAATAAATAGGCGAGCAACGCCTGTTTCAGGCCGGGCGCGAGGCTGACGCCGTACAGATGTCCGCTGTTTCGATTTCCGGGAACGGAGGTATCGAAACACCAGCCCGCCGCCAGCGGTTCGCCGGGCTCGCAGGGCGGCGCGGTAAAACCGCCGCGCTCGGGATCAAGCGTGGTCAGCCCGCGGACAAAGTTTTTCGGCCGCTCACCGGGGAGTTCCAGAAGATCGGCGAGCGTCGGTACCGAACCGTTGTGCAGGTAGGGCGCGCGCAGCCAGAGGGCATCCAGCGGCATGTTGGCGTAGCCGTCGGTCTTGCGGAAGTGGCGGAAGCGGTGCTCGGCGTCATCGGCGAACAGGGACGACTGAAGGACCGGCATTTCGGGGGTGTAGCTGTCGAGCCGCGCCGGGTCGGTGCCGATCGCGCCGATGGGCTCCACCTTGCCGAGAGACTCCCCCTTGAACACGTAGCGGTCGCCGGACAGGTACCCGTGACACGCGGCGCAGGCCTCCTGGTAGACGGCCGCGCCCTCTTCGACCAGCGCCGGGTCGGGGCGATAGGGCGACGGCGGCGGCGACAGGTCCATCAACCACTCGGCGACGCGCTCGATGGCCACGTGATCCACGGTCTCGGGCGTCACGCCGGCGCCTATGGCGGCGCTCAGGTTGCGTTCCTTCAGCGACGAATTGTTGCCGTCCCAGTGCAGGTCCATGCCGTCCCGGGGGCCTTGCAGGAAGATGGACGGGAAATCGGCGACGCCGATCCGCTCGGCTTCGGTAAATTCCGCCCACGACCGGCCGAACTGCAGCACCTTGTATGGGTTGAAGGTATCGACCCGACCCGGCCCCCAGGCCGGCTGGCCGGCGATCAGCTCCGAGAGCGCCGCCCGCTGGGCCAGCAGCCCCTCGCGCACCCTGGGCAGCACCAGGTATCGCCAGAACAACCGGTCGAGCGGTCCGAGATCGGTTCCCGAGCGTTCCATGGCCGCGAGCAGCGTGTCCGGCGCGAGCTTCTCCGAGTCGGCGATGTCCAGCAGGAAGGCGATGAAGCCGTACAGATCGAAGCGGTTGGCCGGCATGCCCGCGACGATCCGGGGCGCGCCGCCGGCCTCCGGCGTCACCTCGCCCGTGTGGCAGACGGCGCAGTTGAGCCAGGCCAGTTCCACGCCCTTGACCGTGCGTGTGGCGAGGCCGATGGGCAATTCGCGCCGACGGCTGCCATCGTCGGTCTCGTAGAGCAGGCCGAACGCGGCGTAATCCTGGCGGCCGTCGAACCGCTCGGGGAACAGAACCGGCAGGGCCTTCCAGATGGCCAGGGGCAGGCCGCTTTCCGGCTCGCTGCCGATGGAGCCATACTTGAAGTGCTCCAGCGGATCGGCGTACAGCGGCGTGCGCTCGCCCGAAATCTTGATCACCGCCCAGATCCCGATCGCCATCACGCCCGCGACCACGACGGCCACCGCGCCGCCGAGCAGGAGCATCACTCGCCGGCGCGGGGCGCGCGCCGCCTGGTAGCGCTGGGCAGCGGTTACCGGCGCGTTCTTTGCCATGGTTCCGGCCTCCTATTCCGCCGCCGCGCGGTCGTCCGGCGGATCGGGGATCCGCAACGCGGGCTTGGTGTCGTAGATCCACATCAACGCATCCACCATCCGTTGCCAGTCGCCGTCGAAGCGGTCCAGTTCGTAGCATCCCATGGGGTTCTTCGGCGCGTTCAACAGGCACTTGTTGCAGAACGTGCAGGGACGATCGGGAAGGTCCCGGCCCGCCGCCCACACCTTGGGCAGGTCCGGGTTAGCCACCAGCGGCCGCGCCATGGAGATGCCGTCGAACCAGCCGTCGTCGAGATAGCGCCGGGCCAGCGCGGCGTCCTGGAACCCGCCGGTGCAGATCACCGGCACGGAGACCGCCGCCTTGATGGCCCGGGCGGCGTCGGCGCCCACGCCCTCCACCGGATAGTGCTTTTTCATACGGAACCACAGCCAGCGGAAGATCGGCCGCAGCACATGCCAGCGAAACAGCAGATAATTGCGGAAGGTATGGACGCCGCCGTAGATCATGGTGTCGTATGTGGCGGCGATGGTGTTGAAATCGAAATCGCCGGGCGGATTGAGCGGGTGGGGAAACAGGCTGCCCATGGAGACGTGAATGGCGTCGACGCCGGCGGTCTCGCACCATTTACAGACCTCGATAGAGTCCGCGAGGGTGTTGCCCTTGCCCTCCCAGGGAATCACGTTGTTGTGCTCCACCGCGCTGATCTTGACCTGGAGATGGAAATCGTCGCCCACCTCGGCGCGAATGGCGCGGATGATGTCCAGCAGGAACCGCGCCCGGTTGTGAAGCGAGCCGCCGTACCGGTCCTTGCGGTCGTTGATGCCCGAGGACAGGAACTGGGTGATCAGGTAGCCGTTGGCGGCGTGCAGTTCGACGCCGTCGAGGCCGGCCGCGCGGGCCCGCCGGGCGCCCTGGGCAAAGGCGTCGACGGTGCGCGCGATCTCCGTTTCGGTCATCTCCCGGCACAGGAAACCGTGCAGGGGTTCCTTTTTCGACGTGGAGCTCAGGCAAAGGCGGTTCTGGTTGTGGACGCCGGGCAGGTCCATCTGCCGGCCCGAGTGGCTGAGTTGCAGGATATACTTGGCGCCGTGCCGGTGGACAGCCTCGCCGAGCACCGCCCAGTCGTCGATGAAGCGGTCGTCGTGAATGGTGGCGTAGCCGGCGATGATGCGGCCTTCCATCAATACCGGCACGTACGACGAGATGACCGCGCCGACGCCGCCCCGCGCGAACCGAGTTTCCCAGTTGACGCGGGTCTGCGAGAGGCTGCCGTCCTCGTTGTCGAACTTGCCGGAGATGTTGGACCGGAAGATGCGGTTCTTCACCGTCAGCGAGCGGAAGGCGAGGGGCTCGAACAGCGGATCGCGGGTCATGGCGCGTCTCCCGCCGCCGCCCGCCGCCAGACCGCCCGGAGGAAATTGGCCACCAGGCCATGGGCGGGGCACCGGGACCAGGCGCCGCTCCGGAAGGTGCCGGCCACGTCGGCCCGCTCGCCGAAGGCATCGGCGAGGCGGTAGACGATCAACGCCCCGGGCCGGAGCGGCTTGCGCCGGTGTGCGATCTGCAGGGGCGCGGACACGGTTCTGAGCGCGGAGTCCGGCGGAACCAGGCATTGAGCGGCGATCGTCTCCTCGGTGACCCGGCCGCCGCGTCCAGGCGTTCGGACGATGTCCCGCATGCGCGCCACCGCCACCACCATGTTGTGGAACGCGATGGCGGTGGCGTGAACGGCGTGGGCATCGCCGCCGGCCCGCGACGAGAGCAGGTCGAGCGCCCGGTTCACCCGCCCGCTGAGAGAGAGCCATGCGCCGCGCACGGGACCCGATCGCAGGAAGCAATCGACGGTCCGGGCGGCCTTGTAGCTGGCCGCGTCGCCGGTGTAGTCCGGTTTGAACAGGCGACCGGCGAACTGCTGGACCATGGGGCCGACGGCGGCGGGGTCGGCGGTCGCGCTCTCGCGGATCCAGCGGGCGATATCGGCCACGTCGGGGTCGTCGGCCAGCGTGTCGACGGTGATGGCGTCCAGGCGCGCGGCGAGGGCGTCCTGGGCCCCGGCGCGGCCGGCGTCGCCGCGGGGCCGGAAGGCCGGCAGGACTTCCGCGTTCACGCGGGTTTCGGAGCCGAGCCTGTTCTGCAGGATCCGATTGTACCAGGGGCCGCGCCGCTCATAGAGCCGATCGACGCGGTTGTCGGCCTCGAGCCCGTCGATGGTCCGGGCATCGTCGACGAAGGTGACATCCACCAGGAACGGCACTCGGATACTCCGCGCCATGGTTCATGCTCCCTTCCGCCACGGAAAGAAGGCGTTCTTCACCCCGGCGAGGTTGCCCGCGAGTTCCGGTAAATGGCGCAGCAGCACGTCGATCATGCCGTTGTCCGCCACCCAGCGGATGCCCACCGGCGTATAGACCTCGGGCGTGAAGTCCGACGTGAAGAACCGGTCGCTGCTCAGCCGCCGCGACGCCATGAGAATGAAGATCCGAAAAGCCGTATCCGAAAAGCCGAAGCCCTCCGGCCATTTTTCCGCCGCGCACCCGACCAGCAGATCCACCTTTTCCACGTCGCCATAGACGTCCTCGAGCTCTTTCGCGGTTTTCCTGTCGCCGCCGGTGAGCTGAATGAAGCTGTTGGGCACCGTCATCCGCAAATGCCGGCGAAAGGCGCAATACCGGGGCACGCCGCGTTCGCGGTCGCGCACGATATCGATGGTGGCCACGTCGACACGCCGCGAGGACGGCGCCTGCTTGTCCAGGCCGCGAAGCGTTTCCGGGAAGTTGTGCAGCGTCAGCAAGCCCGGGTGCTCGGTGCCGAGAGAATAGACGGCGTCGGCCAGCGAAACCGTCTTGTAGAGCGCGTGGGTGTTCTCGCCGGCCACCTCGCTCAGGGATCGCGTGGCGATGGCCGCGTCGTCGCGGTGACCGCGGAACCGGAACAGGTCGGGCATCAGCGAATGCATCCGATAGACCGCGTTGAACTCCTCGGTCATGGCGTACGGCGCGGTGTGATGATCGGGCTGGCTCCCGACGATCCCGCCCAGGATCTCGCTCCGGACGTTGCGGCCGTAGCCGCGGATGAATTTTTCGCCGAGCAGCCCCCACCAGTTGGCGCGCATGGCCATGCGCATGGTCGGCGTATTGAGGAGGGCGGGGGTCCATTCGACGGTATGGATCTTGGCGATCAGCGCGGCGACGATGAGCCGCGCCTTGTTGAACAGCCACTCGCCGTCGGCGCCGGGGTATTCGAGCTTGAGCCGGTCGCAGATGACGTTGTGTTCGCGCGCGAACAGGGTGTGCATCAACGACAGGCCGATCCACCAGTTGCCGTTGACGCCGGCGAGTTCCATCTCCGCCGTGCGCCCGAAGCCCACGTCGAGGGCGGTGACGGGCAGGTGGCCTTTCCTGTCGAGATGGATCTTTCCGTTCGCCACGGTCTTGCCGGTTTTCGGGTCGCGGCGGATCGAATCCAGCCGCTCCCTCGAACTGCCGTAAATCTGCGAGGCGTCCCACCAGTGGGTCTCGATGTTGTGATAGGCGGTCGGTTTGCCCTCGTCGGCCGGGCCGGTGAGCGGGTCGGGGCGCGTCCGGCGCACCACCATCGGGTTCTCCGGCCAGTCGTCGCCGTCGGGAAGGGGGATCTCGAAGGGCTTGCGCAGGGCCTCGGGCACGCTCTTGTCGTCGGGAAGGACGTTGGCCCCATGACTGAACCAGTCGTGGACCATGAACTGCAGCCATGCCGCGGCGTGAACGTTGAGGTGCGGAACCGGCTTGAGCGTGTCGCCCCGCGCCAGCAGCACATTGCTGATCAGCCGGGGATTGGGGTCGAGCACGCCCGGTTCGGTCTCGCCGAACGTGTCCGAGATGGACACATTGCGGCCGAACCGCGCGTTCGCCTGACCCATGCCCGCGTCGGCGAGATCGTTGTGGCTGCCGTCGGCGGTGCGGTTGGCGCGAACGTCGGCGACGCCGGGATCGGGCGGCGGCGCCGGCACCCGCTGGGTGTCGAAGAGGTTATGCTGGCGCAGGTCATGGCGCAGCATCACCAAGTTCGACAGCGAAATCCAGAACGGCAGCTTGTGCCAATCGATGGACCGGTTCAGGACCTGGAACAGCCGTGACAGCAGTCGCGCCAGCATCGCTTACCTCCCCGCAGCCTGCCCGCAAGCGTAACGCCAACCTTATTGATTGATGGTTGTCGATACTGTGAAGCAGTTCACACCGCGGCCGCAAGCCGAAAATCAGCGACCAATTTCGTGCCCGTGCGACCTCTTCACCACCGAAAGTCTACTGTGCATGGGGTTGTTTTAGCAAAAATCGTTTACACCCCCCCCCCGGATCCCCGTGGCGTGGTCACTGAATTGGTCCGCGGCGCCGGCGGATCTAACCGGGCGCGGCGCCGATCAGGCGGTTCACCTCGGCCGATGCCTCCATGTGCGGCATGTGACCGGCGCCGTCGATCCTGTGAACCTGAACACGATCCGCCAGGCAATCGGCCTGGTGCACGGGCAGGATGTGATCGTTCCGGCCCCAGACGACGGTTATCGGTGCCGAAACCGCGGCCAAACGGCGCAAATCGAGAGTCTCCTGCCGGCCGCCCGGGAACAAGTTTCCGGCCAGTTGCCGGAGCGCCCGGTCGACACCGTCCAGCCGCTTGTACTTCAAAACGTCGTTGATCATGTCGCCGCTGATCAATTGCGGATCGGCAACGAGAAGTTCGAGCGCCGCCCGCATGGTCTTGCGTTTGCTGGCGCCGATGAACCCCTCGATGAACTCCATGTTGATCTCGGGCCCGAGGCCGGCGGGCGCGATCAGGGTGAGTCCGGTAATCCGGTCCGGATGGTCCATGGCGAACAGCAGGGCGAGCGCCCCGCCGACGGAATGCCCGACCAGGTGCGCCCGCTCGATGCCCATGGCATCGAGGAAGTCACCGAGTACCGCGGTCAGCATGGCCATGTCGGCCGCGCCCACCTCCTTCGTCGAGCGGCCGTGACCGGGAAGGTCCAGCGCCACCACGTCGTTGGTCTCTGACAAGGTTGGTTGGTTGAACAGCCAGTTGTTGAGGTCGCCGCCGAAGCCATGGATCAGGATGATTGAAGCCGCGCCCTCGATGCCCGTCCGCAGGTAGTTGAGGGTCAGACCGCCCGCCGTAACGACGGTTTCCGGTTCCGGCCCGGTGGCCACGGCTTCCGCCGCCTTGACCTCGAACTCGGCGTTGAAGCGCTCGACAAAGGCATCGATCTCGGCATCCGGCACGGCGGGCTCGGCCAGCAGCCCGAGCAATGCTCCCACCGGCACGGTCTCCTGCTCCGCCACCACCCGCCGGCGCAGCGTGCCCGCGAATGGCGCCTCGAAAACGTTGGTTATCTTGGTGGTTTCGATCTCCAGGATATCCTGGCCCGCCTCGATCGAGCTGCCTTCCTCGGCGAGCCAGGCGACCACCATGCCCTGTTCCATGGAGAGGCCCCACTTGGGCATGGTGATCGCTTGGATCCCATCGCTCATCGGGTGTACCCCGCAACCTGGCGAACCGCCGCCTCGATCTTGGCCACGTTCGGGATGTAGGCGTCTTCGAGTTCCGCGGCGAAGGGAACCGGAGTGTGAGGCGGCGTCACCATCCTGACCGGCGCCTTGAGCGCGCCGAAGGCGTTTTGGCCGATCAGCGCGGCTATGTCGGTCGCCATGCTGCATCGCGGGTTGGCTTCATCGACAACGACCACCCGGCCGGTCTCCTCGGCGCACTCGATGATCGTGTCCTCATCGAGCGGCGAGGTCGTACGCGGGTCGACCACGGTACAGGAGATGCCGTCCTTCTCCAGATTGTCGGCCGCCTGATTTGCGAAGCTGACCATGCGGCCGAAGGCGACAATGGTGACGTCGCCGCCTTCGCGGGTCAGGTTGGCCTCGCCGAAGGGGATGGTGTAGGCCTCGTCCGGGACCTCTTCCTCGTCGTCGTACATGACCTTGTGCTCAAAGAAGATGACCGGGTCATCGTCGCGAATTGCCTGAATCATCAGACCTTTGGCTTCGTAGGGCGAGGAGGGCAGGACGACCTTCAGTCCGGGCGTGTGGGTGAAGATCGGATAGAGGCATTGGCTGTGCTGGCTGGCGGCCCGGAAACCGGCGCCATACATGGTGCGTATCACCAGGGGCGTGACCGCCTTGCCGCCGAACATATAGCGGAACTTGCCCGCCTGGTTGAAGATCTGGTCGAAACAGACCCCCATGAAGTCCGCGAACATCAACTCCGCGACCGGACGCAGGCCGGTGGCCGCCGCGCCGACCGCCGCGCCGATAAAGGCGCTTTCGCTGATCGGCGTGTCCAGCACCCGCTCCCGTCCAAACTCTGGCATCAACCCCTTGGTGACGCCCAGAACGCCGCCCCAGGCGTCGTCCTCGCCGGGAGCGCCAATGCCGCCCGCATTGTCCTCGCCCATCACGATAACCCTGGGGTCGCGACGCATTTCCTCGGCGATTGCCTCGTTTATGGCCTGCCGGTAAGATTTTTTGGACATGGTTCGTTCCCCTCAGTAGGACAGATAGACATGGGTGAGAAGCTCTTCCGGCGCGGGCGGCGGGGCATTCTCCGAAGCCGTCACCGCGCGTCCGATTTGGGAGGAGACCTCGCGATCGATGTCGTCCATGGTCTTGGGGTCAAGCAGGCTGGTCTCGATGACCCGCTGGCGGAACATTTTCAGGCAATCCGTTTCGGCCCGCAGCCGGTCCTGCTCCCCGTCGGCCCGATACGTCTGGGCGTCGCCCTCGAAATGGCCGTAGTGCCGGTCGAGCCGGACGTGAAGCAGCGAGGGGCCGCCGCCGGCGCGTGCCCGGTCGATCGCCTCCTTGGCCACTTCGTACACCGCGAAGAAGTCGTGGCCATTGACTTCGACGCCCGGCATTCCGAAGCCCTCGGCGCGCTTGACCTGGCTGCCGCCCACCGACCAGGCGCTGGCGGTCAACTCGGCGTAACCGTTGTCCTCGATGACGAAGATCGCCGGCAGGTTCCAAACCTTGGCAAGGTTGTATGACTCCAGCGTCGTGCCCTGGTTCGAACCGCCGTCACCGACAAAAGCGATAGCCACGCCTCCGGTGCCCAGTGTCTTGGCCGATAACGCGGCGCCGCAGACCAGCGGCGGGCCTCCGCCGACGATGCCATTGGCTCCCATCATGCCCTTGGACAGGTCGGCGATGTGCATGGAACCGCCCTTGCCGCCGCAGATGCCGTCCGCGCGCCCGTAGATCTCCTTCATCATGGCCTCGACGTCACAGCCCTTGGCGATGCAATGGCCGTGGCCGCGGTGGGTGGAGGCAATGTAATCCTTGTCGCCGAGGTTCATGCAGACCCCGACCGCCGAGGCCTCCTCGCCGGCGTAAAGATGGACGAAACCCGGGATCTTGCCGGCGGCGAATTCTTCGTGCACTCGATCCTCGAACTCCCGGATCGTACGCATCCGGGTGTAGGCGAGAATGAGGTCGTCCCTGCTTAACTGGAGCATGGATCGGTTTCTCCCATTTTGTGTTTTTTGATTGAGATCATCGACGACCGTTGGGTAGCGAACAGGTCGAGGCGAGGTCTCGCACGCTTTAGGTGAGGGTCGGCAATCGGTTGACGGGGCCGACAAGCGGGCTGGTCGGCAATCTGAAAGAACCATAAGTTCAGCAGCGCCAGCATCGCCCGCCTCCCGAGAGCCCGTTTGATGTCAACGTTTTTCACACGTTGTTGTTGTGATAGTGGTGCATTCGTTTCGCCCCCGCAAGCCGAAAATCAGTGCCTGTCCCGCGTCCGCTTGTTGCTTTGTTGGCGGCGTTCCGTCACGATCCGATGCGCAAGAGAAACGAAGAGGGGACCATGATAGAGGGGTGGTGGGACGGGGGTTTGAGCGTGCTGCTGCTCGGACTGGTCATCGGCATGCAGCACGCGCTGGAGGCCGACCACGTGGCGGCAGTTTCCAGCATCGCCGCGCGCCAGAAATCGGTTCGTCGCATTGTCGCCCATGGCGCGGTCTGGGGCCTGGGACACACCGTCACCCTCATGCTCGTTGCCGGGGGCGCCGTTCTGTTCGGGCTGGCGATCCATGAGTCCGTGGCCGGATGGCTGGAAGCGCTCGTCGGTGTGATGCTGGTCGGTCTTGGAGCCCATGTGGTGGTCGCCCTGGCGCGCGAGCGGATCCATTTCCATCGCCATGGCCATACGGACGGGACCGCGCATTTTCACGCCCATTCGCACAAGGGCGAAGGGGCCGCGCACGACCCGCGACGGCACGATCACGGCCATCCACGCGGCTTGCCGGTGCGGACTCTGCTCGTGGGGATGATGCACGGCATGGCCGGGTCGGCGGCGCTGCTGGTGCTGACGGCGGCGACGGTAGGCTCGGCGCCGTTGGGCCTTGGTTATATCGCGCTTTTCGGAATCGGCTCGGTGCTGGGCATGGCGGCGCTATCGGCGGTCATCGCGGTGCCGCTGACGTGGTCTGCCCGCGCGTTGACCTGGGCCAACGGTACCCTGCAAGGCGCCATCGGGCTCGCCACCATCGTTCTCGGAGTGATGGTCATCGACGAAAGCATCCCCGCCCTGGTCGGCGGGTAAGGGGACTTTCGCCTGAGAAAACCGAGAAATAAGTTCGGTTATTCACCGGGCCACGTCTTGCGTCCGTCGCCACCGTCTGACATATACACGCTATCAACGACGCTTTTAGGACTCAGGCCGTTTCTACAGATTCAACACGCGGCGCCGACGCGCCCGTGATCCACAGTTCGCTTCCCGCCATCGCGCAGCCTCGTGACTTCGACCGGAATTGGTCGCAAATCGCACGGCCGTACGCCCGGCCGCAAGCGGGACGCAGCATCGCGCAGTTGCTGACCACGGCCATTCCGCTCGCGGGGCTGTGGGTGGCCATGATGCTGACGGTCGGTGGCGCCTACTGGGCGACCCTGCTGCTGGCGGTTCCGGCCGCGGCGTTCACCTTGCGGTTGTTCATCATCCAGCACGATTGCGGCCATCGCTCGTTCTTCGACTCGCCGCGCCTCAACGATTGGCTCGGCGCGGTGATCGGGGTGATCACCCTGACTCCGCACGAATACTGGCGGCGGGCCCACAACATCCATCACGCCACGTGCGGCAATCTGGAGAAACGCGGAGTCGGCGACATCAGCGTTCTCACCGTGGCCGAGTACCTTGCGTTGCCTGGCTGGAAGCGTCTCGCTTATCGGGTGTACCGCATGCCCGCGGTCATTTTCGGAATCGGCCCGTTTTTCGTGTTCGTTCTCAAGTTTCGCCTCCCGCTGGACCTGATCCGTCGCGACCCCAAGCTTTTGACCAGCGTCATGGGTACCAACCTGGGCATTGCCGCGGCCGTGACAGCGCTCTGCCTCGGCTTCGCTCTCAACGTTTTCCAGGTTCTGATGGTTCTTTTGCCCGTTATCGTGCTCTCGGCCACGGCCGGCGTTTGGCTGTTCTATGTGCAGCATCAGTTCGAACGTACCTACTGGCGCGAACAGGACGGCTGGAGCTTCCAGGAGGCCTCGGTGATGGCCAGCAGCTACTACGATCTGCCGCAACCGCTGCGCTGGTTTTCCGGGGACATCGGCATCCACCATATCCACCACCTGTGTTGCCGCATTCCCAACTACCGCCTTGGCGCCTGCCTTGACGAGATCCCCGCGCTGCAAACCCTCAACCGCATCGGTCTTCGAGACAGCCTTGCCTGTCTCCGCCTGGCGCTGTGGGATGAGACCGCCCAGCGGCTGATTTCATTCCGTGGCCTGCGCCAAGCCCGGCTGGCCGCGCCGTAAGACAGCCGATCCCGACGCACCATTCACGCGGCTCGCGCTCACGGCACGACATCGTCACTCCCGTATTCCAGCTTTCCCGGCCAATTCGCGGCATCACCGAAAAACCATCGGACGACCGGGAACGGCGGGCGCGGAAACCGGCGCATAAGAAGAAATTTACTTTTCATTGGTATTCGTAGGAGGGGCTTTCGACTTACGGAACCAGTTCAGATGTCCAACCTTGCCGCGTGGTTACGATCGGATAGCGTGCCGGCCTCCTTCGCCGACCGGCGCTTGGCCAACAGTTTCCTCAAGTATTGGGAGGAGTTGCGCGGCCGACGGCGGTTGCCGCCGATCTCCGAACTGAGTTTCGACAGCATCCAGGAATTCATGCCGCACACCTTCAATATGGACCTGGGCGCCGGTGCCCAGGATCCGATCGTTCGCTACATGGGCAAGGACCTGGCGGCGGATTGCGGCGGTAACTTTACCAACAAGCGCGTTTCCGAGTTGCCGCCGCAGAGCCTGCTGGCGCGCGCCACCCGGCGGGTCGCCGAGGTGATCGCCACCGGCGAACCGGTGATGATTTCCGACAGATTCGTCACCGGGGACGGAAACGAGATCCTTTACCGCGCCGTGATGTTGCCTTTCGCCGGCGAAAGCGACCGGATCGATAACGTGGTCGGTGCCTTGAATTGCAAGGTTGTTCCGTTCGCCGCCGCGGCCCCGGCGCCGCGCCGCGAAACCCGGGCCATCGCCGAAGGCGCCGGACACCGGCCGCCAGGCCCGGCGGCGCCGGCGGCCTCCAGTTTCAAGGCCCGGTGCTTGCCGCCACCCGGATCACCGGTTCGCGACGGGACCGTCCCAGCCGTCCCGATGATCGAAAAGTCGCAATCCGGCGATCGAGTGAGCGAGGGTCCCCCGGCCACGGTCGCGGGTAGCGCCGCCACGGTCAAGACAAGGGCGGGAAGGGTGATCGTCGTCGGCAGCGCCAAGGGCGGCACCGGCAAGTCCACCGCCGCCATGCACCTGATCGTCTCCCTGCTGCGCGAAGGCTTGAAGGTCGGAAGCATCGACCTGGATACGCCCCAGCAAACGCTCAGCCGCTACATCGAAAACCGCCGCGCCCCGGCGCGCCACCGCGCGCGCGCCCTGCCGGTACCGAACCATCTGGCGTTTCCCGAGCCGGACGTGGACAAGCGGCGCCTCGAGGATGATCTTCGAAAGTTGCTGGCCACGTGCGACGCCGTGGTCATCGATACGCCGGGCAGCGACACCGAACTGTCCCGCTGGGCGCATGCGCTGGCGGACACCGTGATCACGCCGATCAACGACAGCTTCGTGGATCTCGATACGCTCGCGGTCCTCGATCCGGAAACCCACGAGGTTCTCCAGTGGGGTCACTACGCGGAAATGGTGGCGCGAGCCCGCGAGCAGAAAGCGCGGCTGACCGGCCACGTCTTCGACTGGATCGTCATCCGCAATCGTCTCACGAACCTGAACGCCGGAAACAAACAGCGGATGGCGGACACGTTGCAAGCGTTGTCCGCGTCTCTCGGCTTCCGGAACGAACCCGGCCTCGGCGAACGGGTGATCTATCGGGAGTTGTTTCTCGAGGGCCTCACACTTCTCGATCTCGTCCAGGAGGAGATCGAAGTGACGCTGACCATGTCCCACGTGGCCGCTCGCCAGGAACTCCGGACGCTGCTCAACGCGATCGGTCAGGACGCGCCGGCGCCGACGAGCCGGCCGTAAGTCTCGGCGGGCCAACTCCTCGTCCAGCGGGGTTTCGGCTCGCTCCCTTTCCGAGCACCATGTCCTCGTGAGAGCGGGCCGGACTCGATCCGGCCGTTCCATGCCATCGTCTCGTTGAATCGATGGCGCGCTTGATCCGCGAGGACAAGACCCCGCCCGCACATGTCGACGGATCTCGGTCGCCGGAATGGAGCAGGCGGGGAGGGCGATCGGTTCCGCTTGAACCGATCGTGGCCATGGAAACCCTTGGAGGGCGTCAGGCTTTTGCGCGGGTGCCGATGACTTCGGCCAACTGTCCGCGTTTAACGCATGGATCCCAAATCTCGGACGCGGACCACTAGATTTCCGGTGTCGGGTTCGCCGTGTCTGATGGGGCCGCGTCTGAGGGGGCCGCGTCGGACAGGAAGACGGCGCCGTCCACCGGGTCGACGGTCGCGTGCGTGGCGACAACATCGATGACGACCCGGGATCCAAGCTGGAAATGCCGGATTTTTGCCAACTCGGGGACGACAATCGAAACCCCGGGACGGTCGCCGTCGGTTTCCACGGAGGCGTCGACCACCTGCCGCAGGCCGCGGACGCGCTTGCGATCCATTGCGATCTTGGCGGACCGGTTGAAGACCACGACGGCCTGGTTACCAGATTTCTGGATGCTGTAGTCCACACGCTCCGGCCAATCGAACACGATTCGGCTGAAGCCGGGATGCTCGCCCGTGCGCGACCCGACCCGGTCGATTGCCGGTGGCGCCGCATCCGTGGATACGGGATGCGCCAGGGTCGCCGAGGCTGTTTCGATGACCTTGGCGGTTTCGGCGGTGGGAGAGGGTGTCGGGCTGGCCTTATCCATCGCGACCGGGGCCGGCGGAATGGCCGAAACGGCGGGGGCCGGCTCGCTTGTGGCGGCGGTTTGTTCGGTCGGGACTGGTTTGACGGCTTCGGCGCGCATGGGGTCGGAACCGGCGGTTTCGCCATTGTCGGCGTCGACGTTGGCGCTCACGACTGGATCCACGGGCGGCGTAGGCGCGGTCGGCAAGGACGAGGCCGCTTCGTCGACGAACGCGACGCCGTCAAGGTTGGCGGCGGCCTCGGTCGCGACGGGCGCGACACTGGCGGAAGACGCCACGGACAGGTCGGCGGCGGTCAAGATCTCGGCGGTGGCGATCAGTTCCGCGCTGTCGAAGCTGGCGACCTCGAGTGTCGACTGGGCTCCGTCCTCGATCTGTGAAGGAACAGCCGGTTGAGGCCTCGAGGCAATGGTTTCCGCTGGTTCGACGGTGTTGTCCGCTCGTTCGACAACGGGGGCGTCCACATCGGCGGCGGTCTTCTCCGGTTCGAGGATTGTCTCGTCGGCGACGACCAGGGCATCCTCCGGCTGGATGACGGTTTCGTCAACGAAAGCAACGGTTTCGTCCGCGTCGACGACGGTGTCCCCGGGTTCGAGGATGGCCTCGTCAAATGCTTCCTCGATTTCTTCCGGTTCGGGTCCCGACGCCACGAAGACATCGGCTGAAAGATCGTCGAATTCTGTCCGGACACCAAGCGCGGCGGCGGCAAGATGGGGACCGGAGAGCCCGCGAAGAAATTCAAAATACGCAATATTGTTCTCGACTTGCCAAGGCCTTAAATCCGTTCTGGCGACGGCTCGCGCCTGTTCGGTCGCGCCCACCAGCGCGTACGCCAAGGCAAGATTGCGCCGGGCGGATGCCCCGATCATGGGATCGTCGGCCAACATGCGGAGCATGTCGATGGACGCCCTGTGGTCGCCGCTCAGCGTCAGCGAAAGGGCGAGGTTGTTTCTGACCGCCAAGTTGCCGGGCTCGCGGTCGATGGCCTCGCGATAGCTTTGCTGCGCGGCTTTGTGATCGCCCGCCAGATCGAGAGCGACACCCAGGCCGTTGTATCCCCGGTGGTCATTGGGTTTCAGCGCGATGACGGCGCGAAATTCCTCGGCGGCCTCCTGGGGGCGGTTGAGCGCGATCAACGCGCGCCCATTGCCGACGTGTCCGCGCTCGCTGCTCTTGTCCAGTTCGAGGGCCGCGCGAAACGCGGCGGCGGCGCCGTGATGGTTGCCCATGGCGGCGGCGGTTTCGCCCATGTCCAGAAGCGGTTTCGGATTTGTCGGTTCCAGCGAGTGAGCCCGGTCATAGAAAACATAGGCCGCCGTCAGGTCGCCGCCGGCCCGGGTCGCTCCGGCGATCCGCATCAATTGATTGACTTGGCTTTCTTGATCGTCGGCCGCCATTTCTTCCGCTGTCTGCACTCCGCCGGCGCAACCCGCGGCAAGCGCGATGACGGGGAGAATGTAAAACGCGGCCATGCCCGAGCGAAGGCGGAGAATGGAACGAATTCTTAAGGACATGGAGGGTGGCCCCTTCTAAGCCGTACCGAAAACAATCAGACAGGATTCCCATGATTCCGCGTTTCGCGAAGGAAGCCTTGGAATGCGCAAGAACTCAGCATCCACAGATTGTGAAACGCCACGAAATCAACTTAAGAGGGATCGATTAAGAAACGTTTAAAAGCGCCGTTCCAATTTCCGTCCTTGAAGTATGGCCGCAAGCCACAAACATACACGTCAACGGAGCGGCCGGCGTAGCACAGCTCCTGAACGGATGGGAGGAGACCATGGGTCGTTGGAAATACGTGGCGATCGTGGCGCTGCTGGTGGGATTGTCGGCGGGCGGGGCGCTGGCCTCGGACCGCACGCCGGCGGTGGAAGGCGCCGTCGTCTACATCGTCTCTCCGGCCGACGGCGCGACCGTGTCCAGTCCGGTGACGGTGGTGTTCGGCCTCAAGGGCATGGGCGTCGCGCCCGCCGGCACCGAAAACGACAAGACCGGCCACCACCACCTGATCGTCGATGCGCCGCTGCCGCCCCTCGGCGAGCCCATCCCGGCCGACGAACGGCACATCCACTTCGGCGGCGGCCAGACCGAATACACCATCGAGCTCGCGCCCGGCTCTCACACGCTCCAATTGCTGCTGGGCGATCTCAACCACGTGCCCCATGACCCGGTGGTGGCAAGCGAGCCCATCACCATCACCGTCAAGTAAGGGTCCGGCCGGGAGCGGGTCGGAGAGGCTGCGTCAGCCCAGGTCGATGACGCCGTCCACCGAGAAGTCGAGGTCCACGCCATCGATGGTCACCCGGGCGTTGGCCTTGACCGTGCCGCCCGCGGGAATTCTGCCGGCCGCCACCGCGTCGCGGATGGCCTTCTCGATTTCCCGCTGGGACGTCACACCCAGGGTCTTGAGAAACTTCCGCACGCTCATGTTGAAGACTTCTTCGTTCATGGTCGCCTCTCCTTTGTTATTATGGGTGATCGTTGCGATCCCTCATGCCTTCTCGGCGATGGGCAAATTGACCAAAAGATTTTGCGGTTTGAGGCGAAGGCGGTTGGCGGGCGTCATCGCCATGCCCAGGTAGACCGGCCGGTCCGCCATGTCGGGCAACGCGGCGGCGCGATCCTTGAACTCCAGGCGAAACAGCGCCAGGATCCGCGAGAATCGGTCCTCGTCCACGGCGCGCCCCTCGTACAGGTCGTTGAGGATGGCCGTGGCTTCCGCGTCCAAGGCCCACGTGCCAGCGCCAGCGTTCGTCCCGGATGGATGCCACCGGCTGGATCGACACCCGCACGCCGAGAAAATGATCCACCCAGCTTTCCAGCACCCGCGCCAGGGCGTCCTGGCCGAAGCTTTGAATGCTGGCATTGAATACGGTGTCGTATCGATCGCTTCGTTCCCAGTAGGTTGCGATATTATCTTCGCTCAAGACATCAAGATTGATCGCCGCGCTGGCCGCTTGCGTTTCCACGGTTTCGTCGTCGGCCAGCATGATGGCGCCGTCGGCGATGTTGACCTTCTGACTTCGGAACAGCAATTCCGCCGCGCGTAGCCGCAAGGGGTCGTCGCAGTCCTCGAGGATGCCGCGCAGGATGACCTGGACGATATGGTCGACGAACAGCGGTGGAATCCCGCCGCCGCCGCGAACGAGGCGAAGGTACGCCGCTTCCAGGCTGGGAGCGCCGGCGAGCCAGTCGCGAAATCGCAGGAAAACGCCGTAGTTCTCGGCCGCGTCGGGATCGGCGAACGCGGAGAGATCCTGGTCTGGCACCGGCATGCGCGGCTCGGCCATCAGACGCTCGAACAAAGCGATCTCGGCGGCGCAGGACTCGGCGATGGGACGGATCTCCGGGCGCTCCAGGTACGCCCGCAGGAACGCGTCGGTGACCCGCAAGGCCCCCGCGCGGTCGCGCTCGAGCAGATGGTAACCGGACAGTTTCCAGAAATCGGGCATGGTCAGTGCGGCTTGCCCTTGGAGGGGGGACGGTCCCGGTCGGCCTCGCGTTCGCGCAGGTAGTCGTCGGTGGTCCGCGGCACCGGCCGGGCGCCGACCGGCGAACGGATCGTCGGTGCGTTCGAACTGGACGATCACCCGGCAGTCCTCGCACATTTTAATGATATCGAGGCGGCCGGGTTCGGAGAACATGGAGTGCCCCTCCAGCTTTTTCACCAGGAGATCGATGGTGGATTGGGTGGCGAAGGGCTTGCCGCAGCGGATGCAGCCGAACGGCTCTTCCTCCTTGAGGACGATCTTCTCCTTGGCGGCGCGCGCGAAGTTGAGGCGCGGCTCCAGCGTGATGGCGTCCTCCGGACAGGTGGCCCGGCACAGCCCGCACTGGACGCAGTTGACCTCGGTGAAGCCCAGCTGCGGCCGCTCGGGATTGTCGTTGAGCGCCCGGGTGGGGCAGACGCCGACGCACGACAGACAGAGCGTGCACCGCTCCTGGTTGACGATCACCTGGCCGAACGGCGCCCCGGCGCCAAGGGGAACGACCTCGGCCGGGGACGGCGCATGGGCATGAAGATGATCCAGGGCGGTGCCGAGCGCCGTCCGCTTGTCGCCCATGACACGGTACCTTGCGGGCTCGGCGGCGGCCGGATCGGCGGATCCGTGTAAAGGCTCATTTCGAGGTCCGAGGGGTCCCGTTCCGCGTCGACGGTGACGCGCTCGCCGTCGTAGCCGAGGCCGTCCATGATGGCATGGGCCACGTCCATATGGCCGCGCAGGGGATCGAGCGCGTCGCGGTGTTCCGGGCCGGCGAGGATGCGGATCCGGGAGATCCCGTAGCCCAGCGCGGTCAGCAGGAAATCGAGACCGATCTGGGTGATCTCGTTGACCGCGAACGGCACGACGCGGGCCGGCAGCCCGCGGCCGTTCCGCGCCATGGCGGAGATCATGTCGGCGCCGTAACGCGGGTCGTGAACCAGCAGCGCCATGTCCGCGCCGCCGGCGCCTCGGTAGGTGCCGCTCAACACCCGGAGACGTTCGAACAGCGCGTTGCCCCTGGGCATGTCGAAGGAGATGGCGCCGGTGGGGCAGACGCTGGCGCAGCTTCCGTGACCGACGCAGATGTAGGGATCGATGGCCACATGGTCGCCGTCCGGCACGATGGCCCCGGTGGGACACGCGTTGAGGCACAGATCACAGCCGACCACCTGGTTGCGCGAATGGGCGCAGATGGACGGGTTGACGCCGACGTAGCGCGGCTTCTCGAATTCGCCCACCATGTCCGCCAGATCGAACAGCGCCCGCTGCACCGCCACCGGATCCCCGGGCTCGGCGCGCACATAGCCCTCGCGCTTGCCGGGCGCGGCGAACAGCGGCGCGTCGCCGGAGAGGTCGAGGATCAGGTCGCAGGCCGACACGGCACCGTCCTGGCCGTCCTCGAAGCTCAGCGCCGATCGCGACGACGCGCTGGCCGGGGCGAGTCCGTCGATGGTCACCTGGAAGGCGCCGAGGTGGCCGCTGGCCTGGCGGACGGTGCCCTTGAACACCGGCATGTCGGCCACCGCCGGCGGCTCGGCGTCGCCCGGCGTCTTGAGCAGGCAGGTCACGCCGAGACGCCCGGACAGTCGACGCGCCGCGTCCATGGCGGTTTGGCCGGACCCGTAGACCAGGATCACGCCCTCGGATTTCAGGGTGACGGACAGCGCCGGCTCGAAGTCGAGCGCCGCCTCGGCGATCAGCGCCGCGATCTTGGCCCCGGCCTTGCCGCCCTGGTCGGACCAGCCGGCCCGTTCGCGGATGTTGACGAACGCGAGGGGGACATCGGCGTTCCCTTCCGCCGCCAGTTCGCCGAACAACGGGGCTTCCTGAGTGCAGCAGACGAGCAGGGGCTCTCCGGCGGCGGCGGCCTTCTTGAACGCGTCGACCTGACTGCGGCACAGATGGGTGTGCGCGAATGGCTCGTCGGCGCCCAGGTTGGCGGCGATCCGCTTCACGTCGAGCGTCATGGTCCGCTCGCAGTCGCAGACGAGCACGCGTTTGTCCCGCACCTTCATCGACGTTCTCTCCCGTTCGTCAGCCGCGCCTTACCGCTTTTGCTTCATTGCCACGATCATCCAACAGTTGGCGGGGCGAGCGCAACACTCCGATGCGGGCGGCGCGGTTCCGTGCCGTCGCCGGGCCGCTGTTGGCGAACCTCCCGTCATCTCCTATGTAAACAGTGGGAGGCGACGATAACGCCATGATCGACGCACACGACAAGTCACCCGATCCTCTGCCCGACGGCATTCCCGTCGGGGTGGTCTTGGAGCGGCGCGACAGCCGGCATCCGTGGCAGGATCACACCTGGACAGTGCAAGCGGTCATGCTTGGCGGCGGTCCCGCCGGGGACTGGCGGGTCCTGGAAGCGGGGTCCGGTTGGACCCGCTATTACGCCGGGTCTCTCGACCTGCGGCTGTACCCGCGCGAGACGGAAGGCTACCGCCGGAACCTGTCGCGCGATCCGCCGTCGGTTTATGTGGTGCTGCGTCCGGGCGAGGACCCAGGCGAGGCGGGAGGCGATGGCAGGCACGAGGTCGTGCCGTTCCTCATGACCGTCTGTCCTTTCGAGGCCCAGGACTACATGGACAGCGGCGAGGAAACCGTCGAGAGCGTTCCCATGCCGGCCGGGATGGCGGCCTGGGTTCAAGCGTTCGTCGACCGCCATCACGTGGACGAACCGTTCATCAAGCGCAAACAGAAACCGAAGCAGTGCGGCGTCGCCCCGGAGCCGTTCGCCCGGAAACCAATGGAGCGCGGCGGTGACCGATAAGCCCGAAACGGCGCTGGCCCGCTGGTCGCGGCTGAAACGCGCCGGGACGGAGCCGAAGCTCAGACGCCCCCCGACGACCGGCTTCCGGTCGCGGAGCACGCCGTACCGCCCGAAACGGCCGGGGACGGGAACCACGAAACGCTGCCGGACCGGGACGACGCCTCGGACGCCGCGGTCGAGCCGGACCTTCCCGATATCGCGGACCTGAGCGCGGACTCGGATTTCTCGGTGTTTCTGCGCAAGGGCGTGTCCGAGGAGATCCGCCGCAAGGCGCTTCGCGTTCTATGGCGGAGCGACCCCGTGCTGGCCAACCTCGACGGTCTCAACGACTACGACGAGGACTTCCGCGCCACGGGCGCCTTGGCCCGGGTGGCGCGGACCGCCTACCGGGTGGGGAAGGGATATTTGCGCGAACGGGAGGAAGAGGCGGTGGAGACCCCCGAGCCGTCACCGGAAGCACCGGCGGACGCGAGCGTCACGGCCGCCGCCGCGCCGGAGGGCGTGGACGACGGAGAGGCAACCGGCACCGCCGACCGTTCGCGGCCGGCGGGCGAAGAGGCCGCCGACGGAGGCGAGCCCGAAGAAAAATCATAGCCAAACCATACACAATCTAGGGAAAACCAATCATTACGTGTCAGACACTTAAGGACAAAAGGCGAGGATCGAGCAGGGAATTGGCTGTATCCGCCCGCGATCTTCGTTGTTGACAATTTACCGCCGTCAATGAATTCTAGAAAATAGGGGAAGAGTTAGAAAATATAAGAACATTCCTCTGCCGACGTGAGAGCGAAATCAACAAAACGGCTCCACGGGCGGACGTGATTTGGGAGAGAAACATTGGAACAGCCTCTGGGAGGAGGCGCACACGAACTTCACGAGGAAGATCTGCTGCGAGCCCGGTTTTACGGGTTATTGGCCAATCTTTTGAGTGGGCCTCCCGGCCCCGCGATCCTCGCCGGCCTCGAGCGACTGGACGGTGACGAAACGGAGATGGGCCGAGCGCTTGGCGACCTCGCCAAGGCCGCGTCCGCCATGACTCCGGATCAGGTGGAACGTGAGTTCGGCGACCTCTTTATCGGTTTGACCGAGGGCGAGTTGACGCCCTATGCGTCGTATTATCTCACCGGATTTCTTTACGAAAAACCTCTCGCCGATCTGCGCGCGGACATGGAGACCCTGGGTCTTCGCGGGGCCGAGGAGGTTTCCGAGCCCGAGGATCATATCGCCTCGTTGTTCGAGATCATGCATTGGCTGATCACCGGGTGCCTGGACGCTCCCCGGGACCTCAAGACGCAGCAGATCTTTTTCGATCGGCACGTCGGTCCATGGGCGTCGCGTTTCTTCGAGGATCTGGAAACGGCCGACAAGGCCGTTTTTTATCGTCCGATCGGTGCCATCGGGCGAACGTTCATCGCCATCGAGCGCCAGGCGTTCTCGATGATCGAGTAGGGAAGGACGGCGCGCGGGGCGCAGGCGCCCCGCTTTTACAGGCTCTCCCGCCACCCGTCGGTGGCGCGAGGACCGGTTCCTGGGACAAGGACGAAGGGAGACAGCCACCATGAGCAAACAAGGCAAGACCGAGAGGATCAGCCGTCGCGCGTTCCTCCGTGGAGCGGCCGTGGGAGCCGGTGCCTCCGGCGTCGCGGCCACGGCCCTGGGGGCGGCCACCCCAGCACATGCGAAAACGGAAGACACCGCCGGACGCCAAGAAGCCGGATATCGCGAAACTGAGCACGTACGCCGCGTGTACGCGCTCTCCCGTTTCTAGCGACGTTGCCACTGAGAGGAAAAGGCCATGTTGGTGAAGAAGCATAACGGGGTCGCGAATGGCCCCCGTATGTCGAAAGCGATGGCGGGTGTCCTTGGCGGCGCCATCGACCGCCGCACCTTTCTCCGACGTTCCGGGCTGACCGCGGGTGGCGCCGCGCTGGCGTCGGTCGCGCCGGCGGGAATGATCAGGAAGGCGGAGGCGCAGACCTCCGTGATGGGCGCGCGCAAGCTCGACGAGGTCAAGAGCGTCTGCACGCATTGCTCCGTGGGATGCACCGTGGTCGCCGAGGTGGACAACGGGGTGTGGGTCGGGCAGGAACCCGGCTTCGACAGCCCCTTCAACCTGGGAGGCCACTGCTGCAAGGGTGCCAGCGTCCGCGAGCACGCACATGGCGAGCGCCGGCTGAAATACCCGATGAAGCTGGTTGACGGCAAATGGCAGAAGATTTCCTGGGAGCAGGCCATCACCGAGGTCGGCGACAAGATGCTCGAAATCCGCGAGGCTTCCGGCCCGGACTCGGTCTACTGGCTCGGCTCGGCCAAGCACAACAACGAGCAGGCCTACCTGTTCCGCAAGTTCTATGCCTTCTGGGGATCGAACAACGGCGACCATCAGGCGCGCATCTGTCATTCCACCACCGTCGCCGGCGTGGCCAACACGTGGGGCTACGGCGCGATGACCAACAGCTACAATGACATCCACAAGTCGCGCGCCATGTTCTTCATCGGCTCCAACCCGGCCGAGGCGCATCCGGTGGCGTTGCTTCACATCCTCAAGGCCAAGGAGGAGAACAACGCGCCGCTCATCGTCTGCGACCCGCGGTTCACCCGCACGGCCGCCCACGCCGACGAATACGTGCGGCTGCGGCCCGGCACCGACGTGCCGCTGATCTGGGGCATGCTCTGGCACATTTTCGAAAACGGCTGGGAGGACAAGGAATTCATCCGCCAGCGCGTCTGGGGCATGGATCAGATCCGCGCCGAGGTCGCCAAATGGACGCCCGAGGAGACCGAGCGGGTGACCGGCGTTCCCGGTTCCCAGCTCAAGCGGGTGGCGCGGATCATGGCCACCAACCGTCCCGGCACCGTGATCTGGTGCATGGGCGGAACCCAGCACACCACCGGCAACAACAACACCCGCGCCTACTGCGTGCTGCAGTTGGCGCTGGGCAACATGGGCGTTTCCGGCGGCGGCACCAACATCTTCCGCGGCCACGACAACGTCCAGGGCGCCACCGACATGGGCGTCCTGTCGCACACGCTGCCGGGATACTACGGCCTCGCGACCGGCTCGTGGAAGCACTGGGCCCGCGTCTGGGACGTGGACTACGAGTACCTGAAGGGCCGGTTCGCCACTCAGGAACTGATGGAGTCCAAGGGCATACCGGTGTCGCGGTGGATCGACGGGGTGCTTGAGAACAAGGACGCCATCGATCAACCGAACAACCTCCGCGCCATGGTGTTCTGGGGTCACGCTCCGAACTCCCAGACCCGGTTGCCGGATATGAAAAAGGCGATGGAGAAGCTCGACCTGATGGTCGTGATCGATCCGTACCCGACCCTGTCGGCGGTGATGAGCGACCGCAAGGACGGCGTTTACCTGCTGCCGGCCGCGACCCAGTTCGAGACCTACGGGTCGGTGACGGCGTCCAACCGTTCGCTGCAATGGCGCGAGAAAATCATCGATCCCGTGTTCGAGGCCAAGACGGACCACGAGATCATGTATCTCTTGGCCAAGAAGTTCGGCTTCGACCAGGAGATGTTCAAGCACATCGAGGTCAACGGAACCGAGCCACTGATCGAGGACATCACCCGCGAGTTCAACAAGGGCATGTGGACCATCGGCTACACCGGTCAGTCGCCGGAACGGCTGCGTCAGCACATGCAGAACCAGTCCACCTTCGACAAGACGACGTTGCGGGCCCAGGGAGGGCCATGCGACGGCGAATACTACGGCCTGCCCTGGCCGGCCTGGGGAACGCCGGAGATGGGCCACCCCGGAACGGCGAACCTGTACGACACGTCCATGCCGGTGGCGGAGGGCGGCCTGTGCTTCCGGGCGCGGTTCGGTGTCGAGCGCGAAGGCGAGAACCTGTTGGCGGAGGGTTCCTATCCGGTGGACTCGGAAATCCAGGACGGCTATCCCGAATTCACCATGGCCATGCTTCAGAAGCTCGGCTGGGACGCCGATCTCACCGACGACGAGCGCAAGGTCATCGAGGGCATCGCCGGCGAAAAGACCAACTGGAAGACCGACCTTTCGGGCGGGATCCAGCGGGTGGCCATCAAGCATGGCTGCGCCCCCTTCGGCAACGCCAAGGCCCGGTCCGTGGTGTGGACGTTCCCCGATCCGGTGCCCATTCACCGGGAACCGCTGTACACGTCTCGACGCGATCTGGTGGCCGATTACCCCACCTACGCGGACACCCAGGCCTATCGCCTGCCGACGCTCTACGAGTTTATTCAGAAGAACGACTACTCCGTTGAATTCCCGCTCATTCTGACCTCCGGGCGGCTGGTGGAGTACGAGGGCGGCGGAGACGAAAGCCGGTCCAACCCCTGGCTCGCGGAATTGCAGCAGGACATGTTCTGCGAGGTCAATCCGCGCGACGCGAACAACCACGGCATCAAGGACGGCAAGATGATGTGGCTTCACAGTCCGGAGGGCGGCAAGGTTATGGTGCAGGCGATGGTTACGGAACGGGTTGCTCCCGGCGTCGCCTTCATGCCGTTCCATTTCGGCGGCCACCACGACGGCCAGAGCCTTCGCGCCAAGTATCCCGAGGGCGCCGATCCCTACGTGCTCGGAGAAGCCGCCAACACATGCGGCACTTATGGCTACGACTCGGTGACCCAGATGCAGGAATCGAAGGTCACTCTGTGTCGCATCGAAGCCGCTTGAGGAGTTGAACCATGGCAGCAAGAATGAAGTTCCTGTGCGATGCCGAGCGTTGCATCGAGTGCAATGCCTGCGTCACCGCGTGCAAGAACGAAAACAACGTTCCGTGGGGCATCAACCGGCGCAGGGTGGTGACCCTCAATGACGGCAAACCGGGCGAGCGCTCCATTTCGGTGGCGTGCATGCACTGTTCCGAGGCGCCGTGCATCGCGGTCTGCCCGGTGGACTGCATTTACGACACGGCCGAGGGCGTTGTCCTGCACTCCAAGGATCTCTGCATCGGGTGCGGCTATTGCTTCTACGCGTGTCCCTTCGGCGCGCCGCAGTATCCGCAAGCCGGCAATTTCGGCACCCGGGGCAAGATGGATAAGTGCACCTTCTGCGCCGGCGGTCCGGAGGAGAACAACTCCAAGGCCGAGTACCAGAAGTATGGCGCCAACCGCCTGGCCGAGGGCAAACTGCCGCTGTGCGCGGAGATGTGCGCCACCAAGGCGCTTCTGGCGGGCGATGGCGACACCGTCTCGAACATCTACCGCGAGCGGACCGCCGCGCGCGGCTTCGGCGCCGGCGCCTGGGGATGGGGAACGGCCTACCGGCTCAAGTCCGGCGGGGCGTGACCGTCCAACGACGAAATGGGGAAGGGCCGGCTCGCCATCCGTCCACTCGGTTCTTCCCCGGCCGCCGTATACGGCAGGCGGCGTTGCGACAGGGTGAATGATGAAGACTTGGACAACCGTGTTGACGATCTGCGCCGTCGCGGGCGCCGCCCTCGTCATGACCGCCTGCAATTCCAGCGAACAGGGACGTCCCCTGAACTACGAAAAGGGCGTGTACAAGGGCAAGCCTCATACGCCGCTGAGCGAGGAGACGCTCAGGGCCTTGCGGGCGCGGGCCGCGTACCAGGGCGGTCTGGCCACGGTTTCGAGCGGCGGCTTCACCGTGATCGACGAGTCGTCCGAGGGGTCGGACGTGCGGCCGCCGGGGACGCCGGTGGATGGGCGATGAACGACGGACACCGAACACGGGCCGGGTCGAGCCGCGAGTGGGAGCCAGGAACATGATTGGGATCAAGATGCGCCGATGGACCGCCGGGATCGCGATGGCCCTGGCGTTTCTCTATGCCGGAGCCGCCGCTATGACGCTGTCGCCGTCGCTCGATGCCCCCGCCGTGGCGCAGACCGACGGGCGGGTGCCGGGCGACGCACTGGGCACCGTCAACGACTCCGAGCTGTGGCGCATGGTGCGCGAGGGCGACCAGGGCACGGTATCCATACCCGACAAGCAGGCCGGCGTTCTGGTGCAGTCGGAGGGTGACAACTGGATGAATTGGCGCAACGGCCCCATCGCGCTGGTCGGCGCCATCATGTTCTGGGTCATGTTTTTCGTCGTGTTCGGCTTCTACATGCTGAGGGGCAAGGTGAAGATGGCGTACGGGCCGTCCGGGCGCAAGGTGCTGCGGTTCACCAGCCTCGAGCGGTTCGCGCACTGGCTGACCGCCGTTTCCTTCCTCGTGCTGGCGGTGACCGGCGTGAACATGCTTTACGGCAAGCATGTGCTGATCCCCCTGTTGGGCAAACCGTTGTTCGCGACGCTCACCGAGGCCGGAAAGTACGTTCACAATTACGTCGGCTTCGCCTTCATGCTGGGTTTGCTGTTGATTTTCGTCCTGTGGGTCAAGGACAACATCTGGGACAAGTACGACGCGGGCTGGATCAAGAAGGGGGGCGGTCTGCTGTTCGAGACCGAGCATCCGCCGGCGGCGAAGTTCAATTTCGGCCAGAAGACCGTGTTCTGGGCCGTCATCATCGGCGGCGGCGTGCTCAGTTTCACCGGCCTCAATCTGCTGTTCCCCTTCGTCCTGTTCGACCTGCAGCAGATGCAGTGGATACAGGCGATTCACGGCACTGTTTCCCAAATCCTGTGCATGTTGATGATTGCCCACATCTATATCGGGACCGTCGGCATGGAGGGCGCGTTGGACACCATGACCACCGGAAAGGTCGACGAGAATTGGGCGCGCGAGCACCATAGCGCCTGGCTCGAGGAGGTGCGCGAGACCGAGGCGAAAACGCGGAAGGAGACATCCGGAGTGGCGCCCGGCGCGCCGGCCGAATAGAACCGGATCAGAGCCCCCGGCACCGCTTCCGTCGGCCGTTACCTCGGCGGCTCCGCGCCATTGCCGTCGGGGACCTCGCCGGGAGCGGTGATGATCCGCAGGTAGGCCACGAGCGCGTCCAGGGCTTTGCCGTCGTCGATCCGCTGCAACGGCATTTTCGATCCCGGAACCACCACATCCGGCCCGTCGCGGAACAGCGCGGTGATGGTATCGTGGTTCCAGGTAAAATGCGCGCCGCTCAGCGCGGACGAGTACGCGTAGCCCGGCACCGACCCGGCGCGGCGTCCGAACAGCCCGGCGAGATGGGGGCCAGACCGACTTTGCCGATGCGGGTCGAGGGCATGGCACGCCGCGCAGGCCCGGAACAGCCTCGCGCCGGGGTGGGTGCTCTCCAGCCACGGTTTCGCGTCGCCATCGTCGGTCGCCGGCGCCCCGATACGGCTCCCGGTATCGAGATGCCACATGCGCACGGTCTCGTCCGAGCCGGCGGAGAGGGCGAAACGCCCGTCCCGTGAAAACGCTACCGCCCAGACGGGGCCGTCGTGGGCCTCGATCCAGTTTACCGACGTGCTCGTGTCCAGCGACCACAGAATGACCAGACCGTCGCGGCCGGCGGAGAGAGCCCTATGGCCATCCGGCGAAAAGGCGACGCCGAACACCGGACCGTCGTGTCCTCGCAGTTCGCCAAGCTCACGGCGGGTCCGCGTATCCCAAAGCCGGAGGGTCTCGTCGATTCCCGCCGACAGCAACCGGGATCCGTCCGGCGACACCGCGATCGAGGTCACCGCCATGTCATGGGCGGGAAACATGTGAACGTTGCTGCCATCGCTCGCGTTCCAGACGCCAATCCGGCCATCCTTGTCGCCGGTGTACAGAACGTCTCCGGCGTGCCCGAAAGCGACGGCGTTGACCGCCACGCCGTTCTCGATCCGGTATTCACCTGTTCCGCGCCGCAGGTTCCAAAGCCCGACCGTTCCGTCCCAGCTTGCGGTCGCCGCCGTTTCGCCGTCGGGGGAGACCGCCAGATCCGCGATCTTGGCGGCATGGCCCTCGAACCGCCGAAGCGCGATGCCGGACCGCAGGTCCCACATAATCAGGACTCTGTCGTCTCCCGCCGATACGGCGCTCGTGCCATCAGGGAGGAATGCCACGGCATTGACCGGTCCGGCATGACCGTTGAGCGTGCCCAACTCCACCTGTGTGCCGAAATCCCAGAGACGGGCCGTGTAATCGAAACTGGCCGTCATCACCCGCGATCCGTCCGGGGAAACGGCGATGCCGCGAACCACTCCGCCATGACCGGGGAAATCCGCGGAAACCGGTTTTCCGAGGCAAGCCATCAGCAGCGCCATCATCAAGACGCATCGTCGGGGCCGTCTCGGTGCCGCGCGGTTCGAAAGAGGCATGGACAGCCGCGTTTCTCCCATCATCGCATGATCCGTCCGGCCCGGCGTGATCCATCGCGGTCTTGCGTCCCGGGGGCATCTTGCCCGATGATAAACGCCGGACTTTTCTCCGACTTTACAAGTCGGGATTATCCTCCCAGCGATGCCGGTTGTCCAGACGTCGCGGTCGGGGCAATCGGGCCGTTAAAACCGGGAAATAGGCATGAGCGAAGGGCGGTTGACTCCGGATCCAGAGGATCCCCGGCTGACGGTGGTGGTGAGCGGACTCGATCACGAGGGCCGGGACCTCGAGGTGCGGGTGATCACCGAGCGGCCGTTGACGTTGTTTCTCAACACCCAGGAGGTGGTCACCATGATGACCATCGGAGACTATCCCGAGTACCTCGCGGTGGGATACCTGCTCAACCAGAACATGCTTCGCCCCGAGGACGAGATCGTCGGCATCGACCACGACGCCGAGATCGATACCGTCGTGGTGCGGACGGCGGTCGAGACCAACTACGAAAAGAAACTGGGAAAGAAGATCCTGACGTCCGGTTGCGGCCAGGGCACCGTTTTCGGAGACGTGATGGAGCGGTTCGAGACCGTCCGGGTCGATCCCGACGCGGTTCTCCTTACGTCGTGGCTGTACGCTCTCACCAAGCGGATCAACACCATGCCGAGCCTGTACCTTGCCGCGGGAGCCATTCACGGCTGCGTGCTCTGCGAAACCGACCGGCCGCTCGTGTACATGGAAGACGTCGGACGGCACAACGCCATCGACAAAATCGCCGGCTACATGATGCTCAACGGAGTATCCCCGAAGGGAAAAATTTTCTACACCACGGGCCGGCTAACCAGCGAAATGGTGATCAAGACCGTGCAGATGGAAATTCCCATCCTGATCTCCCGTTCGGGCTTTACCGCGTGGGGTGTCGAACTCGCCAGAAGCGCCGACCTGACCCTGATCGGCCGCGCCAAGGGAAAACGCTTCATTGCCGTCTCCGGCGCGCATCGAATCGTCTACGACGCCGACCTCTCCAGGATCGCCGACGACGACAGCCCGCGCGTCAAGCGCAAGGGAAGCCTTCCCGATTAACCCGCGTGACGGGGATCCGATCGATTGGCCGAGAGGTGGCGTGGCTGTTCCTGGCCTGAAACAAAAATACAATGCGGAAAAACACTATAATTACCGAAAAATTATCGGTGAAAATCGCTGGTATCAATTTTGAAATATTCACGAGCCGGTAAAATTTTCGACCTTACTTTGGGTTATATGTCTGTTTTAAAAAACAATATTTTTTATCAAACTCCATATATTATTGTATATTGTTGTGTTTTTTCTTATAAAGGTTGTTTCTATAAAATAATATTGATGTTAATAGGCGATTGGTCTTGATTATCTTTATCGGCCTGGATGCGTTTACGATCGGCGGCCGGCAGCGTTGTCCGGGCGGCCCGCGGGTGTCCACACTTTTCGTGGAGACTCGGGGTTTTCAAACGGCATCCCAAGCGGTATTCATGGACTGATCGAGGATCGCACGGAGTTGACCCATCCGGCCGCGTGGTATGAATGTGCAGAGCTGGCACGGCGCGATGCGGACTGTTTTCCAGTCGATTACAGAGTGAGTAGTCGAAGTTTCGATTTTTTCTCGCGCCTTGGGGCCATTGGGGCCGGGGCGTTTTCAATCCCGGCGTTACGCCAATGGCACATTGAGGGCTCCCTTGATTGAACGTCGTCCCGTTGCCGCCGCGCCGGGCGGATGGCCGAACCTGATGGTGGTGGGCGCGCCGCGTGGGGACCAACAGATACCGCCGGTGGGGCGGGGGACTTTAACTCCATGATAATGAAGAATCGAGATCATCCGGTCGTTATCGGTATCGTCGGCGACTCCGCGGCGGGTAAGACCACTCTGGCGGCTGGTCTCGCTCAGGTTCTGGGTCCCGAGCGGGCGATCAACATCTGCATCGACGACTATCACAAATACTCACGGGCGGAGCGCGCGAAAATCGGAATCACCCCGCATGATCCCGACTGCAACTATATGGATATCCTCGAGCAGCACGTCTTCCTGCTGCGGGACGGGCAGCCCATTCTCAAGCCGACCTACAACCACAATGGCGGGGTTCTGGGGCCGCCCGAATACGTCGAGCCAAAGGACTTCATCATCCTCGAGGGCCTTCTCGGTTACGCGACCCCGACACTGCGCGACGCCTACGACGTCAAGTTCTACCTGGAACCCGAGGAGGACGTGCGCTTGAGGTGGAAGCTCCAGCGCGACACCCTGTCCAGTGGATACGACGCCAAGACCGTCAAGGCGACCCTGGAGCGGCTCAAGCGGGACAGCGAGGAGTTGGTGATCCCGCAGCGGCAATACGCCGACATGGTGGTGAGTTTCTACCCTCCGGACGACAACCCGGACGAGAGCGGCGCCCGCCTGAACGTAAGGCACATTCTTCGCCCGACGCTGCCGCATCTGGACTTGGCGCCGGTTCTTCGGGCCGGGGCGGATCACGGTTTCATGCTGGAATTGGCGCGCGATATCGACGGCCGGCCCGTCGATGCCTTGCACATCTATGGAAACCTCGAGGATGCGCAGGCCGACGAGATGGAGAACTATCTCTGGAGCCTGATACCCAACGAGCCCAGCCAGCACCCGGAACTCGGAATATACAGGGACGGGGCCAACATGCCCCGCCACAGCCATACTCTGGCCCTTTCGCAGTTGTTGATCACGCACTATTTGCTGAACGCGGCGTTGGGACACCATGCCATCTGAGGAGAGCCCGCACATGACCGTAGCACAGCCGGAGTTGGACGTGGACTCGCGGCCCCAACCGGGCGCGGAGCCCGTGGCCACGCACGAAGAGATGGTCAATGTCATCCGCATGCTGGCCGCCGACGCCGTTCAGAAGGCGAAATCGGGCCACCCCGGCCTGCCCATGGGCATGGCCAGCGCCGCCAGCGTCCTCTGGACGCGCTTTCTTAAATTCGACCCCACCAAGCCCGACTGGGAGGACCGCGACCGCTTTATCCTGTCGGCGGGACACGGTTCCATGCTGCTGTATTCGCTGCTCTACCTCACCGGGTACGAGGAAATGACCCTCGAGGAGCTCAAGAATTTCAGGCAGTTGGGCTCGAAAACGCCGGGCCACCCCGAATACGAGCTTTCCGTCGGCATCGAGACGACGACGGGGCCGCTCGCGCAGGGACTGGGCAACGCGGTCGGAATGGCCCTCGCCGAACGGTTGCGAAACAATCGCTGGGGCGACGATATCGTCAGCCACTACACCTATTGCATCGTCGGCGACGGCTGCCTTATGGAGGGCCTCAGCCAGGAATGCATCTCGCTGGCCGGCCACCTGCGGCTGTCCAAGCTCATCGTCATGTGGGACGACAACCGGATCTGTATCGACGGCCCCACGTCGCTGACAACCAGCGACAATCAGCTCGCGCGGTTCGAAGCCTGTGGCTGGGATGCCGAAGTGGTGGACGGCGACGATCCCGAGGCCGTGGCGGCGGCCATCGCCAAGGCCCGGATGACAGACAAGCCGACGTTGATCGATTGCCGGACGACCATCGGCAAGGGCGCGCCCACAAAGGCGGGCACCGCCGCGACCCACGGCGCGCCGCTCGGCGAGGACGAAGTGGCCGGCGCCCGGAAGGTCCTGAACTGGCCCTATCCGCCGTTCGTCATCCCCGACCACATCCTCGCGGCCTGGCGGACCGCGGGCCGCCGCGGTATTCCGGAGCGGGAGGCCTGGGAAGAGCGGTTCCAGGCCATGGATCCCGCCAAGATCAAGGAATTCAAGCGGACAAGCGCCGGCAGGCTAGCGCCGGGCTGGCAGATGCCCCTGAACGACTTCAAACAGAAGCTGGCCCTGGATCAACCGAAATGGGCCACCCGCAAGGCGTCCGGCGAAGCGCTTGAGATCCTCACGGCCATGTTTCCCGAGGTCATCGGCGGCTCGGCGGACCTGTCCGAGTCGGTGTGCACCATGACCAAGAGCACCAAGAGCATCGCGCCCGGCGACTACTCGGGCCGCTACATCCATTACGGCATCCGGGAACACGCCATGGGCGCCATCATGAACGGCATGGCGCTGCACGGCGGCTTCATTCCCTACGGTGGAACGTTCCTGGTGTTCGCCGACTACATGCGGGGCGCCATGCGCATGTCGGCGCTCAGCAAGCAGCGCGTGATCTACGTTCTCACGCACGACTCGATCGGAGTGGGGGAGGACGGTCCCACCCACCAGCCCTCGGAGACCGTGGCCAGCCTGCGGGTGATGCCCAACATGCTGGTTTTCCGTCCGGCCGACGCGGTAGAGACCTTCGAGTGCTGGGTAATCGCGCTCACGGGATACGACATGCCGTCGTGCCTGGTGCTGACCCGCCAGGCGCTTCCGGCGGTGCGCATCGAACACGAGAGCATTAATCTCTGCGCTCGCGGCGCCTATGTCCTTCGCGAGGCCGAGGGTGGCGACCGGCAGGTTACCCTGTTCGCGACCGGTTCGGAGGTGCACGTGGCGGTGGCCGCGCGCGATATGCTGCAGGGGGAGGGGATCCCCACCGCTGTGGTTTCGATGCCGTGCTGGAAGTTGTTCGAGATCCAGCCGGAACGGTATCGCCAGGAAGTCCTTGGGCCCGCCTGGCCGCGGTGCGTGCGGGTCGCCGTGGAGGCGGCGATCTCGCCGGGCTGGGACCGCTACATCGGCGAAAACGGCGTGTTCGTGGGCCTCAAGGGGTTTGGCGCCTCCGGACCCGGCGAGGAGCTGTTCAAGCATTTCGGGTTGACGGCGGAAAATGTGGTTGCCCAGGCTCACGGAGCCCTCGCCCGCCGGCCCGGCAATCAGGCTGAATAGCGCCTCCGGGCGCGCGTGAACGGGACGGCGGCGCATGTCTTCAACTCCAACTTCCCCGCCGGCGGTCAAGATCGCTCCGTCGATCCTGTCCGCCGATTTCGCGCGTCTGGGCGAGGAGGTCCAGGCCATTGACGACGCGGGCTGCGATTACGTCCATATCGACGTCATGGACGGCCATTTCGTTCCCAACCTGACCATCGGCCCACTGGTGGTGCGCGCGATCCGCCCGTATACCAACAAGCCGTTCGACGTTCACCTGATGATCGATCCGGCGCAGCCGTATCTGAGCGAGTTCGCCGCCGCCGGCGCCGATATCATCACCGTCCACGCCGAAGCGGACGTTCATCTGGATCGCAGCCTCCAGGTCATCCGGAGCCTGGGCAAGAAAGCGGGTGTGTCGCTCAATCCGGCGACGCCCGTTTCGGCCGTGGAACATGTGCTCGACCGTCTCGACCTGATCCTCGTGATGTCGGTGAACCCGGGGTTCGGGGGACAGAGCTTCATCGAGGCGCAACTGGAAAAAATCCGCCAGGTGCGGCGGATGATCGGCGAGCGGCCCATCGAACTCGAGGTGGACGGCGGCGTCAACGCCCACACGGCGCCGGCGGCCATCGCCGCGGGAGCCAACGTCCTGGTGGCGGGGAGCGCCGTCTTCCAGGACGACGACTACCGCGCGACAATCGCCGCCTTGCGTGGATCCAGCCGCTGACGCGCGCTCGCTAACTGCTGATCGCGTCGATTTCCTCGTCGGAGAGGCCGCCCGGGACGATGGTGATCGGGATCGAAAGCTTGCCGATCCGTTTCAAGGCATGGGAGATCAGCCGGCCCGGCCCCTCGGAGCCGACCGCCGCCCCCAGGACGAGAACGGACAACTCGCCCTCGCTCGCGAGTAACTCCTCGAGCTGTTCGGTCAGCTTGCCCTCGCGGATATAAACAACGGGAATGGAGCCGGACAGCTTCTGCACCACCGAGGAGACCACCTGCAGCATTTCCTCGGCCTGCTCGCGCCGTTCCTCCTCCATCAGGTTGCCCACGGCCATCCAGTGCTGGAATTCGGCGGGTTCTATCACGTACAAAAGCGCGACACGGCCGCCGGTCTGCTTGGCGCGGCGGCAGGCATAGCGCAGCGCCTGGTGCAGTTCCTCCGACTCGTCGACGACGCACAGGAACGTACGGCCGAAATCGGTCTTCGGCTTTTCGGGAGGCTGTTCGGAAGCCTCTCCTGGCGAGATCGGTTGCGGGTCGGTCGTCACGGGTCAGCCCTTGCGAAATACGGCGCTTGCCGTCCATCCTGCCACTACCGCGATCAGGATGGCAAGAACACCGTAGGCCAGCGAGTGCCGATGCGCAAAATGAAACACGCCCGCTTCGAAACCCACCTTGCTGACCACCAGGGGCGTGATCTCGGCGCTCACCACCTCGCCGTTCTCCACCAGGAAAACCTGAACGATGTACGTTCCCACCGGAGCATTGGCCGGAAACCGCATATCGGTGCGGAACAGACGGTTGCCGAGAAAGGCAATGTGCTCGGGTTCGGCGAAGAACAGGTTCTGCCTGATCTTGTTGCGGATCAAGGCGGCCCGGAAAGATGCTGCTTCGGCCGGGTCGGCGTTCTCGGGTGGCGCAACCCGGAGGTTGCCCACTCCGATCTGGTGGCGGGCGGCCACACGTTCTGGCAGGAATTCCGACAGCGGCCGGTTGGTGGCGACGGCGTAGTATCCGGGAACGCCGGAGAAGATCATTTCGGCCTCGTTGACCCATATCCCCAGCTTCCGCCCCTTGCGCCGGACAACCGCGTCGCTTTCGGGGCCACGCACAACGACGACCACGTCGCCCTTGCCGTCGGTCGTTCCGAACAGGAGAACTTCCGTTCCGGTGAAGCCGGTGGTGATGGCCACGAGGTGGTTGGCCAGATCGACCACGAGTTGCGCGCTCGCGGACCCAGGCGATCCCGACGCGATCACGAATAGGGGCAGGGCGAGGATCCAGCGGGGCAGTGTCATCAGTGCCTCATTACTTCGCCCAGGGAGTAGAGATCAACGGGCGTGACGATCACGTCGAACCCGATCTTGATGGCCACCGCGAGCACCATCAGCGCGAGCAGCCCGCGCAACTGGTCGCCGCGGAGCAGCGCGCCCGCGCGGGCGCCGAACTGGGCGCCGATGACGCCGCCGATCAACAACAGCAGCGCCAGGACCACATCGACGGTCTGGTTGCTGACGGCCTGCAGCACCGTCACGTTCGCGGTGACGAAAATGATCTGAAACAGCGATGTTCCGACGACCACCGCCGTGGGCATCCCCAACAGGTAAATCATTGCCGGGACCATGATGAAGCCGCCGCCGACCCCCATGATCGCCGCCAGGACGCCCACCACGAAGCCCACGGCCAGCGGCAGCAGGGCGCTGATGTAAAGCCGCGACCGGCGAAACCGCATCCGGAAGGGTAGTGCGTCCACCCATGAGCGGCTCGCCTTGCGCGGTTGCGGTTTCTTGCCGCGCTGGCGGGACATGGCCTTGATGCTCTCGATCAGCATCAGCAATCCGATGATGCCGAGGAACACGACGTACGACAGCTTGATGACGAGGTCGATCTGGCCGATTTCGCGCAGCATCGTAAACAGCCAGACGCCGCAACCGGACCCCACGAAACCGCCGACGACGAGGGTCAGCCCCATCTTAAAATCGACATTGCCGCGTTTCCAGTGGGCCAGAACCCCCGAAACCGACGACGCGACGATCTGGTTGGCTTCCGTGGCGACGGCAACGGCGGGGGGAATGCCGATGAAGATGAGCAGCGGCGTCATCAGGAACCCGCCGCCGACGCCGAACAGGCCAGAGAGGAAACCAACCATGCCCCCAAGGCCGAGAATCAAGAAGACGTTGACCGAAATCTCGGCGATGGGGAGGTAGATGTCCATTGCGTGCGGCGCCCCCGCGTCCGCTTCGATTTTGGGGTTCAATGCCCACGATACACATCGCCCAGACGGCGGCGCGCGCGGTCTCCCACCGATACCTTATTTTCCTTTATCGAGAATACCTTACAGCCGCCAATGGGGCAAAAGCTAAAGTTCCCGGAAGAGGCGTCCGGTGACATTGTTGGCGCAGCTGTGACCTTCTTGTCGCGGTTGTCCCGGAAAGCGCCGGATTTGCTGCTTTTTTTCGTTGGTCGCGGGCCGGAACAGGCCCATTAAACCGGTGTTATATCTCTTCCCACGCGCAGCTCAGTCCCAGCCCTCCGGCGGTGTTGGCGACGGTGGCAAGGCAGCTCCTCGCGTTTTCCTCGGGAATGTATACGGCGATGATGACGGCGTACTGTGTTTGGTCCGACGCGACGATCCGTTCGGCGTTGAGGCGGACGATGTTGGCCTTGAACTCCACGAAGACTTCGCTCAGCCGCGCCACCAGCCCCGGCCGGTCTCCGCCGCTTACGGTGATCCGGTAGTTGACCTGCCCCGAGGGTCCATGCACCGGGGCCAGGGTGAACGGCGACACGCTGATCTCCGCGTCGCTCAACTCCGGCAGCTTCCGCAGCGCCGCCTCGATGGCCTCTGGAGCGGTTCCGGACGGAACCTCCACCACGGAGATGAACTCGGCTGCTTCGCCCAGCACCGCAAAGGTGGTGTCCCCCAGATTGGCGCCGAGATCGAACAGGCAGCCGGTGATCGCGGAAACGAGCCCCAGGCGGTCGGGGCAGGAGACGGAAACCAATGCGTTCGTGGTCATGGATCAACCTCGATAGTTACCCAAGCGGGGAGCAAGTGGGGTATAAATCACACTATTCTCCGCTTGGCCATTTCTGATGCGCAAGTCGTATCACTCTCACGGTTTCCGACCAAAGCGCAAAACGCTCGAGGTCGTCCACGTCGGCCCAGCCCACGTCGGCGGCGTCGGTTCCCGCCTTGGCGCGACCCGATTCCCAGGCGGCGGCCACGTCCACGAGGGTGTAGTGGTAGCGGACGGCGCGGTCCCCGGGGTCGCGCTCGATCAGGTCGATCACGTCGATCAGGCCCAGCGCCCGGACGATCACGCCAGTCTCTTCCGCGACCTCGCGCCGGGCGGTGTCGAACACCGTCTCCCCCAGTTTCTGCAGGCCGCCCGGCAGGCTCCACTCGCCCTGCCGGGGAGGCTTGCTCCGTCGCACCAGCAGGGCATCGCGCCCTCTCAGCACGACCACGCCGACACCGATCGTGGGCCGTTGGGGGTATTCGCGGTTCACTGGGAAGACTCCTTTTGAAACCAGTTTGAATAAAGGTCTGATTATCGGCTATCCATCTATAACCGCGGACGCCGGACGTTGCTACCGTTCGGCCGGAACCGCCGGCCTCCCCGGAAGGGGTAAACAATCGGATTGAAACGCTATCATGTTCGAAGGCTTTACGACGACCGCCATCGAAACGCGAGGGGCGGTAATCCATACTCTCCACGGAGGTTCGGGGCCGCCGCTTCTGCTGCTACACGGATATCCGCAGACCCACGTCATGTGGCACAAGATCGCGCCGCGCCTCGCCGAGCGCTTCACGGTCGTGGCCACCGACCTGCGAGGCTACGGAGACAGCGGCAAGCCGCCCTCCGATCCCGCGCACCACGCCTATTCCAAGCGCGCCACCGCCCAGGATCAAGTGGAGGTCATGGAGACCCTCGGGTTCCGGTCGTTTGTCGTGGCCGGACATGACCGGGGCGGCCGGGTCGCGCACCGCATGGCCCTCGACCATCCCGAGCGGGTTGAAAAGCTGGCGGTCCTCGATATCGTGCCCACCCACAAGATCTTCTCCACCGTCACCAAGGAGGTGGCGACGGGCTATTATCACTGGTTCTTCCTGATCCAGGGCAACGGCCTGCCGGAAACGCTGATCGGCCACGACCCGGCGTACTACCTTACCGCCAAGCTGGGCCACTGGAGCGCGAGCATGGAGGGGTTCACGGAGGAGGCCCTGGCCGAATACATTCGCTGTTTCAGCGATCCGGCCGCCATCCATGCGTCCTGCGAAGATTATCGCGCCGCCGCCGGCATCGATCTGGAACACGACGAGTCGGACTTGGATCGGAAGGTGGGGTGTCCTTTGCTGGTGCTATGGGGCGAGCGGGGACTGATGGAGCGCAATTACGATGTGCTGGGCACGTGGCGGGAACGGGCGAGCGACGTGCGCGGCGAGCGATTGCCGTGTGGCCACTTCCTCGCCGAGGAGGCCCCCGACGAGACCCTGGACCGCCTCGTGGGCTTTTTCGCGGATTGACTTGTTGCGTTCTGGCGCGCCCCGACTAATTCTGAGCCCATGAAGCAAAAATCTCGCGGACGAAAATACCGAAAACAACAAGCGCGGGCCCTGGCCGAGCCCGCTCCCGCCAAGAAGCCCGAGGGTCAGATGGGGCTGGTGGGCCGGCTCCGCGCCTATTTTTTCGCCGGAATCCTGATCACCGCGCCCATTTCCATCACCTTCTACCTAGCTTGGCTGTTCATCAGCTTCGTGGACGCCCGGGTTACTCCCTGGATACCGGAGAAATACAATCCAACGACCTATCTGCCCTTTGGCCTTCCCGGCCTGGGGCTGGTGATCGTCGTCGTGGGATTGACCCTGATTGGGATGGTCACCGCCGGCTTCTTCGGCCGCCTGATCATGAAGTTTTACGACGGACTGTTGGCCCGCATGCCGGTGGTCCGCAACGTCTACAGCGCGCTGAAACAGATCATAGAGACGGTGCTGGCGCAGCAATCCACGGCATTCCGGCAGGCCGTCCTGATCGAGTATCCGCGCCATGGCCTCTGGGCCATTGCCTTCATCACCGGGCGCACAGAGGAGGAGGTGCAGAACCTCACGGAAGAGGAAATGATCAACGTCTTCCTGCCGACGACGCCCAATCCCACGTCGGGTTTTCTGCTGTTCGTTCCAAGGGGCGATCTCGTTCCCTTGAGCATGTCGGTGGAGGAAGCCATCAAGATGGTGATCTCTGGGGGCATCGTCACCCCTCCGGATAGACGGCCGGACGCGGAGCAGCAGGTGCCCCTCGTGTTGGCCAAGGCGGAAGACGAGGACGGCGACGGGGATTCGGAGCCGGAGCTCCATCCGGACACGGAGCGGGCGTGAGCGGGAGCCTTGCTCCTAACCGGACCGTAGGTAGCGAACGGCGGCATCGCGCTCGAACAGGTAAAGCAGCGTGCGCAGCGCCTTGCCGCGCGCCGATTTGAGATAGGGGTCGCGGCCCAGGATCAGCCGTGCGTCGTCGCGGGCCACCGCCAGCAGGTCGGCGTGAAAGGCGAGATCGGCGACGCGGAACTCCGGCGCGCCGCTCTGGCGGACCCCGAGCAACTCGCCGGCGCCCCGCAGGCGCAAATCCTCCTCGGCGATGCGGAAGCCGTCGTCGGTCTCGCGCATGATCGCCAGCCGGGCCCGCGCGGCCTCGGTCAGCGGCGGCGCGTAGACCAGCACGCACGTCGACGTGGCGGACCCGCGCCCGATCCGGCCGCGCAACTGGTGAAGCTGGGCCAATCCGAACCGCTCGGCGTGTTCGATGATCATAACCGTGGCGGCGGGGACGTCGACCCCCACCTCGATCACCGTGGTCGCCACCAGCAGGTCCACGGGCCCGTCCACGAAGGCGGCCATGGCGGCGTCCTTGACGGGGCCCTTCATGCGTCCATGAACCATGCCCACGCGCCCATCGAAGATGCCGCTCAGGTGGCGGAACCGCTCCTCCGCCGCGTTGACGTCGAGCACGTCCAACTCTTCCACCAGCGGGCACACCCAGTAGACCTTGGCGCCGGCGGTCAGGCTCCGGGCCACGCCGGCGATCACGTCATCGAGACGCTCCATGGGGACCGCCCGCGTGTCCACCGGCTGGCGCCCCGGCGGCTTCTCCACCAGCTTGGACGCGTCCATGTCGCCGTAAGAGGTCAGCATCAGCGTTCGCGGGATGGGTGTGGCGGTCATCACCAGGATATCCGTGGCCGGGCCCTTGGCCGCGAGGTCGAGCCGCTGGTGGACGCCGAAGCGGTGCTGTTCGTCGATCACCGCCAGCGCCAGGTCCTTGAACGTCACCGCCTCCTGGAACAGTGCGTGAGTCCCGACCGCCATGGGAATGACGCCCTCGGCGAAACCGTCGAGGACGGGGTTGCGGGATCTGCCCTTTTCCCGGCCGGTGAGCAGCGCCACGTCCACGCCGGCCGCCGCCGCCAGCGGCTTGATGGTGGCGTAGTGCTGACGTGCCAGGATCTCCGTGGGCGCCATCAGCGCCGCCTGCGCGCCGCTTTCCACGGCGGTCAGCATGGCCATCAGCGCCACCACCGTCTTGCCGCTGCCGACGTCGCCCTGCAAAAGCCGCAGCATGCGCGAGTCCGACGCCATGTCGGCGGTGATCTCCGCGATCGCCCGTTCCTGCGAGGCCGTGAGCGTGAACGACAAGGCGTCGAGGGCGCGCCGGACGAGGAGGCCCTCGGCGCGGATGGCCCGGCCGGCGATTTCGTGCTGGTGCCGGCGGATCAGGGCCAGCGCCAGCTGGTTGGCGAGGAGTTCGTCGTAGGCGAGGCGGCTTCGCGCCGGCGACAGCGGCGCGAGTCCGGCCTCGTCCTTCGGGGCGTGGGCGTCGTGCAACGCGGCGCGCCACGGTTTCCAGCCTTTTTGCGCGTTGAACGCCGGATCCAGCCATTCGTCCAGCGCCGGCGTCCGCTCGAGGGCCGCCCGCGCCAGCTTGACCGCCTGCTTGGCTGTCAAACCAGCGGTCAACGGATAGACCGGCTCGACGATGGCGATGCCGTCGCGGTCCTTTTCCTCGACGACGTGGTCGGGGTGGGTCATCTGCAGTTGATGGCCATACCGCTCCACCAACCCGCTGACCACCCGGAGCGAGCCTTCCGGCAGGACCTTGCCGAGGTAGTCGGCGCGGGCGTGAAAGAACACCAGGGTCAGTTCGCCGGTCTCGTCCGCGCACAGCACCCGATAGGGACGGCGCGGCGTCGACGAAGGCTGATGACCGAGCACCCGGACGGTCAGGGTCGCCACCGTCCCCGGGATCGCCTTCGCAACCTTCGGCGAGAACCGGCGGTCGACTAGACCCGACGGAAGATGCCACAACAGGTCCACCACCCGAGGCCCCGCCAGTTTTTCCACGATGGCGGCCAGACGGGGGCCGACACCCGGAAGAGCGCGGGCCGGAGCGAACAGAGGGTAGAGAACTTGCGGTCGCATGTGAAATGAGCGGCTGACAGGCAATTCAGGGTCTCTTATATCCTACAGTCCCGACCGGAGGAGAGGAATGATCGAACCCACCCAACCTACCGACAAACTGCGCAAGCGCGTGCGGTTCCGCAGCCACCACACTGGGATGCAGGAGAACGACCTGTTGATCGGTGCCTTCGCGGACCGGAATCTGGCGACCATGAGTGACGCGGACGTGGCGTGGTTCGAATCGCTGATGATGGATAACAACGATATCGATTTGTACAACTGGATGATGAAGAAGGCGCCCTACCCTGAGGAGTGGGATCATCCGGTCCTGCGATCCTTGATCGATTTCGCGCAACACTTCAGACCCGCCATTTAATCATTTGAAAACCATAGAGCAACTACTGTCACGCCCGGGTCGAGCGTTGATCGCGGGCGCGCCGCCCGGCCATGACGCGGAACTCATCGCGTCGCTGGCGGCAGGGCGCGGCGGCGGCGTGCTGTTCATCGCGCGCAACGACGTTCGCATGGACTTCATGCGAGAGGCGCTCGAATTCTTCGCCCCGCACCTGGATACGCCGCAATTTCCGGCGTGGGATTGCCTGCCCTACGACCGGGTTTCGCCCAACCTTGAGATCGCCAGCAGGCGCATCGATACCCTGAGCCGTCTGCTTGAAAGCCGGGAAAGCGGCGAGACGGGCAAGGGTAGGGTGATTCTGACCACCGTGTCGGCGGTATTGCAGCGGGTGCCGCCGGAAGAGGAACTGGCCGAGGCCACCTTCGCGCTGGCTCGAGGCGACCGGCTGGATCCCGAAAAGCTGATCGCCTTTCTCGTAACTCATGGGTACCTGCGGGCCGAAACGGTCATGGAACCAGGCGAATACGCGATCCGGGGCGGCATCGTCGACGTTTTCCCGGCGGGCCGCGCCGAGCCGCTCCGCCTCGATTTCTTCGGCGACGAGCTGGACACCCTGCGGTCCTTCGATCCCGCGACCCAGCGCACCACCGACAAACTCGCCTCCTTCACCATCAAGCCGGTCAGCGAGGTGCTCCTGCACGACGCGGCGGTGGCGCGGTTCCGAACCGAATACCGGGCCTTGTTCGGGGCGGTGGGCGCCGACGATCCGCTTTATGCCGGCGTCTCCAGCGGCCGCCGGCAGGCGGGCATGGAGCATTGGCTGCCCCTGTTCCACCCGCGCATGAGCACCGTGTTCGATTACGCCCCGGGCGCGGCCGTGGTCCTCGATCATCACCTGAACGACGCCCGCGACGCCCGGCTGGACCTGATCCGGGAGTATTTCGACGCCCGGAGCAACATCGATACCGGCCGTTTCGCCGAGCTCGGAACCCCCTACAATCCGTTGCCGCCGGATCGCCTGTACCTGAGCGGCGAGGAGTGGGACGGGTTGCTCGCCGAGCGCGCCGTCGGCCAGCTTTCGCCCTTCGCGGTGCCCGAGGACATGGCCGGCGGGTTCGACGCGGGCGGACGGCCCGGGCCCGATTTCGCCGAGGCGCGGCTTCGCGGCGATGTCAACGTGTTCGACCTGCTCACCGACCGGCTGGTGGAACACCGAAAGCGCGGCCGCCGGGCGATGGTGGCCGCCGTGACCCGGGGCTCGCGCGATCGCCTCAAGGCGGTCATGGCCGAGCACGGCCTCACCACGGTGACGCCGGTGGACGGCTGGGCCGAGGCCACGAAGCTGAAACCGGACACCCTGGCGCTGGCGGTTCTCGGCCTCGATCGCGGCTTCGTCACGTCCGCCTGGGCGGTGATCGCCGAACAGGACATTCTCGGCGACCGGCTTTCGCGCTCGCGGGCGCGCCGCGTCCGGGCCGAGAATTTCCTCACCGAGACCTCGTCGCTCAATCCCGGCGACCTGGTGGTCCACATGGATCACGGCATCGGCCGCTACGAGGGGCTTGAGACCATCTCGGTCTCCGGCGCGCCGCACGATTGCCTGCGCATTCTCTATGCCGGCGACAGCAAGCTGTTCCTGCCGGTGGAGAACATCGAGGTCATCAGCCGGTTCGGCTCGGACAGCGCCGGCGTTCCGCTCGACCGTCTCGGTGGCGCGGCCTGGCAGGCGCGCAAGGCCAAGCTCAAATCCCGCATCCGCGACATGGCCGACGAGCTGATCAAGGTGGCGGCGTCGCGGACTCTCCGCGCCGCGCCGGTCCTGACCCCGGCCGAGGGCCTGTTCGACGAGTTCTGCGCCCGGTTTCCCTATGCCGAGACGGACGACCAGTTGCGCGCCATCGACGACGTCATCGGCGATCTGGCGGGCGGCCATCCCGCCGACCGTCTGGTGTGCGGCGACGTCGGCTTCGGCAAGACCGAGGTGGCGCTGCGGGCCGCCTTCGTCACCGCGATGGAGGGCCGCCAGGTGGCGGTGGTGGTGCCGACCACGCTCCTGTGCCGCCAGCACTACCGGACCTTCGTGGAGCGCTTCAAGGGCTATCCGGTGCGCATCGGCGAACTCTCGCGGCTGGTGGTGGGCAAGCAGGCCAAGGCCACCAAGGCCGAACTGGCCGACGGCACGCTCGATATCGTCATCGGCACCCACGCGCTGGTGGCCAAGGACGTCAAGTTCCGCGACCTCGGGCTGCTGGTGGTGGACGAGGAGCAGCATTTCGGCGTCGCCCACAAGGAAAAGCTGAAGAAGCTCAAGACCAACGTCCATGTGCTGACCCTCACCGCCACGCCCATTCCCCGCACGCTGCAGATGGCGCTGACCGGCGTCCGCGAGCTCAGCCTGATCGCCACGCCGCCCATCGACCGCCTGGCGGTGCGCACGTATGTCCTCGAACTCGACCCGGTGGTGATCCGCGAGGCCATCCTCCGCGAGCAGTACCGGGGCGGCCAGACCTTCTATGTCTGCCCGCGCATCGAGGATCTCGACGACGTCAAGAAGTTGCTGGCCGAGCTGGTGCCCGAGGCCAAGGTGGTGATGGCCCACGGCCGCATGGGCGCGCGCGACCTCGAGGGGGCGGTGGGGGCGTTCTACGAGGGCGCCTACGACGTGCTGCTATCCACCAACATCATCGAGTCGGGCCTGGACCTGCCGTCGGTGAACACCATCGTCCTCCACCGCGCCGATATGTTCGGCCTGGCTCAGCTTTACCAGCTTCGCGGCCGGGTGGGACGCGCCAAGATCCGCGCCTACGCCTACCTGACGCTGCCGCCGCGCCGCAAGGTGACGCCAGCGGCGCAGAAGCGGCTCGAGGTGATGCAGTCGCTCGACGCGCTCGGGGCGGGTTTTTCGCTGGCCAGCCACGATCTCGACATCCGCGGCGCCGGCAATCTCCTAGGCGAGGAGCAGTCCGGCCAGATCCGCGAGGTAGGCATCGAGCTGTATCAGCAGATGCTCGAGGAGGCCGTCGCCGAGGCCCGGGGCGGCGAAGGCGAGGGCTCCGGCGAGGACGAGTGGAGCCCGCAGATCTCCATAGGCCTCGGCGTCCTCATCCCGGAGAATTACGTTCCCGACCTCGGTCTGCGCCTTGGCCTCTATCGGCGGCTCGCCGATTTCAAGGAGGCCGGCGAAATCGAGGCCTTCGCGGCCGAACTGGTGGACCGCTTCGGCGACCTCCCGGACGAGGTTAACAACCTGCTGCAGGTGGTTGCTATCAAACAGCTTTGCCGAAAAGCGGGGATCGAGAAGGTGGAGGCGGGCCCAAAGGGCGCGGTGGTCACCTTCCGCGACAACGCCGTCGCCAATCCGGCCGGGCTGGTGCAGTTCATCACCCGCCAGGCCAGCACCGCCAAACTGCGACCCGACCACAAGCTGGTCCTCAAGCGCGGCTGGGAAACCCCCGGCGACCGCCTCGTCGGCGTCCGCAAACTCGCCCGCGACCTCGCCGAAATCGCGGGCGGCTGAGCCTTACAACCAGAATTCGCATTGAAAACCGGAGGCGGCGCCCCCAGCTTGGCCGGAGGTTCGCGAGACCGCGCGAGGCCGACTTCTGAACAGCGTAAAGGGATTTGCAACGACCATGAAGTCATCCGTTCACCTCATAGCCGCGGCCGGCATTGCCGCGGGGATCGGCTTTTCCGCCGGGCCCGCCGAAGCGAATTCGAGGGTCCCGGAGGGCGCCGCCACCGGGCTGCCGAACCCGGCCGCCGTGTTCTGCGTCGAACGCGGCGGACGCTACGAGATCCGCAAAACCGCCGGCGGCGAAACCGGCGTCTGTATCCTCCCGGACGGCACCGAAGCGGACGCCTGGGCGTATTTCCGGGAGATGTCCCAGCAGCCCAAGCGCGACTAGCCTACGCTCCTTTCGACAGGGCTGGCCATGGCCTGGGCGATGAGGGCGGCGGCGGCGGTCTTCGCCACCTCGGCGGCGCGGTTCCGGCTTTGCGAGACTTGGGCGGTGACGGTGGCGCCCTCCAACAGAAGGGCGAGCTCGTCGGCGAGGCCGGCGGGATCGGGTGCCGGAAGGGCGGCGCACTGGTCCTCGATGTAGCGTCGCATTAGCTCCTTGAAGGCCTTGCAAACCTGACGGATGGGAGTGTCGGGGTCCGAGTACTCGCCGACGGCGTTGATGAACATACAGCCGTAGAAGTTGTTCTGCTCGAACCATTCGGCGGCCACGTCGAATACGGCGAGCAACCGGTCGCGGGGCGTATGACCACGCTCCGCCACCTGACGCATGAAATTGTTGCGGAACAGCCCGTCATATTTCCGCAGGGCCGCCAGGATCAACTCGTCCTTCGAGCGGAAGTGGCGATAGAGGGTCTTCTTCGAGACGCCGGACGCCTCCAGGATGGTGTCGATACCGGTGGCGTGAAAGCCATGCTTGGAGAACAGGGCGATGGCGGTATCGATTAGCTGCTCGCGCCGCGGCGACTGGCTCATGCCGCTCTCCCAAAAAGAATACAGAACTGTATCTATCTTAGGCTACCATTTCGCACCTGGCAACAGCCAGACCTGGCGAGCCGTACATCCATATATTACCCGATACATTACCCGATATTACCCGATCACAATTTTTTGATCGAGGTCCTTTCCCTAATGGATTGACGGAGGAGACAGGTCTGTTACCTTTCGCTTTGAAAGAGACAGATCTGTCTCCCTCAAACGGTTCAACCCAGGAAAGGAGTTTTTCTCATGCCTCGCATCCAACCCATCGACCCTGCGTCCGCCACTGGCGAAGCCAAGACGGTTCTGGACGGCGTCAAGCGCACTATCGGCGCGGTTCCCAACATCTTCGCCACCTTCGCCCAATCCCCGAAGGTTCTCGAGGGATTTCTGGCGTTCAATTCGGCTCTCGGCAACGGCCTGCTGTCGCCCCAGCTGCGCGAGCAGATCGCGGTCGCCATGGCCGGCGCCAACACCTGCGACTATTGCGCCTCGGCCCATACGGCGCTCGGAAAGAACGCGGGCGTGGCCAGGGACGAACTGGACCGCAATCTTCGCGGCCAGTCGGCGGACGGCAAGACCCAGGCGGCCTTGAGCTTCGTCCGCAAAGTTGTGGCCCAACGCGGCCACGTGGCCGACGCCGACGTTCAAGACCTGCGTGACGCTGGCTACGGCGACGGCGAGATCGTAGAAATCGTGGCCCACGTCGGCCTCAATACCTTCACCAATTACTTCAATCACATCGCGAAAACCGAGATCGACTTCCCGGTTGTGCGGACCGGCGCCGAAGCGCGCGCGGCCTGACGCGTCCGGCGGGTCCCGCGGCGGGACTTGGTTTCGCCGCGGTTCCTCCGGCAACCGCCTGGACGGAGAGGAGTCAAACGAGATGTTTAGAAAGACCCAATGGGCGGCCGTCTTCGTGACCGCCTTGTTCGCCGGCGCGGGCGTTTCCCATGCCGAGATGGCCGGCAACCCCTTCGCGGACGGGACGGTCTCCGCCGACGGCTCGATCCGAGTGCCGGAAGACTTCCGCAACGATTTCGTTGCCCTCGGCACCTGGTCGGTGATCGGCGACGCCGATACCGGGGACGATATTGGCCTGCACGTGGTGTACGCGCCGAAAAGCGCCGTGGAGGGCTACCGCGAGACCGGCGCGTTCCCCGACGGGACGGTGCTGGTCAAGGAACTGTTCAACACCGAGACCGAGCGCCTGACTACCGGCGAGGCAACCCATGCTACCGCCGTTGCTGGATATTTCGTCATGGTCAAGGACAACAATGGGAGGTTCCCCGAAAACCCTCTTTGGGGCGACGGCTGGGGCTGGTCGTTCTTCGACGCCGGCAACCCCGCCCGAACGGTCAGCACGGACTACCAGTCCGATTGCCTCGGCTGTCATGAACCAGCGCGGTCCACCGACCTCGTCTTCATCCAGGCCTATCCGGTGCTCGAGTAGGCGCCGGTTCGAAATTAAGCGTTCTCAACCCTCATCCAAAGGAGATCGGAACCATGTTTAAGAAAGCCATCGCGACAACGCTGATACTGATTGCGACCTTGTCAACCACCGCCCAGGCCGAGACACCGGCCGACCTCGACGATCTGGAGATCGCCCATGTGGCCTACACGGCGGACAACATCGACATTCGCTACGCCCACCTGGCTCTGGCGATGTCGAAAAACCCGGCGGTCCGTGAATTCGCCGAAACCATGATCCGCGACCATGGCGCGGTCAACGACAAAGCCTTGGCGCTGGTGGCCAAGCTCAATGTGGCGCCCAAGGACAACTTCCTGAGCCAACAGCTTAATAGTCAGGCCGATATCTTGGTGGCGGAAATGAGGCAGTTGCGTGGCGACGCGTTTGACAAACGTTACGCCGAGAACGAGTTCGCCTACCATGGCGTGGTCAACGGTCTCGTCGAAGGCGTCTTCATCCCGAACCTCAAGCACCCCGAATTCAAGGCCCTATTCGAGGAAGCCCTGGTCATCTTCAAGGCGCACGAAAAGCACGCCAAGATGATGGTTGACACCCTTAAGAACCAGGGTTCGTGATGCGAATTCACGGCCCCCGCGATGCTGGTAGTGGCGGCAAGCGCCGCCACTACCGCCATTCTCCGGGTTCCTTCCGCCGAGGCGGCGGAAGCGCGCCGCGTTGTCATCGACATCCGCGCGTTCAAGTTTGACCCGCGGACGGTGACCGTCGAGCCTGGAGACATTCTGGTGTGGAAAAATAGAGACATCGTGCCCCATACCGCTACGGCCAATGATCGACGCTGGGGCTCGCCCTCCATCGAGACGGGCGGGGAATGGGAAACTACGATTTCGGAGAGCATGGCCGGGGGGTATACTTGCCGGTTCCATCCTTCCATGGACGCCACCCTGGTGGTCAATGTAGTCAAAAGGGACAGATAAGAGATTGGAGTGTTGCCGTTAACGATAATATTGAAACGCTGCTACGAGGCTCCGTCGGACGGCGATGGCGTGCGCATTCTCGTTGAACGATTGTGGCCGAGGGGCGTTTCCAAGTCCGGCGCCGCCATCGACCGCTGGATGAAGGACATCGCCCCGACACCGGCCCTGAGAACCTGGTACGGCCATCGCCCCGAACGCTGGCCGGAGTTCCGGGCTCGCTACGAGGCGGAACTCTCGGAAAACCCTACAATGGTCGACGAACTGCGCAGCCTGTGCTCCGGACGAACGGTGACTTTCGTGTTTGCGGCCAAGGACTTGGAGCGCAATAGTGCGTTGGTGCTTCGGGATTTCCTGCTATCGCGGCCGGAATGAACGGCCGGGAGCCCGACGATCAGGGTTTCAAGACCAACCGGCTGGTCGCCCGTCTCTCCAGATCCTCCCGCGTCTGTCCTAGGCGGATCCAGCCGCCGTCGGCCCACAGTCTCAGCATGTCCCGGTAGTGCTCCGAGAGGGGGTTCCCTGATTGTCCGGTGGCGATGACGAACCGCGACTCACGCAGGTTGGAAAGGTCGTAGACGGCCCTGAAGCCGGCGCCGTGGACGTGGGCGTAGGGTTGAATGGGGTCCCACAAAAAATTCGCTCCTCGGTTCACCGTGTAGAAGCCGCCATCCGTCTCGATCTCGAGGTCCGCGATGGCGTTCAGCACGGGCACATGGGTGAACAGCGGATGCGCGAACCGGGCCCTGTGGACGTCGCCCCACCGCCAATCCCTCGCATTGTCCCCGAACCCGCTCGACAGTTCGCCCAACGCATCGTCCAGCGCCGTTTCCAGCCGCGCCGCGCAGTCCTCCCGGGCGGGCGTGCCGATATCGTCGCACCAAACGCTCTTTTCCCCGAGAACGGAGGCAATGAACCGGGGTCGATGGTCCCAGTACTCGGGCCAAAGCTCGCCGAGCTCGTCGGCATAGACCGCGCGGTTGAAGGCCCGGAGCCAGGCGACGAAGATCAGCGGTTCCGGACGGTCGCGGGACATCTCGCCGGACCACTCTTGCAGCATGCGCGCCACGCCCCGGAACCGCTCCCGGTCGGGCAGTTGCCCGAGCATTTTCGGAAGCAGGTGCCGGGCCATCGGCGACACGCTGTCCATCTGCATCGCGACCATGCTGTCCGGGCTCTTCGAATCGCCTTCGGACAGCATCTCGGCGATCCGCCGCGCGCGGTATCCGTCGTCCCAACTGTCGCCGAGATACCAGGGGTAGTCGCTCGGCCCGATCCTGTTGTTGGCGTTGATCAGGCGGCCCGAGGACGGGTTATGGACTTGTGGCAGGGCGTCGAACGGAACGAAACCCGTCCAGTCGAACCGGCCGTTCCAACCCGGACTCGGAACGGCGCCCCGCCCGGAGCGCCGCACCGGAACCCGCCCCGGCGCGACAAAGCCGATGTCGCCGTCCACGTCGGCGTAAACGAAATTGAGCTGAGGCGCATGAAAGGTCTCGAGCGCGTCGACGAACTGCCGCCAGTTTCCGGCCGTCAACACCCGCAGCGCCGCTTCGGGGCTTCGGTCGCGGTCTTGGAGATAGGTGGCCGCCAGGGCGAGCACACGGCCGCCGGCCGCTTTCCGAGCGTCGGCGTCGGCGCCGGAGTCGTCCGTCGTCGGCGCCGGGAACCCACCGGCCGGTTCAAGCAGGTCGGCAATGACCGGCCCGTGTCGGGTCTCGCGCACGATCAGTTCCACGTCGTCCGCGCCGTCGACCTTGATCGTCTCCACCCGGACCTCGAAATGCGCCGGGCCGTCGGGAGCGAGATACCGCTCGGGATTTTCGGGATCGACGATTTCCACGAACACGTCCTCGATATCGCTTCCTGTGGAGGTCATGCCCCAGGCGATGCGATGATTGTGGCCGAGGACGGGAAAGGGGAATCCCGGACTGGATGCCCCGCTGACATTGAAGCCCGGCGCCTCGATCCGCAGCAGATACCACAAAATCGGCGCGGAAAATCCCAGGTGCGGATCGTTTGCCAGAAGGGGTTTCCCGGTGACGGTCAGACTTCCCGCAACAACCCAGGCGTTGGATGCAGTCCGTGGCCACCGCTGCCAAGCCGGCTGTTGATCGAGGATGTCGCCCACGCCCGCACCGCCCAGGGCTTTCGCGGGATCGCCGATGGTCGCCGGGTCGGTGGCCGGGTAGGGGGGCCAGAGGTCGTCGACCTGCCCGGGCGCGAGAACTTCCGCCAGGCGCGCGCGGAGAATTTCCTTGCGGTGGTTGGTCGCCAGCCGCAGCGCCATGATCTTGATCCACACCAGGGAGTCCGCCGGCCTCCACGGCTCCGGTTCGATCCCCAGGAGAACGAACTCGGGGGGCAGGGTTCCGCGGTGCGTGTGCAGCCACGCATTGACACCGGCGGCATAAGCATCGAGCGCTCGCCGGACGTCTTCGGCGAGATAAACGTACTGCTCCTCCGCCCGGCGGTACAATCCGAGCGTCCGCATGAACCGGTCGGATTTCAACGCCGGAGCTCCGACCGCTTCGGCCAACCGCCCGGCACCGAGACGGCGCATGCCCTCCATCTGCCAGAGGCGATCCTGGGCATGCACATACCCCACGGCAAACAGCGCGTCCTCGGTCGATTGCGCGAAGATATGCGGAACCCCATGCTCGTCCCGCAGGATCTCCACCGGGGCGGACACCCCGTCCAGACGCGCGACCTCGCCCGAGCGGGGCAGGGACGCGCGCAGCCAAAGGACCCCGGCACCCCCAGCGATCCCAAGCCCGGCCACAACAAGGGCCAATGCCCAGGCAACTTTTTTTCCGGCGCGACGCATGAGTCGTTCTTAGCACCAACTCGCCGTCGATCAATGCGTGGATTGCATTCGGCGGCATATCGCGCGTCCGCGCCATTCCGCGGCGTGACAGACCGCCGCTCGAAAGACGCACGAAGACACGTCACCTCGCCGGCCCGGCGCGAACCTTGAAAAGGGAGGCCGAACAGAGCAGAATGGCATGAAATTCTACTGTGCATGGGGTTGTTTTTCACTTTTTCGTTTTACCCCCCCCCCTGGGGGGCGCCGCGCGCGCCCTCTCGCCGGGGATCCTTGAGAGAGGTCATCCGGATAATCCACGTGCACGACACCGCCGGGATCGCCGGATTCCCGGTCTCGCAGCCGATTGCGATCCTGCAATTGGTCTATTGGCGATCGCAGACGGTCTTCCGGAGGATCACGCCGTGGCGTTCGAGCAGGGCCTCGTACGTGCCGGTATGGCACAACTCGGCTAGGCGCCGGTCAAAGGTGTCGCGGAGGCCGGGGTCCTTGAAGGCGACCCGGAAGTCGGTGACCGGCGGGAACAGGCGGTGAATGGCCACCTGGGCCATGGAATGGCCCAGCTCATTCGTGAAGTAGGCGAAGATGCTGAGGTCGATCACCGCGATGGCGCCGTCGCCCTCCCAGAACCGGCGCACCTGGTCCCGCTGGTTGGCCACTTCCTCGTAGTTGGCGCGATGCGGGGAGTCCGGCCCGAACAGGCGTTCGAACGCGTCGCCCAGTTCCCGGTCGGCACCCTGCCAGGTGAGCACCCGGTGAGCGCCGAGGTCGGCGATGGTGCTGATTTCCAGGTGGTCGCTCTTTTTGCTGACGGCGGCGTTCTCGAAGGTGATGAACGGATCGGAATAGAACACGCCGGGGTCCTCGGATTGGCGAACCGCGACCGACACATCCGCGCGGCCCCGTTGGACGGCCGTTTGCAGGTCGGCGTAGGGCATCTGTTCGAAGGCCAGCGTGTCGTCGGCGAGGGCGAGGCGCACGAGATCCACCTCGAGCCCCTTGGTGGCCTTGTCCATGACGTAGGGCGGGATGTCGAGGGATATGGCGGCGGTCGGCCGGGCTTGGTCCGCCAGGGTCCCCGGGTTGATCAGGACGGAGCCGATCAGGAGAAGGGAGAGGAACGCGAGGATTCGTCCGATCATGATGAGATTCCCGTTACTCGGTTGAGGCCAAATCCTTCGACAACGGCGTCGGCGATGGCGAGCGACGCGGTCAATCCGGGGAACTCGATGCCGAACAGGTTGACCAGGCCGTCGACGCCGTGCGTCTTCGGGGCCCTGGAAGACGAAATCGGCGGCCGGTTCCCCGGGCGCCTGGAGCTTGGGGCGGATGCCGGAGTATCCGGGGTTGAGGGCGCCGTCGGGCAGCCCCGGCCAGTAGCGGCGGATGGCGGCGTAGAACGCGTCGGCACGCCCTGGATCCACCCGGTAGTCGATGGCGTCGACCCATTCCACGTCGGGCCCGAACCGGCCCTGGCCGCCGAGATCTCGGGTGTAGTGCAGGCCGAGGCTGGCGGTGCCCGGCACCGGGTAGACCAGGCGCTCGAACGGCGCGCGGCCGGCGAGAGTGAAGTAGTTGCCCTTGGCGTAATGGAGCGGCGGGACGGTCTGCGGCGGGACGCCCGCGATGGACCGGGCCACCGCCTGGGCGCCCAGGCCGGCGCAGTTGACGACGGTGCGGCAGGCCAGCGCCATGGGCTGTTCGCCACCGACGTCGAGGACGATGGAGCCGCCGTCCGCGCGGCCGCCGGTGACCGGGCTCAGGAACGCCACGGCGGCGCCGTGGTCCTCGGCCTCGCCCTGGAGGCTCAGCATGTACGCGTGGCTGTCGAGAATGCCCGTCGACGGCGAGATCAGCGCGGCCACGCAGGTGAGGGCCGGCTCCATGCCGATGGCGTCCCGGGCGCCGATCCAGCGGATGTCCTCGACGCCGTTGGCGCGGGCCTTCCGTTCCACCGCGCGGAGCGGCTCCAACTCGGCCTCGGTGGTGGCCACCACCAGCTTTCCGCAGCGGGCGTGGTCGATCCCGTGTTCGCCCAGATAGCCGTAGAGCCGGTCCCGGCCGGCGCGGCAGAGACGCGCTTTCAGGCTGCCCTCGGGGTAGTAGATGCCGGCGTGGATGACCTCGGAATTGCGGGAACTCGTCACCGTTCCGATGGCGTCTTCGGCTTCCAGAACGATCACCTCGCGGCCGGCCATGGCCAGCGCGCGGGCCATGGCCAGGCCGACCACGCCGGCGCCGATCACCACGCAATCCACGGTTTCGGTCATTGGTCCGTCTTCTTTCCATCACTCGAATGTGACCGCTTGGCTCTTGTACCGCCCATGCCGGCGTCCACAAGTACAAATGGAAGGTAGACCCGCCAAGGAGGAGGACCCGATGACGAAAGCCGGTGTGGGGACAGAATTCGGTTCTCGATTCGGGTCGAATCGCCGCCGGGCGCGACGTCGGCAACGTGATCGTTCAACGCGGTGCCGGACCGGGCGCCGGGGACATGGTTCACGACGTGACCTTTGCCTTTGTATTCCGGGCGTTTAGACCGGATGGCGTGATTCATGCCTTGGATACCACCGGCGCGCGTTGAACCCGCGCGATCCGGAGCGGTATACTGCGCAATTGTGTTTTGGTTCGGGATTGGCTCTTGATGCCTCCTCAACGCGTTTCCTCGGCGTGTCCGCATGACTGTCCCAGCACGTGCGCCCTCGAGGTCGAGTTGCTCGATCCGCGAACCATCGGAAAAATCCACGGATCGGCCGCCAATCCCTACACCGACGGCATCGTCTGCGCCAAGGTGGCGCGCTACGCGGAACGGGTTCACCATCCCGACCGGTTGACCCGGCCGCTCCGCCGCGTCGGCGGCAAGGGGGCCGGCAAGGGGGAAGGGAGGTTCGAACCCATCTCCTGGGACGACGCCCTCGATATCGTCGCCGACTCGTTCGCCAGGGTCGCAAACAGGTATCGCCCCCAGGCGGTCTGGCCCTACCTTTATGCCGGCACCATGGGGCTGGTCCAGCGGGACGGCATCGAACGCCTGCGCAATGTCATGGGCTATTCGGGCATGGGCCGGACCATCTGTTCGACCATCGCCCGGTCGGGCTGGGTCGCCGGAGCCGGCGCCGTGCGCGGCGTCGACCCCAGGGAAATGGCGGACTCCGACCTGATCGTACTCTGGGGCTGCAACGCGGCGGCCACCCAGGTGCACGTGTTGACCCACGCGGCCAAGGCGCGCAAGCACCGGGGCGCCAGGATGGTGGTCGTCGATCCCTATGCCACCGCCACCGCGCGGAGAGCCGACGTTCATCTCGCCTTGCGGCCTGGAACCGACGGCGCCCTCGCCTGCGCCGTCATGCATGTGCTGTTCGCGGAAGGATACGCGGACCGCGACTACATGACGCGCTACACCGACGTTCCCGATGAGCTGGAGCGCCACCTGCGCGCGCGAACGCCCGCGTGGGCGGCGGCGATCACCGGGCTGACCGAGGCCGAAATCGTCGCGTTCGCCCGACTCTACGGCTCCACGCCACGAAGCTTTCTCCGGCTCGGTTACGGATTTACCCGCTCGCGCAACGGCGCCGCCAACATGCACGCGGCCTCCTGCCTGCCGGCGGTGACCGGAGCCTGGAAGCACAAGGGCGGCGGAGCACTGTACGCCAACGGCGACCTCTATCCCCTCGACCGCGCCATGATCGAGGGCACGGACGCGAAAAAGCCGGATGTCCGCGTGCTCGACATGTCACGGATCGGTCCGATCCTCATCGGCGACAGGGCCGACCTCGGCGACGGGCCGCCGGTGATGGCCATGCTGATCCAGAACACCAACCCGGCCGCCGTGGCCCCGGAGACCGCCAAGGTCCGGGCCGGTTTGGCTCGTGAAGACCTGTTCGTCTGCGTCCATGAGCAGTTCATGACGGAGACGGCGCGGATGGCCAACGTGGTTCTTCCGGCCACCACGTTCCTTGAGCACGACGACCTTTACCTCGGCGGCGGCCACACGTTCCTGCAGGTCGCGCGGGGAGTCATCGAGCCGCCGGGCGAATGCCGGTCCAATCACTCGGTGATCCGCGGTCTGGCCAGGCGGCTGGGCGCCAAGCATCCCGGTTTCGAAATGACCGCCTGGGAACTGATCGACGCGACCCTCGCGGCCTCGGGGCTGCCGAACGCCGCGAGCGTGGCGCGTTCCGGCGGTATCGACCGGGCGCTGCCCTTCGAACGGGCGCACTATCTGGACGGGTTCGCTTGGACGGACGGGCGGTTCCGGTTCAAGCCCAACTGGTCGGATCTCGGCCCGCTGGGCGCGACGATGCCGGCGCTTCCCGACCACATGGCCACTATTGAGGATGTGGATGACACGCATCCCTACCGGCTGGTGACGGCGCCCGCTCAGAACTTTCTGAACACCAGCTTCACCGAAACGTCGACATCGCGGAAGAAACAGGATCGGCCCACGGCCTTCATACATCCCGACGACTGCCGTTCGATCGGGGTCGCAGACGGTGGCCGGGTCCGCCTCGGAAACGCCCGCGGCACGGTCTTGGTCCATGCTCGGCCGTTCAATGGCCTGCGGCCGGGCGTGGTCGTGGTGGAGGGCATCTGGCCCAATTCCGCATTTGTCGAGGGCATAGGGATCAACGTTCTGGTGGGCGCCGACCCTGTCCCGCCAGCGGGCGGCGCGGCTTTCCACGACACCGCTGTTTGGATACAAGGCGAAGGAAACGGCCAAGGCGAGAGAAACGGGGAGATTCAATGAAAAATGCGAAAAAGACCCACACAATCCTTATCGCCAACGAGAAAGGCGGCTCGGGAAAATCCACCACCGCCATGCACCTGATCGTGGCGCTACTGAAACGGGGACACCGGGTGGCGAGCATCGACCTGGATGTCCGCCAGCGCAGCTTGACCCGCTACGTCGAAAACCGCCGCGCCTACGGATCCGCCACCGGCACCGACCTTCCGATGCCTCAGCATGTGACGTTCGCCGCGCAAACCGGCCCCGGCGAACGAAGGAGCCGCGAGGAATTTTTAGCCAGTTTCGCGCGGCTGAGCACTCTTTACGACGTGATCGTCATCGACACGCCCGGCAGCAGCACCCTGTTGACCCGGGCGGCGCACGCCATGGCCGACACGCTGATCACCCCCATCAACGATAGCTTCGTCGATCTCGACGTTTTGGCGCGGGTAGAAGGGTGGAACGACATCGATTCAAAAGTTTTGCGCGTCGCCGGGCCAACCCACTATTCGGAAATGGTATGGGAAGCCAAGAAGCAGCGAGCCACCGGCGGCAAGCGACCCATGGACTGGATCGTCATGCGCAATCGCCTGAGTAGTCTGGACGCGCGGAACAAGAAACGAATGGAACTGGTATTGGCCGAGCTTGCCCGCCGGTTCGATTTCCGCCTCGTGCCTGGTTTCGGCGAACGGGTGATCTACCGCGAGCTGTTCCTGAGTGGCCTGACCATGATCGACCTGGGAGAGGCCGAGGGCGGCGACCCCTTGACGCTGTCCAACGTGGCCGCGCGCCAGGAGGTGCGAGCCCTGGTTGAAGCCCTGAACATGGCTCCCGCCATTAAGCTCAGGGCGGCGGGGTAGGCTGGATTTTTGGCCGGAAGACCCCATCTTGATGGGTATGCACCTCATGTTTCCTGAAGGACGACCAGCCCTCCGAGATGGGTAACCGAGACAACAAAGTTCCGGCAAACCGGTCCTCCTCGACCGATGTCGCCGATTTCCTGAACAAACTCGCGGCCACGCCAAGCGTGAAAACGTCTGGTTCGCGCGGCCGCCTCGTGTTCGCCATGGACGCCACGGCCAGCCGCCAGCCCATGTGGGATCACGCCGCCCGGATTCAGGGCGAAATGTTCACCGAAACCGAGGCTCTCGGTGGCTTGGACATCCAGCTCTGCTTTTATCGGGGCTTCGGCGAGTTCAAGGTCAGCCCGTGGCTCGAACGATCCTCGGACTTGCTGCGGATGATGACGTCGGTGTTCTGCCGGGCCGGCGAGACCCAGATCCGCAAGGTGCTCGCGCACACCGTAGCCGAGACCGGGAAACGCAGGGTAGGGGCCCTGGTGTTCGTGGGGGATTGCGTCGAGGAGGACGTCGACCGGTTGGGGGCGCTCGCGGGCGAACTGGGCGTGCTCGGCGTGCCCGCGTTCATGTTCCACGAAGGCCGCGATCCGATGGCGGCGTTCGCCTTCAAGGAGATCGCCCGTCTCAGCGGCGGCGCCTATTGCCGGTTCGACGAGGGAAGCGCCAGAACACTCCGGGAACTGCTCTCCGCCGTGGCGGTCTTTGCCGCGGGCGGACGGTTGGCGCTGGAGGATCTGGCAAACAGGCGCGGCGGCGACATCAAGCAGATCGCCCACCAGTTGGCCCACCCATCGGCCCGTCAACCGAAAGGTCGCTGACGGGTGTTGGCTTATTTCGTATTGGGAATAGCCCTGTTGGTCGGGCTCATTCTGATCGGCCGCTGGTTCGCTTCGGCCGATCCCAAGCTGCTGGTCAAGGTCCTGACGCGCGCCGCCCTGGTCCTGATCGTCGCCGTAACCCTGTTCCTGGCGTTTACCGGGCGCATTGGCTGGGCCATGGGCGCGGCGGCGGCGCTGCTGCCCTGGGGTCTCCGATTGATGCGCGCCGCCCGGACCGCGAAAAACTTCGCCCGTATGGCCGGCGTCGGCGGCGGCCAGACGTCGACAGTCAATACCCGCTTTCTTCGCATGTCCCTCGACCACGAGACCGGCGCGCTGGATGGCGACGTCGTCGGGGGGCCCTTCGCCGGCCGGGCGCTGAACGACCTGGAGTTCGGGGAACTCATCGAACTGCTCAGGCAATGCTGGGTCGAGGATCAGCAGTCTACCCAGGTGCTGGAAGCCTACCTCGACCGTGTTCACCCGGACTGGCGAACAGCTGCCGGCGCTGGGGCCGCGGGCGAGGGACCTGGAGGAGGGGATCGGCCGCGAGACAGCGCCGAGATGACGCGCGAGGAGGCTTTTGACGTGCTCGGTCTTCAGCCGGGCGCCGGAGAGGCCGAGATCAAGGCGGCCTATCATCGGATCATCAGTGCCCTGCATCCGGACAAGGGCGGCTCCAATTTTCTGGCCGCGAAAGTCAATCAGGCCAAGGAACTGCTGCTCGGGAGTTGAACCTTTGCGGCGACACGGCTTTTTCTGGTTGAAACGCGGGGTTGAGTCCGGGGCATCGGCAGATAGGTTGAAGGAGGTCGTTGCAGGGGCGGCGGCCCTATGGCAAAAAGGGCGCGTTAGGCCCTGCAACGACCCACCAAATCAGGTTTCTCAAGGAATCGTAATGACCAAGACAGTGCGTAAGGCTGTGTTTCCCGTTGCCGGATTGGGGACTCGCTTCCTCCCGGCGACAAAAGCCATGCCAAAGGAAATGCTGCCGATCGTCGATAAGCCCTTGATCCAATACGCCGTGGAAGAAGCGCGGGACGCGGGAGTCGAAGAGTTCATTTTCGTCACCGGGCGCGCCAAGAGCGCCATCGAGGATCATTTCGACCACAGTGTCGAATTAGAACAAGTGCTGCGGGATCGAGGCAAGCAGGAGGCCCTCGCTTCGGTCCTCGACTGGATGCCGCCACCGGGCCACATCTCCTATACCCGCCAACAGGAGCCGTTAGGGCTCGGTCATGCGGTATGGTGCGCGCGCAACTTCATTGGCGAAGAGCCGTTCGCGGTTCTTCTGGCGGACGATCTGATCCTGTCGAAGCAGGGATGTCTCAGCCAAATGGTGGCCGCCTATGCGTCTGTCGGGGGAAACATGGCGGCCGTCGTGGAAGTTTCACCCGACCAGACCGATCGCTATGGTATTCTCGACGTGGAGGAGGAAAAGGGTCGGCTGGCCTGCGCGAGAGGTGTCGTCGAGAAACCCGCGCCCGCCAATGCGCCGTCCAATCTAGCCATTATCGGCCGATACATCCTCGATCCCATCATTCTTCGGGTACTCGAGTACCAGGGGCGGGGCGCGGAGAACGAAATTCAACTGACGGACAGCCTCGCCAAGAGCTTGGCGTTGAACGTTCCGCTCAATGGTTTCCGCTTCGAGGGACAGCGGTTCGACTGCGGCGGCAAGGTCGGATATCTGGAGGCCAACTTGGCCTATGCCATGGAACGCGACGACCTGAAAGACCGCGTCGCGGAAATGCTGAAGCACTATGCGTGAAGGCTGCTTGAGTTCTTGGCGTGACCACCAAGAAGACACTGAAAAAAATCAGGGGTAAGGGTTAAGATGCAAGTCACAATGATCGGCACCGGATACGTTGGTTTGGTCTCCGGCGCCTGCTTCTCCGAGTTCGGGTTTAATGTCATCTGCGTCGACAAGGACGCCAGCAAGATCGAGCGCCTCAATCGCGGAGAAATCCCGATCTACGAGCCGGGGCTTGAAGCATTGGTGGAGAGCAACGCCAAGGCCGGGCGGCTCAAGTTCACCACCGACATTTCCTCCGCCGTGGCTGACGCCGATGCCGTGTTCATTGCCGTCGGAACGCCCAGCCGCCGAGGCGACGGTCATGCAGACCTTTCGTTCGTCTATGCCGCAGCCGAGGATATCGCCAGGGTTCTCAATGGCTACACCGTGGTGGTGACAAAGTCGACGGTTCCCGTGGGAACCGGCGACGAAGTGGAGGAGATCATTCGAAAGACCCGCCCCGACGCTGACTTCGACGTGGTGTCCAATCCGGAGTTTCTGCGGGAAGGCTCGGCCATCAGCGATTTCATGCGGCCGGACCGCGTGGTGATCGGGACCGACAGCGAGCGCGCCCGAGAGGTGATGCGCCGCTTGTACCGGGTTCTGTACCTGATCCAGACCCCGATCCTGTTTACGGCGCGGACGACCGCCGAACTCATCAAGTATGCGGCCAACGCCTTTCTCGCCACCAAGATCACGTTCATCAATGAACTTGCGGATCTCTGCGAGAAGGTGAGGGGAGATGTGCATGACGTAGCCCTCGGCATCGGCCTCGATGGCCGCATTGGGAAGAAATTTCTTCACGCCGGTCCCGGATATGGCGGGTCGTGTTTCCCGAAGGACACGCTTGCCCTGGTTCGAACCGCGCAGAACGTTGGCGCGCCGACCCGGATTGTCGAGGCCGTCGTCGCGATCAACGACGAGCGGAAAAAGAGAATGGCGGTAAAGATCATTACGGCCTGCGGCGGTTCCGTCGAGGGGAAGACCATCGCCGTCCTCGGCCTGACCTTCAAGCCCAATACCGACGACATGCGGGACGCACCGAGCTTGGATATTGTGCCGGCATTGCAGAGAGCTGGGGCCTCGGTGCGGGCGTTCGATCCCGAAGGCATGGATGAAGCACGTCACATGTTGAACGATGTCGTGTGGTGCGAGAGCGCCTACGACGCTATGAGGGACGCCGACGCGGTGGCCGTTCTCACGGAATGGAACGAGTTCCGGGCGCTCGACCTGAGCCACGCAAAACGTCTATTGAAAACGCCCGTGATGATCGATCTGCGGAATGTCTACGATCCGCGAGAAATGGCGGATGCCGGCTTTTCCTATAGCTCCATCGGCCGGCCGGCGGCGGCGCCTGAATAGCTGGGCATGAACAAATTACGGGGACGAACGATGAGCGCGAGCCGCGACGGCTACCGGCTGGACCCAACCATTCTGCGTGAGTACGATATTCGAGGTATTGTGGGGAAGACCCTGACGGCGGAGGGCGTAACCGCCATCGGCAGGGCCTTCGGGAGTAACGTCATCAGAATGGGGGGCAAAACGGTGGCTGTCGGCTACGACGGCCGCCTGACGTCGCCGGAGCTCGAGGAGGTGCTGGTCGATGGGTTGACCTCGACCGGCGTGACCGTGCTGCGGATCGGTCTTGGCCCGACGCCCATGCTCTATTTCGCTACGCATCACCTCGAGGCCGACGCCGGCATGATGATCACCGGCTCGCACAATCCACCGGAATATAACGGGATCAAGATGTCCCTAAGGGGCAAGCCGTTCTACGGACAGGCCATCCAAGAACTGAGCCGCATCGCGGCGGCGGGTGATTTCGTCGTCGGCGAGGGGACACGCAAGACCTATCCGGTGGCGGAGGCCTATGTGGAGCGGCTCGTGCAGGATTTCCGGGGAGACAAAGCCCTGACGGTGGCCTGGGACCCGGGCAATGGCGCGGCCGGCGAGATCGTTCAGATGCTATGCAAGAAATTGCCCGGCCGTCACGTTTTGATCAATGAGACCGTGGATGGCCGCTTCCCAGCGCATCACCCGGACCCCACCGTGGAGGAGAACCTCGAACAGCTCAAACAGGCCGTGGCGGACGAGGGCTGCGACCTCGGAATCGGTTTGGACGGCGACGGGGACCGCATCGGCGTTGTTGACGCCCACGGCCGCGTCCTGTGGGGGGATCAACTTCTGGTGGTTCTGTCGGGGCCGGTGCTGGAGGAATTGCCAGGATCGACCATCATCGCCGACGTCAAGGCCAGTCAGGTATTTTTCGACGAGATCGAACGGATGGGCGGAAAACCGCTCATGAGCAAGACCGGTCACTCGTTGATCAAGAGCCTGATGGTGGAGACCGGCGCGCCGCTGGCCGGCGAGATGAGTGGTCATATCTTTTTCTCCCACCGCTACTACGGCTACGATGACGCCCTGTATTCCGCCATCCGGCTTCTATCGATCCTGAGTTCCGGGGACGCGAGCCTTGCGGGTCTCCGCGATGGCCTGCCAAGCATGGTCAACACCCCCGAACTGCGGTTCGATTGCCCAGAGGAGCGGAAGTTCGCCATTGTCGAGGAGGTGCGCGACCGTCTCAAAACCATGGACGGAATCACGGTTGCTGACATCGACGGGGTCCGCGTTACCAACGCCGACGGATGGTGGCTACTTCGCGCGTCGAACACGCAAGCGGTCCTCGTGGGCCGATGCGAGGCCTCCGAGGACGCCGCGCTCGAACGGCTCGTGGCCGAACTGGGCCGGCATTTGAAACTCAGCGGCCTGGACCCCATGCCTGGCGGACACTGACCGCCTCCCGGAACGGATCGCGTAGGGTACAGAGAGCCTTTTTCTCGGCGTTGACCTGCGGCTGCGGCGAGCCATCTGTATCGGCATGGGTGAACGATGGGGAAGGTTGGAGATGGTATCGTCGGAATTGCCGCTTCCTCCGCATTTCGATCCGGACCGGGTCGGCGAGGTTTGGCGGGTCGCATATCAGGAGGTTGCCCGCGCAGCGTCCGAATGGGCGAGCGATCACGCCATTCAACCGAGTTCCCTGGACCGCACCAACGTCTGCCTGGTAGTCGTGGACGTCCAGAACACCTTCTGCATCCCGGATTTCGAGTTGTACGTGGGCGGCCGCTCCGGAACCGGCGCGGTGGATGACAACCGAAGGCTCTGCCAGTTCATCTATCGAAATCTCAACAACATATCCCGGATCATTCCGACGCTGGACACCCACCACACGATGCAAATCTTTCACGCGGTCTTCCTGGTGGACGGCCGGGACCGGCATCCGGCGCCCTTTACGCAGATTTCCGTCGAGGATGTCGAGGAGGGGCGCTGGCGGTTCAATCCGGCGCTGGCGGATTCATTGGGTATCAGTCCCTTGGAAGGGCAGCGTCATCTCAAACACTACGTGCGCCGGCTTCGCGAAAGCGGAAAATACGCGCTGACCATCTGGCCCTACCACGCCATGCTGGGGGGGATCGGTCATGCGATGGTGCCCGCGGTGGAGGAGGCGATCTTTTTCCATACCCTGGCGCGCGGGACCCAACCCGACTGGCACGTCAAGGGAAGCCATGCGCTGACCGAACACTATTCCGTGCTGGGACCCGAAGTTGCTGTCGGGCCGGACGGCGGCCAGCTCGCCGAAAAGAGCGACAGGATCACGCGGGCGCTGAGCCGGCATGACGCGGTGATCATCGCCGGGCAGGCCAAGAGCCATTGCGTTGCCTGGACAGTCGCCGATCTCCTGGATGACGCGCTGGCCGTGGACCACCGGCTCGTGAGAAAAGTTTACCTCATGGAGGATTGTACCTCTCCGGTGGTGATCCCGGGCGTGATCGACTACACGGACGAGGCGGACGCCGCGTTTCGACGGTTTGCGGACTGCGGCATGCACGTGGTTCGTTCCACCGATCCGATGGAGAACTGGCCGGAATTTCCATCGGCGACCGCATAGGGTTCCGCGAATGCGTTTGGCGTACTTCTTTTACGGCACGTTGATGGACTCCGAGGTGCTGAGAACGGTCATCGGCCGACGTATTCCGCCATCAAACCGCCGTCCCGCGGTGATCGGCGGCTATCGGCGAGTCTATCGCGCGGGAGCATGGTATCCGATCCTGATCGCGGACACCGAAAGCGAGGTGGAGGGGATTTTGGTAACCAAACTTACGGTGGCGGACGCAGTCCGGCTCGCCATATTCGAGGGCCATGAATACGGTCTGGCGCAGGTGCCGGTGACGCTCGCGTGCGGCGAGATGTCCTGGGCGAGGGTGTTTCTCCCCGCGCCGGGCGTTCCCGGTACCTCGCGCGAGTGGACGCTGCGGGAGTGGCGGAGGAGGCATCGCGCCGAGTACCTGCACCGGGCGCGGACTTCGTGTCCGCGTGGCTCGGGTTGGCTGTGAACGGGAAGAGGTCGATGCGGGCCGACTGCGATTCGGCGCCTATCCGAAGTCCGGACGAAGGACCATGCATGCCATTCGGCGGGCCTTCAGTTGCCGACAGGCGCGTTCCGCCTCGTTTTTGCTGATACCCACCACGCGTCCGCGGTAGAGCGGCCGATTTTGGCCGCTCTTGACAGGTATGACCTTGATCACACCTTCGTTCAGGGAGCGGGGCGCTATGCGGACGGCTTGCTGGGCAACTTTGTACGCCGCCGCGTGCTGCGGGTACGCGCCCACCTGCACGCCCCATTCATCCGGCGTCCCCCGCGCCACTGTGGATGGCTGCGGGGCGAGTCCGACGGACTGGTCACGCGGCGCCTGTTCTGGCGGCGCTTGCGGCACAACCTGCAACTGAAAACACTCCGTTCCCACGCGTGCGAGCTTCTGGCAGGCCTGATCCGCCTGCTGTTTCTGTAGATCGTGGATGCGCGCGAGATAGAAGGGGTTGCGATCCGCGTCGGCATACTGGACGATGGCGACCTTGCCGAGGCGAACGAACTCCGAGGCATTGACAAACGCCGTGCGCGCCGCATCGCTGGCGGATCTCTGCTCTCGGAACGCACCGACCTGAATGCCCCAGCCGCCGGCGCTGGCGGCGAGCGAAGCGGTCGGCTCCGCTGGAGCGCCAAGCCCGACAACGGCGCTGTCCCCTGGCCGCGGTGACGGATCACCGATCTCGGCCACGGTCTGCCCGCGTCGTTCCGCCTGGGCCTCCAGAATTCTGCCGTGTTTCACGAAGGCATCGTCCAGGAGACTGGCCATCTCCTGATTACGGCTTTTTGACGATTCGCCGCCGAAAACAACGCCGATCAACCGCTGGTTACCGCGTTTGGCCGATGCAACTAGGTTGTACCCGGAAGCCCGGATGTATCCTGTCTTGATACCATCCATGCCTTCGTAGCTGCCGAGCAGACGATTGTGATTGCCATAAGTGACGCCACTGTAGGTGAACTGGCGCGTGGAAAAATGCTGGTAGTACCGGGGATAGTGGTGAAGGATCGCCTGTCCCAGTCTGGCCATGTCGCGCGCCGTCGTCACCTGGCGGGGATCCGGCAGCCCGGAAGCGTTCCGGAAGGTGGTTCTGGACATTCCCAACTTGCGGGCCTTGGCCGTCATCTTCCGGGCAAAATTGCTTTCGGTCTTTGCGAGTCCCTCGGCGACAACGGTGGCCACGTCGTTCGCGGACTTTGTGACCAAGGCGAACATGGCGTCCTGAACCCTGATGGTCTGCCCGACCTTCAACCCCAGCTTCGATGGAGGCTGGCTCGCGGCGCGTTGGGAGACCCGGAACCGGTCGTTCAACGTTAGGCGGCCACGATCCAACGCCTCGAAAAGCATGTACAGCGTCATGATCTTGGTGGTGGACGCAGGGTAGCGCAAGTCATCGGCATTCCTAGCGTAAAGAACGCGGCCGGAGTGCGCGTCGACGACGATGGAAGCATATTTCTTTGGGTCCGCCGCCACGGCTCCGCCGGCGAACAGGCCGACTATACCAGCGGCGAGAACCGCAATAGCAATAATCCGCCCCGCACCCGTCACGCCGCCAACTCTCATCGCATATCCTCCAGACGGGCTGCCCTGTCGCAATCCATTGAATAGCCACGCGCCAACGACGCTTATTGCCGACTCGTCGATGGTGAGGTTTCCAGGTTGTTCCCGGCAAACTTACTCGCCTTTGTTATAACAAATTGTTAAAGCAAGATGAATCCCCTTTTGAGTTAGTAAGTGCACCGCATTCGCGAAAATAAGTTTCAAATATCTGAATTTCAAAGAAATTATTGGATTCTCAAATAGGCGGGATTTGTTGGCGGCCGAGCAGGCTTCCTGTTAATTTGCCGCCAAATCAGCGCGCCGATCCACGAAGCGCGATTCGTTTTGTTTTGGGGGAGTAAAAAGATGACGGTGTCTACGATTAAAACGCAGCCGTTCGAGCAGCAAAAACCGGGAACATCCGGCCTCCGCAAGAAGGTCAAGATCTTCCAAACGCCACACTATCTGGAAAATTTTGTTCAATCGATTTTCGATTCCCTCGATGGCTTTCGGGGACAAATACTCGTGGTCGGAGGAGACGGCAGGTATTTCAACCGCCCAGCCATTCAGACCATCCTCAAGATGGCTTCTGCCAACGGATTCGGTCGGGTTATTGTCGGTCAAGGCGGCATCCTGTCAACGCCGGCGGCGTCGTGCATGATTCGCAAGTACGGCGCTTTCGGCGGTATCGTCCTGTCGGCCAGCCACAATCCCGGCGGTCCGGACGAGGACTTCGGCATCAAGTACAACATTTCCAACGGCGGTCCGGCCCCGGAAAAAGTAACCGAGGCCATCTACGCCAACACCCGCAAAATTCAGGAATACCGGATTGTCGACGCTCCGGATGTCAATCTCGACTCGCTGGGTGAGTTGTCGCTCGGCGGCATGACCGTGGAGGTGCGCGACTCCGTTGCCGATTACGCGGCGCTCATGGAGGAGTTGTTCGACTTCGAGGCCATTCGCCGATTGTTCGCGTCCGGGACCTTCAACATGTGCTTCGATGCCATGCACGCGGTCACCGGTCCGTATGCCCGTGCCATTCTCCAGGATACACTTGGCGCACCGTCCTATACGGTGATAAACGGCGAGCCCCTCGAGGACTTCGGCGGCGGCCATCCGGATCCCAACTTGGCGCATGCTAAAGATCTGGTGGAAATGATGTTTCATCCCGACGGCCCCGACTTCGGCGCCGCGTCGGACGGTGACGGCGATCGCAACATGATCCTCGGCAAGGAGTTCTACGTGACGCCCAGCGACAGTCTCGCCGTGCTGGCCGCCAACGCCACTACCGCGCCCGGTTACGCTCGCGGACTTGCCGGGATCGCGCGGTCCATGCCCACCAGCCAGGCTCCGGATCGCGTCGCCGCGAAAATGGGAATTCCGTGCTTCGAAACGCCGACCGGCTGGAAATTCTTCGGCAATCTGCTGGACGCGGGAAAAGCCACGCTGTGCGGCGAGGAAAGTTTTGGAACCGGGTCCGATCACGTGCGGGAAAAGGATGGCCTCTGGGCGGTGCTGTTCTGGCTCAACGTTCTGGCCGTGAAGCAGGAACCGGTGGCGGATCTGGTGAAGGCACACTGGCGCGTCTACGGCCGCAACTTTTACTCCCGGCACGACTACGAGGGGGTAGACAGTGACTCGGCCGATGGGCTGATGGCGCACTTGCGCGCACTGACGGGAACGCTGAAGGGGCAAAAACTGGGTGCCTTCGAGGTCGAGTTCGCCGATGATTTCGCTTACACCGATCCGGTCGACGGCAGCGTGTCGAAAAACCAGGGGATCAGGATCGGGTTTACCGATGGTTCGCGGATCGTCTTCCGCCTGTCGGGGACCGGAACAGAGGGGGCGACCCTCCGGGTTTATATTGAGCGTTACGAGGCCGATCCGAGCCGCCATGACGAGGATACTCAGGAACGACTCGCGGACCTGATCACCATCGCCAACGACGTGGCCGAAATCAGGCAGCGGACGGGACGGGACCGGCCAACGGTCATCACCTAACGCTACAACGCCCGGAAACCGCCAGGGCGCGCGCGGAGAGTTAGTGTACGGCGATGACCAGGTTAGGGGTCGGGTCGTACACGCCACGCAGCCGCCAAGTATAAGTGAACCAAGTGGGTCCGTCCTGTGCCACCGAAGTGGCATTGTGACGGACCACTCGGGCGTCTGTTCGGACCCTGACCGTGCCGGCCATGGCGAGTCCCCTGTCGGAAAGGCGTTGCGCCTGTTTTTCTGAAAGCGAGGTGCCGCTCAAGGCGATCTCGCCTGAGTCCTTCAGGTATTTCAGGGTTAAGAGCCTTTCATTCCGGCGGATGAAACTGATCATCTTGCTGTGGAGCAGGTCCCCGGCCTTCCGCCACCGGACCTTGAACGTGCCCTGGCGCTCATATTCGATTTCGCTGAACGCGCCGTCGCGCTCTAGGTCTTTCTTAATCGTCTCCACCTTTTCCCGTTCCTCGGAACGGCTGAGTTCGCCCCGGCGAAGTTTATCGTAAAGCGGAGACCAGACGACATCGCCGTCGAACGCCATCTCGAAATGTCCGGTGCGATTGATGACCACGTCCGCGTCGAACTGAAGCGGGACATAGCATCCGCTCAGCAGCACTGCAAAAAACAGTCCGCAACTTCTTGATAACGAAGAAAAAAACCTGCGGCGGGTCGGCATATGTAAGTCTTTCGTCGCGCAAAGTGAGGTCAAACTCGAATGCACGGACGATAGGCGCCAAAACCCTAACGGTTCGCTAACGCGGTCCGGGTATGTGCCGGAGAATTTGTTTCAAACGGTCTCTGACCACAGGACTTGGTGGACAAAACCAATTAGTCGCGGCGCTCATCTGTCTTGGCCCGTTGCCAGAGGTTTTCGAGTTCGCCCAGACTTGCGTCTTCGGGCTGGCGACCGGAGTCGGCGGAGAGTAGCGCCTCGATCATGCGGAAGCGGCGCTCGAATTTGGCGTTGGCATGGCGAAGGGCGGTTTCGGGAGTGATATCCAGTTTCCGGGAGACGTTGACGCAGGTGAAGAGGATGTCGCCAAGTTCATCCTGAAGCCTAGCGTGATCCGCGTCTGCCTCCATTTCGGCCGCCAGTTCATCGGTTTCCTCGGTTAGTTTCATCAATGCCGAACGGGCGTCTGGCCAATCGAATCCAACCAGCGCGGCGCGCTTCTGAAGCTTCATGGCGCGGGTCAGGGCGGGAAGGGCGCCAAGCACCCCGTCCAAGGCGGACACCGGCAACTCGGCGGTCTCGGATGTTCCGGCCTGGCGCTCCAGCGCCTTCTGCCGTTCCCAGGCCCGCGTCTGGGCCTCGGCATCGTCGATTTTGGCATCTCCGAACACATGCGGATGGCGGCGGATCAGCTTCTCGCAAATGGCCTCGACCACATCGTCAAATCGGAACGCGCCGAGTTCCGCGGCCATCTGGGCGTGGAATGCGACCTGCAGAAGAAGGTCTCCCAGTTCATCCTTGAGGGCTTCGAGATCTTGGCGCTCGATGGCGTCCGCGACCTCGTAGGCTTCCTCGATGGTGTGCGGGGCAATGGTTGCGAATGTCTGCTCCACATCCCAAGGACAGCCTCGTTCCGGATCGCGGAGCGACGCCATGATCTCCAGCAGACGGGTGATGGCGTTATTATGGGGCATGCGAGCCGGGCGAGCGTTTGGGTTCGACGGCTGTGCGCGCACATCCAATGATCGCATAACATGTATTATGGAAAATAATCATCAACTTTGACATATCAAAATGATGCGATCAGTGCTGCGAGCGAACATTCAACCCATCGTGGGATGGCGCGTGGCCCACTCCGCTTCCAGGACCATGCCGTCGTACGCCGGTGCGACGCCGGCTGGCAGCCGCGCCGCCAAAGTGGCGTAATCGAGGGTCTCGCCAAGATGGCTCAACACCGCGCGGCGCGGTTTGATCCGGCGGATCCAGGCGAGCGCTTTCTCCACGTCGCAATGGGTCGGGTGCGGCCGATCGGAGAGCGTCCCGATAATCCAGGTGTCGATCCCCCGCAGAAGCGAAAACGCCTCCTCGGAGAGATCCACTACATCCGTCGTATAGGCTATCGGTCCGAAGCGGAAACCTAATGTTTTACTGAAACCGTGGTGCTGTTCGAATGTGACTACTTGGATACCGCCGATGGTCCAGACGTCGCCGCCGCGGACCAAGTGCGGGATCAACGTGGGTTTGTAGTAGAAACGCGCATCCTCGTTAAGGGGTTCGAAGACGTATGGGAACCGCTGCCGGATGGTGTCCAGCGTGGTCTTGTCGGAATAAACGTCCAGCGGCGCGTCTATCGCCCGGTTGATGGCCCTGAGATCGTCGATCCCGTGCACGTGGTCCGCGTGCGAATGGGTGTAGAGCAAGGCGGCTACCGTCGAGACCCCCGCCGCCAACAACTGCGAGCGCAGATCCGGTGGCGTATCCACAAGAATACGGGTTTCACCCGACTCCACCAGGATGGACGGCCGCGTCCGCCGGTTCCTGGGATTGTCCGGATCGCATTTTCCCCATCCCCGATCGATCGTCGGCGTACCGCTTGATGCGCCGGCGCCGAGGATTGTCACCTTCATTGGCGTCATGACCATTGCCTAGCCTTGGTGAACAGTTCGAAGAAATTCGCGGTCGTCGCGATGGATAGCGTTTCCGGGTCCATATGGCGGAGTTTCGCCAGTTCGGTTGCGGTGTGAGCGACGAACGCCGGCTCGTTGCGCTTTCCGCGCTTTGGAACCGGCGCCAAATAAGGAGAGTCCGTTTCCACGAGAAGCCGGTCAAGGGGTAAGGATCGTGCGGTTTCCCGCAGGTCCGTCGCCTTCTTGAAGGTGACGATCCCCGACAACGAGATATACAGGCCCAGGCTCAGCGCCGTTTCCGCTAATGTTCGCGACGAACTGAAGCAATGGAGAACACCGCTGAAGCGCCCGGCGACTTGCTCCTCAATTAGGATCCGGGCCATGTCAACGTCGGACTCGCGAGTGTGGACTACCAGCGGCAGTCCCGTGTCCCGGGCCGCCTTGATGTGGGCACGGAAGCTCTTTTCCTGGGCGCCGCGCGGACTATGTTCGTAGAAATAATCGAGGCCGGTCTCGCCGATACCCACCACTTTGGGATGATCCGCCAACCGGATCAGGTGTTCGGCAGTCACCTCCGGCTCGGTGGCGGCTTCGTGGGGGTGAATTCCCACCGTGCAGAAGACGTTGTCAAAGCGTTCGGCGATGGCGAGAACGCGATCTAACCGGGTTACATGGGTGCTGATGGTCAAGGCCGTCCCGACCCCCGCCCGCAGCGCGCGGTCCATCACCGCGTCCAGTTCACCTTCGAAGTCGGGAAAATCGAGGTGGCAATGACTGTCCACCAGCATCAGGCGTCTCCCCCCCGTCCCTCTTCCGCCTCCACGTGGCGAGGAAACACCGGTTCGGGTTTCGGAAGCGCGGTTCCGGGGATAAGCGCATGCTCGGGACCGAGAAATGCGAAGGTGCGCTGCTCTGGCCCGACCGACAGTTGATCGAGCATCCGCCCCGCCGACTCGGGAACAACCGGCAGCATCAGAATGCCCAGATGGCGGATCGCCTCGCTCAACACATACAGAACCGTCCGCATGCGTGCCGGATCGGTTTTTCGCAATGTCCACGGCGCCTGCCGGTCCACATAGCCATTGGCGGCCCGAACCAGCGTCCAGATCCTGTCCAGCGCCTCGTGAAACGCCTGAACGTCCATGGACGCGCGCACCTCGCCGAGCAGGTTCTCGCAGGATCGCAATAAAACTATGTCGTCTTCGCTGTATGGATCCGGCGCCGGTACCGAACCTTCACAGTTCTTCGCGACCATGGACAGAACCCGTTGCGCCAGATTGCCAAGATCGTTGGCGAGTTCGCCGTTGATGCGCCCGATGGCGGCCTGATGCGAAAAATCCCCGTCGTTGCCGAACGGCACCTCCCTCAGCAACAGATAACGCACCTGGTCGCGGCCATAGGTCTCAACAAGTTCGATAGGATCGATGGCGTTGCCGAGAGACTTGGAAATCTTCTGCCCCTCGATGGTCCACCAGCCATGGGCAAAAACCCGTTTCGGCGGTTCGAGACCGGCCGCCATGAGGAATGCCGGCCAGTACACGGCATGAAAGCGCAGGATATCTTTTCCGACCATATGCAGATCCGCCGGCCAGTACGTCGGGAACTCGCCGGTTTCCGTTTCAGGGAAACCGATGGCGGTTATGTAGTTGGTCAGAGCATCCAGCCATACGTACATGACATGGTCTGGATCACCAGGGACAGGGATACCCCATTTGAAGGTGGTTCGCGATATGGAGAGATCCTGAAGGCCGCCCTTGACGAAGCTGATCACTTCGTTGCGCCTCGTTCTGGGCAGGATGAACCCGGGGTTTTCGTCGTATAAAGCGAGCAGCCGGTCCTGCCACGCCGAAAGACGGAAGAAATAGCTGGGCTCCTCCACCCACTCCACCGGCGCGCCGCTCGGCGCCAGCTTCTCTCCCCCGGGTCCCGCCTCCAACTCGCTCTCGGTATAAAAGGCTTCGTCGCGGACGGCATACCAGCCGGCGTAGCCGCCGAGGTAAATTTCATCGCGTTCCGCCAACCGCCGCCACAAGGCCCTACACGCGCGGTTATGGCGCTCCTCGGTGGTGCGGATGAAGTCGTCGTTAGAGAAATTCATGATCCGCAGGAGATCGCGAAAGTTCCGCGAAACGGTGTCGGTGAACTCTCTGGGGCCGATACCCGCCGCCGCCGCGGCCTTGTCCACCTTTTGACCGTGTTCGTCGGTGCCCGTCAGAAACTTGACGTCATAGCCATCCAGCCGCTTGAACCGGGCGAGAACGTCGCAGGCCAGCGTGGTGTAGGTATGGCCGATGTGGGGCGAATCGTTTACGTAATAGATGGGCGTGGTGACATAGTATGACGGACGCCCGGACATGGCGGGGGTTCCTCGTGGGGAAATGACAACGGTCGCGATCAGCGCGACCCGGATCGAGAGGCGTCGGCCAGATCGAGGAACAGGGTCAGCAAGATCTGCTTGCGATCCATGTTCGCGCTCTCGACCCGGGCCAGGAGCCCATTGGTCTTTTCCCACACCTCCAGCCAGCGATCAAGGGGAGCGGCGGGCGCGATGCGGCGCAACAGCGCGCGCTCCTCGGGCAACTCGGCGGCGTTCGCCGGTTCCCCCACCGGTTCGCCGGCCGCCGCGTGGCGGATCAGCCGCCCCAGCCAGCTCCGATAGAGGTCGGCGACCGTCTTGAACGTTTCACTGGAATCCCCCTTGCCAACGGTATCGCCAAGTCGGTGCAGCGCCACCGTGTCGAGCGCCGGCAGGCTGGTCAGCAGGTCCATCAGACCCGAATACAGAGCAAGGCCGCCGAGTTCCGCCAGGCTCAGGGCGTGACCGATGCTGCCGCCCGCGAGGTGCGCCAGCCTGTTCGCGTCGGAGGGTTGGATGTCCGGCTTGTACAGCGTAACCAGATCGGCCATATCGGTGTCACTCAGAGGCGCGAGGGCCAGCTTCCGGCAGCGCGATCGAATGGTCTCCAGCAGTCGGCCCGGGGCGTGGCTCACCAACAGCAGAACCGCTTTCTTCGGTGGTTCCTCCAGCACCTTCAACACCGCGTTGGCCGCGTGGCGGTTCATTTCGTCGGCGCAATCGATCACCACCACGCGCCATCCCCCCTCGGCCGGCGTAGTGAACAGAAAGGGACCGATTTCGCGTACGTCCTCGGCTCTGATTTCCGAGTACAGCTTGCCTTTTTTTGGATCCAACCTCCGTTCGACCGTGAACAGGTCCGAGTGGCCGCCGCTCGCCACCCGCTTGAACAGGGAACTACCCGGATCCACGAACAGGCCGTCCGGCGCCGCCGGCGACAGATCCAGGGACCTGCCGAACATATCCGTTTCGGCGGCGGCCGCCCCGCCGTTAAGGACGAACCGGGCGAAGCGGAAGGCAAGGGTCGCCTTACCGACGCCACGGGGCCCCGTGATCAGCCATGCATGGGCGAGGCGCCCGGTCTCGAACGCGGTTCGCAGTTGCCGTTCGGCCTCGGCGTGACCGGCGAGCATCCAGTTCACCCGCGGTGGAGGCGGCCAATCGTAGCGCTCCAAACCGTCCGGCATGGACTGGTTCACCAGACCGCGCCCAATCTATCCGCGACCGCGTCGACCACGGAGCGGTGCACGTCCTCGATGGGCCGATCGGCATCGATGACCACGCATCGCCGCGGTTCGAGACGGGCAATATCGAGAAATCCCGCTCGCAAGCGGCGGTGAAACGCGGGATCCATGCGCTCGTACCGGTCTTCTCCCGACGCGTCGGCGCGAACGCCGGCACGACCGAGGCCCACGTCCACGGGCAGGTCGAAGATCAGCGTCAGATCGGGAGCAAAGGAGCCGACAACGAGACGGTGCAGATCCGATACCACGGCCCGCCCCAACCCGTGGCCATAGCCCTGATAGGCCATGGTGGAGTCAGCGAAACGGTCGCAGACGACGCACGACCCCTGATCGAGCGCCGGTAGAACGGTGTTGTCAAGATGGTCTCGGCGTGCCGCGTAGTGCAACAAGGTCTCGGTCATGGGCGACCAGCGTCCGGTACCCCCGGTAACGAGTAGTGCTCGGATTTCCTCCGCGCCGGGGGCGCCGCCGGGTTCCCGCGTTACCAGCACGCGCCAGCCCGCGGCCTCGAGTCTCCCGGCAAGCAAACGCGCCTGCGTCGATTTGCCGGCGCCCTCCCCGCCTTCGAGCGTAATGAAGGTTCCGCGCATCACCGGCGCGCGCGCGGATTCAGTCCGTCGCGCCGGCAACGAACTGTTTTGCCGCGACCGCGATCTTGCCTAAGAAACCCATCTCGTCGACAGACGCGCCGGCGGCAAGGGGAACCTCGATGGGGCTGATGTCGGGTACGGTGATCGTGAGCGTGGCGATCGTATCGCCCTCGACGATGGGAGCGCGGATCGGACCGTCATAGCCGACCTTGACCTGCATGTCGGCACGCCCCTGGCGGGAGAGGGTCACCTTCAAGCCTTCGGGAAGCACCAGGGGCACGGTTTTCTCGGTGCCAAGCCAGACTTCGGCCTCGGACACCTGTTCGCCGGGTTCAAATAGCGTGTAAGTGTCGAATTCCCGGAATCCCCACGACATGATGCGCTCGGACTCCTCGACACGCGATTTCATACTGGGAAGACCGTTGAGCACCAGAATCAGACGCCGGTCGCCCTGCTTTGCCGAAGCGGTCAGACCGTAGCCGGCTTCGTTCGTGTGTCCGGTCTTGAGACCGTCGGCGCCCATATCCTTGTACAGCAGCGGATTGCGATTTCCCTGGCGAATACCATTGTGGGTAAATTCTCTCTCCGCGTAATAGTGATAGTATTCTGGAGAATCCTTGATGGTTCGGTATGCCAGCGTTGCCAGATCCCGGGCGGTCGTCATGTGCCGGGGGTCCGGCAATCCGGTGGCGTTGGTGAACGTGGTGCTGAGAAGGCCAATTTCTTTTCCCTTTTTCGTCATCTGTTCGGCGAAGGCCTCTTCGCTCCCCGCCAACCCCTCGGCGACGACGATACAGGCGTCGTTGCCCGACTGAACGACGATGCCGCGAATGAGGTCCTCAAGTTTGACGACCTCGCCGGGGTTCAGAAACATCGTGGAGCCACCGCTGGCGGCACCACCCTTATCCCAGGCATTGGAGCTGACCGTTAACGTATCGTCCAGCTTCAGTTCGCCCTTCTTGAGTCCATCGAAAACCATGTAGGTGGTCATCATCTTACTCATGGACGCCGGAGGCATAAGCTGATCGGCGTTCTTCTCAAAAAGCGTGGTCCCGGTCGACACGTCCAGAAGCAAAGCCTCGCGAGCCTGGGTCTCAAAGGCGTTCGCGGGAGACATGAGACCCACGAAAACCATCAGCCCGACAAGCGAAACGATCCCCGCCGCGCGGCGCGAAAGCTGAACCATTGACCTACCGCCCGTCATTTCTTGCGCCTTTTTCCGTTTCCCTACGACCGACTGGCCTAACTATCGGTGAGCGATGGTATAAAGCCCCCTGTCGAAAAAATGAAGGGTGTCGGGCTCCACCAACCTCATTCGCTGACGATACGGGAACTCGGATACCCGGCACGGATCACATCGGCCAGTACCTCGTCGGCCCGGTCATTCGACGCAAGCGGTCCCAATCGCACCCGGTAGAAGCCGCGGCCCTCCACCTGCAACTCGCGCACCTCCACAGGACCCAGCCCTGACAGCCGGGAGCGCACGCGATGAGCGTTGCTCGGGTCAGCAAAAGAGCCTGCCTGAATGTAGGTGCGGGTGCGCCGCGCAGCCGACGGCGCGGCTACCGGAGCCACCACAACGGCGCGGGCCCTCGGAGCGACTTTGACCGAGGTCAGCTGGTTGCGGTTGAGAGCAGCGACCGCTGGGTTCGGCGTCAACCCGACCTGGGTTGAGGAATTCGATATGTTCCCTCCGCTCCCTTGTCGGTTGGCCAGGGCCATGCTTTCATCGGCAACGATCTCCACCTTGACGCGGGTGACTCCCTTATTCTGGAAGTCCAGCACCTGCGCCGCACGGCGCGATACATCGATGATTCGCCCCTTTGCAAACGGTCCGCGGTCGTTGACGCGCAGTTTGACGGTTCGGTTGTTGTCGAGATTGGTCACCCGGACGACGGATGGCAACGGCAGGGTCCGGTGAGCCGCCGTCATCGCGTCCATGTCATAGGTCTCACCGTTGGCCGTCATCTTGCCGTGGAATTGGCGGCCGTACCATGAAGCCATTCCCACCTCTTCGTAGTCGAAGTCCTCCTCCGGCTGATACCAGGTCCCATTGATCTGATAGGGCTTGCCCACCTTGTACCGTCCCACCGACTTGGAAGCGGAAGGAATGTCTCGCACACCCGTCGCGGCTGTGGGAGCCTGGGTACCGCCGGCGCACCCGGACAGAATTACGGCGGTAACGAGCGCTCCCACGCTCAAGGCTCGTTTCATGGTGATTCGCATCGTGTTTCCCATCCCCTTGCCGTTTGAATGCGTAACATCTCTCAGTTCCTCGCCGTCAGGCGCAGACTTTCCAGAAGAGCGATGGTTGGATACCCATCGGCTGGCAAACGCGTGTCTTTCTGGAACGCCCTGATGGCTCCTCGTGTTTTGGGGCCAACGATACCGTCCGCTTCGCCCACATCGAACCCATTGCTGGCGAGCAGCGACTGGATCTCCTTGACCTGCCGCGTGGTCAACGGCTCTTCTCGCGCCGGCGGCGGCGTCACGAACCCCCCTTCCCCGGCCAGACGGTCCGACAGATGACCGACGGCGATTGCGTACTGAATGGACTGGTTCCATTGCATGATGGCGCGAAAATTCGGGTAGACCATCAAGGCGGGCGCGCCGTACACGCCTCCCGGCAGGATGATCGAAACCTCGGTGGAGGGATCCGGCAAAGGGCGTCCCCGCGGGTCGCGGACACCGAGCGCTGCCCACTCCGACACCGGCTTTGTGATATCCAGCTCCGCCAGCGAATAGTCGAACCCGGGCGGCAATAGCACTTCGCGCCCCCAGGTCTGGTTGGCTCGCCACCCCGCCGATTTCAAATAATTTGCCGCCGAACCGAATACGTCGGGCAGGCTCTCCCACAAATCGCGACGGCCGTTGCCGTCGAAATCGACGGCGTACCGGGCATAGGTGGTTGGCATGAACTGCGGCTGTCCCATCGCTCCCGCCCAAGAACTCGTGGCATCAATGCGGATGTCCCCCTGGTCCATGATTTTCAAGAGAGCCAGAAGCTCCTTCCGGAAAAACGCGCTGCGTCGGGCATCGTAGGCCAGCGTGGTCAGCGCAGAGACGGCATCAAAGCTTCCCGTGTTGTCGCCGTAGCTGCTTTCCAGACCCCACAGGGCCACGAGAAAACGCGGCTGCACGCCGTAGTGGCGGGCGACGAGGGTCAAAAGCGGGCCGTTCGCCGCCAACTCCCGCTGGCCGCGGCGAACGGCTTCGGGAGTGACTCTCTTGTTCAGGTAGTTCCAGAATGTTCGCGTGAACTCCGGCTGCTCGCGATCCAGTTCGACGATCCGCTCTATGGGCGCGGCCCGCGCCAGCGCCCTATCCAGGGTTCCCTCACTGATACCGGCCGCCAGCGCTTCGCTTCTGAGTTCGGCAACCCACCGCTGAAAATCAGTGGCCGCACTCAGCCCCTGTGGTGTCCCCAATACCGTCAGCATCACCGCCAGTATCAAAACCGGCACGGCGATCCCATGGACATGCGGCACCCGTATCTTCAGCACGGTCAAACCCTTGGTACACGAGACGTCGGTAACGTCATTGATTCTTTGTTTGCCATAAAGACGAATCGCCGGCAACGGCAAATGCCTATCCTTGCTCATCACTTGGAATCCGTAACCTAGTAATACGTATACTGAACAAGGCATCGGATGGTTACAATCATTGTTATATCTCGCGTTTCTCGGCCGTCAGGAAACGCCTCGAAACGGGGCGCTAGGCGCGGACAAGGAGCGAATCACCCTCTTCAACGCCTGCGTGGGCCATCACGATAATTCTGGTTTCAGCTGACCGTGGTCGTCCCCGACGTTTCCAGCAGCGCAAACCGCACCGGCAGGATTTCTCTCGTCCGAATCCGGCCATCGGGGTTTTTTTCCACCAGCAGGAGCGACTGGGAGTCCGGCATTCCGGTGGGGACGATCATCCGTCCGCCAGCCTTGAGTTGGGTGATCAAGACGCCGGGGATCAATTCCGACGCCGCGCACACCAGGATCTTGTCGAAGGGCGCGTTCTGTGGCCACCCGTATTCGCCATTGCCGACCCGCCCTTCGATATTGGCGTAGCCCAATGGCTTCAGCCGTTCCAATGCCTGTTCCGCAAGTTCCTCGACGATTTCCACGGTGAAGACCTTGGCGGCGAGTTCGGCCATGATGGCGGCATGGTAGCCGAGGCCGGTTCCCACCTCTAGAACCACGTCGGTGGGCTGGATCTGGAGGAGATCCGTCATCAGGGCGATGATGAACGGCTGCGACATGGTTTTTTCGAAGCCGATGGGCAACGGATGATCAGCGTAGGCGTACGGCATCAACTCCGCGGGAACGAACGCGTGGCGCGGAACCTTCGCCATCGCCGCCAGGACACGTTCGTCGAGCCCGTCCTTGCCGATTTGTTCGCGCGCGAAAAACGCGTGCGCGATGATGACGTCGATCATCTGCCGCCGAAGGGAGGCCTGGGAGTCACCGGTCATGGCCGTGACCTCGGATCGAGAGAATACCAGCTTTGTCGCTCGACGCATTTTACGGCATTTGACCGGCAAATCACATAAGTCTGTTCCGCGCGAGGCGCGTCCTCGGCCCGGGTTTAGACCACCGTCGACCGCCCGCGAGCGTGGATCCTTGGCCAAACGCTAATCAAAGGGGACGGTGGCAAGGCGAGTTGCATGCGGTTCAATCCGGCGCCGCCGAACCACTTAACACGCCCCCCCGGCGCGCGCCGATCTTCGAGGTCGCGGCGCCTTGGCGCTTGCGGGACCGGCGCGAATGGGCCAAAACTCCCGCCATTCCCCGCGCGGGGATGGGTGGCCGAGCGGTTGAAGGCACCGGTCTTGAAAACCGGCAGGCCCGCAAGGGTCTCGTGGGTTCGAATCCCACCCCATCCGCCAAGTCGGGAACTCCCCGAGCCCCGCCCGAGAATCGGTCCCGCGCGTAAACTGCTTGATTGGCGGTCCGGGTGGCCGCACACTGATCGGCTGTTTTTTGCCTAGGCGGGACGGGACGATGGCTTCAAATCCCCTATCCGAGAATGAGCGGGAAGAGGCCGCGCATCGCTGGGCGTGGGAGGAAGAACTCTGTGTGGGCATCCCCACCATCGATGCCGATCATCGCGATCTGGCGCAGCGCTACAACGGCCTGGTCCACGCCCTGCTCCACTGCGGCGATCCGACGGTGTTCGAGAAATGCTTTCGCAGTCTGATCAGCCAGGTTCGCCGGCATTTCGCATACGAACAGCGGCTGATGATCGATCTCGACTACAAGGCCCAGGAGTCCCACGCGGCCGAACACGGTAAACTCCTGAAGGAGGCGGAAGAACTGACCCAGCGCGTGACCACGGGGGTCGAGAAATACGATTGCGCCGTCCTCGCGGAATACGTCAAATACTGGCTGATCGAACACATCGTCCACGAGGACCGGGAACTCGCCCGTTTCCTCCACGAGCGCCGGGCCAAGTGAGCGGCATGCTCACGCCCGCCGGCACCTACGAGGACGTTTGCCGCCTGATGACATGGCGGATCCCGGAATTCTACAACATGGGCGTCGATGTCTGCGACAAGCACGCCGACGCGACACCGGACCGAATCGCGCTGATCGTCGAGGACGAGGACGGCGGCGTGACCCGGTACAGCTTCCGCGACATCCAACGTTTGTCCAACCGGCTCGCCAACGTGCTGGTGGCCAGTGGTGTCAAGCGCGGTGACCGCGTGGGCGTCCTGCTTCCGCAATCGGTCGAGGCTGCCGTTGCCCACGTGGCGGCGTGGAAGGCCGGGTTCGTCTCTATCCCGCTGTTCACCCTGTTCGGCGAGGACGCGCTGGAATTCCGGCTCGCCGACAGCGGCGCCCGCGCCGTTGTGACCGACACCGAAAACCTCGGAAAGGTGGAGGCCATCCGCGACCGGTTGCCGGACCTCGGAGCCCTCGTCGTGGCCGGCGCCGGGCGGGCCGACTCCCTTGCCCTTGTCGATTTCTGGTCGGCCTTGGACCGGGCATCGGATAGCTTCGCGCCGGTGAACACCCGGGCCGACGACCCGGGCGTGATCATCTACACGTCGGGGACCACCGGCAATCCCAAGGGGGCCCTGCACGCGCACCGGATCCTGCTCGGCCACCAGCCCTCGGTGGAGTTCTTCAACGAATTCTTCCCGCAACATGGCGATCTCATGTGGACGCCGGCCGACTGGGCATGGATCGGCGGGCTGATGAACGTGCTCATGAGTTCCTGGCACCACGGGGTGACCGTGCTGGCCCATCGCGCCCGCAAGTTCGACCCGGAGGAGGCCCTGGCGCTGATGGCGCGGCACGCCGTCCGCAACACTTTCATGCCGCCCACCGCCGTCCGGCTGATGCGCCAGGTGGAACGCCCGCGCGAGCGCTTCGGGTTCGCGCTCCGCACCCTCACCTGCGCTGGCGAGCCCATGGGCGCGGAGCTGCTGGACTGGTGCCGGAGCGAATACGGCATCACCCCCAACGAATACTACGGCCAGACCGAGTGCAATCTGGTGGCCGCCAACTGCGCCAAGATCATGGCCGTCAAGCCGGGATCCATGGGCCGCGCCGCGCCCGGACACACCGTGGAGATCGTCGACGAGGACGGCACCGTGTTGCCGCCCGGAACCACCGGAAAGATCGCCGTCCGCCGCCCGCACCCGGTGATCATGCTGGAATACTGGCGCAACCCGGAGGCCACGGCGGCCAAATACGCGGGCGACTGGCTGCTCACCGGGGACGAGGGCCACAAGGACGAGGACGGCTATTTTTGGTTCCTCGGCCGCGACGACGACGTGATCACGTCGGCGGGCTACCGCATCGGGCCCGGCGAGATCGAGGACTGCCTCGGCAAGCACCCGGCGGTCGCCATGGCCGCCGTGGTCGGCGTTCCCGACCCGCTCAGGACCGAGAGCGTCAAGGCGTTCGTGATGCTGGCGCCCGGCCACGACTCCGGTTCGGCGCTGGAGGAGGACATCCGCGCCTACGTCAAGACCCGGCTGGCGCGCCACGAATACCCGAGGCTGATCGAATTCGTCGAACTCGCTGCCGATGACCGCCACCGGCAAGATCCGCCGCCGCGAACTCCGCGACCGGGAAATCGCCAAACAGCAAGACTGAAGCGGAGCACCGTCTCTCTCCGGCCGGCGCCGTCCTGGACCGGACCGGCGATGCGCGTGGGCGCTTCGGGGGGGGGGGGTAAAAACGGTTTTTTGAAAAACAACCCCATACACAGTAGAAATCCGCCGCCGGAACTGCTTTTTAATTCCTATAAAATATTTTATATCAATGAGTTATGGATTGTTTTTGAAAAACCTCCCGATCTTTCCGAAGACTTTTCCATAACTAATTGACAATACACGAAAATTGTCGCGGATGGGCCCTGCGCGACTGTTTTCGGGTTTGCCGCGTCGCTGCGCTCCTCGCAAGGACACGGTGACGCGGACGGCGCCCCACTCCGCAGCCGTCTTCGCGAGCGGAGCGCGGCGATCCGGTGCCACCGCTTCCTCATTCACCCAACGCCGGTGTCGGCGCCACTCGGCAAGACGGGGGCGTTCGGTCTCGTTGCCCGGGTCCTTGCCGAGGCTGTGATGGTATTCGGCGTCGCGGTATTGGGATTTCTGGCCGTTGGGGGACAGCGCGAGATCATTCGCATGATCTCGGAAACAACACTGAAGCGGGCCGCATCGCGAAGGCCCGACCTTCGCGGGGGCTCCATCTTGGTTTTCGGCCGCACGCGCGGTTCAGTAGGCGCTTCGGCTCACGCGTTTTACGATGAAACCGTCTTTCGGCGGAAACCTCTCGGCGATCAGCCTTCGCGCTTCGCGCTCGTCGCGGGCGACCACATCGCGAACCTGAAGGTCCGCCCAGCGATCATCGAAATAGCCGTGCCGTTGCTTTTCCTTCACGAGCATCCGCACCGCTTCGTTGTAGAGCGCAACCTCGAAAACCTTGAAGTCGTTGTCTGGCAAATGCAGCATCGTCTGCGCTTTTCGGCCGCGAGATTTCCTCTCGGCGTCTCATCCCCTGTTTGCCGGGCTCCCACTCCCGTAAATTGAGCCCTTCGTTACACACGCGAACCATTAGATCACAAACAATTCTAAATGAATATAGCTAATTAATGCTGAATGCAGAGTATTCCTGGCGATTACATGGTTATGCATACGTTATCATCGGGTGTTGCACAATATGTTGGATCGAATCCCCGAGTTGTGTCAACATTTGGTTTTTACGTCGGATTTGTTAATTCTTTTCAACTTTCGCGTTACCGGTGGAAATGGCCATTCGAGGTGCAACCCGAGGGCCTGATTCCGCCAATAACCGAGAGAAAACAGCGCCGTGGTGATCAGCACCGGCACCGCCAGTAAAAGCAGCCAAAACGTCTTGGTGAACGCCATCCAGGCAAGCATACCGCCCACCGTGGCCGCTCCCAGCAAGTACAGCACAGTGCAGATTCGGTCGATATAGTGAAGGGCGGCACCCAGCAGTCCCATTGAAGTGAATTTGAAACGATTCCAAGAAAAAATCTTACGGGTATAGTCAGGCATGCCCGATGACCGTGACTTCCACCACGCGGCGCCGCGGCTTGTTGTCGTGGTTGATGGCGATCACCTGCTGCCAGGTGCCGAGAGAGAGCCGGCCATCGCGAACGGGCACCACCAGCGACGGTCCCATGAGCGAAGCCTGCACGTGGCTGTGGCCGTTGCCGTCGTGCCAGGTCATCTCGTGGGCATAGTCCATGTCGGGCGGCGCCAAGCGCCTGATCGCCCGCTTGAGGTCCTCCACCGCGCCCGGTTCGTACTCGATGGTGGTCAGCGAACCGGTGGAACCGACGTTGGACAGCTGGGCGCCGCCGTTCCGGACGCCGGAGTCGGCGACGATGCGGCTCAAGGCCGCCGTGATGTCGGCGACGTCGAGCCCCACCCTCAACGCCACCTGGATGGCGTCGCAATGAACCAGTACAGTCATGATTTTCCGCTCTCCCCATGGATGTTCGGTTGCCGGGTCAATAGATTAACATGGTGCGTCGCCAAAAAAACCTGGCGCGGGCTTACCGGCGGCGCGGCGACTGTGCTAAGTGATGTCATGTTTCTCTGATATGAACGGTTTCTGATTTTTCGATGACGGTTATCACCCGTTTTGCCCCCTCGCCCACCGGTTTCCTGCACATCGGGGGAGTCCGCACGGCGCTCTTCAACTGGCTGTTCGCGCGCCATCACGGCGGGCGCTTTCATTTGAGGATCGAGGATACCGACCGGAAGCGGTCCACCCAGGCGGCCATCGACGCCATCATCGACGGATTGAAGTGGCTCGACCTGACGTGGGATGGCGAGTGGATCTCGCAGTTCGCCCGCTCCAGCCGCCATGCCGAGGCCGCCCTGCGGCTGCTCGGCGAGGGCAAGGCCTACCCCTGCTTCGCGACGCCCGAGGAACTGACGGAGATGCGGGAAAGCGCGCGCAAGGAAGGCCGCACCTTGCTCTACGACGGCCGCTGGCGGGACCGCGATCCGGCCGACGCGCCCCCTGGGGCGAAACCGGTGATCCGCCTCAAGGCGCCCCGCGACGGCGAGACCCGGATCGCCGACGTGGTGCAGGGCGACGTCACCGTGGCCAACGACCAGCTCGACGACATGGTTCTGCTGCGCGCCGACGGCACCCCTACCTACATGCTCGCCGTGGTGGTCGACGATCACGACATGGAGATCACCCACGTCATTCGCGGCGACGATCACCTGACCAACACCTTCCGGCAATATCAGCTCTACACGGCGTTGGGGTGGGAACCGCCGGCGTTCGCCCATATTCCGCTGATTCACGGCCCGGACGGCGCCAAGCTCTCGAAGCGACACGGGGCGCTGGGCGTGGAAGCATACCGCGACATGGGCTTCCTGCCCGAGGCGCTGTGCAACTACCTGTTGCGTCTCGGCTGGAGCCACGGCGACGAGGAGATCATCAGCCGGGAGAAGGCCATCGAGTGGTTCGACCTTGCCGCGGTGGGCCGCGGGCCGGCTCGCTTCGACATGGCCAAGCTCGCCAGCCTCAACGGCTATTACATCCGGCGGGCCGACGACGGGCGGCTGACCGACCTAGTTCTTGAGCGATTAGCTGGCCGCCTCGGTGGAGCGCTTTCGGCGAATGCGCGGGCGCGGATCCTCATGGGCATGCCCGGACTGAAAGGCCGCGCGAAGACGCTTGAGGAACTTACTGAAAATGCACTGTTTTATGCTGTCGACGCCCCTATTGCGATGGACGGCAAAGCGGAAAAGCTGCTAGATACACACGCGAAACGACGGCTTGGGGACATGCGGGGTTTTCTGCTAAACCTGAGAGAGTGGAACGCCGAGGTGCTTGAAAAGAGCGTGCGGGACTATGTGGAGATCAATGAACCCCAAGGCCTCAAGTTGCGTGAGATTGCACAGCCCCTCCGGGCGGCGTTGGCGGGTTCCACCGTGTCGCCGCCGATCTTCGAGGTCATGGAGGTGCTGGGACGCGAAGAAGCGCTTGCCCGAATGGGCCAAGTCCTGGACGATTGATCCGGGAACAAGACGCGGCGTCGGGAGGAACGGATCGAGAGAATTGGATCGCGAAATACCCAGCGCCGGTTCGTTTGCCGCCGGCTTGCCGGGAGTCGCGGGAGAAGTTGGATATTCAAGGATACGCGCATGAGCGAGACAAAAGCTGCCAATACGACCAAGCGGACCATGACCCTGACCGACAACGCCACCGGGAAGACCTACGAATTTCCGGTGATCAGCGGCACCACGGGTCCAGACGTCATCGATGTGCGGTCGCTCTACCAGGACACCGGCTGTTTCACCTTCGATCCCGGATATACCTCCACGGGAAGCTGTGAATCCGCGATCACCTTCATCGACGGCGACAAGGGCGTTCTGCTGTATCGCGGATATCCCATCGCCGACCTCGCGGAAAGCTGCGACTTCATGGAGGTCTGCTATCTGCTGCTGTACGGCGACCTGCCCACCGCCGACCAGAAACGCAAGTTCGAAACCGACATCACCTACCACACCATGCTGCACGAGCAGATGCACAGTTTCTACAGCGGCTTCCGCCGGGACTCCCATCCCATGGCGGTCATGGTGGGCGTCGTCGGCGCGCTCTCGGCGTTCTATCACGACAGCACGGACATCACCAATCCGCGCCACCGGATGATCGCGTCCTACCGCCAAATCGCCAAGATGCCGACGATCGCGGCCTGGGCCTACAAGTACGCCATCGGCCAGCCGTTCATGTATCCGCGCAACGATCTGAAGTACGCCGAGAACTTCCTCCACATGATGTACGCCAACCCGTGCGAGCCCTACAAGATCAACCCGGTGCTGGCCAAGGCCATGGACCGGATCCTGATCCTCCACGCGGACCACGAACAGAACGCGTCCACCTCGACGGTACGGCTCGCCGGCTCCAGCGGCGCCAACCCGTTCGCCTGCATCGCCGCCGGCATCGCGTCGCTGTGGGGGCCGGCTCACGGGGGCGCCAACGAGGCGGTGCTCAACATGCTGGAAGAGATCGGCGACGTCGGCAAGGTTCCCGGCTACATCAAGCGGGCCAAGGACAAGGACGATCCGTTCCGACTGATGGGATTCGGCCACCGGGTTTACAAGAACTACGATCCCCGGGCGACGATCATGCGCCAGACATGCCACGAGGTTCTGGACGAGCTCGGCGTGCGCGACGAGCCGTTGCTGGAACTGGCCATGGAATTGGAGCGAATCGCCCTGGAGGACGACTTCTTCGTGCAGAAGAAGCTGTATCCCAACGTCGATTTCTACTCGGGAATCATCTTCCGGGCCATGGGCATCCCCACCAGCATGTTCACCGTCCTGTTCGCGGTCGCGCGGACCGTCGGCTGGGTCGCCCAGTGGAACGAGATGATCGAGGATCCGACCCAGAAGATCGGTCGGCCAAGGCAGCTCTACACCGGCCCCACCGAGCGCGCCTTCGTACCGCTCGCGCAGCGGACCTGACGGCCGGCCAGCAAGGCCCGCCCGGTGCCCGGTGGTCGTGTCCGCCACCGGGCGCGGCGCAAAGGTCAGACGGGAGAGCGAGCGGCCGCGGCGCGCCGATTGTGGTTCGCGTTTGTTCGTTTTGCTGGTAGAATGACTGGCGCAAGCGATTAAGCCTGAAGGCGAACCGTTGGGCCGCATGGCCGAGCGGGGTCCAGAGAGGGCGTGGTGACCACATTTCATTTTTCCACAGACGCGACCCGCGCGAGCGAGACTGTGGACGCTCTTGCCTATGACGCCGTCCGCTGGGTCGGCCAGACCCTGGCGGAACGATACGAGCGTCACGACACGGTTCCCGGCGCGGCCGGCCGCCTGATGACATCGTGCGATCTCTCGGAGTACGTGGAGTTTCTCGCCGCAGCCCTCGCCACCCCCGCGCCACAGTACTTCAAAGACTACGAACGCTGGTTGAGCGCGGTGCTGGAGAGCCGCGGCCTTCCGGTCCAGATCCTGGACGAACCGCTGCTGCTCTTGCGGGAATTCTTCGAGGACCGTCTCGATCCGGCCACTCTGCGGCCGGTGCTGGAGATGCTGGACGCGGGATCGGACGCCCGAAGGGAGCGGGACGCGCGCCCGGACCCGCTCTATCACGCGCACCTGCCGGAAGCGGTTCCGGAGGTCGAGGCGTTGACCCGCGCCATGCTGCGCGGCGACATGGCGGCCGCCCGCGAGATCGGAAGGGCCGTCGTCGTCCACGGCTACGTCAGGGCGGCCACCCACCTGTTCCAGCCCGCTCTCTATGCCATCGGTCTCATGTGGCAGCGGAACGAGATCACGGTGGCGCAGGAGCACTTGGCGACGGCCATTGCGCAGAACATCATGGCACAGCTGTTCGCGGCGGCGGACTGTGCTCCGCCGTTGGACAGAAAGGCGCTGTTCGCCGCCGTTCCCGAGAACCAGCACGCGCTTGGCCCGCGCATGGTCAGCGACGCGTTCGAACTAGCCGGCTGGTCGGTGCACTATCTGGGTGCCAACACCCCCATCGAGGCCCTTGTGGCGCAGGTGGACACTTGGCGGCCGGAGGTGGTGGGCATATCGGCGTCTCTCGTTCAGCAGCTTTCCGGCCTCAAGGAGACGGTCGACGCGCTCCGCGCCGCTTTCGGAACACAATGCCCGCATATTCTTGTGGGCGGCATACCGGTCAACCAGATCGATGGAATATGGCGGTGGACCGGGGCCGACGCCTGGAGCCAGGATGCCGAAAAGGCGGTTTCGATTTTTACGTAGGCATGCGAATATCAGCTTTGGCTTCGTGGGCCATCGGCAATAAATGGAGACCGGTATGCGTGTTTCCTCTACCGAGAAGATCAGGGGCGTTCGCATGGATACACGGATACCCAAGTACCTGTCAGACCTTTCGGCGGTCGCCATGGCGGTGATCGGCCGCGATGGTCGGTTACTGGAGGGGAACCGGGCGTTTTTCGACTTGATGCCCCCGGAGATGCCAACCAAGGCCGAAGTCGACGTGCGGGACGTATTCGTCAATCCGCGCTTCGACCAGTTCGCGGGGCGTCGCGTGCCGAAGGACGCATCGAACCAGGTGATCTACGAGGGTATTCTCAATCTCGGCAGCCGAAAGGGACGGGCGGTCTCGCTGCACGGTTCCATTTACGCCGATGAAATGACCTTGTTCGTGGTGGCCGAGCATAACGTAACCGCCCTGGAACAATTGAATGCGTCGCTCCACGCCCTCAATGAGGAACTGGCCGAAATGCAGCGCGAATTGACCCGACTGAACCGGCAGCTCTCCCGCCAGGAAGGCTTGGCCGAGGCGGCGCTGCAGGACCGGAACATCCTCCTCGAGGCGCTCAGCATGGGCAACGACAAGGACGCCGTTTAACCGCCGCTTTCGTCTTAACCGCCGCTTTCCCCGCTTCCGGCGGAGATGGCCTGGCGTCCCGGAAACATCCGCTGGATGCCCACGAACAGCACCGGAACCAGGAGCGTGCCCAGAACGGCCGCCGCAATCATGCCACCAAAAACCGGCGCGCCCAGGGACTGCCGGCTGACGCCCCCGGCGCCGGTGGCGATCACCAACGGGATGGTCCCGAGCACGAACGAAAATGCCGTCATCATCACCGCCCGGAACCTCAACCGGGCGGCCTTTAGCGCGGCGGTCCGGGGGCCGCGGCCGGCGCGGTATTCCTTGAGAGCGAACTCGACGATCAGGATGGCGTTCTTGCTGGCCAGCCCAATCAAGAGCACAAGGCCGATCTGGGCGTAGATATTGTTCTGCTGGCCGAGCAGCAACTGAACCGCCACGGCGCCAAAGATCGCCGAGGGTACGGACAGGATCACCGCGAACGGGATCGACCAGCTCTCGTACAGGGCCACGAGCGACAGGTATACGAAGACGAACGCCAACGCGAAAATGATCGGAGCCACGTTGCCCGCCTTGATCTCCTGCAGCGAAAGGCCACTCCATTCATAGGCGGTACCGGGCGGCAGCGTGCTGGCGGCGATCCGCTCCATGGCGGCGATAGCTTCGCCGGAACTGAAGCCCTCCGCCGCCGAACCGTTGATCTGAGCCGAACGGTACAGATTGTAGCGCGAAATGGTCTCGGGGCCGACCGTCGACGACAGCGAGACCAGCGTCTCCAACGGGATGATTTCGCCGCGATCATTGCGGACATAGAGCCGCAGGATATCGTCGGGGTCGTCGCGGGCGACCAATTCGGCCTGCGCCCGGACCTGAAAAACGCGACCGAATTTATTGAAATCATTAATGTAAAGAGAACCAAGCTGGGTCTGCAGCGTGGCGAAGATCTCGTTCAGCGGAACCCCGAGCGTCTTTGCCTTTCGCCGGTCGACGGCAACAGCGATGCGCGGCCCTTCTGCCTGGAAGGTGGAGAATACGCGGGTCATTTCCGCCTGCTGGTTGGCGGTGAACACGAGCGCGCGCATGGCCGCCGCCAGATCCTGCGGGGTGCGCCCGGCGACATCCTGAAGCTGAAACTCGAAGCCGCCGGTCCGACCCAGGCCGCGAACCGCGGGCGGGTTGAAACCGAACACCTTTGCTTCCTGGATGGCAGCGAAACGGGGCTGGAGTTGCCCGAGGATCCGGTGGACGCTCAGGTCCCTCGCCTCGCGTGCCGCAAAAGGCTCGAGCACGGCGACCGCGAACCCGGCATTGGTGGCGACGCCAGAGATCAGGCTGAAGCCCCCGATCCAGACCACCTGCTCGATTCCCGGCGTCTCGGCCATGATGGTGTAGACTTTTTCCAAGACCTGACGGGTCCGCGGCAACGCGGCGCCATCGGGCAATTGCGCGTCCACGAAAAAGTAACCCTGGTCCTCGTCCGGAAGGAAGGCCGATGGAAGCTGGGCATAGCCGAAGACCGTGGCGCCGAGGAGCGCGGCAAAAACGACCACCACGATACCCACGCGCCGCACCAAAAGCGCGACCGTGGCCCCGTAGCGCGCGGTAACCCAGGAAAATCCCCGCTCGAACACGCGCAGCGGAAGCCACGGCCGCCGCGCCGGTCCGCCAAGCAGCGCGGCGCAGAGCGCCGGGCTGAGGGTCAGCGCGTTCAACGAGGAGATCGAGACGGAGGCGGCGAGGGTCACGGCGAACTGCTGATAGAGCTGCCCGGTAATCCCGGGCAGAAAGCCCACCGGGACGAAAACCGCGAGCAGCACGACGGTGGTGGCGATGACCGGTCCGGTCACCTGCCGCATGGTCTCGATCGCCGCCGGCCTCGGCGCCATGCCCTCGCCGATCAGGCGCTTGGCGTTTTCGATGACGACGATGGCGTCGTCCACGACGATCCCGATAGCCAAGAGAAGACCGAACAGCGTGATCGTGTTGATGGAGTACCCGAGCACGCTGAGAATAAGCAGGGCGCCGATCAGCGAAACGGGGATGGTCGCCATGGGGATGAGCGTGGCCCGCCAGTCGCCCAGGAAAACGAAAACGACGAAGATGACGAGGGCGGTCGCGATGCCCAGCGTCTTGACCACCTCGATGATAAATTCCTCGACGAATTCCGTCGTGTCGTACGGAATATCGTGGACCATGTCCTTGGGAAATCTGTTTGCCGCCTCTGCCATGGTTGCGCGACCGCGCGAGCGGTCTCCAGGGCATTGGCGCCCGGCTGGAGGAAAATGCCGATGGGCACGGACGGCGAGGCGTCGAGATAGGCGAAGCGGTCGTAGGTTTCGGCGCCCAGTTCGACGCGCGCGACGTCGGCGAGGCGGACCAGCGAGCCGTCGGCGTTGGCGCGGATGATGATGTTCTCGAATTCATCCACGTCCGAGAGCCGCCCCTTGGTTTCGAGGGTATAGCGGACTTGCTGGTCGTCGGCGACCGGCATCTGTCCGATCTGGCCCGCGGCCACCTGGACGTTCTGTTCGCGCACCGCCTCGGCGATGTCGGTGACGCTGACGCCGAGGCTGGCCATGCGGCTTGGATCCAGCCAGATCCGCATGCTGTAATAGGCACCCGCGAAGATCTGGGCTTCGCCGACGCCCGGAACCCTGAGCAGCCGGTCGATCAGGTTGATCCGGGCATAGTTGCTGAGGAATGTGGTGTCGAAGGTGCCGTTCGGGGACCCCAGTTCGATAAACATCAGGATCGCCGTGGATTGCTTGCGCACGGTGATGCCCTGACGCTTGGCCTCCTCGGGCAGCCTCGCCTCGGCCAGCGCCACCCGGTTCTGGACATTGACCTGGGCGATGTCCGGATCGGTTCCGACGGCGAAGGTCACGGTAATCGTCATCGAACCGTTGTTGGAGCTCTGCGACGACATGTACAGCATGCCGTCGACGCCGTTGATTTCCTGCTCGACGGGAATGGTGACGGTGGATTCGACGGTTTCCGCGTTCGCCCCCGGAAAACTCGCCTTCACCTCCACGACAGGCGGCGTGATCGGCGGGAACTGGGCGACCGGCATCCCCACCAGCGCGAGAACGCCCCCGATGATGAGAACGATCGACAGGACGAGGGCAAAGCGCGGGCGGTCGATGAAATAACGACTGAACACCGCCCTACTCCGCGATCCGCTTCTCGGGACTGGCCTCGGTGGGCGCGACCGTCATGCCCGGCCGCACCTTCTGCACGCCCTGGAAAATCACCCGCTCGCCCTCCGACAACCCGGACTCCACCACGTAATAGATGCCGTGCTGGTCGCCAAGCACCACCCGCCGGATGGCGACGGTGTCATTGTTGTCGACAACGAGCACGAAGCGTCCAGCCTGATCCTCCTGCACGGAGGCCTGCGGAACCACCAACCGCTCCTGCTCTTCGCCGATCTGAACCACCACCTCCACGTACTGACCCGGCAGCAACAGTTTATCGGGGTTCGGAAACTTGCCGCGCGCAGTCTGGGTGCCGGTGGTTGGGTTGATCCGGTTGTCCCGGAAATCCACCGTTCCCGCGTGGGGGTAATAGGTGCCATCGCGGAAGCGGAGCCTGGGCGTGATCACCGGATTCGGCTCCCCCCTCTTGGCGCGCTCCTCGTTTCGGCGCCGCGATTCGAACAGCACGTTTTCCGGAACCTCGACATAGACGTGAATGGGATCCAGTGAGACCAGTTCGGCCAGCGCATCGCTGTCCGGGCCGACCAGATCGCCGACGCTGTATTGGGAACGGCCAATCCTTCCGGCGAACGGCGCGCGGATCTCCGTGTAGCTGAGATTGAGTTGGGCGGCCTGGAGTTCCGCTTCCGCCGCCTTCACGTCGGCCTTGGCCTGAAGCTCGGCGGCGACGGCATCGTCGTGGGCGGCCTGACTGATATTTCCCCGGCCGAGCAGGGTTTTCGATCGCGCGAGGGCACGCCGGGCGTTCTCGAGCTCGGCGTTGGCGCGAGCAAGCCGGGCCTCCGCGCGTGCCACCTCCGTTTTGTACTCTTCCTGCTCGATGACGAATAGCAGGGCGTCCTTGTCTACGTCGGCGCCTTCCTGGAACAGCCGCTTCTCCAGGAAGCCCCGGACTCGGGCGCGCAGTTCAACGTCCTCGACGGCCTGGACGCGTCCCACCTGTTCGACCGTGTTGGCGACCTTCAAGCGCGTGACGGGCGTCACGGTGACCGCCGTCAGGGGCTGAGTTTGCGATTGTGCCGGTTGCGCGCTTAGCGGCCGCGCGCCGCAAAGCCAGATTGAGCTGATCAACACGCCGAGAACAGCGCCGCCGAGGACAAACCGGAACCAGGGAACGATGGCTCGCATGAATGGCATATCCGCAAAAACAAAAGACCGCGACCGGCCGGTCCGCCGATGCCAATATAGCCCCCGCGCTTGACCGGTTGAAAGAAAGATTGTTTCCCGCCGGACAACCCACCGGCGCCGTCACCGCGGGAACTTCGACAGGCGGTCGGCGGCGCGGGTCGTTTCGGGAAGGCGGAAACGGGTCGTGCACGCGAGCACGAAGCGGATCGCCGTTTTCAGGCCGACACGGTGGCCAATGGAGACATAAACCGGCTTGACCCCCACCCGGGTCCGGAGGACCGCGCCGATGATCTCGCCCTGGTCCATCAAGGGCGCCCAGTCCCCGCGCGCCCCGCCGGGTTCCCCGTGCTCGCCCACAAGCCGCGACTTGGCGACGCCGATGGTTGGCAGACCGGTAACAACACCAAGGTGGCTGGCGAGGCCGAAACGGCGGGGATGGGCGATGCCCTGCCCGTCACAGAGTAAGATATCCGGCCTGACCGCGAGCCGGTCGAGCACCGCCAGCACCGCCGGGATTTCGCGGAAGGACAGATAACCCGGCACATAGGGAAACCGGGCCTCCATCGTCACCGCCGCGGCCCCGAGCGTCTTGAGACTGTCGAAGGCCAGCACCACGGCTGCGGCCCTCAGCGGGTTGCCGCGGCCATATGCCACGTCGACCCCGGCGACGGTTCGAACCACGCCCAGCCTGTCGACGCGCTCAACCCGCGCCGCAAGATCGAGCTGCACGGCCCTGGCCTCCGCGACCGAGAGATCCCAGCCATGGTCAAGGGGATCGAACATCCCCCAGCGTGTCATCGAACGGCATTCCGTTCAACCGGCCTTGATCTCCGGGGTGCATATGCACATATCATGAACAATGAAACATTCCTCCCCTCGCCTGGTCTAGTCCCCCTGCGGACCGGGCAAAACTCGGGCCAGTGCACGTCATCGGCCCTTTTTGGTTCCGATTTGCCCAAGCTGGCCCTGTTTTCAAGGACTTCCAGAACACTCTGGATCGCCCCTTCACCGGCCCCAATCCGATTGACCGGGCCGCAGTGAGCGGTTAGCGAGGATGGGACGACAGAGAAACTGGCTCCGGGCTCCGTGCTGAATGGCAGATATTGTCGGTCTCGTTCTTCCGCTCTTCGGACTGATCCTGCTTGGCTTCGTGACAAGGCCCGCCTTATCCGTCAGCCGGCGGGAGCGATGGGCTGGCTGCGGATCTTCATCATCTACCTCGCCCTGCCAGCACTGTTCTTCAAGCTCCTCTCGAAAACGCCCGTGGAACAACTGGCCAACTGGGGGTTCGTGGTGAACAACCTGGCGGCGACATTCTGTGTCTTCACCCTGGTTTTCGCGCTCGCCCTGATCCTTCGCCGCGCGCGTGTTCCCGATGCGACCATTCAAGGACTGGCGGGGGCGTACGGCAACATCGGCTATATGCGCCCGAGTCTGGCGATCCTGACCTTCGGCGAGCAGACGGCGGTTCCCGTGGCGCTGATCTTCTGCTTCGAGAACATCATGCACTTCACCATCGCCCCGACGATGATGGCGGTTTCGGGAACGGAAAATCACACAGTGCCCCGGCTGGCTGTGGAGATCGCACGGAGCATCGCGTTTCATCCCTTCATCATCGCCACGGTCCTGGGGGTTGGCGCGGCGGCACCCGACCCGTGGCCCGCCCGGACACCCGCCTAAGGCCTGAAGTCCGGCGGCGGAGGCCGCTCCGTCTTGGGCGGATAGCACAGGCGGCGAACGCGGGCACGGCCTCGCAACGCTCGCCCAGCGTCCGCAAGTGAGGCCAGTGCCGTCCGTCGGGCGGGGCAATGCCGGTCGCCGGCGCCACCAGACCGATAAAGCCGAGCATGCTGGCAACGGTGATGTCGGCCTGGGCAAGCCGATCACCCAGGAGCCACGGCCGGAACTCTCCGGCTTCGCGGTCGACCGCGTCGAGGGCGGCTCTCACTTGGCCCCGGCAACGGTCCTTCCACGCCACGGATCGCTGTTCCGGCGTCCGCATCAGGTGTTCGTAGACCTGCGCCACCAGCTTCTCGTCGGCGCCGAGGCCAAGGGCTACCAGCCGCCAGCATCGGGTTCGCGCGGGCCCCGGCGGCGGCATCAACGCCCGGTCCGGTCCCGCTTCGCCGCCGAGCCAGTCCAGGATCGCGTTGCTGTCCACCAGAACCTCGCCATCGTCGAGGACGAGCGCCGGCACCCGGCCGAGCGGATTGACGCGGCGGACGTCCTCGAAATTACGCATCACCGAAGATCCGTCCCGTTCGAAGGGGACGCCGAGCATGGTCATGGAAACCGCCACACGCCGCACGAACGGCGAATCCAATTGGCCAACCAGTATCATGGCACGACCTCCCGTGATCATCCGCGCCGACCGATTTCAGGAAGCCGGAGTATGCGGCGCGACGGTCATGTCCGTAAAGTCGGCAAGTCTACGGGCGACCGCCGGATTATTGGCGACGTCTCTGGCTGACGGTGATAACGTATTGGGAGCTTCGAGAGGCTTTGTAACCATGCGCGCCTTGGTACCCGCTCGTTTGTCGACCCAGCCCCCTACAGCGGCGGGCGCCGCCGGAATGGGCCGAGCGCCGGGCAAGCAAGCGGCGCGGCGATTGCGTTCGGAAAACATCACGAACTCCTCGAAGGAGGGTGAACCGGGTCCCCCGGGGCACGATTTCAGCCAAATTCCCGTTCTGCCCGAAAGCCATTCAGCCGGCGGCCGGATGCCGGCGGACGTCCAGGAGAAAATGGAGCGCCACTTCGGTTACGATTTCTCCGCCGTGCGCATCCACCAGGATTCCCGGGCCTCCGCGATGGGCGCTCGCGCCTACGCCCAGGGTCCAAACCTCCATTTCGCGACCGGCGCCTATTCCCCGCGCAGCGTATCGGGCCAGCGGCTTCTCGGCCACGAACTCGCTCACGTGGTCCAGCAGGCCCAGGGACGGGTGCGGGTCCCAGCCCAGGCCAAGGGCGGCGCCGGCATCAACGACGACCCGGCGCTTGAACGCGAAGCGGACCAAATGGGCGCGGACGCGGCTGACGGCAATCAGGCGGACGGCGAGGCGCGAGAAGACCTCGCGGCCCGGTTGCGGCGCATAGAAAGCGGCGGCGGCAAGCAGCCCGTTCAACGGAAGGTGGCGGTTCCGGCGAAGAGCAAACTGCCTGATTTCGATCAGTTTCTGACGCGGTCCGGGGATACTTATTTCTATCCCGAACCAATACGGAATAAGGGCGAGCTATCGCTGGAAATCTTCACATCGCTGTTCAATTCGCCAAGATTATTCAAACTGAAGGGAAGCACCGGCAAGGAAGCGCAGGACAATCTGATGAGCCATCTGATCGCGCGCAAGGGCGTGATCGCCTTTGCCGAAAAGAAAAAGTATGTTTTCGCGGGCGGCACGGCCAATTTCCGGATGAACCCAAAGTACTGGTGGCTTGACAGGGACAAGGGAACCTTTGGTTATAAGGAGGGCGTCGACCGTCAGGAGGCCCGGGAGGACCTCAACAAGAATCCGGACAAATACGCCATCGGCTGCGCTGCGGCCACCAAGATTACGGTGAAGGGAGGCGCTAATGCCCCTCGCGTGGAGGGCTCGACCACGGACGATCACGACTGGGTTCCGGGAGAGGACGGCTACATCGAGAACACCGGCTGGAACGGCTCCGACGCCGGTCTCGAGGGGGAGAACATCATATACATGGGCGGCAAGATGTACTGGGGGCACTTCGGCAATACGCTCTCAATTCAACCATACACGAAGTGGTTTGAGCTGGTGAACGGTTGGAACAACGGCGCGAAACTCACCCAGGACCGCAATTACCCGAGCACCGGAATGAAGTGAGCCCTCAGGTGGGCCGTGGAATGTGGCCGGTTCCGCCGGCCATCATGGTGCTCGCAGGGTCCATGGCGTACACCCCCCTCCAAGCGATAGTCGAAAACCTCCCTATTTCTGTTTTTGTCATGGTCGTCTTCATCGTATGGTGGTCGTCCGCGTCTTCGGCTCCTTTGGTGTTGTAGCCGCTCGCCGCCGTCATGAAAGACCCTGAATGGCCCCGTCAGGCTCGAAATTGGACCCGTTGACCTCCCCATGAACACCGATCCCGCCTTCCACGCCCTGGCGCGGAATCGCAAATCCGTGCGCGGGTTCAAGGCCGATCCCGTGCCGCTGGCGCTGGTGCGCCGGATCTTCGAGACGGCGCGCACGGCGCCAAGCAGCGCCAACCTGCAACCGGGTACCTTTGTGGCCATGACCGGCGAAACGCTCAGGCAGTTTTGCGACACCCTCTGCGTGGCCATCGAGCACGGGCTGCTCCCTTCGGCACCGTTTTCGTACTTCCCCGATCCGATGCCGAAATATTTGCGGGAACGACAAGTCAAGGTGGGCGCGGGCCTGTATGCGGCGCTCGGCATCGATCGCAAGGACGAGGACGCGCGCCAGCAACAGTTTATGCAAAACTACCGGTTTTTCGACGCGCCGGTGGGCATCGTCGCCTGCATCGACGCACGCATGGGCAAGGGGTGCTTCATGGATTTCGGCATGATGCTGCAGACCCTGCTGCTCGCCGCCCAAGCCGAGGGCCTGGCGAGCTGCGGCATCGGCGCGCTGTCCACCTACGGCCCGTTTATCGCCGAACAACTTCAACTCGGCGAGCACGAAATGGTGGTCTGCGGCGTCGCCCTCGGCTACGAAGACCCTGAGGCGCCGGCGAACGGGTTGCGCACGGACCGTCTGCCCGTGGACCAATACGCGCGTTTCGAGGGCTGGCCCGAGTAGCGCCCGCCGCCTAGCCTAGGGCGAGACGCTCTCGACGATCAGCGCCGAACCGAGCCCGCCGGCGGCGGCGATGGCGGCGAGGCCGAGCCCACGCCGTTGCCTCAGTTCATGAAACAGCCGGACAGCCAGGATGGTGCCCGACGCGCCAATGGGATGGCCCCGCGCCAGCGATCCTCCGCCCGGATTGATCACGTCCGCGTTCAAACCCGCGCCCCGCGCGCACACGATGGCCTGGGCCGCATAGGCTTCCATCAGTTCTATGACGGTAAACGAGTTCGAATCCATTTGAGCATCGCTTAGCACCCACTCGATCGCTCGGATCGGGGCGATCGCGGGAAGCTCCGGATCACCGCCCACCGTCGCGCCGGTCACGACACGGAGCGCGAACGCCAGTTTGAGCCGGTCCAAGACCTGCCGTGACACCACCAGCACGAACGCCGCGCCGTCGGCAGCCACGCTGGTGTTGGCGGTGGTGATGGTTCCGGTGATGCCCGGCGCCCGGGCGCAGGTTTTCAGACTCAACGGTCGGGTGAACGGATCGCGGTCCAGGTCGACGCCGCCCGGGTTGACGATCTCCGCCGAGACGGCTTGGCGCGCGGCGCGGGCCTTGGCATGGCTGGCCACCGCCCACGCGTTCTGGCTCTCCAGAGTAATCCCCTCCTCATCAGCGAGGCGGCTGGCGGCCTCGCTCATATCGGGGTCGCGGTCCGTCCACGGCGTAAAGCGCGCCTGTTCGCGCAAACGCAGCTCCGCGTTCCAGCCGGTCCTGTAGTGCCGCTGCGGCCGCAGCGAATGGGACTCGCTGCCGCCCGCGAGGACCACATGGGCCTGTCCCAACTCGATTAGCGCCTGGGCCAGGATGATCGCGTCGAGGCCGCCGACGCATTGGCGGTCGATGCTCAGGCCGGCGACCGCGTGCGGAAGGCCGGAGGCGAGCGAGGCGAGGCGCGCCGGGTTTCCCCCCGCGCCAAGTGCGTTGGAGAGGATCAATTCGTCCACCTGACCCGGGTCGGCGCCCGCACGCGTCAGACACGCGCCGATGGACGCGGCGGCGAGCACTTCGAAGTCCATGTTGCGGAAGGCCCCGCCCGATGGCACGACGGAGGTCCGCGCGGCGGCGGCGATGTAGGCGCTGGGTGTCATGGGCACTCCGCCATCCGCTTCGCCAGGGCCAGCCGGTCGGTCTTTCCCGATGGCAGAAAAGGCCAGTCCGCCACGTGAACCAGGGCCTTGGGTGACTTAAGGGCGCCAAACTCGTCCCGCAGCGCCCGCAGCACCGCGCCCGCCTCATCTTCCGGCATCGCGAATTGCGTCACGGCCACCAGTCGGCATCCCCGCAGAAAGTCACCGACGGGCAGGACGGCGCACTCCCCCGCCTGGATCCTTGCCCGCAGATGATTTTCCACATGGTCTAGAAACACATTCTCACCGGCGATGGTCACCATGGAGCCCAGCCTGGCCGTAAAGAACAGATTGCCGTCGAGATCCAGAAATCCCTGGTCGCCCACCGTTACGAAGCCGTCCCGCCAGCGAGTGTTCGCATCCTCGCCGAAGACATACCGATCGAACAGCATGTCGCTTTTAACCCAGAGAATTCCCTCCTGTCCGGCCGAGAGCACGCGGCCCTCGGCATCGGTGATTTTCACGGTCACTCCGGCGCAGGCCTTTCCCACGGATCCTGTGGGCGAGTCCGGGGATTTCATGGTGATGTAGCTGGTTTCGGTGGTGCCGAAAAATTCGACGATGCGGGCGTTGGGAAAAAGCGCCCCCAGCCGGCTCATTTGCTTTTCGTCGAGCTTCGCCCCGCCGGCGAGAATATGGAAGACGGTGTCCAGGGGCCGAACCGTTTTCTTTTGGCCATACGCCAATAGCAGATTGAGATGCGCCGGCGTCGCGTACATCATCTCCAGGCTGGACGCCCGGCACGTGTCGATGGCCAGTTTCGGAGAGAAGCTCTCGAGGATGGCGGGCGCCACGCCCCGGTCAAGGGCTTCCATGGCGCCATACAGATGCAGCGAATGAGCAAGATTACCTAGAATCAGAACGCTGGTATTGTCCTTGTATTTCAAAGATTCGCGCTGAAGAATGAAGGTGCGCCGCCAACTTTCATAGCTCCGCAGGATCCCCTTGGCCCGCCCTGATGAGCCGGACGTGAAACACACCAGCCTCGGACCCGCCAACCCCGCCGCCTCCACCCGGAACAGATGCCCGCCCGCCGTCGGCACGGGGACCGCGTTCACTTGATCCAGCACTGCTCGCCGCGCGACCCCCACCACCCCGCGCCGCAGAACGGCCGCTCGCGCCGCCGCGAGCGCGCGCAAAGGCTCTCGGGCCTCCACCAGCAGGAGAGTATTCTCCAACTCCAACGCCCCAACCAACCGGCGTTCTCTGTCCTCAAGCTTCGCGTATTCGGCCATCAGCACGTCTGATCTCATCCGGAGTGTTTCAATCATCGTTGTTGTCGAAACAGTCGCGGGCCGATTCCACGCGTTAACGAGATGACCAATCGTTGCTTTGTCATGGCGCCTGCTTATCTACAGCCACTTCATCCATTTCAGGACAATGAACTGTATCAGCAGGAGAACCCCTAAAATGATGATCAGTTCGTAGAACGCGCCAGGATCGTCGGATCCTGGAATGCCGCCAATGTTGACGCCGAGAATGCCGGCGACCAGGCTTGGAGGCAGCAATACGGCGGCGACGACCGTAAACCGGTAGCTGGTCCGCGCGATGGCCTCCTGAATCTGCGCCGTCAGGTCCTGATAGAGGACCGTTGCCCGGTCGCGCACCGCGTCCAGGTCCTCGCAGGCGCGCACCACCCGGTCGGTGACGCCACGCAGCCGCAACCGGCTGATCCGATCGAGCAGCGCCGTCGGCTCGGCCTGCAGTTGCACCATCACCTCCCGCTGCGGCCCGAGATAGCGCCTAAGGTGGATGGCGTTGCGCCGGATTTCGGCCAGTTCGCCGCGCAAGCCCGACGAGTCCTTGTCATTCAAATGATCCTCGAGCCGTTCAAGCGCGTCGTCCATCTCGTCGATCACCGGTTCGACGTCGCGGATTACCTTGTCGGCAATCTGCACCAGCAGGGCGCCGCCGGTCTTCGGGCCGCGTCCGGCGACGAGCGAAAGCCGGATGTCGCGCAGCGCCACCAACTTATGGTCGCGGTCCCGCAAGGTCACCGCGCGGTTCGCGTCCATCCAGATGTGGATCGGCATCAGTTCCGCTTCCTCGACCTCGGCGCGGTTGATGCCTCGCAGCACGATCATCATCGCCTCGTCGACAATCTCAATGCGCGGGCGCGTATCCTCGGCGAGCAGCGCCTCGCCGACTAGGGGATCGATGCCACTGGACTGGTGAATCCACTCCGCCGCTTCATCGGTGTCGCGCTCCAGGTGCACCCAGAGGAAGCCATCGTCCGGCTGCCACCGGGCCACACCCCGCCAATCGAGATGGCGGCAGCCGCCTTGGCCGTCGAGCACCAGCGCGAACCGCAGTCCTGGTTCAACGCCCGCCGGCAAGTCAATTTTCTCGATCAATGCTGCCTCCTTGCGCAGAGTTGCTCCGGAAGCACCCTTTCACCGCTGCTTTCAGCGAGTTCAAGCGCATCGCTGGGCGCGTAGTGGCGCGACACGCGTTTTGTTCCCCCTCGCCTCCGTGTCGTCGTGACTCACGGAATGGAAACGCTCCACCTCAACGCCGATGGGGCTTAGTCAGCGGTTTCCTCGGCCAGCACGGTTTCCACGTCGACCACGTGGAAGCCTTCCTTCCGCTCCAGTTCATGGATGAAGGCGCCGAGCAGGCCATCGTCGTCGTTCAGCACCGACGGCCCCACCCGGGCGAGAAACAGGGTGGCCCACAGGTCGGGCTTCAGTTCGGAGAGCGATGACGGCCGGTCGATGGGGCCGGCGAGCACCAAGTCCCGCACCTCGTTGCGGCGCAGCGTCTTGATGGCCTTTCCGGCGGAGCCGAGCGGGACCCACTCGTGGGGCGTATCGTCGCCCTCTACGGTCTCGGGCGCGGTCTGGCCCTTGAAGGCGAGAACGAAGAACGGCCGGCCGGTCCGCCCGCAGGCATCAACCACGCGACGCGGCAGATCGCCCGTTCCGGCAATGATTCCAAGCTTAGGAAAGGTCACGCGCCATTTTCCCGGATCATCGCCGCGTAGGTGGCGTCCGCGACCACGGTGCCGTCCACCTTGGCCGTCGCCGAGAACTTCCAGACGTTGCCGCGCTGCTGTTTCTTTTCCACGTGGATTAGGAGCGTGTCACCCGGCACCACCGGCTTGCGGAATCGCGCGGAATCCACGGACATGAAATAGACCAAGCTGCCCTCGCTCTTGGAGCCGAGTGTTGTCACGACCAGCACCGCCGCAGTCTGCGCCATGGCTTCGATGATCAGAACGCCCGGCATGATGGGATCGGCGGGAAAATGTCCCTGAAAAAACGGTTCGTTGATGCTGACGTTCTTGACACCGATCGCCCCTACGTCGGGGACGACGTCGACAACACGATCGATCATCAGCATCGGATACCGATGCGGGATCATCTCCTGAATACGAAGGATGTCGAGTTCCGTTCCCGTGGCGGGCATGGCTTGCGTATCCATAAGCTACTCGCTGTTTTTTGTTCTCGTCCGTTTCATATTTCACCCCTTCGCCACGTCCCTCCACCAAAGGTGAACGGGCGGAAAAGCCAGCACCTCTCTACCCCTTCCATCAAAGCGCCCGGCGCAATTGGTTGGAGATGAATTCCGCAGATATCCGACCTTGGCAAGATGCTCGACTTTCAGGTTATGGCGGATCCGGCGGCGATAATCAATTTTCCCGGGGGCGCAAGCCTGAGTTTTCGTCCGTCCCGACGCTGACCGTGGGCAGTTGCTGGTTCAGTAGGCGCAGGACCTCGTCTGTAATGTCGAGCGAGGGGTCCACGTACGCCGTGTGCTCGCTGCGCAGAATCAGCGTGAACCCGCGCTCCTTGCGGAGCTGTTCGACCACCTGCTTGAGAACGGTTTCCAGTTCTTGAAGGCCCTCGGCCTGCAACTTAGCCAGAGAACGCCTCCGCTCCTGGACCTTCTTCTGCGACTCCTGGACCCGTTGCTCGAGCTTGCGGCGTTCCTGGTCGAACTCCTCCGCCGAGAGCGCTTCCAGGGTTCGCCTCTCCGCCAGGATCCTGTCTGCGTTGCGGAGTTCCACCTCCGCTCGTTCCGTGTCCTCGCGGTAGGAGGCCGCGTGACTGTTGACCAAGTCGTGGATTCTCTGGGCCGCAACGGAATCGCGATAGATCCGGTTCAGGTCGAGAATGGCGACGTTGAGCGGAACGGCGTCCTGGGCACCAGTGCGCGGCGCGAGGATCAAACATCCGGCGAAGGCAAGAATCAAAATAATGATCCGGACGCATTTCATGGCTTAGAAACGTGTTCCGAAGTTCACCCGGAAGATCTCGGTTTCATCATAGCTTTCCTTGAGGACGGCTTGGCCGAGATCGATGCCGATGGGGCCGAAGGGCGATACCCAGGTCAACCCGATGCCCACCGACGCCCTCAAGCTGTTATTGTCGGCGACGTCAGGCCCAGAATCGTCGAGCTGCCACAGACTGCCCAGATCAGTAAATACGCGCCCCCTAATGGCCAGTTCGTCGGGCAAACCCAAGGGGAACGTCATTTGTACGCTGCCGGTGTAGTAAATTTCGCCACCGAGTGCGTCGTTCGAGTCAAGATCGCGCGGACCGATGCCGTCAGTGGCGAAGCCGCGAAGATCGTCGCCGCCTACGAAAAACCGGTCGATCAGGTTAACGTCCTCGCCGCCGTAACCGGTGATGTGCCCCGCCGCCCCCGATATGGAGACGACCCACTGTTCCACGATCGGATAGTAATAGGCTGCATTCAGATCGTTGCGAACGTAGTTGACGGTCCCGCCCAATCCCGCGACGTCTGTCGCGATGCTCGCATAGTACCCCTTGGTGGGATCGAGGCGGCTGTCGCGTTTGTCATAGGTCAGGCGATGCGTGATTTCCGAGACCGTCTCCTCCCCCTCCTGGGACTTGACGAAAATGGAAGCGTTGTCATCGACGTTCTCGACCTTTTTCTGTTCCAGGGTGTATCGCCAGCTCTGTCTCAGATTCTCGGTAATCGGGTACCCGGCCCTCAAGGCGCCACCCGTCCGCGTGCTATCAAACGAACTCTCGGATTGCCGGTTGACCTCGGTATGGAAGAGATCGAAACCCGCGGCGATGTCCCGGCCGAGAAAGTACGGTTCGGTAAACCCAAGATCGAGCTGAAACGTTTTCTGCCCGAAGACAACTCCTAGCCGGAGATCCTGGCCGCGGCCCAACAGATTGCGTTCGCGAATCGAGGCGTCGAGAAGCGCGCCGCCAGCGCTTGAAAATCCAGCGCCGAACGAAAGCTGACCTGTGGATTTCTCCTCCACCGCGACCTTGATGACGGCTTTATCCGGGGCCGATCCGGGAACCTCGTCCACTTCCACCTTCTGGAAGAAGTCGAGATCCTGAATGCGCTGACGCGAACGCCGCAGCCGCGCGGAGTTAAAGGCGTCGCCCTCCACGAGTTGGAACTCACGGCGGATGACGTTGTCCCGGGTTCGCACGTTGCCGGTGATGTCGATGCGCTCCACGAACACCCGGGGCCCCTCGGCGATTTCGAAGGTCACGTTGATGGCGCGCCCTTCCCGGTCACGATCCAGGCGGGGACGAACATCGACGAACGCATATCCGAGATTGCCAACCTCTTCCGAGAGGAAGTCGATCGTTTTTTCAACCTCGTCGGCGTCGTACCAGTCGCCCTCATCGATTTCCAAATCGGATTTAAGCCTTTCCGGATCCAGTCCGGGGAGCGTGGTCTCGATCTTGATATCGCCAAACTCGTAGCGCTCCCCTTCCTCGACGGTGAAGGTGATGAAGAAATTCTTGCGGTCCGGCGTCAATTCCGCAACCGCCGAGTCGACCCGGAAATCGGCGTATCCCTCGGAGAGATAGAACCGGCGGAGCAGTTCGCGGTCCAGCGTCAGACGGTCGGGATCATAGGTATCGTCCGACGACAAAAAACGCCACCAAGCCGTTTCCCTCGTCCGGATAACCCCGCGCAGGCGCGAATCGTCAAACTCCTTGTTGCCGACAAACCGGATGCTCTCCACTTCGGTGACCGGGCCTTCGTGGATCTCGAAGACCACGTCGACCCGGTTTTGCGGCAGTTGGATGACCTTGGGATCAACCGTCGCCGAAAATCGGCCGCTTCGGCGATAGAGAGCCAAGATGCGCCGGACGTCGTTCTGTACTTTAGTCCGCGTATAAATGACGCGCGGCCGCAGGGTGGTTTCGGCCTCCAGCGTCTCGTCGTCGAGCCGCGAGTTGCCCTCGAAGGCAATGCGGTTGATCACCGGATTTTCGACGATCTTGACAATCAGCGTGTCGCCGACCCGGTTGATGACAACATCTGCGAAAAGACCGGTGGCGAACAGGCTTTTCAGGGAGCGATCGACCCGCGCGGGGTCAAAGGAGTCGCCTTCCTGGACGAGAAGATAAGAGCGAACTGTATTGGGCTCGATGCGCTGGGTGCCCTCGACCTCGATGCTCCGGATCACATCGCCGGTCTGAGCATTCGATGGCGATACGGAATGAGGCGCAATACAGGCCAACGCCACAATCAGGCGCGCCAACCACGTTGAAATCCCGTACCTCAACCATTCCCCCAGACTGTATCGGTCAGCTCACCAATTGACGAAAAAAATCCACGACCTTCAGACTGACCAGATCGTTCCACGTTGCGAATACCATCAACAGCAGTACCAAAATCAGTCCGAAGCGGAAACCATATTCCTGAAAGCGGCGGCCGAGCGGACGGCCCCTCACGGCCTCCGCAGCGTAAAACGCGAGATGACCACCGTCTAGCATCGGGATCGGAAACAGATTGATCAGCCCCAAATTAACCGACAAGGCCGCCATGAAGAAGATCAAGTTGATCAACCCGCCCTGCGCCACCTGTCCGGAAATCTGGGCAATTCGGATGGGACCGCCCAATTCATCGGCCGAACGGGATCCAGTGATTATTTCCCCGAGCGCCGACAGAATCTGGGTCGTCAGTCCCAAGGTGCGTTCCCCGGCGGCCGCCATCGCGGCGAACGGTCCGACGGACACGTAACCGACCTGCGATGGATCGTGCATAACGCCGAGCAATCCGATCCGCCGGGATCCCTGCCCTTCTTCCTCCTCGACCGTCATGGCGCGCGGCGTCGCCGTAAGCGACACTTCCTGGTCACCGCGACGAATATCGAAACGAAGCGCCTGGTCGGGGCGGTCGCGGACAAAAAGTCGCAGATCCTCGAACCACGTAATCGGTTCGTCTTGGATTCGCAGCACCAAATCGCCAGATTCGAACCCGGCCTCCGCGGCGGCGCTGTCCTCCTGAACCGAACCAACGCCGGCAAGAGGCCTGGGAATGCCGACCAAGTAGAACAACCCCATGAGGAGCACGAACGCGAACAAGAAGTTCGCCGCCGGTCCCGCCGCGACAATGGCCGCCCGTTGCCCCAGCCGTTTGTGGTGGAACGACACCGCCGTCTCCTCCGGAGTCATGGGCTTCTGTTCGGCTTCGTCCTCGAAGTCATGCTCGCCAAACATCTTGACATAACCGCCAAGCGGAACGGCGCTGAATTTCCAACGGGTTTCGTGCCGGTCCGTCCAACCGAAAATCTCAGGACCGAACCCGATGGAGAAGACCTCCACTCGAACCTTGTTCCGACGCGCCACCCAGTAGTGCCCGAGTTCGTGAACGAACACGAGAACCGTCAGCACGACCAGAAACGGGACAATCCAGTCCCAGAGAGAACTCAGAACATCCATAGTTTTGTACCGGCGACCTTACGTCACTGTGTGGAACGGTTTCACGCGGGAGCCGGGCATCGCGAAACAAGCTTCGTCGCTGTTTCGCGCGCCGCCCCGTCAGCCTGAAGAACGTTAGACAACGTTTCCAACCGTCCATGGGGGGTCAGTTCAAGGGTTTCCTCCACCAAGTCCGCTATATGGAGAAAACCGATCCGTCCAGCGAGAAAGCTCTGGACCGCAACCTCATTGGCCGCATTCAATATAGTTGGCGCCGTTCCGCCGTGGTTCAAGGCTTGACGCGCCAGCCGCAGCGCCGGAAAGCGTTCATCATCGGGGTCCTCGAAGGTTAGGTCACCGATTTCGGTCAGCTTCAGCTTCGGCGCGGGGGCCACCATCCGATGGGGCCAGCCAAGCGCGTAGGCAATGGGAGTCCGCATGTCAGGGGTGCCCATCTGCGCCAGTACCGAGCCGTCCACGTAGGCCACCATGCTGTGGATGACGGACTGCGGATGCACGACAACGTCGATCTGATTCTTTTCCACCGGAAACAGGTGAAAGGCCTCAATGATCTCCAAACCCTTGTTCATCATGGTCGCCGAATCGACCGAGATCTTCGCGCCCATGTCCCAGTTGGGATGCGCGACGGCCTGCGCCGGGGTCATGGTTGCCATGGCCTTGCGGTCGAGCGTGCGGAACGGCCCGCCGGACGCGGTCAGAATGATCGATTCCACCTTGTCCGCGTTCTCGAAGTCGAACACTTGGAATATGGCGCTGTGTTCGGAATCCACCGGCACCACCGTCGCACCGCACCGGGCAATTTCCCGGACCATGAGGTCGCCGGCGCACACAAGACATTCCTTGTTGGCCAATCCGACAACCGCGCCCCGCCGAACGGCGGCGAGTGTCGGCTCGAGGCCGGCCGCTCCGACGATCGCCGCCATCACCCAGTCGGCCGGACGATTGGCCGCCTCTATCAAAGCCTCGGCGCCGGCCGCGATCTCGATTCCAGTACCGTCGAGTTCGTCCTTCAGGGCACGGTAACCGCCGGGATCTCCGACGACCGCAAGCTTGGGCCGAAGGCGCCGGGCCTGGTCGGCAAGAACCGCGATGTTCTTGTTGCCGGTCAGCGTCTCCACCGAGAATGCGTCGGGATGGCGGACAATCAAGTCGATGGTGTTGCATCCCACCGATCCGGTTGATCCGAGGATGGTGACGCTTCGGGGAGGGTTGTCCGGTCGCGGCCGGGGCGCGGTTAGAGCCATTGAAATATGTTGCCCTTGGTCACTGTCGAAATCATGGCGGTGACGACGATAACGGCGATCAATGCATCCACCCTATCCAAGATGCCTCCGTGGCCGGGGATCAGGTTGCCTGAGTCTTTAACCCCGAACCGCCGTTTTATCCAGGATTCTAACAAATCACCACCCTGCGCCACGCCGCCCAAAGCGCAACTGAACAGCGCCAACGGCCAAATCTCCCGCAGGCCAAGAACAGCGGCGGCGGCGGCCCCGGCCAATCCGGCGCACAACACACCTCCGTAAAAACCGGCCCACGTTTTGCCGGGACTAATCCGGGGAGCCAATTTCGGCCCGCCAATGGTCCGTCCGGTGAGATACGCCCCGATGTCCGAGGCCCAAACGACGGCCAAAAGCCAATAGACCGTCTGCCGTCCGACGTCGGGATCGTTCCGCAGCGCCACGAAAGCCACCGACGGCAACCCGATATACAACACGCCAGCGGGGAGCCATTTGTTTTGGCCCTTGCAAATCGCGAACACGGCCACCATTCCGGCGCCAAGTACCGCCAGTGCCGCTTTCGGCATGGCCAACCCCATCATCGCGACGGAAACCATGACCGAAGCGGCCATGATAAGGCCCGCGGCCCGCGATCCCCCCGAGCCGCACATACCGTACCATTCGGTCGCCATGAGGCCGGCCGCCACCATGATCAGGAGCCCGAAAACGGGCGAGCCAATGTGGACAATCGCCAGCACCGGAACGGCCAGCGCGACCGCCGACACCGCGCGGGTCAGCAGCGCACTCGCCATCAAACGCCGACCGCGCCGTATCGACGCTCGCGGCGATGAAATTCTTGGAGAGCTTCGGCGAAATCTTCCCGCGAGAAATCAGGCCACAGGGTATCCAGAAAAATCAGTTCGGCATACGCCAACTGCCACAGCAGGAAATTGCTGATTCGCTTCTCTCCGCTGGTGCGAATCAATAGATCGGGGTCGGGAATATCGGCGGTATACAAGGCATTCGCCAGCGTCGTTTCATCTATGTCGTTTGGATCGAGCAATCCCGCTGCAACCTTTTCGGCGAGAACCATGCTGGCGTTGACGATTTCGGCGCGGCCGCCGTAGCTAAGGGCGATGACCAGCGTGAGACTACAATTGTTTGCCGTTTGCCGCTCTGCCGTGTCGATCAGTTCGGAGATATCGGCTGGCAACTCCGAGCGGTTTCCGATCACCCGCAGGCGCACGCCATGCTTGTTCAGGAAGCCCACCTCGTTCCGCAGGTAGTAGCGGAGCAGGCCCATCAGGTCGCCGATCTCCGACTTGGGACGCTTCCAGTTTTCCGACGAAAACCCGAATAGGGTCAGGTATTGCACGCCCGCGCGCATGGCGCTTTCGACCGCGGTCTTTACCGACTCCGCGCCCCGCTTGTGCCCAGCCGTCCTCGGTAATCCTCGAGCCCGCGCCCAACGGCCATTGCCATCCATGATGATGGCCACATGAACCAGTTCCGGCAATGGATCCAATGGGACGGGAACGGCTTCTGCCATGTCAAACCTGCAGGATCTCGCTTTCCTTGTGGGCAAGCACTTCGTCTAGCTTCTTAATGAACGTGTCCGTCAACTCCTGGATTTCACCGCTGTAATCGTGCATTTCGTCCTTGGAGATCTCGCTGTTCTTTTCGGAGCGCTTGAGTTCCTCCATGGCGTGGCGGCGTACATTGCGGACGGCCACGCGGGCTTCTTCCGTATACCGGCCAGCAACCTTGGTCAGCTCGATACGCCGCTCTTCCGTCAAGACCGGGATGGGCACTCTCAGCAACTGTCCGTCCACTGAGGGGTTGAGCCCCAGACCGGAGTCGCGAATCGCTTTTTCCACCGCCTTGACCAAGCTCTTGTCCCAGACCTGCACGGTCACCATTCGTGGCTCCGGAACGCCAAGTGTGCCGACTTGGCTGATGGGCATCTGGGCGCCGTAGGCATCTACAATCACCGGCTCTAAAAGACTGATCGACGCGCGGCCCGTACGAAGGCCCCCGAGTTCCTTTTGGAGGACTTCCACCGCTCCCTGCATCTTTCGAGCGACTTCGGCCTTTGTCGTCTTAATGTCGCCTGCGTCCAAAATCGTTCCTCCCTACTCAATCCTACTCGATCGTCGTAAACCTTCCTCCGCCTGTCACCACTTGCGCCAGCCCGCCCGGATGGTGAATGCTGAAAACAACAATGGGAAGCTTGTTTTCGCGAGCGAGAGCAACGGCCGACGTGTCCATGACCTTGAGGTTCGCCGACAGAACGTCCTGATAGGACAGTCTTTCGAACCGCTCGGCGTCATCCGTCTTATTCGGATCGGCGCTGTAGACGCCGTCCACCTGGGTCCCTTTGAGGAGCACGTCGCAACCCATTTCCACCGCCCGCAGGGCCGCGGCGGTATCGGTGGTGAAAAATGGATTACCGGTGCCTGCGGCGAAGATGACAACGCGTCCCTTCTCCATATGACGAATGGCGCGTCGGCGAATGTACGGCTCGCAGACCGTCGCCATGGGTATGGCCGACTGGACCCGGGTATCGACGCCCAGCCCCTCGAGAATGCTCTGAACGGCGAGCGCGTTCATCACCGTGGCCAACATTCCCATGTAGTCGGCGCTTGTTCTTTCGATACTCGACGCGGCCGCCGAGACGCCCCGAAAAATGTTGCCGCCGCCGATGACTAGGCAGATCTGAACATCCATTTCGTGGACGCTCTTGATCTCCATGGAAATCCGTTCGACGGTCGCCGGATCCAGACCGAATGCTCCTTGCCCCATAAGGGCCTCGCCTGACAGCTTCAGCAAAAGGCGACCGTACTTCGATTTCGGCGACATTATCGGGTCTATTCCGGGCGGTGTGCTAACAAGACGGCATCGATCGGGTCTCCGGTGTCCTCATCCGCCGACCGCCTTGGCAACCTCGGCCGCGAAATCGTCCCCCTTCTTCTCGAGGCCTTCCCCCAACGCAAAGCGAACAAAGCTGTTGACGCGCACTGGCGCGCCCGCCTCCTTGGACGCGGTGTCGAGAACACTGGAAATCCTGCTCTCTCCGTCGATCACGAACGTTTGATCGACCAGACAGGCCTCTTCGTAAAATTTCCGGATGCGGCCCTCGACCATTTTCTCGATGATGTTCTCCGGCCGTCCGAACTCGCGGGCCTGATCCATCAGGATGTTTCTTTCTCTCTCCACGACCGCCGGATCGAGTTCCTCCCGCGACACGGCCTGCGGAACCGCAGCGGCTACGTGCATGGCCAACTGCTTGGCCAGCGCCGGCAATCCAGTTCCGTCGCTCGCGGCTTCAAGCCCCACAAGCACTCCGATTTTACCAATTCCCGGACCTTGTGCATTGTGCATGTAGAACCCAAGCGCGCCCTGACCGACTTCCATGAACCCCACGCGGCGAAGGTTGATGTTCTCGCCGATGGTGGCGATCAGGTTGGTCAATTCCTCTTCCACGGTTCGTCCGGAACCGGGATAGGGCATTGCCTTCAGAGCTTCGATGTCTCCTTTCGCTTCCAGCGCCAACTCCGCGACATTGGTCACGAAAGCCTGGAAATCAGTATTCCGGGCAACGAAATCCGTTTCCGAATTGACCTCGACAATGGCGCCTTTGTTGTCCTTGACATAGACCCCCACCAAGCCTTCGGAGGCGATACGTCCCGATTTCTTGGCTGCGGCCGCAAGTCCCTGCTTCCGCAGCCAGTCAGTGGCGGTTTCGATATCGCCAGCGGCCTCGATCAGAGCCTTTTTGCAATCCATCATTCCGGCGCCGGTCTTGTCCCGCAGTTCCTTAACGAGGCTGGCGGTAATTTCACCCATCTCGATCCTCTCTGTCCGCAGTCACACTGAAAGTATGACTATCGCTAAATGTTTTTGGGGCATTGGAGCGTTTCGGAGACTAGATGCTCTCGACGGGCTTTTCGGCCGCCGCGTCATCCGATTCCGCGGGAATAGCAGCTTCGGCGGCTTCTACCGGTTCGGCTGCCTCCTCGACCACGGCCACCACCTCTACCTCGTCCAGTTGCTCCCGCTGTTCCTCCGCAGCGCCGATATCGACCCCAGCAGCGACCATCTCCTGCTGTATACCACCGAGAACGCTGTCGGCGACCAGATCGCAGTACATGCCAATGGCGCGCAACGCGTCGTCATTGCCGGGAATGGGGTAATCGATGCCCGTCGGATTGCTGTTGGAGTCTACCACGGCCACCACGGGAATTTTCAGCTTGTTTGCTTCCGCGACGGCGATAGACTCCTTGTTGGTGTCAATGACGAACAGGATGTCCGGCAAGCCGCCCATATCTTTGATGCCGCCAAGCGCACGCTCCAACTTATCACGCTCGCGGTTGAGGCGCAGCGTCTCCTTCTTGGTCAGGCCAAGATGTTCCTCGGCGAGCTGTTTTTCCAGCTCTCTCAGGCGCTTGATCGAATTGGAGATCGTCCTCCAGTTCGTCATCATTCCGCCCAACCACCGGTGGTTGACGTAATACTGGCCCGAACGATTGGCGGCTTCGGCCACTTTCGCGCTGGCCTGGCGCTTCGTACCGACGAAAAGCACCCGCCCGCCGGACGCAACCACGTCGCGCACCGCCGACAACGCTCGATGAAGCATCGGAACGGTTTGTTGAAGATCGATGATATGAGTGCCGTTCCGCACCCCAAACAGGTACGGTTCCATTCTCGGGTTCCAGCGCCGTGTGCTATGCCCGAAATGAACTCCGGCTTCCAACAATTGGCGCATGGTAAACGCAGGGATCGTCATGATTATCTTTACCTTTTCCGGTTGAGCCTCCGCGGAGTAGTTCAGGGAAAACCCGAACACCGGAGCGGTTTTCAGCACTGCAGTAGCCTAAACCGATGATCCGCGTGTGAATTGAAATGCCTGAATACCGCTCCCCTCCCCAGATTGCAAGCCATAAGGGCGACCCGCGTCAATGGCGGCCATTAGATTTCCCAGACGTCCCGCACCCCGGAAAGTGTTTTCAGTTGAAACACCATGGCGGGGTTCACCGCGTACCGGCCAGGCACCGAAAATTCCACCTCGGTGTCATCTTCGAGACAGGAAATCACGTTGATCCGGCCGCGCCCCAAGCCTCCGTTTGTCAGAGCATCGCCAACCGCCGACACCGCGGCCGGCGTCTCTACGAAGACCTGCAGGGTCACGCCCACGCGTTCGGCCACGCGGTCCAAGGCTTCAGCGGACTGTACCGTAAACCGGACGCTCTCGCCCTCGAATTGGGCCCCCGCCTTCAGGAAAAGGGAATTTCCCGGCTCTAGGAGGTCTCGGGAAGTGGCGAGCACATCCGAAAATACCGTTACCTCGAACAGTCCGGACGGATCCGACAACTGTACGAACGCATACCGGCTGCCCTTGCTGGACGTGCGTTCCTTCCTGGAGATGACGGTGCCGGCGAGCGACACCGGTCCCGACTGCCCCCTGGCCAACAAGTCGGCGACGCGGGTCACCTTGAGTTGGGTCAACGGCTTTCCATAGGCATCCAACGGATGGGCCGACAGATAAAAGCCGATGGCCTCGAACTCCGCTTTCAGACGCTCCATGGGCGGCCAGTCCGACGTCTCAGGCAGGGTCAAGGGCCGCCTCATTCCGCCGGCCTGCCCGCCAAAAAGGCCCATCTGCTCGCTGCACCTCTCTTCGGCAGAGGCATTGGCGTGACGCAGAATGGTCTCGACACTCTCGAACATCTGTTTGCGGTTCGGGTTCAAGCAGTCGAACGCGCCGGCGCGGAAAAGATTTTCCAGTTGGCGTTTATTGAGGTTGCTCCCACCGATCCGCCGGGCCAGATCGATGACGCTCTCGAAGGGCCCGTTCTGCTCCCGCTCGCTCACCAGGCTTTTCATTGCTGCTTCGCCAACATTCTTGATGGCCGCGAGCGCATAGCGAATGCACCAGGTTTCTCTTCGGTCTGCGGCTAACGCCTCGACACTAAATCCGGCATAAGACGCGTTGATATCGGGCCCCAGCAGGCGAATGCCGAGACGATCCAATTCCTGGCGGAAGGTGTTCAGCTTGTCGGTATTCTGAATGTCCAGGGTCATGGACGCCGCCAGGAACTCCACCGGATAGTTGGCCTTCAAGTAGGCCGTCTGATAGGCGATTAAGGCATAGGCGGCGGCGTGGGACTTGTTGAAGCCATAGCCGGCGAACTTGTTGACCAGATCGAAGATATGGCTGGCCTTGACCTTTGGTACGCCTCGGGCGGTGGCGCCGTCCACGAAGATATGGCGCTGCTTGTCCATCTCTTCCTTGATCTTCTTGCCCATGGCGCGACGCAGGAGATCGGCGGCGCCAAGCGAATATCCGGACAGCTCCTGGGCGATTTGCATCACCTGCTCCTGGTAGATGATGATGCCATGTGTCTCGCGGAGAATGCCTTCCAGTGTCGGGTAAAGGTAGTCCGGATCCTCCTCCCCGTGCTTCCGACGGATATAGCTCGGGATATTGTCCATGGGACCCGGTCGATACAGGGCTACCACCGCGATGATATCCTCAAACGTATCCGGCTTGAGGTTGCGCAGCACGTCGCGCATTCCCGAACTTTCCAACTGAAACACCCCGACGGTATCGCCGCGGCTGAGCATCTTGAACGTCTTGGGATCCGACAGCGAGAGGTTGGAGAGGTCCACCGTTTCCCCTCTCCCATCCTTGATCAACTCCAGCGCCCGGGCCAGCACGGTAAGGGTCTTCAGGCCCAGGAAGTCGAACTTCACCAGGCCAGCCGCCTCCACCCACTTCATGTTGAAGCCTGTCACCGGGATATCGGAACGCGGGTCCCGGTAGAGCGGAATCAACTGTTCCAGCGGCCTGTCGCCGATGACGACTCCGGCCGCGTGGGTTGACGCATGCCGGTACAGGCCTTCGAGTTTCTCGGCGATGCCGATCAGCCGGGCGACAGTCTCGTCGCTTTCTATCATCGCCTGGAGTTGGGGTTCGCTGTTGACCGCCTGCTTCAACGTGACGGGCTGAGCCGGATTGTTTGGAATTAGCTTGCAGATCTTGTCCACGTGACCGTAGGGCATCCCCTGGACGCGCCCGACGTCGCGCAGAACGGCGCGAGCCTGCAGCTTTCCGAACGTGATGATCTGAGCGACCCGGTCGCGGCCATACTTTTCCTGCACATGGCGGATGACCTCGTCCCGGCGATCCTGACAGAAATCGATATCGAAGTCCGGCATGGATACGCGTTCGGGGTTGAGAAACCGCTCGAACAGCAATCCGAAGCGCAACGGGTCCAGATCGGTAATGGTCAAGGCCCAGGCGACCACGGAACCGGCTCCGGATCCGCGGCCCGGCCCCACCGGAATGTTGCGGTCCTTGGCCCATTGAATGAATTCCGCGACGATGAGGAAGTAGCCGGGAAACCCCATGTCGCAGATTACGTCGAGCTCGTACTCCAATCGCTCCCGGTATGGCTGGGCGGCTTGCCGCCTCCCGTCCTCGGACTGGTCCGGGCAAAAAACCTGGCTTTCGAGCCGGTGTTCGAGCCCCCGTCTCGCGTCCGCCCGCAGGAGGTCTTCCTCGCTGGCTCCCGTTCCCTCGCCGTAGGCCGGCAAAATGGGTTCGATGGCCTCGATCATGAAGGCGCAGCGCCTAGCGATCAGCACCGCGTTGTCCACCGCGTCGGGCAGGTCGGCAAACAGCGCACGCATCTCCGCGCTGGTCTTGAAGTAGTGCTCCGACGTCAGGCGGCGGCGCTCGGTGTCCGAGACATGCGCGCCCTCCGCGATACAGATCAGCGAGTCGTGCGCCTCGTCCATGTCGGGAGTGAGGAAAAACACCTCGTTTGTGGCCACCAGGGGCAGATCGAACGTTTCGGCAAGCCTGATCATCCCCGGTTCGGTCATCGCCTCCACGTCCAGCCCGTGGCGCATCAGCTCCACGTAGAGGCGTCCCGGAAAGGCCTCGTTCAACACACCGAGAAGCAATTCAGCATCGCCGTCCCGACCTTCCTGTACGAGACGTCCTAGCGGCCCCTGAGCCCCTCCAGTCAAAAGAATGAGGCCTTTCGCGTGTTCGCGGAGAGCCTGGAGCGAGACCTGCGCCTCGCCAAGATCCTGACAGTGGACATGGGCCATGGCCAGCAGCTCAAGCAGATTACGGTATCCGCCCTCGGTCTGCGCCAGCACCACGATCGGATCTGCACTGGGCCGAGCCACCGACCGGCCGTGCATGAAAGGCCCGGTTTCGTCCTCGCGGGACAAACGAAGCTGGCAACCTATGATGGGTTGAACCCCGGCCTTCGCGAGCGTGGTGGAGAACTCCATGCCACCGAAAAGATTGCTGGTGTCGGTGATCGCAACCGCCGGCATGCGGTTGCTACGGCAGAACTCACTCAGATCCTTGATGCGAACCGCGCCCTCGGAAAGGGAGTAGGCCGTGTGAACGCGAAGATGGACAAAATCAGCCAGAACCATGAAGACATGATTCCACAGCTTGGTTCCCAAGTCACCGGGCAGGATACACCGTTTCCGGATTATCCCAGGAAAAAGCGTCGCCTAATCCGTTTCGGCCTGGAATTCAGTTGATTACTGGATTTCTTTCAGCTCAAGCTTCAACACAGGGCCATCCGGGCTCTTCTCGAATTCTCTAATGATAGCGACAAATGTCACGGGCTGGTCCGGTTTGAACGATTCGACCTGGGACGGCTTGATCATGAACTGCGCGTCTGGGGCCTTCGTTCCCTGACCTTCGGCATCCAGATCCACGTAAAGATGGCCTTCCTCTATGTAATCGTCACCATATCGCTTGGCGGATTCGACAACGCGGCCGGACCATTTGATCTTCTGTCCTCTGATATTCGCGAAATAGGTCTCAAAGGCCGCGGGATCCCCGCTCATCGCCTCGCGAACCTCGGCGACTTGCAACTCCGACACCGTTTCGTTGCCGCCGTCGCACGCCGAGAGACCGAGCACCGCAGTGATTCCCACCACTAGCCCTAATTTACGCACGTTCATGACAATTTCCTCCAACTAAATCTTGTTAGTCGCCTTGTCCGCCGATTATTCCCGCAGACAAATAAGGTGTACATCTCAATCGCTGGCCGGATCGCCTGTTTCCTCGGCCTCTAGAAAACCATCCTCCAACCGCACGGTTCTGTCCATCATGGATGCGAGCATGGGGTTGTGGGTGGCAATCACCGCGGCGAGGCCGGCGCCACGCGCGAGTTTCAACAACACCTCGAACACCTCGTCGGCCGTGTGCGGATCGAGGTTTCCCGTGGGCTCGTCCGCCAGCAGAACCTTGGGAGAATTGGCGAGCGCCCGCGAAATGGCGACCCGCTGCTGTTCTCCGCCGGAGAGTTGTCCAGGACGATGCGTTGCCCGACCGCTCAATCCCATCCAGTCGAGCAGTTCACCCGCCCGCTCGAAGGCCAGTCTCCTTGGTACTCCCTTGATGATCTGTGGCAGCGCAATGTTTTCCAAGGCCGAGAATTCGGGAAGCAGGTGATGGTATTGGTACACGAAGCCGATGTTGTGGCGGCGAAGGCCGGTGCGGCCATCCTCGCCGAGTTTGCCGCATGCCTCGCCCGAGAGGAATACCTCGCCCTCGTCCGGGCGCTCGAGAAGTCCGGCGATATGCAGCAGGGTGGATTTTCCAGATCCCGAAGGACCTACGAGTGCCACGATCCGGCCCTCCTCCACCTCCAGATCGATCCCGCGCAGAACCTCCAATGACTTCCGGCCCTGGCGATAGGTCTTTGAAATGCCCGCGAGCCTGAAAACCGGCTCACTCATAGCGAAGCGCCTCCGCCGGATCTATGCGCGCCGCCCGCCATGACGGGTACAGAGTGGCCAGGAAAGACAATAGAAGCGCCATCAGGATCACCGAGATCACTTCCATCGTGTCCACCTTGGCCGGCAATCGGGACAGAAAATAAATCTCCGCCGCGAACAATTCCGTGCCGGTCAGCGACTGGATCGACTGACGAATGCTTTCGATGTTGCTGGCGAACAGCCACCCCAGAAGTCCGCCCAGGCAGGTGCCGATCATTCCGATGCTAGCGCCGGAAATCAGGAACACTCGCATGATCATACCACGGGTCGCACCCATGGTGCGGAGGATGGCGATGTCGCGTCCCTTGTCCTTCACCAGCATGATCAGGCTCGAAATGATGTTGAACGCCGCGACGACGATGATCAGCGTCAGGATCAGGAACATGACGTTCCGTTCCACCTGCAGCGCGTTGAAGAAACTGGCGTTGGTCTGCTGCCAGTCACGAAGCCGCCCGGCGCCCCCAGCGACCTCGCGGATGTCGCCGGCCAATTCGATGGCTAGGTCGGGCGACTCCGCGAAAATTTCGAGCGCCGTCACGGCGCCAGGCAAACTGAAGAAGGTCTGCGCCGAGTCGAGGGGAATGAACACGAAACCCGAGTCGTATTCGAACATGCCCACGTCGAATATGGCGGCGACCCGATACCCGCGCAGCCGCGGCACCGTTCCGAACGCGGTCACATTGCCCTTGGGCGAAATCATGGTGATCTGATCACCGAGCGACAGCCCCATGCGTTCCGCCATCCGGGCACCGATCAACGCCGCATCGTCGCCCTCGAAATCGTCCAGCGAACCGGCGGTGATATGGTCCGCCAGGATCGGCCGATGGCGCAGGTCGTCGGGCCGCAAGCCACGCACGACCGCGCCCCGGGCAACGCCGTTCGCCGTCACCATGACCTGGCCTTCGATCATGGGGTTGACCACGGTTACCCCGGGCACTTCGCTCACCGCGCCGCTCACGGCATCGAAGTCCGGCATCCCGGCCGCCGCTCCGTAAATGCTGATGTGACCGTTAAGACCGAGGATCCGACCAAGAAGCTCGTGGCGGAACCCGTTCATCACGGCCATGACGATGATGAGGGTGGCGACCCCAAGGGTGATCCCGAGAAGCGAAAACCAGGCAATAACAGAAATGAAGCCCTCTTGCCGGCGCGCCCTGAGGTAGCGCATGGCCACCATCCATTCGAATGCGGAAAACACCAACTTTGTCCCTATGCGGCAAGAATGGATAAAGCCAACTCGATGCTGAGTTCCTGCCGCTCTCCGGTCTTACGGCATTTGACCTCGACGGTTCCCTCTTTCAATCCCCGGGGGCCGGCAATGAGTTGCCAGGGCAGGCCGATAAGGTCCATGTCGGTAAATTTCACTCCGGCGCGTTCGTTGCGGTCGTCGTAGAGGACCTCGATGCCTCCGCGCCGCAATGTGTCGTACATTCCATCGCAAGCCTCGTCGCAGGCGGGATCGCTTGACTTGAGATTGATCAATCCAACCTTGAAAGGGGCGACGCTGTCCGGCCAGATGATTCCCAATTCGTCGTGGGAGGCCTCAATGATGGCGCCCACGAGACGGGAGACGCCTATGCCGTAAGAGCCCATTTCCACCGCCACCTCTTCGCCCTCGGGTCCGACGACCAGCGCGTTCATGGACTTAGAGTATTTGGTCCCGAAATAGAATATATGCCCGACTTCCACACCGCGACCGGTGATCAGGTCTTCGCCAAGGTCCTTTTCGATCACGGGATCGCGCTCCTGATCCGTGGCCGCGTATTTGGCCGTGAATGACTCCACGATAGGCCGCAGGTCGCCCTCGAAGTCCAGATGTCTGTCGGTCAGTTTGATATCGAGAAGGTCACGGTGATAGGCGATCTCGCTTTCACCCGTATCGGCGAGAATGAGAAACTCGTGGCTCATGTCTCCGCCGATGGGGCCGCTCTCCGCCTTCATGGGAATGGCCTTCAAACCCAGACGCTCGAACGTCCGCAGATAGCTTACGAACATCTTGTTGTACGATAAGCGCGCGCTGACCTGATCGATGTCGAAGGAATAGGCGTCCTTCATGAGAAACTCCCGCCCGCGCATCACGCCGAACCTCGGCCTGATCTCGTCCCGGAATTTCCACTGAATATGATAGAGAAGCTTGGGCAAATGCCGGTAGCTCTTCACCGTGCCGCGGAAGATCTCGGTAATCTGTTCCTCGTTGGTGGGACCGTACAGCATGTCGCGCTGGTGGCGGTCGGTGATGCGCAGCATTTCCGGCCCGTACGCGTCGTATCGCCCGCTCTCCCGCCACAGATCCGCCGGCTGTATGGTCGGCATGAGAATTTCATGACAGCCGATGGCGCTCTGTTCCTCGCGGACGATCTGCTCGATCCGCTTGAGCACCTTGAAGCCGAGGGGCAGCCACGAATAGATCCCCGCGCTCGATTGCCGGATCATGCCGGCGCGCAGCATCAGCCTGTGCGAGGCGATGCGCGCCTCGGCCGGCGTCTCTTTCAGGGTGGGCAAGAAGTATCTGCTCAATCGCATGATGGTTTCACATTCTTAAGGCTGTCGGCCACGGGGAGCGAGACTGTAGGCGATGGCCGCGGGCGCTTCAATAGCCACCCGGCGAGCGCCCGCGTCACAATCCGCTATTCTCCTCTCGACCAGCTTGATTGGTGGTGTTTCAGCATATCCCCGACCGCGCATGCCTCGCCCGATGGTCCAAAAGTTGCTTGGGCACAAACCTGAGGACTCCTACAAAGCCAGCAGAGGCGAATCTCAGAGAATAAAGGGGAAACCGGGCATTGCTGAACACGTTTTTCAAGCTCAACGAGAACGGAACCACAGTTCGGACCGAAATCACTGCGGGAATCACCACGTTTCTGACGATGGTTTACATCATCTTCGTCAATCCCTCGATCCTGGAGGCCACGGGCATGGACCCGGGCGCAGTTTTCGTCGCCACCTGCCTCGCTGCGGCCTTCGGCACCCTGGTCATGGGGCTTCTCGCCAACTACCCCATCGCCCTGGCACCCGGCATGGGTCTCAACGCCTATTTCACGTACGGCGTTGTCCTCGGAATGGGATACTCGTGGCAGGTTGGCCTCGGGGCCGTTTTCGTATCGGGCGTTTTGTTTCTCGTTCTTAGCATCCTGCCGGTGCGCGAATGGATCATCAACAGCATTCCCAAATCCCTTAAAATGGCCATCTCCGCCGGAATCGGCCTGTTCCTGGCGATCATCGGCCTCAAGAACGCGGGCATCGTCGTCGATCACCCGGCGACCCTGGTGACCTTGGGCGATCTCTCGAGCGCCCCGGTGCTTCTGGCGGCCGGCGGGCTTATCATCACGGTTGCCCTCAGCGCACGGCGTGTTCCCGGAGCCATCGTCATCGCCGTTCTCTCCGTGACCGGTCTGGGAATCGCCCTCGGCATATCCTCGCCCGGCGGCGTGTTCTCGCTTCCTCCGAGCGTCGCCCCGACGTTCCTGCAGATGGATCTTGCCGGTGCTCTTCAGGTGGGATTGATAAGCATCGTCTTCGCGTTTCTGTTCGTCGACCTGTTCGATACGGCCGGCACCCTCGTCGGGCTCGCGCACCGGGCCGGCATGCTGGATGAGAACGGACGCCTGCCCAATCTCAAGCGCGCCCTTCTCGCCGACAGCTCGGCCACCATGGTGGGCGCCGCCATGGGTACCTCCACGACTACCAGTTACATAGAGAGTGCGGCGGGCATAAACGCGGGCGGGCGAACCGGCTTGACCGCCGTCACAGTGGCCGTTCTGTTCCTTTTGTGCCTGTTCATGGCGCCGCTGGCATCCACCATTCCGCCCTACGCCACCGCGCCCGCGCTATTCTTCGTCGCGTGCCTGATGGTTCGGGGATTGGCGGAAATCGACTGGGACGACGTCACCGACGTGGCGCCGGCGGTGGTGACCGCGGTGACCATGCCGCTAACGTTTTCCATAGCGACGGGCATAGGCCTTGGGTTCATCAGCTACGCGACCATCAAAATCTTGGCTGGACGGGTGTCCGAAGTTAACGTCGCGGTGATCGTCATTTCTTGCGCGTTCGTCGTCAAATTTGCGATCGTATAGGGCTACGCAAAAAAACATTAGGCGTGCACAAAATTTAGTCGACTGCGTGAAAATCTTGCAGTATTGTGCGAAATGTCCTCGTGGACTGCAACAAAATCAAAAATCAGGCCCGGGTTTTGGGGAAACACTGAGAAAAAAAACAATAAGTAATCAATATAGAAAATCCCAAGCGTGCTTACGACTTCAAGCGTCGGCAAGATCGTTAGCGATCTTGCCATTTGTTTTTTTACAAGAGACTGACGCCAGAGCGCATTGAAAAATATACAGTTTTTGGTCTAGAATTGCTCCTCCGGCCGAAGCCACGGTGGATTTTTCCGAGTAATCCGCTCGATACACGGGACAATCCCGACGATGGGCGCCGGGCAGGTATCCAGTGCTCATGAGAAATTCCTTGACCACCTCCCCGCCCGTGAATTGAAACGTCTCCCGAAACAGCTGTGTCCAATCGGCATGCGCACGCGGATGATGCTGGTCGAGCCACCCGGCAAATCCACCATGCGAGCCACGTAACTCCTGCAGACATCGCGCGTTGCTTATGATGGCCGAGATCTTGCGCCGGTTTCGGATGATGCCCGGATCCAGCAGCAGCCGCTGCTGGTCTTCGGGTCCGTAAGCGGACACCGTATCAACATGAAACCCGCCGAAAGCGGATACGATCGCCGGGCGCTTCTTTAGGATCAATAGCCACGAGAGGCCCGCCTGGAAGATCTCCAGGGACAAGCGCTCGCACAGCGCAGCTTCGTCTCGCAGGGGAAAACCGTATTCGAATTCATGATAGGGCCCGTGGATCGGATGACCCGGCGCGACATCGCAGTACCAGGACACTTCAAGCACCGTCCACGATGGCCGCCAGACCAGCCTGTATGGCTCTTCTAACGGTCACTGACGGAACGAAAGGCCGCCCCACTCCACGATCGCGTATACGATCCCCCAGATCACGGCGGCCAGCACCGTCGTCGCCAAAATTTTGCGTCCGAGATAGGGCGTTCTGGGCGCGCTTGGGGCATGCCCCTTGGCAACATCTTCCGCGCCAACGGACTGCACGCCCCAAGGCAGAACCATGAAAATCACGGTCCACCAGATTACGAAATAGATCGCTGCGCCGGTTATCCATCCCATCCCGACGCCTTTTCCTCAGCGAACCATCCGATACCGGTCTTTGCCGGCATCTCTACCGTGCTCAGGCAGCCAGCTTGGCGAAGGCCTCGATCACTTCAGGTGGGGCTTGCACAAGCTCAATCAGGACACCCTCGCCGCTAATAGGCTGCTCTTCGTTGCCCTTCGGGTGCAGAAAAGTGATATCGAAGCCCGCCGCCCCTTTGCGGATACCACCGGGGGCGAAACGCACGCCGTTTGCGGAGAGCCATTCCACCGCTGCGGGCAGGTCGTCTATCCATAGGCCGATATGATTAAGGGGCGTGTTGTGGACCGCAGGTTTCTTCGCGGGATCTACCGGCTGCATCAGATCGACTTCGACTTTCAAGGGGCCAGAACCGATCGCCGCGATATCCTCATCGACGTTCTCGCGCTCGCTCTTGAAATTGCCTGTAATCGTCAGACCGAGTGAGTCCACCCACAACTTCTTCATCTTTTCTTTATCTGGACCGCCGATTGCGACCTGCTGTATGCCGAGAACTTTGAAAGGTCTGTCGCTCATGTAACTCCCCTTGGTGCGCTGTCCCAGTTATCCGAGTGGCGGAGTATGCCACCGGCTGCCGGGTTTGTGAAGACGGTCGATGCGGCGAAAATGTCGGCAAGCAACTCACTCCGAACCGCTGCCTCGGCCACCGGAAACACGAGAAACTCGACACGCGAGAATGTTCACACAATGGGCGATGCTAAAGTGGCATCAATCGGAGCGCTCATCCGGGAAATGCGGGTCAAAACCGCACCAAGTGGACGTGGGTGCGTGGATTCTTGTCGAAGAGTTCGCGGAACACCCGTCGGACCGCGATCCGGATTGTTTCTCGCGCGGTCTCGTCGTTCAATCGCTCAGATTTCGTCATATCTTGCAAGGAGCCGCGGACCGCCTTGTGAACACTCTCCATCGCAAGGTCTTCTTCGTCTTCCAGAAGTCCGATGGTTGTAAGCTGTGGTTCGCCCGCCAATTCCGCGCCATCGCGCAGAACGACGCTCACCACCACGGCCCCATTATAAATGACCCGATTCCGCTCTCGCACCAAGTTCCCACCAATGGGAACAAGACGATTTCCCTCCAATGCCAAACGCCCGACGTCCACCGCGCCATCGATAGCGGCCGGACCGGGCGCAAGACGCACAACGGCGCCGTTTTCCGCCACCACGACCTCTGGAACCTGACATGCCCGCGCGATCTCGGCGTGCTTGATCAGGTGCCGAAGCTCTCCGTGTACCGGGACCGCCGCTTGCGGCCGGATCATTTGGTACATACGGACAAGCTCCTTCCGGGCCGGATGACCGGACACGTGAACCATGGCGTCGCGTTGCGTGACGATCTCTACTCCGGCGCGGAGAAGCGCATTGTGCAGCCGTCCGATAGCCGCTTCATTTCCGGGAATGACGCGCGACGAAAAGATAACGGTGTCGCCGGATCCCAAGGACAACCTTGCATGCTGGCCGCTTGCGATCCTGGTGAGCGCGGCTGCGGGTTCTCCCTGGCTCCCGGTACAGACAATGACCATCTTGTCGGCGGGCACGGTATCGGCGGCGACCTCATCGACGAACCGGGGTTCGCCATCCAGCAGGCCGCACTCCCGGGCCGTCGCGTCAAACCGTTTCAAGGATGCCCCGGCCAGCACCACAACGCGTCCGTGACGGGTAGCGGCGGCGGCGATGGTCTTAAGCCGGGCGACATTCGAGGCAAAGCAGGTAACGGCCACGCGTTTTTGGCACCGGCCGATGATCTCGTCTAGAGAGTTGAGGAGCTCCGCTTCCGAGCCGGACTCGCCGGGCTCGAACGCGTTGGTGGAGTCACCCACCAGGGCCAAGACCCGTTCGCCGGAAACCCTGTTCAGCGCATCCATGTCGGAAACCTCACCTAGCACGGGGTTCGGATCGAATTTCCAGTCCCCGGTGTGCATGATGGTTCCCGCCCCGGTGCGAATGGCCACGCCATTGGCCTCGGGAATCGAATGGGTCAGCCGTATCAGTTCGAGATCGAAAGGGCCGATGCGAAAGCATTCGCCAACATCCACCTCCACCAGCGAAACCTCGGCGTCGAGTCCGGCTTCCGCGAGCTTGCGGCGCAGGACCGACAGAGCGAAGCGGGTGCCAAAAACGGGACACCGCAACCGGGGCCACAGGTAGGGGACCGCGCCGAGGTGATCCTCGTGGGCATGGGTAAGGAGCAGTCCGTCCAGACGATCGCGCCGTTCCACGATAAACGCCGGGTCCGGCATGATCACATCTGTGCCTGCGCCGTCGGCCCGGGCGAACGTGATCCCCAGATCGACCATAAGCCAGCGCCGCGCGGCCGCCGCGCCGTACCCATAAAGGTTCAAATTCATGCCGATCTCGCCCGCCCCGCCAAGGGGCACGAACACCAGTTCGCTGGCGGCGCTCACGCCGATCATCGGTGGTTCAAGCGATGGACAGCCAGCAGGCCCTTGAGCGTCAGGTCTGGATCAGACCACTTGAGAACCGAGGTACACTCAGCAAACAGGGGGGCCAAGCCACCGGTGGCGACCACGTCCATGTGCAAGCCCTCTTCCTGGCAAATTCGCGCGATCATCCCTTCGATCATACTTACGTAACCCCAGAAAATTCCGGATCGCATGGCCTGAACGGTGTTCTTGCCGATGACCCGCTCGGGACGACCGATGGCCACGCGCGGCAACTGAGCCGAAGCGGAGTGCAGAGCCTCCAGGGACAGATTGACGCCCGGCGCGATCACACCCCCCATATAGTTTCCGTCGGCGTCGATGACGTCGAATGTGGTCGCCGTTCCGAAATCGACGATGATCTTGGGACCGCCGTATTCCTCGTAAGCGCCGACCGCATTGACCAATCGATCGGCGCCGACCTCTTCCGGCCTATCGAGCAACACCTTGATGCCGATATCCACCTCGGGGGACCCGACCACCAGGGCTTGGCACCCAAAGTATTTGCGGGAGAGCATCCGGAGGCTGAACAGCGACGCCGGAACGACGGTGGCGATAATGCAGGCCTTCACCGCCTGTCGGTCGATACCGTCCATGGTCATCAACTGCGACAGCCAGACACCGATCTCGTCGGCCGTCCGGTTGGTATTGGTGGAGGACCTCCACTCGCCCCGGATCCGGCCGTCATCGTCGAAAATCGCGAACACGACATTGGTGTTGCCCGCATCAATCGCCAAAAGCATCGGATCGCCCCTCTCCTCCTCGGACTCCTGGCTCAACCGCCAGCGGGAAACACGTCGCCCGCGGTGATCAGGCGGCTGGCGCCATTCTGGTCCAGCACCAACGCGCCAGTCTCGTCCATGGTCACAAAAATACCGTCCAGCGTCTGGTTGTCGAGGCGGACCCGGACCGGCTGGCGCAGCCCATGAGCGCGTCGCAACCAGGCCGCGCGAATCGGCTCGAAACCGGACCCCGCCCATACTCTCAACCATCGAAACAAGCAAGCACAATAGGCTTCCAGCAGTTCCTCCGCTTTCGGATTCCCACTGCCGAGCGCCGATAGCGACGTGGCCGGATAGGGACCATCCGTTTGGGGCGGATGCGAAACCACGTTTACCCCGACCCCGATCACCAGCCATTCGAGACTTTCTCCGCCGCTGGCGGAGGACTCCAGAAGAATGCCGGCCACTTTGCGGCCTCCGGCAAGCACGTCGTTCGGCCACTTGCAGGTCACCGCGATGGACGCAGGCAGAATACCCTCCAGCACCTCGGCAACGGCAAGTGCGGTGACAAACCCGATCTGCATGGCCTCGCGCGCGGGGCACGTGGGACGCAGCAACATTGAGCAATAAAGGTTTCCCGGAGGCGAGACCCAAGTCCGCCCTCGCCGCCCCCGCCCGGCCAGTTGTTCCTCCGCCCAAATCACCGTTCCGGCGGCCGCCCCTGTCGCCGCCCGCCGCTTCAACTCCTCGTTCGTCGAGTCGATGCGATTGACGGCAATGAGTTCAAGCTGTTTGGGAACGGGCAGGCCCTGGGCCAAGCGGTTGTCCTCAGCCGGCGAACAGCGCCGCCGCGGCGGCCCCAGCACTGGACAGAACGGGCTCCGGGTAGATGAAGAACAATAGGATCACGACCGACGTGCCAAGCATTACCAAGCGAAGCCCCCGCCCAATGCCACGGTCCAAGGGTTCGCCCACGTCGTCGAAGTACATGATCTTAACGATCCGGAGGTAATAGTAGGCGCCGACCACGCTGGTCAGAACGCCGACGACAGCCAAACCGAAAAGCCCGGCATCGACAGCAGCCATGAATATGTACAGCTTTCCAAAAAAGCCGGCCAGGGGCGGAATTCCGGCCATGGAAAACATGAAGATCGCCATGGCCAGCGCCATTGTCGGATTGGTCTTCGACAAGCCCGCCAAGTCGGAAATCTCCACGATCATCTTCTCCCGGCGCCGCATGCAAAGAATGCAGGTAAACACGCCGATGTTCATGAAAAGGTAGATCGTCATGTAAATCAGGACACCGCGCACGCCCATCTCGTCGCCGACGGCCAAGCCCACCAGGGCGTACCCCACGTGGCCGATGGAGCTATAGGCCATCAGGCGCTTGATGTTGTTCTGACCGATGGCCGCGAACGCACCCAGGATCATCGACGCGATGGACACCAGAATGATGATCTGCTGCCATTGCGCCACCAGATCCCCGAACGGTCCCACCGTGACGCGGAGAAACAAGGCAATCGCCGCGATCTTCGGCCCCACCGCGAAGAATGCCGTGACCGGCGTCGGAGCGCCCTCGTATACGTCCGGGGTCCACATGTGGAACGGCACGGCCGAAACCTTGAACGACAGGCCGGCCAGGATAAAGACGATACCCACCACCAGTCCCACCGCCGGCGCTTCCCCGTCCAAATTCGACAGGGTTGCCGCCAGAACATCGAAACTGGTCGTGCCGGTGAAGCCGTAAACTAGAGAACTGCCATACAGCAGCATGCCGGACGCGAGCGCCCCAAGAACGAAATATTTGAGGCCCGCCTCGGCGGACCGGAGATCGTTGCGCTGGAACGTGGCGCACACGTAAAGCGCCAGACTCTGCATCTCGAGACCGAGATATAGCGCGATGAGATCGTTGGCGGAGATCATCATCATCATGCCCAGGGTCGCGAACAAAATGAGCACAGTGTATTCGAACCGGGCGATGCCCTGGGATTCGAGGTAATCCTGCGCAATGACAATCGACAGGCACGAGGCGATCAGAACGAGGACCTTCACGAATACCGCGAAGTCGTCGACGATGAACATGTCTCCGAACGACAGCGAGGGACCTCGGTTGGCTATCGTGGTCACCAGCAACAGGGTCAAAAGCAGTGCCACCGCTCCGATCCGGGCGATGAGCCGGGCGGTCTGCCGGGTCTCGGCCTCTGTTCCTTCCTTCTGGTAAACGCCAACCATCAACAGCCCCATCGCCACAAGGGCGAGAAACAGTTCCGGCATGGCCGGTATGAGGTTGGGGACTTCCGCCATCGGCATTTTCTTATGGTCTCCTAAGGTCCCCGCTCATTGTCCGAGAACGGTGGCTGTCTGCATTGCCGCCTGCGCCACTTCGACCCGTTCAAGCATATTGGCGACGGAAACGTGCATGACGTTCAGGAAGGGTTCGGGATACACGCCCATCCACAGCACAAGGATGATGAGAGGCGCGAATACCGCAATTTCCCTCGGGGTCATGTCCTTGATGGCCTTCAGGCTGTCCTTGGTCAGCGCGCCGAAAATCACCCGGCGGTAGAGATAAAGCATGTAGGCGGCGCCAAGGATCACGCCAATGGCGGTCAGGGCAGCAACCCAACTGTTGGCCTTGAAAGCCCCAACCAGGACCAGGAATTCGCCCACGAACCCGCCGGTGCCTGGCAGCCCCACGGAAGCCAGCATGAACAGCATGAACACAAGGGAATACGCGGGCATCCGGTGGACAAGTCCGCCGTAGGTCGCGATCTCGCGCGAATGGAGGCGGTCGTAGACAACGCCGACGATCAGGAACAGAGCCCCCGACACGATGCCGTGGCTCAACATCTGATAGATGGCACCTTCCACGCCTTGAATGGTCATGGTGAAGGCTCCGACGGTCACGAATCCCATGTGCGCCACCGAGGAATAGGCGATCAGCTTCTTCATATCCTCTTGCGCCAACGCCACGAGGGACGTGTAGATCACTGCAATGATGCTAAGCGTATACACCAGCGGGGTGAACATGATGGACGCTTCCGGGAACATCGGAATGGAAAACCTCAGGAAGCCGTAGCCGCCGAACTTCAGCAACACGCCCGCGAGGATGACCGAACCCGCCGTCGGCGCTTCCACGTGCGCGTCCGGAAGCCACGTATGAACGGGCCACATGGGAACCTTGACCGCGAACGAGGCGAAGAACGCAAGCCAAAGCCATGTCTGCAATTCCACGGGAAAGTCGTGGTTGAGCAGCGTCGCGATGTCGGTGGTGCCGGCGTCCAGATACATGGCCAGTAGCGCGAGCAGCATAAGCACCGATCCCGCGAGGGTGTACAGGAAGAACTTGAAGGCCGAGTAGACCCGGCGCGGGCCACCCCAAATTCCGATAATCAGGAACATGGGGATCAGGACACCCTCGAAGAAGATATAGAAGACGATCAGGTCGAGCGCGCAGAACATCCCGACCATCATCGTTTCCATGACGAGGAACGCGACCATGTATTCCTTGACGCGTGTGGTAATGCTCTGCCAACTCGCTAGGATGCAGATCGGCGTCAACAAAGTCGCCAGGAGGACGAACAACACGGATATGCCATCGACGCCAAGGTGGTAGGCGATATTGAATCCCGGCATCCACTCCGCCCGTTCCTGGAACTGGAAAGCGGCGGTCGAGGTGTCGAAACCGAACCACAAACCAAGTGACAGCAAGAACGTTGTGACCGACGTCAGAAGCGCGACGTTGCGGGCATTGCGCGCCACCACGTCCGGTTCGCCGCGGATCGTAAGGATGAACACCGCCCCGACGAGTGGCAGGAACGTGACTAGCGAAAGGAGTGGCAGGTGACCCATGTCGTCCTCACCCGGCCGAACGCAACAAGTACCAGGAAACCAGGATTAGGATTCCGATCAGCATGGCAAAAGCGTAATGATACAAATATCCGGTCTCGAGGCGTGTCGCGCGCCGTGCAAGATTGAGGGTGGCGCCAGCGACGCCGTCGGGTCCGATCCCATCGATGAGGGTCCCGTCCCCGCTCTTCCAGAAGCCGCGCCCCAGCACGAAAGCCGGCCGAACGAAAATAGCGTCGTACAGTTCGTCGAAATACCACTTGTTGAGGAGGAACCGATAGACGGCCTGGAACCGCCCGGCCACCGCGGCCGGAAGGCCGGGCGCGAACATATACATGATGTAAGCCAGGGCGATCCCGGCCAAGCCCACGACGACGGGAAGAAGCTTCACCCAACCAGGCACGTGATGGGCGTTCTCCAGGGCATCGTGTTCCGGCAGGACGAAGATGGCATTGCCCCAGAACTCGGGCGCGCCCTCCCCGACAAACGCGTTGTACCCTGCGTATCCGGCAAACATGGCGCCGACCGCCAGAACCATGAGCGGTACGATCATCACCATGGGTGACTCGTGGACGTGCGCCATTACCTTTTCGTCCGCTCTCGGCTTGCCGTGGAACGTCATCAGCAGCAGCCGCCAAGAGTAGAACGCGGTCAGGAAGGCCGCCGCGACCCCAAGCCAGAACGCATAGAGCCCCACCCCAGTATGCGCCCCGTAGGCGGCCTCGATCACGATATCCTTGGAGAAGTAGCCGGAGAAGGGAAAGACCCCCGCGAGAGCCAGCGACCCGATCCACATCAGCACGTAGGTCGTCGGTATCATCTTCCAGATTCCGCCCATCCGCCGCATGTCCTGCTCGTCCGACATGGCGTGAATGACCGATCCGGCGCACAGGAACAGAAGCGCCTTGAAGGAAGCATGGGTCATCAGGTGAAAGATACCGGCTGAGTACGCCGACACGCCGCACGCGAAAAACATGTAACCAAGCTGCGAGCACGTGGAATAGGCAATCACCCGCTTGATGTCGTTCTGCACGCATCCAATGGTCGCCGCAAAAATGGCCGTCGAGCCGCCAACGATGGTGACCACGGCCAGCGCGACCTCTGAATACTCAAACAACGGCGACAGCCGCGCCACCATGAACACGCCCGCCGTTACCATCGTGGCCGCATGGATCAACGCGGAAACGGGGGTCGGACCTTCCATGGCGTCCGGAAGCCACGTATGCAGCCCCAATTGCGCGGACTTGCCCATGGCGCCGACAAACAGCAGCAAACAGATCACCGTTAGGGCGTGGAATTCGGCTCCGAACACGTGGAGCGTGGCATCGGCTTCACCGCCCGTGGCGGCAAAAATAGTGTCGAAGCTGACGCTGTCAAACAGCAGGAAGGTCGCGAAAATACCCAGCGCAAAACCGAAGTCGCCCACCCGGTTGACCACAAAAGCCTTGATGGCCGCCGCGCACGCCGACGGGCGGTCGTACCAGAAGCCGATCAGCAGATAGGAAGCTACACCCACGCCCTCCCAGCCGAAGTAAAGCTGCACGAGGTTGTCGGCGGTGACCAACATCAGCATGAAGAAGGTGAACAGGCTCAGATAGCTCATGAACCTGGGAATGCTGTGATCGTGGTGCATGTAGCCAATGGAGTACACATGCACCATCGACGAAACCCCGGTCACTACCAGCAGCATGACCGCAGTCAGGGTATCGACCTTCAAGGCCCATGAAATCTCGAGGGAACCGGAGTTGATCCAGGTGAACAGATCCACGGTGCTCGCGTTTCCGCGGATCGCAACGTCGATGAACACGAAAACCGACAACACGGCCGACAGCAGCAGTGAGCCGCAGGTCACCCACTGGGCGGCCTTGTCGACCTTGGCCTTGCCCTCCGGACTCCCAGGGGATGCAAACGCGAGGATGCCGGCGATGATGGCGGCCAGAAGCGGAATGAAAACAACAAGGACCGACATTTCCGCTCCCTCAGCCCTTCATCAGATTGATGTCTTCGACGGCGATACTGCCTCGGTTACGGAAATAAACCACGAGGATGGCGAGGCCGATCGCCGCTTCCGCAGCGGCGACCGTCAGTACGAACAGCGCGAAGACCTGACCGACCATATCGTTGAGTTCCACCGAAAAGGCGACCAAATTGATGTTAACCGCGAGCAGCATCAATTCGATGGACATCAAGATGATGATCACGTTCTTGCGGTTGAGAAAAATGCCGAAAATGCCGAGGGTAAATAGGATCGCGGCAACGATGAGGTAGTGCCCGAGGCCAATTTCCAGCATCACAGCCCCCGCCCGCTTGGTACCTTGCGCACTTCAACCGAATCCTCCGGCCGGCGGCGAACCTGTTCTGAGATGTTTTGGCGGCGTACACCCGGCCGACGGCGATGCGTGAGGACGATGGCACCGATCATAGCGATCAATAGGATGAGTCCAGCCGCCTGAAACAGGTAAATATAATGGGTATAAATCAAATGCCCCATCGCTGACGTGTTGGTCATGACGTCAAGTGGCGGCATCGGGGCGCCGGCACTGGCCGACGCTTCCGGCGCGAGAGTCCAGCCTCCCAGGACGATCAACAGTTCCGTTAGGAAAATGACTCCGATCAACGCACCGATGGGCAGGTATTGAATAAATCCTTGCCGCAACTGGACGAAATTGACATCGAGCATCATGACGACGAACAGAAACAACACCGCCACGGCGCCCACATAGACGACCACGAGAATCATCGCCAGGAACTCCGCGCCCATTAGAACGAACAGTGCGGCGGAGTTGAAGAAAGCCAGAATCAGGAACAGCACGGAATGCACGGGATTACGCGTCGAAATCACCATCACCGCGGCGGCGATGGCGATAAACGAGAACAGGTAAAAGGCGAGCACCTCAATGATCATGACGATACTGGAACGGTCCCGAGTGAATAGACAAATTGTCCCCTGCGCGCTCGGCGCGCCCCTTTCTCAACAAAACGACGCTCTTAGTCAACGATAAGGCGCGTCGGCCTCTAGATTTGCCGCGATTTCCGTCTCCCACCGGTCGCCGTTGGCGAGCAGTTTGTCCTTGTTGTAAAGGAGTTCCTCGCGTGTTTCGGTGGAATACTCGAAGTTCGGACCTTCGACGATCGCGTCCACGGGGCATGCCTCTTGGCAATAGCCGCAGTAGATGCACTTAAGCATATCGATATCGTACCGGGTCGTCCGGCGGCTGCCGTCATCGCGCGGTTCCGCCTCAATGGTGATGGCTTGCGCGGGACAGATCGCTTCGCAGAGTTTGCAGGCGATGCAGCGCTCCTCGCCGCTGGGATAACGCCTCAGTGCATGCTCGCCACGGAACCGCGGGCTAAGAAAACCTTTTTCGTATGGGTAGTTCAGAGTCACCTTGGGCTTGAACATATAGCGAAACGTCAACGCCATGCCCGATATCAACTCGGAAAGGAAAATCGTCCGAGCGGCGCGATCCATGAAGCTCATCTGACCCTGTCCCTCTATCCACTCTGCCCCGGTGCGATACCAAGCGACAGTAGCACTCCGGCAACGACGACAACCGCGACTAACGATACCGGCAAAAACACCTTCCAACCGAGCCGCATCAACTGGTCGTAACGATATCGCGGAAAGGTCGCCCTGACCCACAGGAAAACGAACAAACACGCGGCAATTTTCAAACAGAACCAAACCGGCCCGGGGATCCAGTTGAATGGCGCGATATCAAATGGCGGCAACCATCCTCCCAGGAACAGAATGGTCGTCATCGCCGACATCAATATCATGTTGGCATATTCGCCAAGGAAAAACATGGCGAAGGTCATGGCCGAGTACTCGACATTGTATCCGGCGACGAGTTCCGCCTCGGCCTCGGGAAGATCGAAGGGAAGACGATTGGTCTCGGCGAGCGTTGATACGAAGAAAATCACCGCCATCGGTAACAGAGGAAACACATACCAATTGAGGGCCCCGAGAGAACCCTGCTGGGCAAGGACGATTTCCGAGACATTCAGAGACCCCACGCACAGCAATACCGTGATGATGACGAACCCCATGGACACTTCGTAAGACACCATTTGCGCGGCAGACCGCATCGCGCCGAGGAACGCATATTTCGAATTGCTGGCCCAACCGGCCATGATGATCCCATAGACGCCGAGTGAAGAAATGGCGAAAAGATAGAGAATGCCAACATTGATGTCGGCGAGGACCAATCCCTCGCCGAACGGTATGACCGCCCACGCAACCAGGGACAGGAAGAACGTGATGATCGGCGCGAGAATAAAAACGGGCTTGTTGGCCCGACTAGGAACCACCGTTTCCTTTAGGAAAAGCTTGAGGCCGTCCGCCAAAGGCTGAAGCAGTCCAAATGGCCCGACCACGTTTGGGCCCTTGCGGCGGTGAATGGCGCCGATGACTTTTCTCTCGAAATAGGTCAAATACGCGACCGCCAGAAGCAGCGGCACCACGATCACGACGATCTTGATAATGATCCAGAGCGCCGGCCAAATATATGTGTCCCACAACTCAACCATGGGTTCCCGTCTTTCTTGTCTCGTCGTTGCCAAATGTCTCCACGCATTTGGCCATGGTCGGAGATGCCCTGCAGATAGCGTTGGTTAGATAGAAATTGGCTATCGTCGGCTCGAACGCCGACGTAGCGGCCTTTCCCTTCTGCCCAAAGGCGCCCCAGGCGCCCGGTTCCACGGTATCCCACGTCAAGAACACAGGATTGACTTCCGCCATGCGCGACCGCGCCTGCTCCAGCGTGTCCATCGGCAACGTATGCCCGAGCACCGCCGAAAGCGCCCGTAGAATGGTCCAGTCCTCCCGGGCGTTTCCCGGTGGATCGCATGCCCGCGTCGCACGTTGCACGCGGCCCTCGGTGTTGACATAGGTGGCGTTCTTTTCAGTGTAGGCTGCCCCCGGAAGGATGACGTCGGCGCGGTGGGCGCCCGCGTCGCCATGATGTCCTTGATACACGACGAAAGCCTTGCCGAGCCGACCCGTATCGATTTCATCCGCACCCAGAAGATACACCACGTCAATATCGCCGCTCTCGGCCCCAGCCAGAATCCCCGCCACGTCCCGCCCATTCTCACCCGGCAGGAAACCGAGATCCATGCCCCCGACCCTGGCGGCCGCCGTATGCAACACGTTGAACCCGTTCCAGCCGGCCTTCTCGTCGATAAGACCGCAGTATTCCGCGATCCGATGCGCCAGCCCAAGCAGCACGCCGCCATCCTCGCGTGTCAGGGCGGACATGCCGAGGATGAGCATCGCTTTCTCCGAACTCCTGAGGACCTCAGAGAACGGATGCTTGCCGGACGCTATCTTTTCCAGCGCCGCCGGGTCGTTGCCCAGATGCTCGTAACCGTAGGTAAGGTCCACCTTTGGCCCCATCAGGCCGACTTTGAGGGCGCCGGCCTGATGGCACTTGCGAATGCGGGCATTCAGAACGGGAGCCTCGATGCGGGGATTGGTTCCGATGAGCAGACAGGCGCCGGCCTCCTCAATACCGAAGATGCTGGAGTTGAAAAGGTAGGAAGCTCGCGGCGCCGCCGCGAGCTTGGCGCCATCCTGGCGGCAATCGATGTGAGGCGAACCCAGGCTCGTCATCACTTCCTTGAGTGCAACCATGGACTCGCAATCCACCAGATCGCCAGCGATGGCCGCGACTCGATTTCCGTCCAAACCCTTCACGCGCCCGACGATGGCCGCGAAGGCCTCGTTCCAGCCGGTAGCTTTAAGTTTGCCGTTTTCGCGAACGTACGGCGTATCGAGACGCTGGTGGCGGAGACCGTCACAGGCGAAGCGCGTCTTGTCGGAAATCCATTCCTCGTTGACCTCTTCGTTGAGCCGAGGCAGCACCCGCATCACTTCATTACCACGGGCATCAACACGGATCGAACTACCGATGGCGTCCATTACGTCGATGGTTTCCGTCTTTCTCAACTCCCACGGCCGGGCAACGAAGGAATATGGTTTCGATGTCAGGGCGCCCACGGGACACAGATCGATAATGTTGCCGGAGAGCTCCGACGAGAGCGCCTTCTCGATATAAGTACCGACTTCCATATTCTCGCCGCGGCCGGTGGCTCCTAGTTCCGGAACACCCGCGACCTCGGTAGCAAAACGAATGCACCGCGTACAATGAATACACCGGGTCATCTCGGTCTTTACCAGCGGCCCAAGGTCTTTGTCTTCCACCGCCCGCTTGTTCTCCTGGAAACGGCCGCGATCGAAGCCGTACGCCATGGCCTGATCCTGGAGGTCGCATTCTCCGCCCTGGTCGCAAATCGGGCAGTCGAGGGGATGGTTGATCAGCAGAAATTCCATCACTCCCTTGCGCATCTTGTGCACTTCGGGCGAGTTGGTTTCGATGACCATGCCGTCTGCGGTCGGCATGGCGCAAGACGCGATCGGCTTGGGCGCGCCCTTCATCGCCACCAGGCACATGCGGCAATTGCCGGCGATGGAGAGACGTTCGTGATAGCAGAAACGGGGGATTTCCACTCCGATCAACTCGCAAGCCTGGAGAACCGTTAGGCCTGGCTGGACGTCGACCTCAACGCCATCAATGGTCAGTTTCGGCATCTTGTTTCTTCTTCCCTCAGGCTTCCCTTAGGCCGCCGACTTTCTCTGTGACCCTTGCCGCTCCTCGATCCGCCGTTCGATGTCCGATCTGAAATGACGAATCAACCCTTGAATAGGCCAAGCGGCCGCATCTCCCAAGGCACAAATGGTGTGACCCTCGATTTCGCGGGTAACTTCCTCCAACAGGTCGATCTCCTCGATCGACGCTCGGCCCTCGCCGAGCCGTTCCATCATGCGCCACATCCACCCCGTTCCCTCGCGGCACGGCGTGCATTGCCCGCAACTTTCGTGCTTGTAGAATCGTGATAACCGAGTGATCGCCGCGACGATGTCCGTCGACTTGTCCATGACCATCACGGCGGCCGTTCCGAGTCCGGACTTGACCTCCTGAAGCGAATCGAAGTCCATGCGGACTTCGTCGCAAACTGATTTCGGAATCACCGGCACCGAGGACCCGCCGGGAATCACCGCCAGAAGATTGTCCCATCCGCCACGCACGCCGCCGGCGTGCTTCTCGATGAGGTCCTTGAGAGGGATGCCCATTTCCTCTTCAACGGTGCATGGAGCATTCACATGTCCCGAAATGTTGAACAGCTTGGTCCCGGTGTTTTTCGCCCGACCAAGACCGGCGAACCACTCCCCGCCCCTGCGAAGAATCGCCGGGACAACGGCGATGGTCTCCACGTTGTTGACGGTGGTCGGACATCCGTACAGACCCACGTTCGCGGGAAACGGTGGTTTCAGCCGCGGTTGTCCCTTCTTGCCTTCCAGGCTCTCGATCAGGGCGGTTTCCTCGCCACATATGTAGGCGCCCGCTCCCAGATGGACGTGGATATCGAAATCGATTCCCGAACCGCACGCGTTCTTTCCAAGCAGACCAGCCTCGTACGATTCGTCGATGGCGCGCTGGAGCGCCTCGGCTTCGCGATGAAACTCCCCGCGTACATAAATGTAAGCTGTGTTGGCGCCCATTCCGACACCGGCAAGCAGGCAGCCTTCGGCGAGCTTGTGGGGCTCGTGACGAAGGATCTCCCGGTCCTTGCACGTCCCGGGTTCGCCCTCGTCGGCGTTGACCACGAGATAGTGCGGCCGGTCGCTCGCTTCCTTGGGCATGAACGACCATTTCATGCCGGTACTGAAACCGGCGCCGCCGCGACCGCGCAAGCCGGATTTCTTTACTTCTTCGACGATTTGATCACGTCCAAGTGCGATGAGATCCTTGGTTTTATCCCAATCCCCCCTTGAGCGCGCGCCTTCCAAACCAACATCCCGCAAGCCGTAAATATTGGTGAAGATGCGATCCTCGTCGCGAAGCATCAGGTCTCTCCCTCTGTCTTGGACTCGCCGCCGCCGCGCGCCGGGGACGCGGAAGTCAGGGAGGTCAACCCTGTCACCGGCTCCGAACTGTGGCGGCCGATTTGCGAACCCGGCTTGGGTCGCCCCCCCGCGCGCAGCTTATCAATAATGATCTCCGTGCTTTCGGCCGTCAGATCCTCGAAATAGTCGTCGCCGATTTGCATCATCGGGGCGTTGACACACGCGCCGAGGCACTCGGCTTCGGAGAGGGTGAATAGCCCATCCTCGGTCGTCTCGCCCACGCCCACGCCCAACTTGCGACGGCATACATTAAGAATTTCGTCTGAACCTCGGAGCCAGCAAGCAATGTTGGTGCAAACCTCGATGTGATGCCGGCCGATGGGTTTGAGGTTGTACATGGTGTAGAAGGTCGCCACCTCGTACACTCGGATCCGAGGCATGCCGAGGAAATCAGCCACGTAGTCCATCGCCGCCCGCGACAGCCAACCATCGTTCTGGCGCTGCGCCAAATGCAGTAGCGGCAATACGCCACTGGCCTGGCGCCCCTCCGGATATTTCGCGACGATCCTGTTGGCCTCGGTCTCGTTTTCTGTCGTGAACGCGAAAGTTTGCGTTTGTTCGACACTGTCTGTGATGCCGCTCATCGATCGACCTCGCCGAAAACGATATCCAGGGACCCCAGCACGGCGACCACGTCCGCCAGCATGTGCCCCCGCGTCAAGAAGTCCATTGCCTGCAGGTGCGCGAACCCAGGTGTCCGGATCTTGCATCGGTACGGACGACTGCTTCCGTCGCTGACCAAATAGACGCCGAATTCGCCCTTGGGCGCCTCGACCACCGTGTACGTCTCCCCAGCGGGCACATGATAGCCCTCGGTGTAAAGCTTGAAGTGATGAATCAGGGCTTCCATGGAGTTCTTCATTTCGGCCCGCGGCGGCGATGAGATCTTGCGATCATCGACCTTCACCGGCCCCGACGGCATCTGATCGAGGCACTGATGGACGATCTTCAGGCTCTCGCGCATTTCCAGCATGCGCACCAAGTATCGATCATAGCAGTCGCCATGTGTGCCGACCGGAATGTCGAAGTCCATGCGGTCGTAACAGTCGTAGGGCTGAGCCTTGCGAAGATCCCAGGCCAGCCCGCAGGCCCGGAGGCAAGGACCGGAAAATCCCCAGTCCAGCGCGTCGTCGGCCGAAATGGCACCGATATCCACGGAGCGCTGTTTGAAAATCCGGTTCTCCGTCATGAGCGCCTCAAGGTCGTCCATGACCTTCGGAAACTCATTGGCCCAGGTCCTGATATCGTCCACAAGGCCTACGGGAAGATCCATGGACACACCGCCGGGACGGAAATAATTCATGTGCAGCCGGGCGCCGCATACCCGCTCGCAGAACTCCATCAGGCGCTCGCGTTCCTCAAACCCCCAGAGCATTGGCGTCATGGCGCCGATGTCCATTGCAAACGCGCAAATGGTGAACAGGTGGTTGGTGATCCGTCCGAGTTCGGCGTAGAGAACTCGGATATACTGCCCTCGGAGCGGCACCTCGATTCCGAGAAGCTTCTCGACGGCCAACGAAAACGCATGCTCCTGATTTTGCGGCGCCACGTAGTCCAGCCTATCGAAATAGGGAACGGCCTGCATGTAGGTCTTATATTCGATTAGTTTTTCTGTGCCACGATGGAGAAGTCCAACGTGAGGGTCGGCGCGATCGATGACCTCGCCGTCCATCTCCAGTACCAGCCGCAATACACCATGAGCCGACGGATGCTGCGGACCGAAGTTCAGGGTCATATTCTTGATTTGAGTTTCGGCCATTATGTCTGCTCTTGCTCTTCCGCCTTTTCGTCGCCGGGGAGCCGCGCCTGAATGCCCTCCCACGGGCTTTGGAAGTCGAAGCTGCGGAACTCCTGCTGCAGCTTGACCGGTTCGTACACCACGCGCTTCTGTTCGTCGTCGTAACGAACCTCCACGTATCCGGTCAACGGGAAATCCTTGCGCAGCGCATGGCCCTCGAAACCATAGTCCGACAGGATGCGCCTGGGGTCCGGATGGTCGAGGAAATAGACCCCGAACAGGTCCCAGGTCTCGCGCTCCCACCAGTTAGCCGAACTGAACACGCCGGTGACCGTGGGAACGGGATGCTCTACATCGGTCATGAGCTTTACCCGGACGCGGCGGTTGTGAGAAAGGCTCAACAGATTGTACACTACATCGAAGCGCTGTTCGCGCCCGGGGTAGTCGGCCCCGCAGACATCCATCAATTGCTTGAACTGGCAGTTCACGTCGTCGCGCAGGAAGGTCATAATTCGAACGATTGACTCTCTCTTGACCTCGATCACGAGTTCCTCAAGGCCGATCGCAACGTTGACCACCGCGTCGGGAAGCGCGGCCTCGATGTAATCACCAAGGTCTCTGAGAGCTAAATCCATGATATTTCAACCAGTTATCTTATACGACGGCTGCGGCCGCTCAGCGCCACAGCGTCCCCGTTCGATGTATCTTCCGTTGCAATTGTAGGATCCCGTAAACGAGCGCCTCGGCCGTGGGTGGACAGCCGGGCACATAGACGTCAACCGGAACGACCCGGTCGCAGCCCCGTACAACGGAATATGAATAATGGTAGTAGCCGCCGCCATTGGCGCAAGAGCCCATGGAAATCACATATCGGGGCTCCGACATCTGGTCGTAGACCCTGCGGAAAGCAGGCGCCATCTTGTTCGTTAGCGTTCCCGCCACAATAATGACGTCGGATTGCCTCGGGCTCGGCCGCGGCACAACTCCGAATCGGTCCAAGTCATAGCGGCTGACGTACGCATGCATCATCTCGATCGCGCAACACGCCAAGCCGAAAGTCATCGGCCACAACGAACTGGCACGCGCCCAATTCACCAAATTATCGAGTTGGCCGATTACGAACCCCTTGTCTTGAAATTCCCCGGCCACACGCTGCCATAAGGCATCCTGCGTGGCGGCGTCGGGTGGCGGAACGAGTTCCCCGCGAGATGCCCTGTCTATTCCCATTCCAGTGCTCCTTTCCGCCATTCATATATAAAGCCCACCGTAAGGATTCCCAAAAAAACCATCATCGACCAGAACCCGAACGCCCCTATGGCACCAAGCGAAATCGCCCATGGGAACAAAAAGGCCACTTCAAGATCGAAGATGATGAACAGGATCGCGACCAGGTAAAAACGAACGTCGAACGTCTGGCGGGAGTCCTCGAAGGCGTCGAAGCCACATTCGTAGGCGGCGTTCTTGTCGGCGTCCGGCTTCTGGCCGGCGACAACGTAGGAGGCCACCACTGCGCCGATTGCAATTACCAGCGCGATGGCGAGAAAAATCAGAATTGGCAGATATTCGGTGAGCAAACCGTCCATAAGGCCTCCCTTCCTTCGGGACCCATCCCTCGCCGAGCTTGAGAGCCGACCGCAGGAGAATCTTTACGGGAAATGGCGGGAGTGACGGGACTCGAACCCGCGACCTCTGGCGTGACAGGCCAGCGCTCTAACCAACTGAGCTACACCCCCGGGGAAACCACGGCCCGCCGGGTCGCGATCATGTAAACCGGGCCCTATCGAGTGTCAAGACGCCACTCTGGCCCGCAGCCAATAACCCCAAGGTATTCTTCAATTTTTGGGGTGTTCGAACTGGCCGAGGATCGCTGTCAACCTTGGAAGTAGATCACCCTATTGCTCTAAGGTTCATCTTTGGATTATGTCGAGCCGATGGCTCGCGGGAACGAAGATGAACCAATCACCAAGTCCAGAGTTTACGCTCTAACACTTTATGCTTCGTTAATGGTCGAGCAATGGCCGATCCAATCGCCCTTCAGCGGCACTTTAAGCGAGTTATCGTCGGTCGCCCTCCGCGGCCAAAAAAAGGACGCCAACGGCGTCCTGTGCCAGAGAATTGCAGTGTTCTTGGGCTGCTTGGTGGGCGGTGACGGGCTCGAACCGCCGACATCCACGGTGTAAACGTGGCGCTCTACCAACTGAGCTAACCGCCCAACGGGCATACCCGGGAAACAAGCCAATCACCCAGCGCACTCGTCCACCAAGACGGAGACTGTCTCAAGGGTAGGCACAAACGCGAGGCAGAGTTTTTCTACGCCTCCACCGTACCTGACACTTAACCGTTAATGGCGTCTTTTAAGGCACGGCCGGCCTTGAATTTGGGCTGCTTGGAAGCGGATATCTCGATTGTTTCACCGGTACGCGGATTCCGGCCCTGAGAGGCTTGGCGATGAGCGACCGCGAAGGTACCGAAACCGACGAGCCGAACTTCGTCACCCGCTTTGAGCGCATCGGTAATCACGTTAATCACGCTGTCGACGGCGCTCGCCGCGTCTTTCTTCGAAAGACCGGAATCGTCGGAGACGGCTGCAACAAGATCGTTCTTATTCAAAGGACATGCCCCCCTGCGAGGTTTTCAATGGACTAAAATGAGACGGTAAGCCATAGCGCTATCCGCCTTGCGGGCGAAGTCTAGATTGGCGCGCGCCCGTTCGTCAATTGAAGAACCGCAGTTTTCCGCAGTTTTTTTGCAGTTTTCCACCGGACATCACATCGCTTCGATCCGGTGCCCGCTCGGCCCGGCGGAGCTAAACGAACGAACTGACGCTGGTCACCCGCGAATAAGGGTTCCCGCGGGCGGGCGCTGTTCCCGCATCAGTGCGTGATGACCCCGCCCACATCGTCGTCATCCGACTGAGATGACGACAGCGCGGCCTTTTCCTCCTCGGCGTTCTCGTCCCAATCGATCGGGTTGAGCTTCGAGACCAATGCGTTCTCAAGCACATCGTCGACTGTGGTCACCGGAATGATGTTCAGTCCCTTCTTCACATTGTCGGGAATCTCGGACAGCTCCCGCTCGTTGTCCTTGGGAATGAGAACGGTCTTGAGGCCACCCCGGTGGGCCGCCAAAAGCTTCTCCTTCAATCCGCCGATGACCAAAACCCGGCCCCGCAGCGTGACCTCTCCGGTCATCGCCACGTCCTTCCGCACCGGAATACCGGTGAGCACGGAGACGATCGATGTCACCATGGTGACGCCCGCCGAAGGTCCATCCTTGGGCGTCGCTCCCTCCGGAACGTGAACATGAATGTCCTTGGTGGAAAAAATCGTCGGTCGAATACCGAACCGGTCCGCCCGTGACTGCACATACGAACGCGCCGCCTGGATGGATTCCTGCATGACATCTCCGAGCTTACCGGTGATGGTCATGCGCCCCTTGCCCGGCACCATAACGGCTTCTATCGACAGCAATTCGCCGCCGACTTCCGTCCACGCCAACCCTGTGCTGACACCCACTAGGTCCTCGGTCTCCGCCTCGCCGTAACGGAAGCGCTTCACGCCGGCGTATTTGGTCAGATTGCGGCGATCGAGGTGAACCTCCGACCGGTCTCCCATCATAATATCTTTGATCGCCTTGCGCGCCAAATTGGCGATCTCGCGTTCCATGTTTCGAACGCCCGCTTCCCGGGTATAGTAACGAACAAGGTCACGCAGGGCCGCGTCGGAAATGGACCACTCCCCGGGTTTGAGTCCATGGGCCTCAACCTGCTTGGGAATTAGGTGCCGCTTCGCGATCTCTATTTTCTCGTCCTCGGTGTAGCCGGAGATGCGGATGATCTCCATGCGGTCGAGCAGCGGCGGCGGCATGTTCATGGAGTTCGCGGTTGTGACGAACAGAACATCCGACAGGTCGTAGTCGACCTCCAAATAATGATCATTGAAGTTAGAATTCTGTTCCGGATCGAGTACCTCCAAAAGGGCCGAGGCCGGGTCGCCGCGCCAGTCGTGCCCCATCTTGTCCACTTCGTCGAGAAGGAACAGCGGGTTCGACGCCTTGGCCTTTTTCATCCCTTGGATCACCTTCCCGGGCATGGATCCGATGTAGGTTCGTCGATGGCCGCGAATTTCGGCCTCGTCGCGAACTCCGCCGAGAGACATGCGCACGAAGGTTCGCCCCGTCGCACGTGCGATGGATTTGCCGAGAGACGTCTTGCCAACCCCGGGCGGTCCGACCAGACACAGGATCGGGCCACGGAGTTTGTGGGTACGCTGCTGAACCGCAAGGTATTCAAGGATCCGGTCCTTGACCTTCTCCAGGCCAAAGTGATCCGCATCCAGGATCTCACGGGCGAGCCTGATATCCTTCTTGACCCGAGTGCGCTTTTTCCACGGGATCCCGAGCATCCAATCGAGATAATTGCGCACCACCGTTGCTTCGGCTGACATCGGGCTCATTGACCGAAGCTTTTTCAGCTCAGCGGTGGCCTTTTCCCGGGCTTCCTTGCTGAGCGCCGTTTTCTTAATGCGCTCCTCGAGTTCGCTGTTCTCGTCGCGACCGTCCTCGCCTTCGCCGAGCTCTTTCTGAATGGCCTTCAGCTGTTCGTTCAGATAATACTCCCGCTGCGTCTTCTCCATCTGCCGCTTGACACGATTGCGGATCCTTTTTTCCACCTGGAGAACCCCGATTTCGGCCTCCATGTGAGAATAGACGCGTTCCAGCCGCTCAGCGACGGTGTCGATCTCCAGAAGTTCCTGCTTATCAGAGATCTTCAGGGCCAGATGCGAGGCAATGGTATCTGCGAGCTTGCTCGAATCGTCGATCTGATTGATCGAAACCAGCACCTCCGGTGGCACCTTCTTGTTCAACTTTATGTACTGCTCGAACTGGCCAACGACGGTTCGCGCGAGCGCTTCCAGTTCCTGGACGTCCCCAACTTTTTCATCGATCAACTGGGCGTGAGCCTCGAAAAACTCCTCGCGATCGGTGAACGCGTCGATTTCCGCTCTCTGACCACCCTCCACGAGGACCTTCACGGTTCCATCGGGCAACTTGAGAAGCTGCAAAACGGTCGACACGGTGCCGACCGAGAAAATGTCGCCGGGACTTGGGTCATCCTGAGCGGCGTTTTTCTGCGCCACCAACAGAATCTGCCGATCATCCTTCATCACGTCCTCAAGGGCGCGCACCGACTTCTCACGTCCCACGAACAAAGGAACGATCATGTGCGGAAACACCACGATGTCACGCAGAGGTAGAACCGGATAAAGATCAGCTGGATTGGTCAAAATCAAAACGCCTTTTCAGTTGGGAAACGCGGATTGGTCGTTGATTGCCGTGTCGAAAATACGCGCCACCCGTAAGGTGGGTTCAAGAATTACCCCGGTCAAGGGCACGTCCGACCCAGCGTTCAGGCGCTATTGCTGCCCACGTCGTCCCGACGATCGGCGTATATGTACAGAGGCTTGGCCTGCTCGTCGGCGACCTCGCGATTGATCACGACCTCTTCCACGCCGTCCAGACCTGGCAGTTCATACATGGTGTCCAGGAGAATGTTCTCCATAATGGACCGCAGTCCGCGCGCGCCCGTCTTGCGAACCACCGCTCCCATCGCGACGCTCCGAAGCGCGCCGTCGGTAAACTCGAGCCGGACCCCCTCCATCTCAAACAACCGCTGATACTGCTTGATCAGGGCATTCTTGGGCTTGGTCAAAATCTCTACCAACGCGTCTTCGTCCAGTTCCCCCAAGGTAGCCAACACCGGGAGGCGGCCAATAAACTCGGGAATCAAGCCAAACTTCAACAGATCCTCCGGCTCGACCTCGCGGAGGATCTCGCCGGTCTGCCGTTCGTCTGGCGCGCGCACATCCGCCCCGAAGCCGATCGTCGTACCCTTCGTCCGAGCGGAAATGATCTTGTCGAGACCCGAAAACGCGCCGCCGCAAATGAACAGGATATTCGTGGTATCCACCTGCAGGAATTCCTGCTGCGGATGCTTGCGGCCGCCCTGTGGAGGAACGCTGGCGACCGTTCCCTCCATGATCTTGAGGAGCGCCTGCTGCACTCCCTCGCCGGAAACATCCCGCGTTATCGACGGGTTGTCGGACTTCCGGGAAATCTTATCCACTTCATCTATGTAAACGATCCCGCGCTGCGCCCGCTCGACGTTGTAATCTGCGGCCTGCAGCAACTTAAGGATGATGTTCTCAACGTCCTCGCCAACGTATCCGGCCTCCGTCAAGGTCGTGGCGTCGGCCATGGTAAAGGGAACGTCGATAATGCGAGCGAGGGTTTGCGCTAGGAGCGTTTTGCCGCACCCGGTCGGCCCGATGAGCAGAATATTGGACTTGGCCAGCTCGACATCATTATTTTTGCCGCTGTGACTGATCCGCTTGTAGTGATTATGTACGGCCACCGAGAGCACTCTCTTCGCCCGATCCTGGCCGATTACGTAGTCGTCCAGGACGACGCAGATCTCATTCGGCGTGGGAACGCCGTCGCCGGATTTCACTAATCCGCTTTTGTGCTCCTCCCGGATGATGTCCATGCACAGTTCGACGCACTCGTCGCAGATGAACACCGTCGGTCCCGCGATCAGCTTGCGCACTTCATGCTGGCTCTTGCCGCAGAAGGAGCAGTAGAGGGTGTTCTTCGAGTCGCTACCTGCAGTTTTGCTCATCGCTTTTTCCGTGCCACGGCCAGCGCCGAATCCAACTTGCGTATGTTAACCATTTGCATATCGGGCGCACAATCCCCAAACAGTGACCTAGTTGCATGACTATTGCAAATAGTCTCGAACATTTCGTGACGCCAGTCCGAAAAACCGGCGCCCCGGCACTTTAAGTGTCTTGTCAAACCATCCACGCTGATCGAATCAGCCACGTGGGGACTTACCCCGGTCCGGGGATGCGTCTTCGTCGTCTATTTTTGGGCGGCTTGCCACGACCTCGTCGATGAGACCGAATTCCGTGGCGTTCTCGGGAGTGAGAAACCGATCACGTTCCATGGCATCCTGAATGTTTTCAAGCGGCTGACCGGTGTGCTTAACATAAATCTCGTTAAGCCGTTCTTTAAGAGCTAGAATCTCACGGGCATGAATCTCGATGTCCGTCGCCTGCCCCTGAAATCCCCCCGAGGGCTGATGGACCATGATCCGGGCGTTCGGTAGGGCATATCGTTTGCCCGGCGCGCCCGCCGCCAAGAGCAAGGACCCCATGGAGGCCGCCTGTCCGATACACACCGTCGAGACCTCGGGGCGGATGTACTGCATGGTGTCATAAATGGCTAACCCCGAGGTTACGACGCCCCCAGGTGAATTGATATAGAACGCGATATCCTTATTGGGGTTCTCGGACTCCAGGAACAGCAGTTGGGCACAGATAAGGCTTGAAACCGTATCGTGCACGGGCCCGGTGAGGAAAATGATTCGCTCCTTCAACAGGCGTGAATAAATGTCATAGGCTCGCTCTCCGCGGTTGGTCGTCTCGACCACCATGGGAACCAGCGTGTTCATCTGTGTCTGCAAGCCGTTCTCCATTCCTGGCCCGATCTCCACGTCAATTATGTTGGTTTACCCTGTTCGAACAAAGGCGGTTAAGAGCCGTCTCGGTTACCATCACCATCATTAGATAGTTCGAAACTCGCTTTCCTCAATTGGACTCCTCCTCCGCGTCCGCGTCTTCTTCCACTATCTCGTCGGCGGAAACATTGCGATCCGTGACCGCCGCCATCTCGAGAATGAAATCAACGACCTTGTCCTCCAACACTGGCGCGGCCAAAGCTTCTTTGGCTTTCGGTTCCTTTCTGAAGTATTCGAAAACCATCTGTTCCTGCCCGGGAAACCGCTGTGCCTCGGCATACATGGCCCGGGTCAATTCATCATCGGTGACCCGAAGATTGTTGACCCGCCCTATCTCCGCAAGGAGAACTCCAAGTCGCACGCGTCGTTCGGCGAGCCCCCGATACTCGGTCCGCTGCTCATCGGTGAGGTCCGCGTCCGCCTTCTCGTGCTCATGACCATGGTCATGATCGTGGCGATGGTCATGGTCGTGATCGTGATCATGGTCGTGTTCGTGATCATGGTCGTGTTCGTGATTTTGGCCGGATCCGGTGCCCGCCTTCTCCGCCTTGAACTGCTGGACGATGTTCTGGAACTCGCGATCGACGATGCCGGAGGGCAGTTCGAAATCGTGCATTTCCGCGAGCCTGTCGAGCAGAACCCGCTTCAGTTTCATCCGCGACAGTTTCTTGAATTCCTCGGCGTGGCTGTCTCGAATTTGCTGCTTCAGGACAGACAGACTGTCCATTCCAAACTTCTTGGCGAACTCGTCATCAATGACGGCAGGCACGGTCTCATGAATTTCGTTGACCTTGACCTCGAAGATCGCTTCCTTGCCCGCGAGCGTGGCCTCGCCGTAATTCTCGGGAAAGGTCACGACAACCGAACGCTCTTCGCCTGCCGAGGCACCAACCAATTGGTCCTCGAAACCGGGGATGAATCGTCCAGAACCGAGCTCGAGCTGAAACCCCTCGGCCGCCCCGCCATCGAACTTCTCGCCGTCCACGCGCCCAACGAAATCCATGACCACGGTATCGCCGGCCCGCGCCGGCCTAGCCTCGGTCAACGGAATGGATGTCTTGTGAACGTCAGCCAACCGTTCCAAGGTTTTGTCGACCTCTTCCTCGTCGGCGTTCACCACCAGGCGCTCCAGTTGGATCTTCGAGAAATCGGGCAATTCGAATTCGGGAAACAGATCCACGGCCAGGGTGTATTCGAGATTTCCGCCATCCTCGAACGAGGTGACTTCAATTTTCGGCTCTCCGATGCAACGGAGCCCCCGCTCGCTGACGACAGAGGCCGACGATTCCTGGACCGCTTGCTCGAGAACCTCGCCCTTGACGGCGTCGCCGTAGCGCCGGCGCAGCAGTTGTACGGGGACCTTGCCAGGGCGGAATCCAGGTATCCGGGCTGACTGCGCTAATTTCTTCAACCGGCTAATGATTTTCTCTTCAACATCGGCGGCGGGAACAGCGATCTTGAACTCGCGGCTCAACCCATCAACCTTGCTCTCAGTAACTTCCATGATCAGTCCCGTGACGTTCTCTAGTTTGTTTTCGATCCCAAATGATCCCAAGCTGGCGCCGTTCGGAGGATATTGACATGAAGACCAATTTGCATTGGCGCTGTGGTGCGGGCGGAGGGACTTGAACCCCCACGACTTGCGTCACAGGTACCTAAAACCTGCGTGTCTACCAATTCCACCACGCCCGCCGGATAGCACGCAGCCGCGAGCGAAATCGCGCAACTCTAACAACCATTGAGCTGTTTATGTCAATCGCATTACCCATTTGCGCGGCGCCGCGTTTCTTGCGGTTGGGCAACTACCTTTCCGCAAGTTGACCGCGCCAACCGGATTTTCTCCCTTCACACGGAGATTTAACAGCCTTCCCCACGTCGTGCCCATCAACCGTAGAGAGGAAAATCGGCCCGCCCAACGATCGATCTCACACGACGCCCGTAGAGATAGAGGAAAACCGGCGAGGTGAAAAGTGCCGATACCGTGTGAGTCCCACGGTTCAGTCCTTCATCAAGCCCTTGATGGCTGACGAAACGGCAATTTTCCCCTTCGACCGGTACCCCTCGTGATTGATATCGATTCGCGACAGGTCATATCGATAATTGATCATCATCCCCGAGGACTGTTCCAGTCCCTTCCGCGAAACATCCGCCAGCCAATTCAGCCTCTCTATGCGGGCACCATTGCTTAGGTGGAAATGGGCAACCGGGTCCAGCGCCGCGTCGCCCCGGCGTTTTTCCCGCGCAAGGTACCGCGCGCCCAGACGCATCAGAACCGGTTTCAAGGTCTTGGAAAGCACCTCGTCTTCCACCCAGTTGGGATTTTCCACGAGGTCCTTCAGCAAGCCCTTCGCGCCCTTCGCGCCTTCGAGCGCCTTACCAAGCGCCTTGCGCTCCGCCGGCAGCAGAAGGCCGGGTTCGCCCTTGGATAACGTTCTGCGCAGCCACGAGTTAAACCCCGGGATGGGCGACAATGTCGCGAATGTCTTGATATTAGGAAATTCCGTGGAGAGACGGTCGACGACCCGCTTGATCAAAAAATTGCCGAATCCGATTCCGTCCAATCCGCGCTGGGCGTTGGAAATCGAATAGAAAATGGCCGTATCGGCGGAGGCCGGATCTTGCACTGGAGCCGACGAATCCAACAATTTCCGCACGTTGTCCGCGACACCGTTGACCAGTGCCACCTCCACGAAAATCAGCGGTTCATCAGGCATCCGCGGGTGAAAATACGCGAAGTAGCGGCGGTCGAAATCCAGGCGGTTCTTCAAGTCCTCCCAGCTTTCGATCGGATGAACCGCCTCGTAGGAGATCAGTTTTTCCAGCAAGGCCCCCGAGGCGCTATCCCAAGTGATCCGCTTCAATTCGAGGAAATCCACGTCGAACCAAGTGGCGAGAAGCCCCTTTAGATCGTCGTCCAACATGGCCAGCGTCGGATCTTTTCCCTTCAGCGTAAGAAGTTCCGCGCGCATGTTCACCAGAAACTTAACGCCTTCCGGCAAGCTGTTGAACTGCATTAATAATTTAACTCGCGGCGGCTCAAGGGCCCGCCGCAGCTCGCGCTGGGCGGCCCGCCGTTCCTCGGGACCATCGGTTCCGCTGAGGGTCACCATCGCCGCATCGACCTCGGCGTCGGCAACATCAAAATCGGTGGCGAGCAGGGTGAGGAACCGCTCGCGGCCCGATGCATCGAGCTCCAGATAGGCTTTGCCCAGGGCCGCCGCCCGGGCGCGCGCCGAAACCTCGCCGCCTCGAACCTGCAAGCAGGCCTTCATTTGCTTCCGCAACCGCTGAAGGTCATCTCCGGGTAAATTGGGACGCAGGCTCGCGGCTTCAGCGTCGTATTCGGAGCCGGCGATGGTCTGCCAACTGGCGCGGAGGCGTCGCACAGCCTGTTTCCAAGGGCTGGTCTTTTCCTGGATCGTCATGTTCTCACAATTGATTACGTGGGGTTCAGCGGACAGGGGACACATTGCCCCTCCCCGCTCTCCAATTCGTCTCGAATCGAATATAGTCCGTTTTAAGCGCGCGCAGTATGGAGGGAAGGCCGTCGATGAGATCCTCGGCGATCAGACCCGGCCCCAACGCCTGCGCCGCCGCTCCGTGAACCCATGCGGCTGCACTCGCGGCTTCGAAGACCGGCATCCCCTGCGCGATCAGGCCCACCGACATTCCGGCGAGCACGTCGCCGCTGCCCGCCGTCGCCAGTTCCGGCGGCGCCGACGTGTTGATCACCGCCCGCCCGTCCGGTGACGCAATTACCGTGTCCGGCCCCTTGAGCAGAACTGTGGCGCCGCTCATCCGGGCTGCCATTCGGGCACGTGTCAGCTTGTCCCCGTCGACATCGAAAATCCGGGAGAACTCGCCACCGTGAGGGGTCAACAGGCAAGGGCCGGAGATGGCATCGAACAGCGTTTCCGGATCGTCGCTAAAAACCGTCAGTGCATCCGCGTCCAGCACCGAGGGCTTTCCGGTTTCAAGAACCGACAGCACCCGTTGCCGGGTTTGCTCGGATACTCCGGCCCCGGGCCCCATGAGCAACGCGTTTCGTTTTGGCTCGGAAATCGCCTCTTCGAGTTCCCCCTGATTGGCGACGGAAGCGAAAATGTTGCCTGGGCGGCCGATGGCGTAAATACCGAACGCTTCGGGAGCGGCCGCGATGGTGGCAAGTCCCGCGCCCATGCGACGCGCCGCGTCCGCGGCCAAGCGCGCCGCGCCGGTCATCCGATCGCCACCGAGGATCAGTACGTGCCCGCGGCCATACTTGTTTCCGTCCGGCGCCGGCCATGGAAACCGGTCTCGCCACAAAACAGGGCCGTTGACGAACAATTTCGGAGCGATCCCCGGCAACACGCCGTTCGGAATGCCGATATCGACGACAACAAGGTCTCCACAAAGCCTCCTGCCCGGAAAAAGTAGGTGACCGGGTTTCGGCCGGAAAAAGGTGACGGTGGACACGCAGGACGGGGCGATGCCGCCCAGCACCTCGCCGGTGTCCCCATGGACCCCGCTCGGAACATCCACCGCGACGCAATCCAGTTTTCGGTCATTGACCGCCTCGATCACGGCGGCGGCGGCCCCCTCGAGGGGACGTTGCAGCCCGGCGCCAAACAGCGCATCCACCACCAGCGGATTGCCATCCAGCACTTCCGTGTTCAGCAGGCGAATCGGCCCTTTCCAACGCCGGGCATTGGTCGCGGCGTCGCCCTTCAGTTTCTCGGCCGTACCCAGGAGGGCAAGGCGGACCGCCCATCCCCGCTCGGCCAGCAACCGCCCGACCACGAACCCGTCGCCGCCATTGTTTCCGGGACCGCACAACACAGCCACCGGCTGCGGTCGCCAGCGACTACGGATATCCCGGGCAATGCCTGTGCCGGCCGCTTCCATCAGTTCGATGCCGGGGATGCCGGCCGCCATGGCGGCGGAATCGGCCTGGTACATCTCCGCGACACTCAGCGCCACGTTGTCGCTCACGATTTCCGATCTCACTCTGGCCATACAGGAGAGCGCGATGATAGCGGGCCGGCGGGGTGGCGAAAAGCACTCACAAAATCTATATTCGCAGTCTCATGCGACTTGTCCCGGGAATCAAAGCGTGAAGGTCCTCGTCCTCGGCGCCGGCGTGGTCGGCGTCGCAACCGCCTACTATCTGGCCCGGGTTGGCCACGACGTCACCGTCGTGGATCGCCAGCCCGGCCCCGCGGTGGAGACCAGCTTCGCCAATGGCGGTCAGATTTCCGCCAATCACGCTACCCCCTGGGCAACGCCGAGGACCCCTTGGAAAGCGCTCAAGTGGCTGTGGAAAAAAGATGCGCCGCTGTTGTTCCGCATGCGCGCCGATCCGGCCCTGTGGCGCTGGACCCTTCGTTTTCTCGCCAACTGCACGAGCGGCCGATTGCCCATCAATACCGAGCGGGCGGTCCGGGTCGCCGTCTACAGCCGAGTTCAGTTGGCCGAATTGCGGGCGGCCACGGGCATTCAGTACGATCAACTGACCAAGGGTATTCTCCACATTTTTCGGAACGAGGATGAATACCGCCAGGCTTTGCCGCAGGTGGAGATAATGGACCGCGCCGGCTGCAAGCGCGTTGTCGTGGACGCGGACGAATGCGTCACAATTGAACCCGCGCTGGGAAACGCTCGACCGTATCTGATCGGCGGAATTTTCAGTCCCGATGACGAAAGCGGCGACGCCCATGCGTTCACGGTCGAGCTGGCGCGAATTTGCGGCGATCTGGGCGTTGCGTTTCGTTACCATACGACAGTTCGACGGTTCGCCCTTGATGGCAACCGGCTTGACGGGGTGGAAACCGATGCCGGCAGGCTGACCGCCGACGCGTATGTTCTCACTCTCGGCAGTTATGCGCCGCTGGTCCTCAAATCGCTGGGGCTGAGGGTGCCGATCTATCCCGCCAAGGGCTATTCCGTGACCATTCCGGTCGGCGAGCGGGACGAGGCGCCTTCTGTCAGCCTCATCGACGACGAGTTCAAAATCGTCTACAGCCGCTTGAACAACCGTCTTCGAGTCGCGGGCACGGCTGAATTCACCGGCTATGACGATTCCGTGACCGAGGTGCGCGCGCGGTTCATTCTGGGCAAGGCCCTGGAACTGTTTCCGAGATGTGGCGATGCGACCAAAGCCGAGTTCTGGGCGGGTCTGCGCCCGTCCACCCCCGACGGCGTTCCGGTAATCGGCCGAACACCGTATCCGAACCTATTCATCAACACCGGTCACGGAACGCTCGGGTGGACCATGGCCTGCGGTGCCGGCCGGGTCTTGGCCGACGTCATGGACGGCAGGACGCCTGAAATCCCGCTGGACGGGCTCGGCATGGATCGCTTCGGCTGACGACCGCGGACTTGGCATTTTCAGTGGCCAAACTTTTTCAGTGGATAGTTGTTGACGAAAAGAATGGGCCAATCTAGAACTTAACATGAACGTTTATGTTTTGTTCTTAGTAGTTGATATATGCCGATGCCCGCGTCGAAACCAGTCCCCCGCCCTGACCCGAAGTTGATCGCCGACTTGCGAACCCGCATCCAGGGGATTTCCGGGGAAAATCCGAAAAGCGGCGCATCTCCAAGCATCGTTTCCCTGGGTATCGGTGAAATCGACGACGCGCTGCCATGGGGCGGGTTGCCCCGGGCCGGCCTGCATGAAATCGGGGCCGCCGATACAAGCGCCGCCGCCGCCGGGTTTTGCGCCCTGATGTTGGCGCGATTGGCGGAACACAATGGCGTGGTGGCATGGTGCCGGCGCTCGGGCGGCCTCCATGGCCCCGGGCTGGCCGCTTTCGGGCTTGATCCCGCTCGTCTGATCATCGTCCGCGCACGCAACGACACCGACGTTTTCTGGGCCATGGAGGAAGGACTCAAAAACGCCGCCCTGGTGGCAATGGTGGGGGAAACCTATAAAGTCACGCTCTCCGCCCTCCGCCGATTGCAACTGGCGGCCGAGAATGGCGGTGTCACCGCCTTGCTGCTGCGCCCTCTCCGCGCGGCCACGGTCGCCACCCCCGCGATAACTCGGTGGCGGGTGGGCGTGGCCGCCAACAAGATGGCCATCGGGAGCGATCTCAACGACTTCGTCCGGCCCCGCTGGCGGGTGGAACTGCAAAAGTGCAAAAGCGGTTCTTCCGGGCTCGGCGCCGCGTCGCCGCCGGCCGGAAACCCTGGCCTTCCCCTAACATGGCTTTTGGAATGGCGCGATGAAACGGGTGATTTCCCTGTGGCTTCCGAACTTCGCCACCGATCGGCTGAGTCGGCGGTCGAGTCGACGGACATCTCCTCCCCGACCAACGTCTCCCGCGTGGCGGTCTAAAGCGCCCACCGGCAGTTTGGTGGCAACCATCGCCGCCGCTCGTGGCGGAGTAAGGGTGGTCGCGGCCAGCGCGGCAGCCAGGGCGGGGGGCGTTGCGCCGGGACTGCCGCTTGCCCAGGCACGCGCTCTGCTGCCCCACCTGAACGTGGCGGCGGCCGATCCCCGGGCCGAGTGGCGGACCCTGGAAAACCTGGCTGACTGGTGCGGCCGTTACACCCCGTGGACTGCCGTGGACGGAAACGATGAAGACGGTAATGACAAGGAGGGCGATACCGGCGCCGGCGCCGGCATCTGGCTGGACATCAGCGGCTGCGCACACCTGTTCGGCGGCGAGCAGAACATGTTGAACGATCTTACGGACCGTCTCGCCGCCTTCGGCTTCACCGCCATTGCCGCCGTTGCCGACACGCCTGGAGCGGCCCGGGCGGTGGCGCGGTTCGCGTCCTTAAACGTCACGGCCATCGTTCCGCCGGGCCAAACGCGGACGGCCCTGACCCCCCTGCCGTTGGCCGCGTTGCGCCTGCCACCGGCCGTGATCGAGGCGTTGAGCAAAGTCGGTTTGCGTCGCATCGGCGATGTGTTGCCGATTCCCCGGGCATCGCTGGCCGCTCGTTTCGATAAGAGGGTGCTCCAGCACCTCGACCAGGCCCTCGGTCGCGTCCAGCACCCGTTGTCGCCACGCCGCCCCATCCCGGCCATGGACGCTCGCCTGGCCTTCGCGGACCCAATCGGCCACAACAACGATGTGGCGCGTGCCACCAGCCAGCTTCTTGCCGCACTCTGCGCCAAGCTCGCGGCCGCGGACCTGGGCGCGCGGGGTCTTGAATTGGCACTTTACCGCACGGACGGCACCGTTGCCCGCGCCGTAACCGGAACCAGCCGGCCGGCGCGCGACCCCGGCCACCTGGAGCGGCTATTCCGCGAGAAAATCGAAACCCTCGACGCCGGTTTCGGGATCGAGGTGATGACGCTTGCCGCCACCGTCGTCGACCCTCTTGGCGCGGTTCAAACCCCCATGGGGTTCGAACGCGCGTTTGGAGGCGAGGATACGGCCAGACTGATCGATCGCCTCTGCAATCGCCTGGGGCCGGAAAATGTGGTGTGCCTGACCGAACGCGGCAGCCACATTCCGGAACGGTCCTGCCGCGAGGTCTCCGCGCTCGTCGCCCCGCCGGCGCCCCGCTCCCCTAAGATGGCCAAGGCCTTGGGGGATGACGAGAGGCCCCGGCAACCGCGTCCGCTGACCCTGCTGCCATGGCCGGAGCCCATCGATGCCATGGCGCCGGTGCCGGACGGACCGCCGGTCATGTTTCGCCACCACCGTGTCCGGCACCGCGTGGTCGCCGCCGAGGGCCCCGAGCGGATCGGTCCCGAATGGTGGCTGGAGGACCATGGTTATGATCCCGAACGCCAATCGCGCATCCGCGACTACTACCGGGTGGAGGATTCGGAAGGACAGCGCTTCTGGATCTATCGAGAGGGCCTCTACCGCCCGGACCGCCCTCCCCGCTGGTACCTGCACGGGCTTTTCCCATGAGCATGAAGCACGGCCATCATGTCTTCCTACGCGGAGCTTCAGGTTAGTAGCAATTTCAGCTTCCTGCGCGGCGCTTCTCATCCCGAGGAACTGGTGACAACCGCCGCCGATCTCGGGCTCTCGGCCATCGCCATTACCGACCGGAACAGCCTTGCCGGCGTGGTTCGGGCTCACGGGGCCGCCAAACAAGCCGGGATTAAACTCGTGATCGGCGCGCGGCTGGATCTGGAGGATGCCCCCAGCCTCCTCTGCTTTCCCACCAGCCGCGCCGCCTACGGCCGATTGTCGCGGTTGCTGACCGTGGGACGGAGACGCGCGCCCAAGGGCGAATGCCGCCTGAAGCTCGCCGATATGTTCGACCACGGCGAAGGGCAGATCGTGGTGATTCTTCCGCCGGCGGAACCCACCAAGACATTCGGACGCGCCCTTTCCACATTGCGGACTCACTTCGATACGCGTCTCTATCTCGCTGTTAATAAACTGTATATTGGCGACGACTCCCGCCGCCTTGCCGCGTTGGCCGATCTCGCCGCCGTAAACCGCGTTCCACTCGTCGCCACCAACGACGTTCACGCCCACGCGGCCCGCCGCAAGGCCCTCCAGGATGTCCTGACCTGCATCCGCGAGCACTGCACCATCTACGACGCCGGCTGTCGGCTGTTCGCCAACGCCGAGCGTCATCTGAAATCGCCGGAAGAGATGGCGCGGCTGTTCCAAAGGTATCCCGAAGCTCTCGCCCATGCTCTTGAAATCAGTGAACGATGCGCATTCAGTCTCGACGAACTACGATATGAATATCCTATCGACCCGGCTCCCGGCGGCGGCACACCCCAGGACGAACTGGCCAAACTCGCCTGGATCGGCGCGGCTGAGCGCTATCCCAACGGTCTTCCTAATACCGTGCGCACCCAAGTGGAGCACGAACTCGCGCTGATCGAAACGCTCGGCTTCGCCCCCTATTTCCTCACCGTCCACGACATCGTCCGGTTCGCCCGCGAGCGGGACATTCTCTGCCAGGGTCGCGGCTCGGCGGCCAATTCGGCGCTCTGCTACGTCCTCGGCATCACCGCGGTGGATCCGGCCCGCGCGGATTTTCTGTTCGAACGGTTCATCAGCGCCGAACGGAACGAGCCGCCGGATATCGATGTGGATTTCGAGCATGAACGCCGCGAGGAGGTCATCCAGTACGTGTACCAGAAATATGGCCGCGACCGCGCCGGCATGACCGCCACGGTCATCAGCTATCGCACCAAGAGCGCGCTCCGCGAGGTGAGCAAGGTCATGGGGCTGTCCGACGATTCCATCGTCGCGCTTCAACAGGCGTTCTGGCGGCGGCCCTGGGACGAAGTCACCGGGGATCATATCCGCGACGCCGGGCTCAATCCGGACGATCGCACCGTGCGCATGGTCATCGACCTAGCTGGCGACCTGCGTGGTTTTCCCCGCCACCTGTCCCAGCATACCGGCGGCATGGTCATCACCCGAAGCCCGCTGTCCGAGGTGGTGCCCATCGAGAACGCGGCCATGGCCGATCGCACGGTCATCGAGTGGGACAAGGACGACCTGAACGCCCTCGGCATTCTCAAGATCGATATCCTCGGTCTCGGCATGCTGACGTGCGTGCGCAAGGCCCTCGGCCACATCCGTGACCATCACCGCCGCGACCTCACCCTGGCCACCGTCCCCGCCGAGGATCCCAAGGTGTACGACATGCTGTGCGAGGGCGACTCCATCGGCGTGTTTCAGGTGGAAAGCCGGGCGCAGATGAGCATGCTGCCGCGTCTCAGGCCCCGCAATTTCTACGATCTGGTGATCGAGGTGGCGATTGTGCGCCCTGGCCCCATTCAGGGCGACATGGTGCATCCCTATCTGCGCCGCCGCCAGGGTCTGGAGCCGGTGGCGTATCCTTCCCCGGAGTTGGAGCGGGTGTTGAGCAAGACCCTCGGTATTCCGCTGTTTCAGGAACAGGCCATGCGGATCGCCATCGTCGCCGCCGGCTTTACCCCAAGCGAGGCCGACGGATTGCGGCGCGCGATGGCCACCTTCCGCCGCTCCGGCACCATTCACGGCTTCAAGGACAAGTTTATTCAAGGCGTTCTCGGCCGCGGCTATGAAAAAGATTTCGCCGAACGCTGTTTCAAGCAGATCGAGGGCTTCGCCGACTATGGGTTCCCCGAATCCCATGCCGCCAGCTTCGCGCTGATCGTCTATGTTTCGGCGTGGTTGCGGCGCCATTATCCGGCGGCCTTTGCCTGCGCCCTGTTGAACAGTCAGCCCATGGGGTTCTACGCGCCGGCCCAGATCGTCGGCGACGCGCGGCGCCATGGCGTCGAGGTCCGGCCGGTGGACGTCAATTTCAGCCACTGGGACTGTACGCTGGAACCTGTGGCGACCAGTGACGAGGATCCGCGAGACTGCGCGGCGTTGCGGCTAGGCTTTCGCCAGATCAAGGGCTTGGCCGCCCGCGACGCCGGGGCCATCGTCACGGCTAGGCGCCGGGGATACCGCGACGTCGCCCACCTGTGGCGCGAAGCGGCGGTCGGCGCGGCGGCGCTGAAAACCCTGGCCGCCGCCGATGCGTTCGGGTCCCTGAACCTTGATCGTCAGCAGGCATTTTGGGCGGTAAACCGTCTGAAAGACGCGCCATTGCCATTATTTTCCGCCACCGAAAGCGGCGAGATGGGCGCCGAGTCCGAGGTCCGGCTTCCGCCCATCGCGGTGCCCGAACAGGTGGCCAACGACTACCGTGCACTGCGCCTGTCATTGAAGGCGCACCCGCTGTCGTTGCTACGCGCGCGGCTGGATCGAAAACAGTGTATTCCCAGCGCGCGCCTGAGCCGCCGTCAAGAGCGGCTCGAAGGTCAAACTGGCGGGGCTGGTCATCACCCGCCAGCGCCCCGGGAGCGCCAACGGCGTCATGTTCATCACCCTCGAGGACGAAACCGGCCATGCCAACCTGATCATTTGGCCCACGGTGTTCGAGCGCTTCCGCCAGGCGGTGCTCGGTGCCACCATGATGGGGGTGGAAGGACCGGTTCAGCGCGAAGGAACCGTCATTCACGTGGTGGCCCGGCGGGTCTGGAATCTAGGCTCGCTTCTCGGCGAACTCACCGACTCGGCACGGCCGGACCGGGCCGCCGACGAAGCCAAATTCGACGTTCAGTCGCGAGATTTTCATTAACCACACTCTTTTCCTCACAATTGCTTGCAAAACCTGGAACAAGAGGTAGCCTCTGTTACAAAATCGCAAACAGGACAGGTCCCGGTCGCGGGCCACTTGAGCGGGGGAATTGACGTCATGGCCGCTAAAATCATCACCATCGCCCAACAGAAAGGTGGCGCCGGAAAAACTACCCTGGCGGCACAACTGGGCGTCGCGTTCAGCGCGGCGGGCAAGAAAGTGGCGCTGGTGGATATCGACCCGCAGGCCAGTCTCGCCGCATGGCATCAAGTTCGCAAGAACACGCCAGCGGACACCTCGCGCCCGTTGGAGATGGTGCAGGTGGCGGGCTATCGCGCAACCAACGAATTGACGCGCCTCAAACGCGCAAACGACATCGTTATCATCGACAGCCCGCCGCACGCCGAAACCGAGGCCAAGGTCGCGGTCCGCGCCGCCGATCTGGTGCTGATCCCCGTTCAGCCCAGCCCCATGGATATCTGGGCCACCGGCGCCACCATGGATCTCGCGCGCACGTCCAAGGTTCCGGTCCTCTTGGTCCTCAACCGGGTGCCGCCAAGGGGCAAGGTCATCGACATGATGCGCCAACAGCTCGCCAAGGACAAACTCCCGGTGGCCACCGCTGCGCTCGGCAACCGGGTCGCCTTCGTCGCCAGCATGTTGGAAGGCCAAGCGGTTGTGGAGACGGCGCCCGGCAGCGCGGCGTCGACTGAAATCCGCAACCTCGTCAAAGAGATCGAATCCAAACTCTAAGACGCGGGTTTAAGCCGCGTCTCCACCCACACCTCGGAATGCAGGGTGCGGTGAACGGGGCACTTGTCGGCGATCTCCAGCAACTTGCGCCTGTCCGCCTCGCCGAGGGGACCGAGCAGTTCCACCTCCCGCTCGATGCGGTCGATCTTACCGGTCTCGGTTTCGCAGTGCTCGCAATCCTCGGCATAGACCTTGCCGTGCTTGAGGGTCACCAGGGCGCGCTCCAACGGCAGGCCCTTGCGCTCCGCGTACATGCGCATTGTCATGGTGGTGCACGCCCCCAGTCCGGCAAGCAGGAAATCGTAGGGCGCCGGGCCGGTGTCGGCGCCGCCGTAAGTCACCGGCTCGTCGGCGAGCAGCGTATGCTTGCCGCCCACCGAGATCACCTGGGCGAACTTGCCCTCTCCGGTCTCGCCCACCACCACCGTACCCTCGGCCGCCGTCAGTTCGGGTAGCGTCGCCTGCTCCACCGCGCCCACGTAGCGGCCCGCCCAGGCGGCGATCACATCGGCCACGTAGACGGCGTCCTCCCGCCGACTCAACAAGTGGTCGGCGTCATCGAGGGAGACGAAGCTCTTGGGGTGCTTGGCGGCGACGAAGATGCGGGTTGCGTTGTCGATACCGACGATGTTGTCCAGCGGCGCGTGGAATACCAACAGCGCCACCCGCAGCTTGGCGATGGCGTCCTCCAGCTTGTGCGCCCCGATGTCGTCGAGAAACTGCTTGGCCACCCGGAAGGGCCGGCCGGCAATGAGAACCTCGGCCTCGCCGTTTGCCTCGATGTCGGCGAGGTTTCCCTGAAACAGATGGCGCACATGGCCGGGGTCGGCCGGCGCGCCAATGGTGCACACCGCCTTAGCCTCGGGAACGGACGCGGCGGCGGCGAGCACCGCGGCTCCGCCGAGGCTGTGACCGACGAGGATCTTGGGAGCCTCATGGCGGGCTCGCAGCCACTCGGCGGCGGCCAGCAGATCGCCGATGTTGGAGGAAAAGCTGGTGTTGGCAAACTCGCCCTCGCTGGCGCCGAGCCCGGTGAAGTCGAACCGCAGCACCCCGACGCCATGATCCGTCAGCCCCTCGGCGATACGCGACGCCGCGAAAATATCCTTGGTGCAGGTGAAACAGTGGGCGAACAGGGCGAATGCCCGAGGCTTTCCCGCCGGAAGGTCGAGCCGAGCGGCCAGTTCGCTCTCGCCGTCGGCGCCGACAAAGGTGATCTTCTCGCTGTGTTTGTTGGCCATCCGTTGGGGCTCCTGATAGGTTTGGGACATGTACGGGGAGAAGATACCGAAAGGATAGGGTACATGGCCACCGCCGCACCCTTTAAATGGGACGATCCGTTTCATCTGGAAGACCAACTCGACGAAGACGAGCGCATGGTGCGCGACAGCGCCCGCGCCTACGCCCAGGACCGGCTGATGCCGCGCATCCTCATGGCCAATCGCCACGAACGCTTCGATCCGGAGATCATGACCGAGATGGGCGCCGTCGGGCTGCTGGGGTCCACCGTTCCCGAGGAATACGGCGGCGCCGGCGTCAATCACGTGGCCTACGGCCTGGCGGCGCGCGAGATCGAACGCGTGGACTCCGGCTACCGCTCGGCCATGAGCGTCCAGTCGTCGCTTGTGATGTACCCGATCCTGGCCTACGGGACGGACGAGCAGCGCCGCCGATTCCTGCCCCGCCTCGCCACCGGCCAGTTGATAGGCTGCTTCGGCCTGACCGAGCCCGACCACGGCTCGGACCCCGGCGGCATGCGCGCCCGCGCCGAAAAGGTGGACGGCGGTTACGTACTGACCGGCTCGAAAATGTGGATCACCAACTCCCCCATCGCCCACGTGATGGTGGTCTGGGCCAAGCTGGACGGCAATATCCGCGGCTTCATTCTCGAACGCGGCATGAAGGGCCTGGTCACCCCGAAGATCGAGGGCAAATTCTCGCTACGCGCTTCCTGCACCGGCGAGATCGTCATGGACCAGGTGTTCGTGCCGGACGAGAACATGTTCCCGGACGTCACCGGCCTCCAGGGCCCCTTCGGCTGCCTCAACAAGGCCCGCTACGGCATCGCCTGGGGGACACTGGGTGCCGCCGAATTCTGCTGGCACGCCGCCCGCCGGTACACCCTCGAGCGCACCCAGTTCGGACGGCCGCTGGCCGCCAACCAACTCGTCCAGAAGAAACTGGCCGACATGGAAACCGATATCGCCCTCGCCCTCCAGGGGTGCCTCCGCGCCGGCCGGCTGCTCGACGAGGACCGTTGCGCCCCGGAGCTGATCTCGTTGATCAAACGCAACTCGTGCGGCAAGGCCCTGGACATCGCGCGGGTGGCGCGGGACATGCACGGCGCCAACGGCATCGTCGACGAGTACCATGTGATCCGCCACGCCATGAACCTGGAAACCGTCAACACATACGAAGGCACCCACGACATCCACGCGCTGATCCTCGGCCGCGCCCAGACCGGCCTGCAGGCGTTTACGGGGGCATAGGCGTTCGGCGGATGACCAGTTGTTCGCGCAAGCTTTAGCGCAGCAACCGGATCAGGCTGGAGGTATCCCAGCGGCCGCAGCCCCGGCTCTGAAGCTCGGCGTAGAACTGGTCCACCAGCGCCGTCACCGGCAGCAGCGAGCCGTTGGCGCGGGCCTCGTCCAGGCAAATGCAGAGATCCTTGCGCATCCAGTCCACGGCAAAGCCGAAGTCGAACTTGTCGTCGATCATGGTGGCGGCTCGGTTCTCCATCTGCCACGACTGCGCCGCGCCCTTCGAGATCACCTCCACCGCCTTGTGGGCGTCCAGACCGGCGCGGGCGGCGAACTGCAGCGCCTCGGACAGCCCCTGGACCAGCCCGGCGATACAGATCTGGTTGACCATCTTGGTGAGCTGGCCGTTGCCCACCGGCCCCATCAGCGTCACCGCCTTGCCATAGGCCCGCATCAGGGGCTCGGCGGTATTGAACGCCTTCTCGTCCCCACCCACCATGACCGTCAACTGGCCTTTCTCGGCCCCCGCCTGCCCGCCCGAAACGGGAGCATCCAGGTAAGCGAGGCCCTTTTCGCCGCCGATTCCAGCCAACTCCCGGGCGACGATGGCGGACGTGGTGGTGTGATCCACGAACACGGTGCCCGGAGACATGTGGGCAAACGCCCCGTCACCGCCGAGGACCACGCCGCGTAGGTCGTCGTCATTGCCGACGCAACTGAACACCACCTCGGCGTCCCGGGCCGCCTCCGCGGGCGTCGCCGCCGACGCGCCGCCATGCTGCGTCACCCAGGCCTCCGCCTTGGCTGCGGTGCGGTTGTAGACGGTGACACGGTGGCCGGCCGTGGCCAGATGCCCGGCCATGGGATACCCCATGACGCCGAGACCGATGAACGCGACTCGCATGGTTTAGTGTCCTCCCTTCGGTTTAATTTTCGTTGTTCCGATTTTGACGGTGTTTATGGACCTCGCAAACCCGTCTTGAACTTACGGTCCCCCATGTCCGGCAGAAAGTAGCGGCACCTCTCGCGCATACGACATTGATATCAATAATGTATTTCCAGAAACAACGGCATGCATCCCCCGGAATCCGGACAGACGTGCCAACGGCGATTTGGGAGCTGGGGGGGGGTGTAACGCGTTTTTTGCAAAACAACCCCATGCACAGTAGATTTACCTTCAAAATCAGCTGATCAGTTGTCCCAAATGGCTAGCGTTGGGGCATGTGATATCCGGGGGTGGAGAGCGACAGCGCGATTTCTTCCTCGGTCATATTCTCTTCGATCGTTTCGAACAGGGGCGAGGACAGGTATCGTTCACCGGTATCCGGAAGCATGCAGAGGATGACCGATCCGGGATCGGCCTTTTCGGCGATGTCCATGGAAATAGCGAAGGTCGAGCCGCCGGATACGCCCGTGAAAATGCCTTCGCTCCGTGCCAGCTTTCGCGACCACTCGATGCCGACCGGTCCGGGGACCGGGATCAAGTCGTCGTAATAGTGTTTGTCGATGGCCTCTTGCAGCACCAGTGGGATGAAATCCGGTGTCCAGCCCTGAATCGGATGCGGTTCGAACGCCGGGTGGCTCTCGGCCGGAGATCCGTCGGCGTTGCGTCCCTGGGCCCGCCCGCTGCCCACGATTTGCGCGTTGGCCGGCTCGCTGAGGATGATCTTGGTTTCCGGGCGGTGTTTGCGCAAGACGCGGCCGACGCCGGTGACGGTGCCGCCGGTGCCGTAGCCGGTGACGTAGTAGTCCAACCGCTCGCCCTCGAAATCCGCCAGGATTTCCCGGGCCGTGGTGTTCTCGTGGATCCGCGCGTTGGCATCGGTCTCGAACTGCCGCGCAAGAAACCAGCCGTTGGCCTCGGCCAGCTCCACGGCCTTGCGGTACATGCCGAACCCCTTCTGCTCCCGTGGCGTGAGCACGACCTTTGCGCCGAGAAAGCGCATCAGCTTGCGGCGTTCGATGGAAAAGCTGTCCGCCATGGTGACCACCAGCGGATAGCCCTTCGCGGCGCACACCATCGCCAATCCGATGCCGGTGTTGCCGCTGGTGGCCTCGACCACCGTTTGTCCCGGCTTGAGGGCGCCGCTCCGTTCGGCTTCCTCGATGATGCTGACCGCCAGGCGATCCTTGACGGATGCGGCCGGGTTGAAGAACTCCGCCTTCACGTAAAGCCGCACGTGGTCGGGCGCCAAAGTGTTGATCCGGATACACGGCGTGTTGCCGATGGTATCCATGACGCTGTCGTAGAGCCGTCCTCGTCCCTCGGTGGTCCGCACATCCTGAGAGGTCATCGATCGTTCTCCAGAGTGGTGGGCGTTGACCGTTCACACTGGCACCAAAGTCGCGGAAGCGCAAACATCGCGGCTTCCGCTCCGGATCACCCGTGTCGCGCTGATATGTGGGCCTCACCGAACTCTCTTTCCAGAGGTTCCCGCCTCCCATCCGATCCCGGCACCTCCACGGTTATCTCCAGATGGGAGTGATGCCGTTGTCTTGGAGCCATTCTTCCGCCAACTTCGCCACAAGCATGTCGCGGAAATCGTGGAATGCGTGAATGGCGTCCCGATCCCTGACCTGCTTTTTCCATCGGCCGATGGAGCCGCGATACGCCGTTTCGGCGTTCAGCCGCCGCTTTTCATCGACGGTCCAGTCCGATCGGAGGAAGGCCTTGAGGATGTCGTGGTGATCACCGTGACTTCAGGCCCGGAATCTCCAGAAATCGATCCGGGTCCGCTTCCACCTGTTCGCGCACCCCCCGGTTGCCGTCGGCCGAAATGCCCGCCAACATCTCGGCGTCTTCGTCGATTTCGAAGATCCACGCCACCACGCCGGTTTGCCGGTCCACATAGCTCAAGTCCGAACCCATGGCCTCGTAATCCGCGTCGCGGCCGAACGCCATCAGAAAAAGAGCCTTGTCGATAGCCAGCTGTCGCCCGCCCGCCGCCATATCGTCATCCTTCACCGCAGTCTCCGGATCGTAATACATAGCGTAATTCCGGTGCTCACTCTCCTTCGTTCGGCCCCTTCGGGTATTGCTGATGACCCCGCATCATAGGTCCGGGAGAGTGACCACCGGAATTACGCGCTATGTATTGCCGGTGTTCCCGCTATTGTACTGTGATCCCATACAAACACCGAACCGCAGGCAAAAATCCCGACGGCGCGGATCTTGTTCCTCATCCGGCGGATCATTCGCCGTTCATGTGGACAAGGGCGGGCCGGGGGAGGTCGGGTGGTGGACGGCGGCTTTCGTCTCATTACGGCCCGAGCGCGGACCTGAGATCTCTCCAGCAAGCCTTGTCGCGGGCGAGGAGCACCGTGCTCTTTTGAATGAACGGCGCCGGACGGTAGGGTTCGCCCGTATCGGTGATGCGGCTGTATCCGCCGGCCTCGGCGTGAATCAAGATGCCAGCGGCATGATCCCAGGGCTTCAGACGCGTGTACTGGGCAAAATCAAGAAGCCCGCGCGATAGGTCCATGTACTCCCGACCGGTGCACCGGTAGCGAACGATGTGTCCCGGCACCGGATCGAGGCCGGTCTGGCGCTTCTTGCGCAGATGATGGGCAAGGCGGTTTCCTAGAGAACCGGTCATGTGGGAGATATGGTGGGTGGGTGCCACCTGCAGCCGCCGCGTCCCTTTAGGTCCGTTCAGCCAAGCGCCCTCTCCGGCCGCGGCCCACGCCATGCTATCGCTCACCGGATCGAGGATCCAACCCGCCAAGGTCTTACCGCCCCGGCAGTAGCCGACGATGACCGCGAAACACTCCTTGCCGTTGGCAAAATTGGAGGTCCCATCCACCGGATCGACAAGCCAGACCGGGCGTTCGCCTTCGAGGGCGGACAGCAGAGAGGGATTGGCGTCGGCCGCCTCTTCTCCCACCACGACGGTGTCAGGGGCCATGCCAGTCAGTCCTTCGGTCAAGCGCCGCTCCGCTTCGATATCGGCTATGGTCACCAGATCCCCCGGACCCTTCTTTTCGGAAATCTCGTGTTCCGCCAACTGCCGGAACCTCGGCATGATCTCCGCCGCCGCCACCTCGCGGATGATCCGGGCCACCTGTTCTGTATCGGGGATGATCATTTCTGCTTTTTTTGGTGTGCGCGTGGATTACGGAGGATGACGGCTTGCCGCAAACCGAGCTTGAGGGGTAAGATTATTTCCACTCGGGGTCAAGTGGAGTGAATATCACGATTGTCGTGGTAGCCAGTGGCGAGGTCCTCCATCAGACGTGCCGCGTCCTGGCTGTACTCCGCGCGCTGTATCAACGCCCGAACGACAAAGCACGCAAAAGCCACCGCCTCCCCCTTCCCGCGCAGACCGTAGGTCTTGGCAAGCGAGTCCAGCGCCTCGTGGGTATGGTTACGCGCCATGACGTTGAGTTGATGTTTGACGAAGCGGTTCTTGTCCCGCCATTTCTTTTGGAGATGCGCCCGAGCCATGAGAATTAATCTACTAGTAGATTAAGCGGCCGCAAACAAGAAACGTGAAAGGTCCCGCGAGACTACCGAAATCGCTATGTCTCGCCGTGCTCCAGCGCGGGACTCAGTCGCCGGCCGTGATGCACCGGTGACGATTCCGTCAAGAAATCCGGGCTCGTGAACCGCGCCGCGTCGGCGGGATCCAACCTGACCGTCAACCGCACCTCATGTTCGGTGTCGGTGCGCTCCAGCACTTCGCCATGGTCATAAAGCCACGACAGCGCGGCGCCGTCGCTGGGCGCGAGCGAGACGGCGTGGAGTCGCAGGGCGGTGCCCAGCCGTTGGTCGAATAGGCCCAGGAGCGTGTCACACCCCTGCCCCGTTTTGGCCGATATGAGGGCTGCGGCCGTGTTCTTGCGAGCGGTTTGATTGGCGAGCCAAGTCAGGTCGTCCGGCGCCAACAGGTCCACCTTGTTGAGCACCTCGATCAAGTTGTCTTCCAGGCCCTCGTCCAGGTTCATGTCCCGGAGCACCGCCATCACATCCTGTTTCTGTTGCTCGGTCTCAGGATGTGAAACGTCTCGCACATGAGCAACGATGTCGGCCTCCGTGACCTCTTCCAGGGTGGCATGAAAAGCTTCCACGAGCTCGTGTGGAAGATCCGAAATGAACCCCACCGTGTCGGAGAGGATGATCTTGCGTCCGGATGGGAGTTGCAGAGCCCGCATGGTCGGATCCAGTGTCGCGAACAACTGATCGCGGGCGACGACAGAGGCGCTGGTCAGGTGATTGAAGAGGGTGGATTTTCCGGCGTTGGTGTAACCCACGAGGGCGACAATGGGGTACGGAACGCGACGCCGGGCCTGCCTGTGAAGGTCGCGGGTCCGCCGGACGTCCTTGAGCCGACGACGCAGCCGCGTGATGCGGTCGTTGATCAGCCGGCGATCGGTCTCTATCTGGGCCTCGCCCGGCCCGCCCATGAATCCGGCGCCGCCGCGCTGGCGTTCGAGGTGGGTCCAGCTCCGCACCAGCCGGCTGCGCTGATAGATCAGGGCCGCCAATTCCACCTGGAGCCGGCCTTCGGAAGTCCGGGCGCGTTCGCCGAATATCTCCAAGATCAAGCCGGTACGGTCGATAACCTTGCAGTTCCATGCTTTTTCAAGATTGCGCTGCTGAACGGGAGAGAGCGCCGAATTGACCACCACGATAACGGGGTGCTCACCGCCGTTGCCCTCGCCGCCCGACCATGCCTCCTCGATCACCGCGTGAAGACGCGCCACCACCCCCTCTCCGAAAAAGGTCCCGCGCTTGACTGACGGAACCGGGATCACTTCCGCGTGAGCGATGGTCAGGTCGATGGCGCGCACGAGACCGATGGCTTCTTCCAGCCGGGCCTCGCCGCTCCGTCCGGCATCGGCGCTATCGTGGCGCAGCCGTGGATGAACGACCACGCATCGATCGTCATCCCGGCGATCGGAATGAAGTTCAGCCACGAAAACGCTTCTCGGCGCGACTACGCCGGCGGAGCACCGCTCTCCTTCTCCGGTTCGAACAGCTGAACCGGAAGCGATGGCATGACCGTTGAAATGGCATGCTTGTAAACGAGCTGCGTGTGTCCGTCCCGCCGAAGCAAAACCGAAAACTGGTCAAACCACGTCACAATACCCTGCAACTTGACACCATTGACGAGAAAGATCGTCACCGGCGTCTTGTTCTTGCGGATGTAGTTGAGGAAGACGTCCTGTACATTTTGTGATTTTTCAGAGGACATACCTGTCACCTCTCTTATTTTTATTCCCTCGCGGTCTTGTCTTCGGGGTGAGACAAGTTACCCGATTTCGTCGCCAGACGTGTTGTTATTGCCTCACTGTCCCCCCCCGGATTCAGTCCCTCTGGTAAGCAAGGCTGCCAATCCCAATGAGTTTAGAGAGCTTATAGGTTCATCACCACCTTTAAAAGCGTCATGCAGCTATCAACGTGTAAGACTGGCGGATAGTCCACAAATTCGTCCGGTTCAGGAGCGGCCTCACGCACCAATACTGGCATACAGCCGGAGTTTCTCGCGCATTCGAGGTCAATGTCCGCATCGCCCACAAACCAAACGTGCGTTCCCGGCTCTATCCCGCTGCCGCTCAACGCCATTCCCACCGGCTCGACCGACGGTTTATCCCGGGGGGCATCGAACGCACCGACGATTTGTCCGAAAAACGAACTCCACCCTAAACGTTCCGCTTCTAGTCTGAGATAGTGCCCCTGCTTGTTGCTGACCACCCCCAGATAAACATTCGAGGCCGCCAACGTCTCCAACAGCTCGGCGGCGCCGGGAAGGGGCGTCAGGGTTTCCATGTGCTTGTCGGCGAAGCGGGCGTAGAAAACTTCCCCCGCCTCCCGCCACCGCTCGCCGAACATCGCGGGGTAGGAATCCCGCATGGAACCGCGCACGCGCCGGCGCGTTTCATCCATGGTCCAGGGCTCCAGGCCGAAGGCCCGCATGGTGTGGCTCTGAGCATCATGGATCGCATGCCAACTGTCGATCAGGGTGTTGTCCCAATCGAACAGAATGGCGCGAGGGCGTGTTAACCTCGCGGCCTCCGCGACGGCAAAGCAGTCGCGCCGGCTCAAGGACGTCCACCCTCCGGGTTCAGCATGTGATCGAGATAAAATTCGAGGAGCTTTTCCGTGACCGGACCGATTTCGCCGTCGCCGATACCCGTACCATCGATCCTGGTCACCGGCTTGACCAGCGCGGTGGTGCTGGTGAGGAACGCCTCCCGCGCCGTTTTTGCCTCATCGACCGAAAACGCCCGTTCCGTCAGCGTAATGCCGTACTGTACGCAGATCTCCGCGACCATGCGCCGGGTAATGCCGTTGAGAATGGCGGAATCGGCGTGCCGGGTCGCCAACTCCCCCCCGGCGGTGACGACCCACGCATTGGACGCCGTGCCCTCCGTGATCATCCCAAGGTCGTCCACGAGCCAAGCCTCGAACGCGCCATGTTCGACCGCCTGCTGCTTCGCGAGGACATTGGGCAACAGGCAAATGGACTTGATATCCCTCCGTATCCATCTGAGGTCCGGGGTCGTGATCACGCTTACACCCCGACGCATCGCAATGGGATCCAGCGGCGGCAACGACCGCGCGGTAAGCACCAAGGTGCTTTCAGCGGCGCCCGGGAAGGCATGGTTACGGGGAGCAACGCCCCGGGTGACCTGCAAATAGACAAACCCGCGCTCGGCGACGCGGTTTCGCCGGACAACCTCGCGGATTACGTGTCGCAAGGACCGCGAACTCATGGGCCAAGCCATGCGAACTTCGGAAAGCGACCGGTCGAGACGCTCCAGGTGCGCGTCTTCATCGACGAAGCTGCCATTCTGCAAGGCGATCACTTCGTAGACACCGTCGGCGAACTGGTAGCCTCGATCCTCAACGTGAACGCCGGCCATGGCATGCGGCAGGTATCGTCCGTTGACGTAAGCAATTCTGCTCAAGCCCAATTCCTCGCGCTAGAAGTATTCCAACCGGACCGAAAACAGCTTTTCCACTTTCCGCACGGACTCGGCCGCCGCGAACAGAACGACCCGGTCCTTATCCTGAATGACCGTGTTGCCGCGCGGGCTGATCACCTCGCCATCCCTCACCAGCGCCCCGATCATGACCCGGTTCGGCAGCTTGACTTCCTTCAAGGGTTTGCCAACGAGGTTCGACGTATCGAGCGCCTCGGCTTCGATCAGTTCGCCAAATCCCTCCCTCAGTGTGTGCACGGCATGAATGTTGCCGCGCCGGACATGCTGAAGAATGGTCGATGCCGTAATGTTGCGGGGGCTGACGATCACGTCGATGCCCAGGGTTGTAATCAGGGACTCATACGTCCCCTTGTTGAGCAATGTGATGGCTCGACGCGCGCCATGCCGCTTCGCAAGCAGAGAAGCAAGAATGTTCGTTTCGTCGTCGTCGGTGACCGCCACCACGGTATCGGTAACGGAGACATTGGCCTCGTCGAGAATTTCCGGATCAAGGACGTCGCCGTGAAGCACAACGGTGCCGCTGAGAATGCTGGCCACGACGGCGGCGCGCTCGGCGTCGGCTTCGATGACCTTGGCGCTGATCCATGGATAGTCGCGCTCGATTTCCTGGGCCAGCAAGAGCGCGATGTTGCCGCCGCCGCAGATCAGGAGCCGTTTGGCCTCCGGTTCCTCGTGCCCGAACGCGGCCATGGCGCGTTGCAGCTGACTCGTTTCCACCACGAAGTAGACGTCGTCCCCAACGATCATGTGATCGTTTCCGGACAACTGAAGTGGTTGACTGTCGCGCAACAGTCCCACGACCACCAAATTTAGATCGGGAAACAACTGGGACAGCTGCTTGAGGGGCGTATCAACCAGCGGACAGTTGTCGTCGCACCGGACGCCGAGAAGGCGCACCTTGTCGTCAACCAGGGGAATCATCTCGAAGGCGCCCGGCACCTTGAGACGGCGGGAAACCGCCCGCGCCACTTCGATCTCCGGCGAGATAATCACGTCAATGGGCATGTGATCACGGGAAAAGAGATTGGCCCACGCCGGATCGAGGTAACTCTGATGGCGCACGCGGGCGATCTTGATCGGCACCTCGAACAGTGAATGCGCGACCTGACACGCCACCATGTTGATTTCATCGCCCTGTGTGACCGCGATGATCATGTCGGCGTCTTCCGCTCCGGCCCGTTCGAGAACATCGGGTCTCGAGGCGTGACCCACGATGCCTTGAGCGTCGAGACTGTCGTTGATCCTGCGGATCAACTCCGGGGACTGGTCGATGATCGTAACATCGTTGTTTTCCATGGCCAGATGACGGGCGATATTGAAACCGACCTGACCGGCGCCACATATGATGATTTTCATTCTCGGACGGGCTCTTATGCCTTTTCGCGGCCGAAAACCGACGGAACGTCAGCTTCCGGACACGCGTGGTTTTTCCTCGTGATGGATGCCGAGCGATTTCAGTTTCCGGTGCAGCGCCGACCGTTCCATGCCCACAAAGGCGGCCGTTCGGGAGATATTTCCGCCAAATCGAGTCACCTGGGCGATGAGATACTCGCGCTCGAAGATCTCGCGCGCGTCTCTCAGCGGCAATCCCATGACTTCGCCGCCCCGATCGGACCGGCTTGCCGCCGAGAATTTGGCGTCGAACTCTGGAGGCAACATGTCGGCGCGAATGGCTTCGCCGGACTCGCCCGGCGCCATGATCAGCAGGCGTTCGATAATATTGCGCAGTTCGCGAACGTTGCCCGCCCACTCGTAGGATTGCAACGCGGCCATCGCATCCTCGCTCAGTTCGCGGGGCCGTTGGCCCGACGCCTCCGCGGCCCGCTCCATGAAATACCGGGCAAGCAGGGGAATGTCATCGCGGCGCTCCATGAGCGACGGAACGCGAAGCGGTACCACGCTCAGCCTGAAAAACAGATCCTCTCGAAAGCGGCCCGCTTGGATTTCCTCTTTCAAATTCCGGGTCGTCGAGGCGACGACGCGGACATCCACCTCGACGCGGCTGCTGCCCCCCACCCTCTCGAAAACCTGCTCCTGCAACACACGAACGATTTTGCCTTGGGTCTCAAGCGGCATGTCCGCGACTTCGTCGAGAAGCAGGGTGCCATTGTGAGCAGCCTCGAACGTTCCAACCTTGCGTGATGACGGTTGACCGCCGGTCCCAGCGCCATCGACCCCGAAAAGCTCGATTTCCATCCGATCGGGCGCCATGGACGCGCAGTTGATCACGACAAAAGGCCCGGACGCCCTGCGGGATTCGCGGTGCAAAATCCGAGCGACCACTTCCTTGCCGGAGCCAGCCGGCCCCGAGATGAGGACGCGGCTGTTGGTCGGAGCGACACGCTCAATGGACTGTCGCAAATGAGTGATCACCGACGACTGGCCCACGAGGTCACTTGAGGAACCGGCCCTGATCCGAAGTTCCTCGTTCTCACGCTTCAGTTTCGCCGCCTCCATCGCTCTGTTGACTATGAGAATCATCCGGTCGGCCTTGAACGGCTTCTCAATAAAATCATAGGCTCCAAGTTGGATCGCTTGGACGGCCGTCTCGACCGTTCCGTGCCCGCTCATCATCACCACGGGAACCGAGGGATGCTCGCTCTTGAGCCGCTCGAGAATTCCGATCCCGTCAAGACGGCTGCCCTGGAGCCAGATATCGAGCAGCACGAGTCCCGGCCGCCGCGCCGCGATGGCCGCGAAGGCCGTGTCGCTGTCGGCCGCTTCCCGCGACTGATATCCTTCATCGCCGAGTATGCCGGATACGAGGGTCCGGATATCGGCTTCGTCGTCAACTATGAGGATTTCCTCGGCCATGGCTCAGATCTGGTTATCCGTGGGTGCCAAATTGTGGGGTGACGTTTGAAAATTCAGAGTCGGGTCCCGCGGAAACTTCGGCTTTCAGTTTTTGTTCGAAGTTGGCCGCCTCACGCAGCGGATGAAAAACCATTGAGACACGAGCGCCACCCTCTTCACGATCCTCAATTATCAGATCGGCATTATGATCCTCCATGATTTTCTTCACAATCGCCAGCCCGAGGCCCGTGCCCTTTGCCCGAGTGGTCACGTAGGGCTCGGTCAAACGATCCCGGTTCTCGGCGGGCAGCCCCTTGCCGTTATCCTCCACCGTCAGGATGATCGCCTCGGGACCGGTGTCCGAGGGTTGATGAGCAACCGATACCCTCACGTGTCCGGGCGGCGGCGGCCCGTCCTCTCCAGTTTGCCGGGCGGCAACGGCCTCGGAAGCGTTTTTCAGAATATTCGTCAATGCCTGAGACATCTGCCGACTGTCACAATAGAGCCTGATTTCATCGTCGGGCAAAACCACGTCAAAATGGATTTCCGGGCTCCGGTTGTGTTCGAGAAAAACCGCATCGCGAACCAATGTACACAAATTCTCGGACTTGAGCTCCGGCTGCGGCATCCGCGCAAACGACGAAAACTCGTCAACCATGCGACCGATGTCCTCCACCTGGCGAACGATGGTATCCGTGCAAGCCGTGAATGTCTCGGGGTCTGATTTGATTTCAGATAGATATTTTCGCTTCAAACGTTCGGAGGCCAGTTGGATCGGTGTCAAGGGATTCTTGATTTCATGGGCGATCCGCCGGGCCACGTCCGCCCATGCCGCTTTCCTTTGCGCCGAAACCAGGGCTGTCACATCATCAAAAGTGACCACGTACCCCGATGCCTCGTCCCCCGCGAGTTCGGCGGCAATTCGGACGATGAGGGTGCGGGGCCGACCGTCGCGCACGATCTTGATCTCGGACTGCCCCTGCCGTTCCGGACGGTTCATGACGTCCGAGAACAGATCCGCCATCTCCGGCACCACGGTTCGAAGTGGAAACCCAATAGCGCCGTCCAGATCCGTGCTCAATAGTTCGGAAGCGGACCGATTCGGCAGGTTGATCAAGCCGTCCCCATCCAGTCCGATGACGCCCGCCGAAACGCCGCTCAAGACCGTTTCCGTAAAACGACGCCTTTCATCCAAGTCCTGGTTGGCCAACATCAGGCCTTCTCTCTGGCTCTGCAACTGATTGGTCATCCGGTTGAACGCGCGGCCGAGCGTGCCCACCTCCTCCACCGATCTCGACGGATCGACCCGCACTGTAAGATCGCCATTGCGAACTTCCTCGGCAGCCGAGATCAATTCACTGATCGGCTTCGATATCTGAGTGGCCAACGTGAGACCGATCCATACCGCCGCCAATAGCAGCAACAACGCCACGACAACAAAAATCATGCCGAATGTGACGAAGATTTCCTCGCGGCGCTCTTCCAGATGGCGGAACTGCGAGACCGCCTCCCCAGTTTGCTTGATATTCTCCAGGACATCCGGATCGATGAACCGGCCAACCAACAGATAGGCGTCGACAAAAGATCGCAGCTTGACGGCCGCCCGCGCCCGGTCGTCGCGATTGTCCGTCAAGACCACGACCTGACCCTGGGCCGCCTGTTCGATCACCTCCCACGGGACCAGTTCCAATTCCAAGGTAAGACTGAAGGGGGACCTGGCAAGAACCCGCCCGGTGCCGTCCACCACCACGGCCTCCGAAACCGACCTTAACTCCGCCAGGTTGGTCAGTATCTGATCGAACATGTGCGGATTTCGCATCAGGTTCGGTGCTTCCCGGTTCAAATCATTGGCTATGGCAAACGCATCGGCGCGAATACCTTGACGATGTTCCTGAAGGTACGCGTAGGCAACGGCATCAGACGACTCAACCGCCGTTTTGACGCGTTCGCTGAACCAAGCCTGGATGCCGATATCGAGAAAAAGGGCCGAAAACACCGCCACGAGGATTGCCGGTGTCACCGCCACCAGGCTGAACATCATGACGATACGGACATGAAGGCCGGATCCCGCCAATCCGCGCCGGCGCTCCCTCCAAACCTTTACCAGCTGAGAAGCGATAAGGGCGCCCAGAAGGACCAGAACCACCAAGTCCAAAATCAGCAGATACAGGACACTGTCGGGATCGGGCCCGTACTCCGAGACTCCTGTCCAGGGCACGACGGTCGCAATACCGGCGAGCACGGCCACCACGGCCAGGGCGAAGGCCAATTTCCGATAGAGGTGAATTCGCCGTGCCCATCGCCTCAAACGCACCGCAAGCCGCCTCATTGGCGACACCCTGGCGGCGACGGTCATTTTCCCCCGCCCCTGATCACCGGAATGTTCAGTTCGCGAATTTTCTTCCGAAGCGTATTGCGATTGACCCCGAGGATCTCGGCCGCCTTGATTTGATTGCCGCGCGTCGCCTCAAGAGTCAGAGTTATCAGTGGCTTCTCCACCTCGCGCATTACCCGGTCGAACAGCCCGGGCGCCGGCAGGTTGTCGCCGTGGGCGGAGAAGTAGGTTCGCAAGTGGCGTTCGACGGAGTGCCCCAATCCGTCCCCCTCCGCTTCCGCGGTAGCCGGAGAGGCCTCGGACAACTCCGCTTCGATTGCCTCGATCCCGATGACTTCTTCCGAATACAACGCGGTCAGGCGGCGGATGAAGTTCTCCAATTCCCGGACGTTCCCCGACCACCGGTGCCGCTTGAGACGATCCATCGCGGCTCCGTCGATGACTTTGGGCGGCAACCCCTCGGAGGTGGCCTTGGTCATGAAATGCCTCACCAGCTCCGGAATATCGGCCGTGCGTTCCCGCAAGGGCGGCAGCCTGATCGGCACCACATTGAGACGGAAATAGAGATCCTCGCGAAACAGGCCCTGCCGTATCAGCTGCAGAAGATCGTGATGAGTCGCGGTAACGATCCGGACATCGGCCCGAATTGGCGTGCGGCCTCCAACCGTGGTGTACTCACCCTCCTGCAAAACCCGAAGCAGCCGGGTTTGGGCCTCTGGCGGCATGTCTCCAATTTCGTCCAGGAAAAGCGTGCCGCCCTCGGCTTGCTCGAACCTCCCGGCGCTTCTTTGGGTGGCACCGGTAAATGCCCCTTTCTCGTGACCAAACAACTCGCTCTCGATGAGTTCACGCGGAATGGCCGCCATGTTGATCGCAACGAATGGACCATTGCGCCGGCGACCGTAATCGTGGAGCGCCCGGGCAACCAGTTCCTTGCCCGTCCCCAACTCACCAGTGATCAGAACCGTCAGGTCGGTACCCATCAGCCGAGCCAGCGTTCGGTAAATCTCCTGCATGGCGGGGGATCGACCGATGAGCGGAAGCTGCTCCTCCGCCGCATCGCCATCGTCGCCGGAATCGGACAACACCGGCTTCGGAGGCTCAAGGGCCCGGCGAACGACACCGACCAATTCCTTGAGATCAAAAGGCTTTGGCAGATATTCGAACGCCCCCCTTTCATTGGCCTTGACCGCAGTTAAGAGGGTATTCCTCGCGCTCATCACAACAACGCGCAATTCGGGGCGGAGCTTCCGAATGCGCGGAAGCAGATCGAGACCGTTTTCGTCCGGCATCACCACATCGGTAATCACCACGTCACCCTGGCCGTCGCTGATCCAGCGCCATAGCGTGGTCGCGTTACTTGTGATCCGGACTTCGTAACCGGCCCTTTCCAAGGCCTGGCCCACAACCGTACGAATGCTCGGATCGTCGTCGGCGACGAGGACCGTGGCGGCTGTCATGGTTGTTCCCTTGGCGGCGTATACATCGGCAGCATGACCCGAAAGACGGTTCTCTTGGGCTGGCTTTCGAACTCGATCACACCGCCGTGGTCACCGATGATCTTGGCAACCAGCGCGAGCCCCAGCCCCTTGCCCGAAGGTTTGGACGAAACAAAAGGCTCGAAGAGATGGGGTTTGATATCCTCGGAAATTCCCTCCCCATTATCCTGAATCAGGATCATGAGCGGAAGATGCACACGCGATCGTCCCCCGGAAACGGCGAAACGCACACCGTGCCAGTAGGCCGTCGTGATAATGACCTCGCCGCTATCCTGCGGGACGGCTTCGGCGGCATTTTTCATGAGATTCAGGAACACCTGTACGAGCTGGTCACGATCTCCGTAGACGGGCGGAAGCGAGGGGTCGTAGTTCTCCACGTAGTTAAGCCGTTTGCCGGCACCGCTTTCAACCAGCATTCGCACCCGACTGAGAACCTCATGAATGTTCACGGGTTCCCGCCGCAGCGGCGCGTCGACGGAAAACATCTCCATGCGGTCGACGAGCGCACACACACGATCGGTCTCCAAACAAATCAACCGTGTCAGTTTCCGATCCTCGGTTTCGACACTTTGCTCCAAGAGCTGAGACGCACCACGAATTCCCGCCAGGGGATTCTTGATTTCATGGGCGAGCATTGCCGCCATGGCGCTGACCGAACGCGCCGCACCCCGGTGACTGAGCTGACGTTCTATCTTAGCCGCCAGGGAGAGCTCCTGCATGGAAACCACGACGGCGTTCGGAACCTCCGACAACGGCGCAGCCTGCACATTCACCACGTGATGACCGACGCGGGGACTGTCGAGAGGAACGCGGTATTCGGAAACGGAATAACCGCCATCGCGGGCTTGATCGATCAACTCGAACAATGGGCTATCCTCGGGAAGAAAGCTGGTCAGCTTTTTCCCCGCGAGGCTGGATTTACTGCCCTGAAAGAACTGCTCCGCAGCACTGTTGACGTAGAGAATCTTGGACTCGATGTCCACGGTTACGATGACCGTGGACAAGGCGTTCAGCACCGCGTCGGAGTCGACGTCGATTCCAGCGGCCGGATTTCGCAATTCAACGATCCTACTTGCCATCCCGCAACCTCTACGCCGCCTCGCGATCAATGATCGGGAGGTAGAATTCCCGGATCAAGATCTTTACGGCCTCGGGATCGCCGACGCGCATGACACGCGCGCGGAAGTCGGCGCCCCCCGGTAAACCCTTGGAGTACCAACCCACGTGCTTTCGAGCGGCCCGCATACCTATTTCGCTTCCGTAGTGCATCAGCATACTCTCGTAATGCTCTAATAAAATTTCCATTTGTTGGGGTAAACTAGGGTCCGGTAGATGCTGCCCCGTGCGCAGAAAATGGTCGATCTTGTTAATCAGCCAGGGCCTCCCGTAAGCGGCCCGGCCAACCATGACGCCGTCGGCGCCCAATTCCGCCAGCAACCGTCTCGCGTCCTCGCCGCAGCGGACGTCGCCATTGCCGATGACGGGGATCGTCACGGCTCTCTTCACCTCGCCAATGAAAGGCCAGTCCGCCTCACCCTGGTAGAATTGGCAACGAGTCCGACCGTGAACCGTGACGGCCTTGATCCCGCAACTCTCGGCAATCCGCGCCAGCCGTGGAGCGTTCTTATCGTGTTCGTTCCATCCCGTCCGCATTTTGAGCGTTACCGGGACCGACACCGCCTCGACGACCGCCGTCAGAATCCGGCCCGCCAACGCTTCGTCACGCATCAACGCGGCCCCCGCGGCCCCCTTAGTGACCTTCTTCGCCGGGCAGCCCATGTTGATATCGATAATGCTTGCTCCCGCGCTCTCGCCGAGGCGCGCGGCCTCCGCCATATCATCGGCGTCGCACCCCGCTAGCTGCACCGCCATGGGCTGCTCCTCGGGGACGTGACCGCACATCCGCAGCGTTCTGGCGGACCCGTGCATCATCGCCTTCGACGCAATCATCTCGGAGACCACAAGACCGGCGCCAAAGCTCTTGACCAGGCGGCGGAACGGCAGATCGGTAATTCCCGCCATCGGCGCCAGCAGCACGGGAGAATCCAAACAAATGTTGGCAATTTGAAGGGTCACGGAATAACAACCTCCAGCAAATGCCCATTAAATAGGCAAATCTGAACAAAATCAAGAGCCTGCCTTGAAAAAGGGCATCGCAGGATGAAATAAGAGCGCCTTACCCGATCACTACGTCGGTGACAAACTTGACGCCGGGATATCCAAGAGTAAGCAACAGATAAGCCAACAGGACAACGCGTACAATAAGCCGGCCTCGCATGCCAACGCCGTAATGGCAAAGGAGCAGACCGCCGATCACCAGAAAAGCGGCGAGCGAGAGCAGCGTTTTATGATTGAACGCGAGCGCGTGTCCTGTTTCGCGATATTGCAGAGCAAGCCCCGTCGCCAGTCCGAGGGCGAGCACGCCCTCTCCAACTTTCAAGAGATTGACCAGCAAGGCCTCCGAGTCGATCACGGATGGAAGCAGGTTCGACAGGGCAGTTGGCCTCTTGCGCTTGAGCGCGCGCTCCTTGAGCCACGCCGCCAAGGCGGCAACCGCGGCAATGGTGACCAAGGCGTATGTGGTGACAGAGGTTGCGATGTGTACACCAATCCACGTCCCATCGCCGGAACCCGAAATCATCGGCTGGCCGGGCGTTCCTTCCCAAACAGTGGCAACAACTCCCAGGAGCACCATGTATGGCGCCAAAAGCGGAGCCAATCTCCAACCATGGCGAGAGAGGGCGGCCACAATTGCGTAACATGTCATGGTAACGGCCACGGTGACCCACAAGGTCGCACCCAACCCTGTCTGCCACGATCCGGAGGTATGGACCACCACCCATCCCAAGGGCCCGGCGACCGCCACGGCCAGGAAAAGCCAGAACAAAGCGTCCCGGGATGGCGCGGACCGAAAAAGCGCCTGAAATGAAGCCGGGAGCAACGAAGCCAAGGCCGAAAAACTGAGCAGTACATTGTCCATTGCGTCGTCCGAGGGTGGTTTCGGCCCGTGTTGGCACCGTCACGGCGCTACCATCGCTCCGCCTCAGCCTCTTGGCAAGTCCTCCGCACCCTTTTAGGGTCTCGGCCTGATACATGGGACGGGATAAAAGTTATGACAGGCTGCGCAGCACTGATCGTCGCCGCCGGCAGGGGATCCAGGTTCGGCGGGGACATACCGAAGCAATTCACCATGCTCGCGGGGCGGTCGGTATTGGCGCGCACGGTGCAAGCGTTTTTGTCCCATCCGCGTGTCGACGCGGTTCGCGTCGTCATCCACCCCGATGACGAATCATTGTATGCGGCCGCTATTGGTTCGCTGGATGTGCTGCCCCCAGTGCCGGGAGGCGCGTCCCGTCAGGAATCTGTCCGCCTGGGGCTGGAGAGTCTGAGGCCCATGTCGCCGGAAACAGTGCTCATTCACGATGCCGCCCGCCCCTTCGCAACTCTGGATACGATCTCCCGGGTCTTGGAGGGGTTGAGAAGGGCTGACGGGGCCATCCCCGCCGTCGCGGTCCGCGATACGCTGAAACGCGCGGATGCTGGCGGAAACATCATTGGAACGGTGGACAGACAGGCTCTCTGGCAAGCACAGACGCCGCAGGGCTTTCGCTACCCTGAAATCCTGAACGCTCATCGTCTTTCGGTTGGAAAAGAACTGACAGACGATGCAGCCGTCGGCGAACAGGTCGGCTTGAACGTCATCCTTGTCGAAGGTGATGAAGACAATTTCAAGGTAACCGCCATGACCGATCTCGCTCGCGCCGAAACGTTGCTCTCCCGAAACTTGGAAACGCGCACGGGAATGGGTTTCGACGTCCATCGGTTTGCATCGGGCAGCCACGTGCTGCTGTGCGGGGTCGCCGTTCCTCACAATGCGGGCCTTGAAGGTCATTCCGATGCCGACGTGGCCCTCCACGCCCTGACCGATGCGCTGCTCGGAGCGATTGGCGAGGGCGATATCGGCAGTCACTTTCCCCCGAACGACCCGGCATGGCGTGGCGTCGCGTCCGAGACCTTTGTCGCGCACGCCAGGCGGCTGATCGACGATCGGGGTGGCCATATTAATAATGTGGACATGACCATCATATGCGAGCGACCGAAGGTCGGTCCCCACCGGGAAACCATGCGTGCCAAAATCGCGACTGTTCTTCGAATCTCCCTGGATCGGGTAAGCGTCAAGGCGACCACCACGGAACGGCTCGGGTTTACGGGACGCCAGGAGGGGATCGCCGCACAGGCGATAGCAACAATTCAACTTCCCATGGGCCCGCGCTAATGCTCGCTACCGGGTTTCCGCAGCGATCCATTCGAGAAAATCGGGGTTTCCGTGAGTGATGGGCAGTGCCACCACACAGGGACACTCATACGAGTGCAACTCCTTTATTTTTGCCACGAGTGGCTCCAACAAATCTTCCCGAGATTTCAAAATAATGGGGACTTCCTGCTCGGATTGAACGTCTTCCTCCCACCAAAAGTACGAGCTCATGCCAGGGAACACGTTGGCGCAGGCCGCCAAGCGACAGCCGACCACGGAACGCGCGATGGTTTCGGCCTCTTCTCTTGAACTCGCGGTGACATAAATCAAAACTGCGCTCATGGCCAAGCCCCCGCCCGATTCTCGAAAACGATCGACCCCTGTAATTGAGTTTAATCCCCAACCTTAGCCAAGCTTCCTTTGATCAGCCGCACCGGCTCGCCCTCCAAATACCGATAGAACTCCAGATCCAAGCCTTTGTCGGTCAGCGTGCGGTGATAAACCTGCATCTCATAGCTGCCTTCGGGAGTAATGATTAGAGCATACACGGTCAGGGTCCGGCCGGTGATACGCGCCCAAACATATGAATCGCCGTCGAGCGGATCGAGAGGAACGCTGTCGCCAAACTTGTTGCGCCGCATGGCGGAGCCATAAATACCCGGGCGTTTCGTGGCTTCAAAATCAATGGAATAAGACTTGACGCTACCACCGGCTTTGGTCGTCGACCAACCGACAGTGAATCCCCTGTCGTGCGGCTGAATCGACACACTGATATCGCGCAACGACGAATCTCCCTTTTCGTCGCTGGACCCCTTTCCTTCGTAGGTTCCGTAAAATGCTTCAATGGGCGCGCTCCCCGCGACGGCGGGAATGGCTCCCAATCCGGTTCCGAAAAAGACGGCGAGGAGAACGGCGCGGAGCACGCCCGGGAGCGATAGTCTTCCACCAGTCATGACCCATCCATCCGTTCGTTGGTCCATGATCAACACCGACACCCACGGAAATGATTATACACCATCGATCATGACCCGACAGGTCCATCGACGGGACTCTTTTCATCGGGCACGAAGCAACTTGTTTTTGATTTCCGGTACGGTGCACTGATCGCTTCGCGAGCCTGCTCCGCGGATTCGACAGACAATGCGGTGACATTGATAGCGAAAAATGGTCGGAGCGGCCGGACTTGAACCGGCGACCCCTACACCCCCAGTGTAGTGCGCTACCAGACTGCGCCACGCTCCGACATTGAACGGGACTATAGCGCGTCGTAAAGAAAGGCCGCAAGAGCGGCAGGACAAAGTCAGCTCACTAATTTACCGAGCAATCGGCGCAGTTCCTCAAGTTCCCGAAGGGTCGCCTCAAGCTGACCGCGGAACGGTGATTCCGGGTCCGAGGTCACGTGCGTTTGCTGCTCATGGCTGGGAGAGTCCGCAGCCTCCTCCGTCTCCGCGTCTATCGCGGCGCTTCGGCCTGTTTCCCGCAGCAGCTTCTGGACACCCTTGATGGTGTACCCCTCCACGTACAACAGGCTCTTGATCCCTTTGATCAGGACGATATCTTCGGGCCGGTAATACCGACGTCCGCCACGGCGCTTTACCGGCTTGATCTGCGGAAATTTCGTTTCCCAGAAACGGAGTACGTGCTGCGGCAGTTCCAGTTCATTGGAGACCTCGGTTATGGTCCGGAACGCCTCGGGAGACTTGGACCCCTGCCATGCCCGTCCCGTATTTCGACGGTCCGAACCGGTTTCAGTCTGTGTCACCTGGATGCCTATGTTCGTTGATGCGGAGCTTCAAGACGTGGGACGGCCGGAAAACGAGGACCCGTCGCGGCAAGATGGGAACCTGTTCGCCGGTCTTCGGGTTCCGACCGATCCTTTGGCCCTTCTGTCGCACCGAGAAACTGCCGAATGACGAAAGCTTGACCGTTTCGCCCGATGCAAGAGCCTCGGAAATTTCGTTGAGGACAGACTCCAGAAGCTCCGCGGATTCGTTGCGAGACAGACCAACTTCTTGGTATACGGCCTCGCTCAAATGCGCCCGTGTAATGGTTGTTTCGGACATTGTGGCCCGTTCCTCCTGTGACCGTGATAGGACAACCTATCGCGGCACAAGAAATCCGTCAATATCAAGGGGATGGGGCCGGTCTTTTCAACCGTGCTTTTGGAGTCGTGAACGCTCGCGTCACCATCGCGCCAGGGCGGCGCCCCACGTCAGACCACCTCCCATGGCTTCCATCAGCACCAGATCGCCCCGCTTGATCCGGCCATCCCGTATCCCTTGGTCGAGCGCCAAGGGAATAGAGGCCGCCGACGTGTTGGCGTGGCGGTCGACGGTCACGATCACGCGATCCAAGGTAATGCCGAGCTTCCGCGCGACGCCATCGATTATACGTTGATTGGCTTGATGCGGAACGATCCAATCCACCGCGTCGACGCCGAACCCATTGGCGGCAAGCGCTTCCTGCGCGACAGCCGCCAAATCGGTGACCGCGTGTCGAAAGACCTCGCGTCCCAACATTCTCAGATGGCCAACGGTCTGGGTCGCGGACGGGCCGCCATCGACATAGAGGATGTCGCGGTATCGTCCGTCCGAATGCAAGTGAGTGGAGAGAATTCCCTGGGCCTGCCCCCAGCCTTCTTCTCCCGGTTTCACACTGTCGCTCTCGCCGGCACGCAAGACAACGGCCCCCGCCCCATCGCCGAACAGGACGCACGTCCCCCGATCTTCCCAGTCGAGAATCCGCGAGTAGGTTTCCGCACCGATAACCAGGGCCGTGCGGACCTGTCCGGTCTTGATGAAGTTGTCGGCCACGGTAAGACCATAGACAAAGCCGGAGCAAACGGCCTGGATATCGAAGGCGATCCCTTCGGTCATTCCCAATTCCGCCTGAACACGGGTGGCGGTGGCCGGGAACGTGTGATCCGGGGTGGTCGTACAAACGACAATCAAATCCACATCGCTCGCGGAGAGCTCCGCGTTCTTCAAGGCCCGTTCGCTTGCCCGCAACGCCAGATCGGAGGTCAGTTCTCCTTCCGCCGCGATATGACGCTTCGTTATGCCTGTTCTGACGGCAATCCAATCGTCAGAAGTGTCCAGCTTTTCCGCCAATTCGGCATTCGTGACCACGCGTTCCGGAAGGTACGAACCGCATCCGATAATTCGGGATCGAACGGCACTCATCATCCAGTCGCCGCTTTCGGATCGGTTGAAAAATCAGCATTCAATTTGGCGAAATCTTCCTTGATACCCTCGTTCACCTTATCGCGAACAAGTTCCAGGGCAACGTGTACGGCATTGGAAAACCCAAGGGCATCGGTACCGCCGTGGCTCTTGACACAGATGCCGTTGAGTCCAAGGAACATGGCGCCATCATGTCTGCGGGGGTCGGTGTTTGCCCGCATGCTTCTGAGCGCGGGACCCGCCAAGAGTGCCCCCAGGCGAGCCATCGGTGAACTCGTCAGAGCGGTCTTGAGATAATAACTGAACAGCTTTGATGTCCCTTCCATCGTTTTCAAGGCGACATTGCCTGTAAACCCATCGGTGACAATAACGTCGACGGTACCCGCCCCAATATCACTACCCTCGACAAAACCGTCAAAATGAAACGAGAGGTCGCTTTGCTGTAAAATTGCCGCGGCCTTTTTCACAGCGACGTTTCCTTTCAGATCCTCCTCGCCAATATTCAAAATAGCGACGGTCGGCCGGTCCAGACCCAGCACCTTTCGCGAAAACACCTCGCCCATTACCGCGAACTGGACGAGGTTGTTCCCATCGCATTCGACGTTCGCTCCCAAGTCCAACATGACCGTCCGTCCGCGCCGGGTGGGGAAAACCGTCGCGATAGCCGGTCGGTCAACACCAGGCAAGGTCTTGAGGACGAACTTGGCCATTGCCATCAAGGCGCCGGTGTTTCCAGCGGAGACAACCGCGGCCGCCTCCCCCGCGCCAACCGCGTCGATGGCCTTGCGCATACTCGACTGACGTCCCGTTCTCAGCGCGATCGAGGGCTTTTCGCCACTTCCCACCACATCGGTCGTATCGCGAACCTCGGTGACCCCCTTCATGTCTGAATATCTGTCGAGAATTGGCCTCAACTGACGCTCACGACCAAAAAGGAGGAAACGCACATCCGGGTGCCGAGCCAAATTCAAATGAATCCCTTCGACAACCATTTCGGGGGCGTTATCACCACCCATGGCGTCAATGGAGATCGTCAATGGTGTAGACAATGGAGACGTCGTCCTAGCTCCTCATGCGCGAATTACGCTCGCACGGACCATGTACAATGGAATCGAAGCGGTTGACAGAAAACTCAAATGCCATGAGATCGCCAAATACGTTAATCATCGTGGGCCGGCCATCGACCAGACCGCGATAGAGTCTCAGTCCGCCGCCGGAACCATCAGGTTACGGAGCAATTCAAAAAAATATCCTAGAAGTACCCTCGCACCGCAGCCGTGCTTACGAAACATAACGGCAAGAGAACGCCTTACTTAAACAAAATCGGCGATTAGGGCAAGACCGTCACTCGCCCTTTTGCAGCTTCTCTTTTACACTCGCCAAGGGTGCGAAAGGATTGGTGGACGCTGCCTTCCCGTCGATATCTTGATAACTCAACACCAACTCGTCAAATCTGGCTTCGGATGCGCGGGGAAACGGATCCAATTCCAGAGCCAGTTGCTCGGCGACGGCCTCTCCCACGTCTATCTTCCCCTGAATGACAGGATCCGGTAGGTCGTCACTGTCCAGATCGAGAAGAACCTCATGCACACCGTCGTCAACGCCGGACGCGTCGAAGCATGCATCGGTGCTGTACTCGCGGGAAAAATCGACTTCGATTCGCTGGACAACCGTTTCCAGAGAGATGACGCATTGCTGCGCGACTTCCGCCTCCAGGCGCGCATCCAGCCGGAAATTTGATGGATTTGCTCCCCGGGTCAATGTGCCGCGCGCCGCTAACGATCCGATCGACAGGACACCGAACCGCCGTGTCAAAGCATCTCGCTCCTGGTCGGTCGCTTCTATATCAAAGGCCTGTCCGCGATCCTCGATACTGTCGATACTGATCAGCCGGCCGAACTCCGAGTCGTGCCTAATATTCAACGGTCCACTCCCAAGGCACGGCCCGGCGGTGATCCGAACTCCACCTTCCCGGCCAAGAACGCCGAGGTCGCTTGTGCATCCATGGAGGCGGACTCGCGGCGCATATATTCGGCAACCGCGACAACCTGTGCATCCGTGGGCGATGTCTTCCGGTATAGATTTCGTCGCAGTGCCGCCAACAGATCCTCGTTGTCCACGGCCGCGAGACCGGAGTCGTACGCGGCCAACCGGCCATAGAAACCTTGAGCCATGCCCTTTACGCGCTTTCCCACACCCATGTCTCCGACGCCCATTTCCCGAAGATTTTGGTCCATGTCGGCGAACATCAGATCGAAGATTTCCTGTGCGAGCTCCGCGGTAACATCGCCGTCCCGTTTCAACCGACGCAGGACCAAGGCAGCGTGCAAAGCGATCATGTCAAATCGTCCATCGGGCGTATCTCCCACACCACAATGGACATAGAAAGCGGGCAACCGAGACTGTTCGACTAGGAGCAGGTAAATCTCATACGCCGAATTCTTTGCGGCGGAATTCTTGAAAAATCGCGGAAATTTCATGGTTGGGCTCAACAGCTCCCAGGCTTCGACTATTCACGAATAATTGACAAAGCAGGTTTTCCGGTGCACTCAAATGGGCATAAGGCGCTTGCTTTTCATCGTTGAGCCGCGATGCGCCACGATATCAGTGTTTGTGGAAATTACAACGCGTTGAAAAAGATGTGTAACCAAATTCCGCGCGATCAATGGTCAGGACGCTTGAAATTCGGTCTAACCGCAGTGGCGCTGTGTGTCGGTATCGCTGGTTGCGGTGGCCGGATCAACACCCACGGCGACAAACTCGAGGCCGACCGTTTGACCGAGGTTGTCGTTGGCCAGCATACGAAGGATGACGTGCAGGCTATTCTCGGATCGCCCTCGTCGACCGCTCCATTCGAAGACACCTCGTGGTACTACATCAGTAATCGCACGGAAACGTTTGCCTTTCTCGCCCCCGAAGTCACCGAACAGCAGGTAGTCGTGGTCAAGTTTGACAACGTTGGCGTGGTGACGGAAATAGACACGTTGGGGCTTGATGAACGGCGTGAAGTCGACATCGTCGGTCGCGAAACACCAACCACAGGCAATGACATTTCTATTCTGGATGAGTTCATCGGCAACATTGGCCGGTTCGGGGGTGGCGAAACCGATGACCGTCTGCCCGGGCAGTAACCCGACGAGTTGCGGTCCCACCACGAAATAACCCCCGCAAGGTTGCCCCTGCGGGGGTTTTTCTTCTGTCCGAAAGATCGGCTTAGTGAGCCAACATCGCCAGCAAGAGCAGCGCGACGATATTGGTGATCTTGATCATCGGATTGACCGCCGGACCAGCGGTATCCTTGTAGGGATCGCCCACGGTGTCGCCGGTTACAGCGGCCTTGTGAGCCTCCGAGCCTTTTCCGCCAAAGTTTCCGTCCTCGATGTACTTTTTCGCGTTGTCCCAAGCGCCGCCGCCGGCGGTCATTGAGATGGCCACGAACAAGCCCGTTACGATCACCCCGAGAAGCATCGAGCCGACGGCGGCAAACGCTGCCGCTTTTCCGGCAATGGCAAGGATGATTCCGAACAGGACGATCGGCGCCAATACCGGCAGCAACGATGGAATGATCATTTCCTTAATGGCCGCCTTGGTCAGCATGTCGACACACCGACCATATTCCGGCCGGCCCGTTCCCTCCATGATTCCCGGTATCTCCTTGAACTGCCGACGAACTTCGACAACCACCGCGCTGGCGGCACGGCCCACCGCAGTCATGCCCAGGGCTCCGAACAGGTAGGGGAGCAATCCGCCGATCAGCAGACCGACAACAACGTAGGGATTGGAGAGCGAGAAGTCGATTGTCAGGCCGGCGAAGTACGGGAACTGCTCCGGGTTGGAAATGAAGAAGTTCAAGTCCTGGGTATACGCCGCGAACAGGACCAGCGCGCCCAAGCCCGCGGAACCGATGGCGTAACCCTTGGTCACCGCCTTGGTGGTGTTACCCACCGCATCCAAGGCATCCGTGGTCTTTCTGACCTCGGCCTCGAGATCGGCCATTTCGGCGATGCCACCGGCATTATCCGTAACCGGACCGTAAGCATCCAGCGCCACGACCATGCCCGCAAGGGCCAACATCGCGGTCACGGCGATGGCGATCCCGAACAAGCCGGCCAGAAGTAGGTGACTGATGATCGCCGCGCAGATGAGCAGAGCCGGGATGGCGGTGGCCTCCATGGAGATCGCCAATCCCTGGATGATATTGGTTCCGTGACCGGTTTGGGACGCGGCCGCGATCGACCTGACGGGACGGAAGTTGGTCCCGGTATAGTACTCTGTCACCCAGATGATCAAGCCAGTCAGCACCAGTCCGATAACCCCGCAGAAGAACAGGGACCACCCAGTGAACGTCTTGACACCGACGGTGTACTCGGTGCCGAGGCCGACCACCCAGGCCGTGATCGGAAGCAACAGAACCGCCGAGATCACCGCGCAACCGACGAAGCCTTTGTACAGGGCACCCATGATGCTGTTGCTGGCACCCAGCTTAACAAAGAACGTCGACCCGACGCAGGCCAGAAGACAAACGCCGCCGATCGCCAACGGGTACATCATCATGTCCCCCATCGCGTCGGTGCCATAGAAGAAGATCGAACCCAACACCATGGTCGCAACCACCGTGACCACGTAAGTCTCGAACAGATCGGCGGCCATGCCGGCGCAGTCACCAACGTTGTCGCCCACATTGTCGGCGATCACCGCCGGATTGCGTGGATCGTCCTCGGGAATACCCGCCTCGACCTTGCCAACCAGATCGGCGCCCACATCCGCGCCCTTGGTGAAAATACCGCCACCCAACCGGGCGAAGATGGAAATCAGGGAGGCTCCGAAGCCCAACCCCACCAATGGATCAATCAGGGCGCGCCCTTCGGCGCCCATCGCCAAAAGAAATCCATAGTAGACAGCCACGGCCAGCAACGCCAAGCCGGCCACCAGCATACCGGTTACCGCCCCCGCCTTGAAGGCAACGGAGAGCCCCTCGCCAAGGCCTTTACGGGCCGCGTCCGCGACCCGAACGTTGGCGCGCACCGAGACGTTCATCCCGATGTAACCGGTCGCCCCGGAAAGCACGGCGCCGATGGCGTAACCGAGCGCGACGGTCCAACCCAAGAAAATGAACAGGATTATCGCGACAACGATGCCGACAATGCCGATCGTCAGGTACTGACGGTTCAGATAGGCGGCCGCCCCCTCCTGCACCGCACCAGAGATCTCCTGCATCCGAGCAGTACCCGCGCTTGCACTGAGCACGGAGCGGCTAGCGTAGACGCCATAGGCCAACGCCACGATCCCCGAGAGGATGACTATGAAATAAACCATGCTAATTGGTCCCTTTTTTGGTTCAGACGCGCCGCCGGGAACCTTTGGAGTGATCCCCCCCGCGATGCATCGGACGTTCTACCGTCAACAAATCCGGCGAAAAATGCCAGATGCCGCGAGATAACGCAACATGCGACTGTTGCAACGCAGCAATCTTTTTCGCTGTTGTCTGTCTTTCCGGTTCACGTTCAAAGTGCGTTAAGCGATCGACTGAAACTGCGGGTGATGAATATTGAGAAAATCCGCTTGCTGAAAACCGACACGAACATCCGTGCGCAATGATCGCACGCGGAAAACAGCTGCTGAATATCGGCTGTCCTGGAGTTTGAGCGGTCTTCAGAAGTGTCGGTAGCCTTGTGATCGCAGGTTCATTGAACAACCATTCGCTCCCACCACGCTTACGCGCGCCGGGGCGCCGGTCGGGGACCGTTTATCGACGTGGCCAATCGCCGTGAGCGGCACGTCCAGCTTCTGGGAGATCGCCTGAATCCCGTCGGCGAGTTCCGGCGACACCGAGAAAACCAATTCGTAATCGTCTCCGCCGGTCAAAACCAGGGCGAGGAGATCGGGGTCGGCGTCAATTGCGATCTTGGCGGGTAAGGATAGCGGCACCAGGGAAGCTTCGATGGATGCCGTGACATTCGACGCGACGCATACGTGCTCGATGTCGGCCACCAGACCATCGGAAACGTCGGCGACGCCGCGCGCGATTTCGCTCAGGTGTCGCCCCAGTTCCGTCCTGGCGCCGGGGAAACGATATCGGTCGGCGAGCCAATTGCCAAGGTCCGCGGGTAAAGTTGACAACTCACCTTGAATATATCTCAAGCCCAACGCGGCGTCTCCGATCGTGCCGGAAACGTAGATGAGATCCCCGGGGCGCGCCGTGGAACGGCGCAATTCCGCCCCCGTTCTGACCGTCCCCATTGCCGTCACGGTCACGCAGAGCGGTCCGGGCGAGGCAACGGTATCGCCGCCAACCAGCGTGATTCCGGCCACCCCCTGATCCAAGGCCAATCGGCTGGCAAACCCATCAAGCCAGGATTCGATCCGGTCTCGATGCCAATTCATTGGTAACGCCAGTGACAAGGTATAGGCACGAGGACACGCACCCATCGCCGCCAGGTCGGAGAGGTTGACCGCCAGCGCTTTTCGGGCGATGGCGTCCGGAGGATCGGACGGGAGGAAATGAACTCCGGAAACGATGGTATCGGTCGTCACCACCATGCTGTGACCGGACGCCACCGAAATTACGGCGGCGTCGTCCGAAAGGGCGAAAGCCCCCTTTTCTCCCTCCGCCAATGGAACGAAATAGCGGGAGATCAGTTCGAACTCGTTCAGTTTATCGGAGCCCATTCGCTTTGTCCGGCACCTGTTCCGCCGGCCGGAAAACATGAGAAAGCCGGTCGAGAACCGCATTTACGAGAGCAGGTTCCTTGCCGGCAAAGAATGCGTGTGCCAGGTCGACGTATTCGTTGATAACCACTTTCGAGGGTACCGCGGAGGCCATCTTCAATTCATAGGCCCCCGCTCGCAGTAACGCCCGCAAAAGGATTTCAAGCCGCCCGATGCTGTGGCCGCCAGATAAGGCTCCATCCAGTGCGACATCCATCGCCGACTTCTGGGCGGACACACCCAACACCAGATCATCGAGCATCCGCCGATCGGGATCGGGAAGTTCGAGTCCCGGATCGGCTCCCGACCAGCGCTTATCGCTGAACCCTCGAAGCACATCCTCGGGAGCGGCGTCGGCGAGTTCGATCTGATAGAGGGCCTGCACGGCGGCCAAGCGAGTCGCGCTGCGCCGCCCGCGGGTCGAATCCCGGGAATCACCGGTCATTTCGATGTCGGGCAAAACGATTGCCTCAATGCCATCATCCGGAGGCAGGCAACCGCCGCTTCGGCACCTTTGTTTTTCTCGTTTACGGCGGCGCGAACACGAGCCTGCTCGTATGTGCCGCAAGTCAACACCCCGAAGCCGAGAGCCAGGCAATGGTCGAGGGAGAGACGCATCAGGGCGTTGCTCGCCTCCCGACAAATATGGTCATAGTGGTCTGTTTCGCCACGAATGACACATCCCAGAGCGATAAAGCCATCATACCGCTCGGTGTTGCTATCTACATCCATCGAACGCAGGGCCAGTCGGATCGCGGCGGGAATTCTCAAAAACACCCGGAACCGAAATTCGCGAACTTCTCACATTCGCTTCGTGCAATACCGCCGTTGCCCCCTCCACCAATTGGTCCGCGATGTCTTCGTAGAATCGGGCCTCGACAATCAGGACTCGTCGATCTGCGTTCATGATTCCACCGAGGTTGCGCCTATGGGTTGCTGGCCGCTTATCCTCAGGCCGTAGCCCTGGAGGCCAATGATGGTTCGCCGCGTATTGGACAAAAGAACGAGTTCTCGAACACCCAGATCCAGCAGTATCTGGGCGCCGACACCGTAGTCTCGAAGTTGCGGAGCTTTTTCCTCTTCCCCCGATATTCTTGCCCGGACGCGGTCGGACAAAGCCGTCTTATACGGTTCCCGAAGAAAAACGACGACGCCACGGCCGGCCTGGTCGATCATTTCCATGGCCTGCCGGAGTTCCTGGGCCTTTCCCGTGCTGGTATCCCCGAGAGCATCCTCCAGGACATTGAAGGCATGCATGCGAACGAGAACCGGACCTTCCCCGTCGAGATCCCCTTTCACGAGAGCCAGATGCTCCGCGAAGGCAACCCTGTTCACATATACCAGCATACGAAAGCCGTCGCCATACAAGCTCTCGAACGGAGCCTCCAGAATTCGCTCCACGGTACGATCGTGGCGCAAGCGATAGGCGATTAGATCCGCGATCGTCCCTATTTTGAGACCATGAGCCTCGGCGAACCGAACCAGGTCGGGCATTCGCGCCATGGTTCCATCGTCGTTCATGATTTCGCAGATCACCCCCGCGGGGTTCAGTCCGGCCAACCTTGCGATATCCACGGCGGCTTCGGTATGACCGGCGCGGACCAGTACGCCCCCATCCCTGGCTTCCAATGGGAACACGTGACCCGGCGCGACGATGTCGCCACTGTTCTTGGTCGGATCGATGGCAACGGCAATGGTTCGGGCCCTGTCGGACGCGGAGATACCCGTTGTCACGCCATCTCGTGCTTCGATCGACACGGTAAACGCCGTTTCATGCCGCGACGTGTTTTTACGCGCCATGGGAGGCAAACTGAGGGCCTCGACCCGCTGATGGGTGAGCGCCAGGCAAACCAGGCCGCGCCCATACTTTGCCATGAAATTGATCGCGTCCGGCGTCGCCATCTGGGCCGGAACGACGATGTCTCCCTCGTTCTCCCGGTCCTCGTCGTCCACAAGGATGAACATCCGGCCGTTTCGCGCGTCCTCGATGATGTCCTCGATGGAGGATAGATTATGGGGCCGGCTCAAGGTCTCACTCCGCATCGAGGAGGCGGGCCACATACCGTGCCAGCATGTCCACTTCCAAATTGACCCTGCCGCCAGGCGCCGCTGCTCCGAGCGTGGTGACGGCAAGGGTATGAGGGATGACGTTAACGGCAAACCGGTTGCCGGCCACCTCGTTGACGGTAAGGGACACGCCGTCCAAGGCAACGGATCCTTTTTCCGCCATGAACCCGCGCAATGCTTCCGGCACCTGGAATTCAATTCGTCGAGAGTCCTTGGCGGGGGTGACAGAAACGACACTCGCGACCCCATCGATATGTCCGGACACGATGTGTCCTCCCAGTTCATCACCCACCTTCAATGCCCGCTCCAAATTCACCAAGGTTCCGTCTTTCCAATCCCCGATCGTCGTGCGGGCCAGCGTTTCTCCCGATACGGTTACGGCGAACCAGTCGCTACCCTTGTCAATGACCGTCAGGCATACGCCCGAGCAACATATGGAGGCGCCCGCCTGAACACTGCTCATATCGTAGCGCGTTTCGATTTCCAGCCTGACGTCGCCCTGACCGCGAACGGAGCGAACGGCCCCGACATCCGTGATAATTCCCGTAAACATAGTGTGCCCTCAATCGCGACGGCTGTAGACTTCCAGCACGTCCTCTCCGATCCCTGTCACGCTCGACCGGGTAAAGCACGGCAGATCGAGCAAAGACGCGCTACCGAGCGCGGCGGCGGCCGGCACACCGTCTCCCCCCATGACCCTGGGAGCATGAAACCACGTCAACCGATCCACCAACCCGGCGGTCAAGTAGGATGCCGCGATGTCACCGCCACCTTCGATCAGTACCCGGGTGATCCCGCGTTCCACGAGCGCGCCCGCCACCTCCGCCGGGCGCGGATGACCGCGATCATCGGCTGCAACTTCAATGACCGTGACCCCTTTTTCCTCCAGGGCTCGACGGCGTCGAGGATCTTGGCCGGGGGTCGTGACAACCCACGTCAGCGAGTGGCGGGCTGTTTCTATCAATTTCATCGACGGAGTCAAACGCAGTCGACCGTCAACGACAATCCGTATGGGTGACCGTTCCTCCATGCCCGGCAGCCGGCAGGTCAAGACGGGGTCGTCGGTCAATGCGGTCCCCGAACCAATCAAGATCGCGTCATGGTCCGCGCGCAGCCGATGCGCCAGGGCGCGCGCGGAGGTACCGGTAATCCAACGGCTCTCACCCGTTCGAGTGGCGATACGGCCATCCAACGTGGTCGCGGCCTTGAGCGTAAAAAGGGGCCGGCGGGCCGTCACCGAAAGAAAAAAACCAGCGTTTGCCTTGGCCGCCGCTTCGCGGCACACACCGGTCGTTACGGGAATGCCGGCATTTCTCAGCCGATCGATCCCCTTTCCCGAGACGCGTGGGTCCGGATCCTCTATCGCGACCACCGCTCGCGCGATACCGGCGGAAACGAGGGCTTCCGTACAGGGTCCCGTTTCACCATGATGGTCGCAGGGTTCGAGGCTGATGTAGGCCGTCGCCCCGCGAGACGCGGGCCCGGCCCGTCGCAAGGCCTCCGTCTCGGAGTGCGGACGGCCTCCCGGTTGGGTCCAACCACGCCCTATGACCTTATTTCCACTTACGAGAATGCATCCGACGGCCGGATTGGGCCACGCATTTCCGAGAGCGCGGCTTGCGAGCGCCAAGGCGGCTCGCATGAACTGATTGTCATCCTCGGTGGCCTCGGACCCGGCGTCAACCGTCACCGAGTGTCTCCACGAATTCCTCGAAGTCCTTGGCCTCTCTGAAATTTCTGTAGACGGATGCGAACCGGACGTAGGCCACTTGGTCTAAGTGGGCCAGCTGGTCCATGGCCATCTCACCGATCACCTTCGAGGGGATTTCGGACTCTCCCAGTGTCTCGAGGCGCCGCTGGATACTGTTGACAACGCGTTCGATCCGATCGTCGTCGACGGGTCGTTTTTGCAGCGCGATCCGTAAGGAGCGGAATAGCTTGTCTCGATCGAAGGGGGCCTTGTCGCCACTTTTTTTGACGACGGTCAATTCCCGCAGGTGGACACGCTCGAAGGTTGTCCATCGGGCCCCGCACGCCGGACAATACCGTCGCCGGCGGATCGCCGCGTTGTCTTCGGTCGGACGCGAAGTCCTTCACTTGGGTATCTTCATGGCCGCAAAACGGACAACGCATGCATTCAGTCCTTGGTTATGTCCGCTGGGACCCGCGGTCGATCCGTACGCGGCATGGGTCTCTCATGGCTTTCTCTCGTCGAAGCCTCAGGTTTGTGCGTAAATCGGGTACCTTCGGCAGAGCTCGATGACCTCGGCCCGGGCGGCGTCTTCAGCTTCCGAGTTATCATCGGGCTTGGCCGCGAGGCCGTCCAGTACATCGGCGATCAACTCGCCCACTCGATAGAATTCCGCGACCCCGAAATCCACGCGTCGTTCCGGCCGGAGAGCCCACGCGAATTCCCGAGGTGACCATCGGTTTGGCGGGATCGAATGGTATGGCGTTCTTGTTGCACGTCAGATTGGCGCGGCCGAGACTCTCCTCCGCTGCCTTTCCGGTCACGGACCGGGATCGCAGATCCACCAGCGCGAGATGAGTATCGGTTCCCCCGGAGACGATACTGAACCCACGCGCGGCCAAAGCCGCCGCCAAGGCTTTTGCATTTTCCACAACGGCTTGCGCGTATATCTTAAACTCGGGCCGAAGCGCCTCGCCAAAAGCCACGGCCTTGGCGGCGATGACATGCATCAACGGTCCGCCCTGCAACCCGGGGAAAACGGCCGAATTGAATTTCTTGCCGAGTTCGGGATCGCGAGAGAGGATCATGCCGCCTCTCGGGCCTCGCAATGTCTTATGCGTTGTGGTGGTAACGACATGGGCGTGGGGAAACGGGCTTGGATGAACACCGGCCGCGACTAACCCTGAGAAATGGGCCATGTCGACCATGAAGTATGCGTCCACCTCATCGGCGATGGCGCGGAATTTCGCGAAATCGATGATCCGGGCATAAGCCGATCCACCGGCGACAATGACCCTTGGCCGATGTTCCCGGGCGAGAGCCCTCACCTCGTCATAGTCGATCCGCGCGTCCTCCCTGCGAACCCCGTACTGGACGGCATTCATCCATTTCCCGGACATTGCCGGCGCCGCGCCATGGGTGAGGTGCCCGCCCGCCGCCAGCGACATTCCCAACAGGGTGTCTCCGGGCTTCATCAGGGCGAGATAGACGGCGCCGTTAGCTTGAGCCCCGGAGTGCGGCTGGACGTTGACAAACTCGCAGCCAAACAGAGATTGAGCGCGCTCGATCGCCAAACTCTCGACCCTGTCGACGAACTCACAGCCGCCATAGTAGCGGCGCCCAGGATAGCCCTCGGCGTACTTGTTCGTCATCACCGACCCCTGCGCCTCGAGAACCGCGCGCGAAACGATGTTTTCCGAGGCGATGAGCTCAATATGTTCTTGTTCGCGCTTGAGCTCCGCCCGAATGGCGGAGTCGACCGATGGATCGGCCTCAGCCAGAGGCCTCGAGAAAAATCCTTCGTGAGTGTCCTGTGGATGTTCAGCTTTTGCCGTTGACATTCTGTGGGACCCTTTGCCGTTCGCTACTGAGGTGACGAAAGTTTATCCACGCGGCGCTGATGCCGGCCGCCCTCGAAATCGGTTTCCAAAAATACCTGGAGGCAGTCGCGCGCCACGTCAACGCCGATCACGCGCCCACCGAAACAGATGACATTGGCGTCGTTATGCTGACGGGCCATTCGCGCCCCGAAGGCATCGTGAACAAGCGCCGCGCGCACCTCCGGAAACCGGTTAGCGGCAATACTGATTCCGATCCCGCTGCCGCAGATCAAAACGCCGCGGCGCGCCCGTCCTTCTCTCAGGACCCGCGCCAACGCATAGCCAAAGTCCGGATAGTCAACCAACTCCGGACCGTCGGCGCCAAGATCCAAAACGGTCCACGCCGAAGCGCGCAACTGGTCCTTTATCGCCAATTTCAAATCATAGCCCGCGTGATCGCTCGCCACGGCGATGACTTTATCCACCATCTACCGGAACCCGCCTCCGTGCATCCATACCAAGGCGCGGGCGTTGCCATCGCGCGCGCCCATTCACCCCGGTTCTGCTTTTCGCATACCATATGTCGAATGCGGCGACCATACCACCACAAATTATCGCCTCAAACCCGATGAAAGTCCAACCGCCCCACCAATGCAAGGGACGCGGCGTGGACGAACGAACGCCAGCATCCCGGTGGCGTTCGACATCCGTGCCCGCCGATAGAGGTTCGATGCCCTAATTGCTTTGCAAAAAACCACCCGACGCTCTATTCACAGAAAAACAGGTCGAATTTCGTGGCCTGAAGAGACCTCCCTTGCTTTTTTATTGATCGAAATTCCGTTTGTGAGAGGCGAATACTCTTAAATTGTGTTTTGGAATTGACACCAACATGGCTAAGTGTATTAGTCCAAAATTGTGAAACATGCCAATCAGGTCAGGGTGAGTGCCCATGAATGAAAATATCGACGAGAGAGTATCTCGCGACGACGTTTTGCGTATGGCGGTAGACGTCGTGGCGGCATACGTCAGTAACAATCAGATATCCTCGGGACAAATTTCCGAGATCATCAACAGCGTTTACAATTCGTTGATCGGACTAGACGATACCCCCTCCGAAACAGACAGTGAGCTGCAAAAGCCGGCGATAGCGATACGCAAATCAGTGACTCCTGATTTCATAATTTGCCTCGAAGACGGCAAGAAGCTGAAAATGCTCAAACGCCACCTGAGGACAACCTACAACTTGACCCCGGAGGAATACCGGACGAAGTGGGGATTGCCACCAGACTACCCAATGGTGGCCCCCAATTATGCCAAGCAGCGATCGCAATTCGCAAAAGACATCGGACTAGGCCGCAAGGACGCCTAATACCATTTTGCATTGATTAGAACGCATAGGCCCATTTGCGTTGTCCGATGGACATGATGGTCCAAGTCTGGTTGATGAGTCTGTTCCAGGCTTCGCAGCAGAGGGCAAGGATTTGATCGTAGGATTGGAAGACCCTGTTGGAGAGCCAATTGTCGCGGATGAATTGCCAGATGTTTTCGACCGGATTGAGTTCGGGCGATCTCGGCGGCAGGGATAGCAAGGTAATGTTTTCGGGTATGGCGAGTTTGCTCGTGGTGTGCCAACCGGCCTGGTCGAGGATGAGGACAGCGTGGGCGCCCGGCGCCACCTGGACACCTCGAAATACCGGATAATTGAGGCCCGGCGGAGTCAATTGCTCGCTGTCACTCCAGAGGAGAGGTCGTTTTTGGCCTGATTTACGGGTTTCCGGGCTGTGTTGGCAGCTTTTTCGCTTTGTTTTCCATTATCCGGGCACACTTCGGGCTTCGAGCCAGACGAGGCGCTTCATGTTGTAGACCAGGTTGGCCATGCCGATCTTGGTTCTGGCGCGGGCGATGCCGACGGTGCGGATGAACAGGGCCATGGGCCCTTTCTGCGCGGCAAAGACATGCTCGACGAGGGCGCGGACTTTCGATTTCCGACCGTTCGCCCTTGAGGTTCTTTCCGGCATCGGCTTGCCCATCGGCTTCTTGCGGTGAACCTGACCGTCCGGTGAGGGCGCTCTGTTTGAGCGAGCGGTTTGCCTGTTACGCTGCCTCGGCAGTGTAACGCCAAGGCATCAACTCATCCAGCCGAGTGATTTTGTGATCGGCGATGCAACCGAGGACGTGGGTGAGCCAAGCTTGTGGGTCGACGCCGTTCAGCTTCGCTGTTTCGATCAAGGTATAGGCGGTCGCGGCCGCCTTGCCGCCGCCCTCGGAGCCGACAAAGAGGTAGTTCTTGCGGCCGATGGCCACGGGCTTCATGGCGCGCTCGGCCGTATTGTTGTCGATTTCCAGGAAGCCATGATCGAGATAGGGGCGCAGCTTCTTCATCCGGGCTCAGGGCGTAGCGGATCGCCTTGGCGAGCTCGGATTTGCCAGAGATCCTCGGTAACTGGGCGTGTAGCCACCCTTCGAGATCATCGAGGATCGGCCTGGCGCGGTCCCGCCGAAGCTGCACCCGCTTATCAGGCGGGCGGCCTCGACCAGCCTTCTCGACGGCGTACAGGCCGGCGATCCGCTTGATCGCCTCCTCGGCAATGACCGAGCTTTCGGACTGGAAGACATCGACGAACTTGCGGCGGATATGGGCCATACAGGCAACCTCACGGATGCTGCCTGAGCGGTAAAGCTCATTGAAGCCGGCATAGCCGTCGGCGTGCATCCATCCTTCAAAGCCGTTGAGATGCTGGGCGGGGTGCTCGCCTTTGCGGTCGACGGTGAATTGGTACCAGGCTGCCGGTGGATCCGGCCCGAGCCACGGCCGCTCGTCACGTACGTAGGTCCAGATCCGGGCTGTCTTGGTTCGGCCGTTGCCCGGGGCCTGCATCTTGAGCGGTGTGTCATCGGCGAAGATCGCCGGACCACTCAACACGTGCCGGCCGATCGCATCGGCCAAAGGCTCCAAAAGGGCTGTCGCCTTACCGACCCAGTCACAGAGCGTCGACCGGTCAAGGTCGATGCCTTCGCGCTCGAAAATCTGGCTTTGGCGATACAAGGGAAGGTGATCAGCATATTTGCTGATCAGCACGTGCGCCAGCAGGCCGGCGCCAGGTCGGCCGCGCTCGATCGGCCGTGACGGCAGTGGCGCCTGACAGATGGTCTCGCAGCAGGTGCAGGCCATGCGCGGCCGGACGATCCGGTTCACGACGAACCGCCCGGGCACGTAATCCAGTTCCTCGGTGACATCCTCGCCGAGTACCCTCAGCTTGCCGCCGCAGGTACAAGCCGCACCCGGCGACAGCACCTCCTCGTTGCGCGGCAGGTCCGCCGGCAGCGGCTTGCGCCTTGGTCTGGTCTTCGGCGCCGCGGTGTCATTGTGCACTGGCGGCACGGTCTTGGAGGCCGCAATCTCTTCTTCCTCGAGCCGCAACTGAAGCTGGTCCATGGTCTCGGACTTCGAGCCGAAACGATGGCGGCGATGGCCGGCGAGCTGGTGCTCCAGCTTGGCTATCTTGAGCGCTTGGGACTTCACCAACTCAACCAGGCCCTCGGCGGTCTGGCGAAGTTCGTCGGGATCGGAAGGCAGCGTTCCAGGCGCATCCAGCATGGCCGATCTTATAGCCCGACGAGACGGCCATGTGAATCTTATAGTATTGGTTTCGTTGAGAAATTATCCTGCCGTCAGCGGCCGCCAGGTGCGGGCCGGCGCCCGCCAGTCAATGCCCTCCAACAGCATCGCCAGCTGTGCCGGCGTCACCGAGACCTTGCCATCGGCCGGAGACGGCCAGACGAAGCGTCCCTTCTCCAAACGCTTTGAAAACAGGCACGCGCCCTGGCCGTCGAACCAGATCACCTTGACCAGATCACCGCGCCGGCCTCGGAAAACGAAGAGGTGGCCGCAGAAGGGATCGGCCGCCAGAACCTTCTCCGCCAGAGCCGAAAGCCCGTTAAAGCCCTTCCGCATGTCCGTCACCCCGGCCGCCAGCCAGACCCTGGTGTTCGACGGAACCGGGATCACACCGATAGACCCCGGATAAGCCGGGCCAGAGCCTCGGGGTCATAGCTGCCGGTGATCCGCAGGCGGTGGCCACCGGCCAGGTCGATCTCGATCCGACTCTGGACGCTCGTCGCAGGATGCCGCCATTCGTGCTCCTCGACGATCTGGACAGGCAGGAAAGGCCCCAACTCCTCAGGCGACCCTTCAATCAGCTCCCTGGACACGAAACGCGGATCTCGCAGCCAGGTGAAGACCAGGTTCGCGTTCACGTCGTAGCGCCGCGCAACCTGGCTCACAGAGACCCCAGGCACGCGCGTCTGCGCGCAGACCATCCGCTTCTCGTCGTCTGTCCAGACCCGACGCTTCCGACCCTTCGCCACCTCGAACCCCGATAGTGTCCATTATCCAAAATGGACACTAACCAACTCTAACCCTGACCGTCAGAGCAGGCAGACCGGATGCGAGACGAAACCGTTCTTCGCCATGTGCGTTTCGTTCTTGTTGGAACGGTAGGCGGTGTCTGCCCAGACGGTGCTTGCCGTGTTGTTCTTGTCCAAAAGCTCGGGCAGCCGGGCACCGTCGTGGGCGGCGGCGTCGGTCACCGTCCATTTGCGGATCAAGCCGTGTCGTTTGTCGGTCGAGATATGGTTTTTGTACCCGAAGGCCGGGATCGTCAGATCCCGCTGGGGCTGGCCGTCCTCGCGGGGCTTGGCCTTGGAAAACTTCACCGTCCAGCGGGCATCAACGTCCTTCTGGCGCAGCTTGGCGGGCTTGTCCTCCCAGCCTTCCGGAATGCGCCCTTGCTTGATGGCCTGCTTTTCGCCGTCGGTGTTGCGCTGTCTCGGAGCCGCGACGATGGTGGCATCCATGATTTGCCCGGACATGGCCAGATAGCCCTTCTCGGTCAAAACCTTGTCGAACCGGGCAAAAAGCTTGTCCATGGCTTCGGCCTGGGTGAGGTGTTCCCGAAACAGCCAGATCGTCGTGGCATCGGGAACCGGGTCCTTCATCCCCAAACCCAGGAACCGCATGAACGACAAGCGGTCCCGGATCATGAATTCCGTCTGTTCGTCCGAAAGCGTGTACAGCGCCTGGAGAACCAAAATCTTAAACATTAGAACCAGGTCGTACGGCGGACGTCCGCCCTTACAACCGTCGGACCTCTTGACCGCTTTTTCAAGCCGGTAACGAAACGCCTCGAAGTTCACAACGTCCGACAGACGCTCCAACGGATCGCCCGACTTGCTGAGTTGATCATACCGGTAATCAAGGTCGAAAAAACCAGGCTGACGATCCATTCCGGCCTCCCATGAAACACAGGACCCATTGAATCAGACTGCCGTCAAAGCAACCAGGTTTTTCGAGGTGTCCAACTCTAACCTTGACCGTAAGAGCAGGCAGACCGGACGGACACGCTGATGCCTTTCAGATTGCCGTCTTTGTTTGAAGCAGGAATTGAGCTTTTCAATGATGGCCACCGTGAGCCGGATGCTTTAGCGCTAGTTCGCGGATCCGATCCTTCGTCTCCGCCTAGACCGTTCGAAGATTGCTCTTGTGGATCGGCGTATGAACACCGTTTACAAAAACAGGATCCGACATATTGGTTACGCCGGATCCTGCTGTATTCAGTTGAGCGGTTGTTTATGGATGACCGCTTAATCTACGTAGTCGTACTTGCCGTCTTTCCAAACATAGAAGACATAGCCGGGCGCGGTGACATCGCCTTTTTCGTCGAAGCCGATTTCACCCAGCACCGTCTCGAACTTATTCGCCCGAAGTGCCTTCGCAACGTCCGCGGTCTCGGTCGTGCCAGCTTTTTCCACCGCCTGAGCCCACGCCTGAATCGCGCCGTAGGTGTAAAGATTGTACCCCTCCGGCTCGATACCCTTGGCGCGGAAGCGCTCGACCACGGGAGCGGCGACCGGGTTCTTGCGCGGGTCGGGGCTGAAGGTCATCAACGTGCCCTCGCCCGTATCACCGGTGATCTTCCAGTACTCATCGGTCACCAGGGCATCGCCGGACACCAGTTGCGGCTTGTAGCCCTGCTCGTGAGCCTGACGGATCATGAGACCGGCTTCCGTGTGATAACCGCCCACATAAATGACGTCGATACCCTCGGCCTTCAGTTTGCTGATCAGCGCGGTATAGTCTTTTTCGCCAGCGGTGTAGGCCTCGTAAAGCGTCTCCGTGATGCCCAGGCTATTCAGCTGCTTCTTGGTCTCATCGGCCAACCCCTTGCCGTAGGCGGTCTTGTCGTGGAGGATCGCAATCTTCTTGCCCTTGAAATTATCGGCAAGGTAGTTGCCGGCAACGATGCCCTGCTGGTCGTCGCGGCCACAGGTACGGAAAACGTTGTCGCCGCCTTCCTCGGTAAGCTTGGGGTTGGTCGAGGCCGGAGAAATCTGCAGGATGTTCTCTTCCTCATAAACCTTGGAAGCGGGAATCGAGGATCCCGAGCAGAAATGCCCGGCCATGAACACGACACCGTCGCTGGCCGCCTTGTTGGCCACCGCCACGGCCTGCTTGGGGTCGCAGGCATCGTCTTCGATGACAAGCTCAAGTTGCTTGCCGAGCACGCCGCCCGCCGCGTTGATATCGATGACGGCCATTTCCGCGCCATTCTTCATCTGTTCGCCGAAGGTGGCGTATTGCCCGGTCATCGGGCCAGCGGTTCCGATCTTGATGGTGTCCGCCGCCTGGGCGGACCCGACGCCCACCGCTGTCAAGGCGACGGCAGCCGCGAGCGCTGTTTTCAAATGTTTCATCGTGGGTTCTCCTTCCCGTTTAACAAATCGACCTTGAGCCAGTGATCATTTAAGGCTGATATATGCTCGAGATCCGCAAAAGCAGCCCTATTGCTTTGGTTGCCAAGAGTTTAAGCAGATAAACGCGATATACGTTATATCTTTTTCAGCTTCCGACCCTACCAAAAGTCCTAGTGCCGGGTTTTCCACCCAAACAGGCCAGATCGTTCATAGAGCCATGGATACTGGTTCACCATTTTGCGCGCGCGCGTCAGACAAAACGCGAACCAGGCGATGGCAATCAGGACGACGACATCGATAACGTATCCGCTCAACGACAGGAGCTCTCCGTCGAAAAGCGAAAAAATGAGAAAGCGGGAAGCCAACCCAAGGAGCGCGGAATAGACGAATAGCTGCCACACGGGACGCCAAGTGTTGGCCATGGCCTGGCCGGTCATGTACGCGGCAAATCCAATGATAATGCAGGTCACGCCGACAAAAACCTGCGGGGATGTTCCAAGCAAACTGTCCATCGAAGTCAGTGCCCGCCTTCGAGATAGGCCGCTCTGACCTCGGGATTGGCCAACAGTTCACGGCCACTTCCCGTCAGAGTGATCTTTCCGTTGATCATGACGTAACCACGGTGGGCCAATCGCAAGGCGTGAAAAGCATTCTGTTCAACAAGAAAAACAGTAACCTTCTCTTGGGTATTGATTTCCTTGATAACATTGAAAATCTGCTTCACGACCATCGGCGCCAATCCCAGTGACGGCTCGTCCAACAGCAGCAGCCTCGGGCGGCTCATGAGCGCGCGGCCGATCGCCAGCATCTGTTGCTCGCCCCCCGAGAGAGTGCCGCCGCGCTGACCCTGGCGTTGTTTCAGGATCGGAAATAGCGCGAATACCTTTTCGAGATCTTCGGCGAAATATTTCGGATCGGCGGTGGTGGCGCCCATCTGAAGGTTTTCCATGATCGTCATCCGGGGGAAAATCCGCCGTCCTTCCGGTGACTGAGCGATGCCAGAACATATGATGTCGTGAGTCCGCATTCGTGTGATGTCCGTACCGTCGAAAATCACTTGGCCCCTGGCGGCCGCGGGATCTCCACATATGGTCATGAGCAAGGTCGATTTGCCGGCGCCGTTGGCTCCGATCAAGGCGACGATCTCTCCAGATCTGACCTCCACGTCGACACCACGGAGCGCTTCAATATTGCCGTAGAAAGTATGAACGCCGGAAACCGTCAGCATCTGTTCCATGCGGCTACACCTTGTCCGACGCCAAATCTTCGGCCACTTCGGGCGGCAACTCTTCGTCCTCCTCCTCCCCCAGATAGGCGCGAATGACGGCGGGATCATTGCGCACCTGCTCCGGCGAGCCATCGGAAATCTTGCGTCCGTAGTCAAGAACAACGATGTGGTCGGAAATTTCCATGACCACGCTCATGTCGTGTTCAATCAGCAATAGTCCGATCTTGTGTTCATCGCGGATATACGTGAGCAGTTTGTTAAGGTCGCTCGATTCCTTCGGATTGAGGCCGGCGGCCGGCTCGTCCAGACACAGGAGGACAGGTTCGGTGCACATGGAGCGCGCGATCTCCAGACGCCGCTGATCCCCGTAAGGAAGGTTTCCGGCATCCCAGTCCGCCCGATCCGTCAAACCCACGCGATCCATCCAGTATCGAGCCAAGTCCACGGCCTTGGCTTCCGCGTTGCGGTAGCGAGGCAGACCAAACAAACCCGCGAATGTGAATGCCGAGGCGTGCATCAACTTATTGTGCTGAGCGACGATCAGATTTTCGAGAACGGACATCTGGGCGAACAGGCGAATATTCTGAAAAGTCCGGGCGACACCGGCCTTCTGAGGAATCTGGTAGCCCTCCATCCGTTCCAGCAGAAACGGCCCCTTTCGGGATGGTTAAGGGATAGTCGCCCCACCGTCGGCGTGTAGAAACCCGTCAAACAGTTGAAAACGGTCGTCTTTCCAGCCCCATTCGGGCCGATGATGGCCGTGATCTTCCTGTCGGCGGCGTCGAAGGAAACATCGTCGATCGCGACAAGCCCTCCGAACCGCATGGTCAAGTGCTCAACGGCGAGAAGCGGCGCGTTCGGGTCGCCGGCGTTCCTGGGTGACGCGCTCATCCAGAAGCCTCCACGGCCGGCGATTTAGCCTCGGAGTTCCCGTCGCGCTTATCAGAAAGCCGGATCGTAGGTTCCCTGTGCGCCAGAAGGCCCGCCGGACGCCAGATCATGATCAGTACCATCGCGGCGCCGAAGGCCAGCATGCGGTATTGCTGCAACTCGCGGAAGAACTCCGGCAGGCCGATAAGAATGATGGCCGCGAGAACGACGCCGATCTGGCTTCCGAAGCCCCCCAGTACGACCACCGCCAGAATGACCGCCAACTCGACGAAGGTGAAGCTTTCAGGGCTGATAAACCCTTGCCGCGTGGCGAAAAACGAGCCGGCGAAGCCGCCGAACATGGCACCGATGGAGAACGCCGTGAGCTTCGTATTGCGCGGGTTCATGCCCAACGACCGGCAAGCGATCTCGTCTTCGCGCAATGCTTCCCAAGCACGACCGATAGGAAGCTTGCGGATCCTCAGCGTGAACAGGTTGGTGATCAGAGCCAGCGCCAGAATGACGTAATACATGAAAACGATACGGTCGATGGGCGAATAGCTGAGATTGAAGAAACGTGTAAAAAGTCTCTCCACCGTCATCCGCCGATCGGCTGAATTCCAGTCCAAAGAAAGTCGGACGTGGAATTCCCGAGATGCCGTCCGGACCGTTGGTGAATTCGTACCAATTCAACAGAATGACGCGGATCATCTCACCAAATCCCAGGGTCACGATGGCGAGATAGTCTCCCCTGAGCCGCAATACCGGGAAACCCAGAATAATGCCGGCTGTCGCCGCCATGAGTCCGGCAAACGGCAGACACACCCAGAACCCAAGGTCGTAATGGGTGGCGAGCAGAGCATAGCTATAGGCACCAACAGCGTAGAATGCCACATATCCCAGATCCAGCAATCCGGCGAGGCCGACAACGATATTCAGGCCCCAGCCGAGCATGACGTATGTCACGACGAGAATGGCGATATCCAACACCCGGCGATCGACCGTCGGCACAAATGGCACGTCCGATGCGAACACCAACAGCGGAAACGCGACCGCGACGCCCAGCAGAACAGGCCCAAGAAATCGTGATGTCCGCTGCACGCGGGCGGCAAACTGGTCCATGGCCTTTTCCCGATCGACCACGGTCCTCGCGGACGCGCCCGTATGGCGCAACGCCCAGACGGCGCGAAGGCTGAACACCACCCCCATGATCGCGACGATCCAGTTGACGACGACATCGCCGAACGGGAGATATTCCTTCAAGGCGTCCGCGGTCTCGGCGTCGAAAAAGTTCAGTGACAGCAAGGCGCCAAGCATCAATACCGTGAACGGCAGCGCCGTCACCAAGACCGGAAACGGCCTCCCCTCTCGCAGCAGAATGATGGCAAGGCGGCCGAAAAACCCGAGAACCGTGACCGCAGCAACCGCGAGAAAGCGAGTTTCTATTTCGAGACCGCCCGGAACGTCGCGCGTCCGAAAAGCGACCATGCCTACGGCGAGCGCGAACATGACCAAGGCGGTCAATCCGCACTCCTTTATCACGGCGGCGGCATTCAATGGTCTGGCTGTGGTCTGCGTCACGGTTCCACTTGTCATTACCGGTCCCGCCTCAAACCTTTTCGATGTCGGGCTTCCCGAGCAGCCCGGTTGGCCGGAATATGAGCACGAGGACGAGAATCGCGAACGCCGCCACGTCCTTGTACTCCACGGTAAAGTAACCTGACCAGAACGCCTCGATAAGACCGATCAACAGCCCACCCAGCATGGCGCCGGGCAGAGATCCGATACCTCCGAGGACAGCCGCGGTAAACGCCTTGATGCCGGCGAGAAACCCGATAAAGAAGTCGATGACGCCGTAGCTCAAGAGGAACATCATCCCCGCGACCGAAGCCAGGGCGGCTCCCATGACGAAGGTCAGCGAAATCGTTTTGTCCACATTGATGCCGATCAAAGCCGCCATCCCGCGATCTTGCTCGCAGGCCCGCTGGGCACGCCCGAGAGCGGTGCGGGTAATGATCAGCGTGAACACCACCATCAGCACAAAAGTCAGAACCCAGATGAAAAGGCGGAGGTAGCTCAGCGAAACCACGTAGTCGCCACTCTGCATGATTTCGAAGCCGCCGGAGATCAGCGGCTGCATTGGCTTCACCCGCGCTCCCTGCAAAATCTGAACATAATTCTGCAGGAAAATGGACATGCCGATAGCGGTGATCAGCGCCGCGAGGCGAGGCGATCCGCGAAGGGGTCGATAGGCAACCCGCTCCAAGGTCCACCCGTACATGGATGTCAACAACATGGCGACGATGATGGTGATCAATAACGCGAGCGGGACCCACGTAACGCCTAACAGCCCGAGCACCATCAAGGAAATCAGACAGATAAACGAACCGATCATGAAAATCTCGCCGTGGGCGAAATTAATCATGCCGATGATGCCGTACACCATGGTGTAGCCGATGGCTATCAGGCCGTAGATTGCTCCAAGGGTCAGGCCGTTAATAAGCTGCTCTACGAAATATGCCATTCACGACCTCTCACCGTCGGCACTGTTCACGCAACGCATCACCCAGTGGCTGCTCGGATCCCGAAGATTGGAGTCGCTATCCGGCAGGCAATACTCTCTGACCGTCCATTGAGGTATAGAGACTTCTCTGACGGCGAGAACCGTCATTGTCGTTTGATTGATACGATCCCTGTTAAGCCAAGTCCAGCCTTACGAGACTGGAAGATGGATGAGGGGTTCTTACAAACAATTCGCCATGCCCCTTTAAACACCTTCGCCAAGGTGTCGTCACCGGTCGGCCCGATGTCAAGAAAAAAGCAGCATGTATAATGTCACAGTAGAAAATTTTCGGAAGTTTAACCACCTGAGTTGCGAGCGTTTTGCTTTTTCGTCATTACGTACTCAAGCTTCCTCGCCGCCAATCGTTTAAGTACCTGTTCGCTGTAGCCTGGTGCCCCCACCATTGTCACCTCGGTGTTGGTGACAGGATCGATGGCCACGACGCGGATGGTCTTACCCGATACGTAAAACTCGAAAAGAACCTCGCGAAGGGATGCGGATTCTTTCCCAAATCTACGTCCGTCGGTCACCAAATTTTTTCCACCACGACACGGCACCTCCACCGTCAAAAAATACATGCACCCCGGGGGCGTCGTGTCTTTAAATCGAGCCGGCCCCGAAACTCTGCTCCCAAGCGCCTACATGCTCCGGCGGTATTGACCTCCGACCTCGAACAGAGCGTTGGTGATTTGGCCAAGCGACAGCACTCGAACCGCATCCATCAGGACTTCGAATATATTGCCCCCGGTTATGGCCGCGTCCTGCAAACGCTTGATCATGGCGGGCGCCAAGTCGGTACTCCGCTCATGGAGTTCCCTCACCCGACGGATCTGCGCGCGACGTTCCTCGTCGGTCGATCGAACGAGGTTAGGCGTTGGCAGCGACTCTCCATCCGGATTGACGAACGTATTCACACCGACAATCGGATACGTACCGTCATGCTTCTTCCGCTCGTAATGGAGCGATTCCTCTTGAATCTTGCCGCGTTGATAGCCGGTCTCCATCGCGCCGAGAACACCGCCCCGATCGCTCAGGCGTTCGAATTCCTGGAGAACCGCTTCCTCCACGAGATCGGTCAACTCCTCGAATATGAAGGAGCCCTGATTAGGATTCTCGTTCCGTGCCAGTCCCCACTCGCGATTGATGATGAGTTGGATGGCGAGTGCGCGGCGAACACTCTCCTCGGTCGGAGTGGTGATGGCCTCGTCATAGGCATTCGTATGCAGGCTGTTGGTGTTGTCGTAAACAGCCAACAACGCTTGTAGCGTGGTGCGAATATCGTTGAAACTGTACTCCTGTGCATGAAGAGACCGCCCAGAGGTCTGCGTATGGTACTTCAGCTTCTGGGACCTTTCGTTCGCTCCGTATTTGAACCTCATCGCGGTGGCCCAGATTCGCCGGGCCACGCGCCCCATCACGGTGTACTCGGGTTCCATTCCGGCGGAAAAAAAGAACGACAGGTTCGGCCCGAAATCGTCGATGTGCATGCCTCGCGCCAGATAGGCCTCGACGTATGTGAGACCGTTTGCGAGGGTAAACGCCAGTTGAGAAATCGGGTTCGCGCCAGCTTCGGCGATATGGTAGCCGGAGATCGACACCGAGTAGAAGTTCCGAACCCGGTTATGAACAAAGTACTCTTGAATGTCCGCCATCATCCGGAGAGCGAACTCCGTCGAAAAGATGCAGGTGTTCTGCCCCTGATCCTCCTTCAGGATATCCGCCTGAACGGTTCCCCTGACGTTTTCCAAAACCCACTCGCGCACTTTCTCGGCTTCTTCGTCGGTGGGTTTGCGACCGTTCTCCGCCTCGAATTTCGCAACCTGTTGATCGATGGCGGTATTGAAGAACATTGCCAGGATCGCCGGCGCCGGGCCGTTGATCGTCATCGAAACCGAAGTGGTCGGATTGCAGAGGTCAAAACCGTCGTACAAGGTTTTGACATCATCCAATGACGCAACGGATACCCCCGAGTTTCCAACCTTGCCATAGATGTCAGGCCTCTCGTCCGGGTCGTAACCATACAGCGTGACCGAGTCGAACGCGGTCGACAGGCGCTTGGCGTCGGCATGCTTGGAGAGAAACTTGAACCGGGCATTGGTGCGAAAGGGATCGCCCTCGCCGGCGAACATCCTGGTGGGATCCTCGCCCTCCCGCTTGAAAGCAAAGACGCCGGCGGTGTACGGAAAAATGCCCGGCAGGTTTTCCTTCAGAAGCCATTTGAGCAATTCGCCATCGTCCTCGTATTTCGGCAGCACGACTTTCGGTATGCGGCTTCCCGACAACGATGTGTGGACAAGGCTGGTTCTCAGCTCCCGGCCGCGCATGCGAACCACATATTCATCACCGGAATAGGCCTGTCGAACCGTGGGCCACATATCGAGTAACTTCCGACAACTTGGATGCATTTGCTCGTCGCGCATGTCCAACAGACGCTGCACGCCGCCGGTCTCGTCCCCGGAGACCTCGAGCATTCGTTTCGTTTCACGCAGCGACTGACGTTCACGGGCAATGGCAACCTGTTCGGCAACGGTTTTATGATAATTCCGCACTGTTTCCGCGACTTCGGCGAGGTAACGTCGACGATGTGGAGGTACGATGCTCGCGCCCGTCTCCGAAGTCTTGCGCGCGACAGGCTTTGAATCGGATTTCCAATGGCCGAGACCCTTCTCGTTGAACTGGCGGATCATCTCCTGGTAGACCGCCGTCACGCCATCGTCGTTGAAACGCGAGGCGATGGTACCGAAAACGGGCATTTCGGACGCGGGCACCGAAAAAGCCTCCCGATTGCGTTGGATCTGCTTGGCCACGTCACGCAGCGCGTCATCGGCTCCCTGACGGTCGAATTTGTTGATCACAACGATATCGGCGAAGTCCAGCATATCGATTTTTTCCAGCTGACTGGGCGCGCCGAACTCTGGGCTCATGACGTACATGGAAAGGTCGACGTGCGGAACGATACCAGCATCGCCCTGGCCGATGCCCGGAGTCTCGACGATCACCAGATCGAAACCGCAGGCCTTCACCGCCGCGATCATGTCCGGCAGCATCTTCGGAACTTCCTGCCCGCTCGCGCGGCTGGCAATAGAGCGCATATAAACATTCGGCACCGAAATAGCATTCATTCGGATCCGATCGCCCAGTAACGCTCCGCCGGTCCGGCGACGGGTCGGATCAATTGCGATGATCGCGATTTTGGGCTCATCGCCGTGAAGCCGGAAGCGCCGCACGATTTCGTCCGTCAGCGACGACTTTCCCGCTCCCCCGGTTCCGGTCACGCCAATCACGGGAACCGTGTCTCGAAGGTCGGCCAGGGAATGGATTTTGGACAACTCCGGTTCGCCAAGGGCGCCGTTTTGCAGAGCCGTGATAATCTGAGCAAGTTGGCGCGTGTTGCCGTCCGCGAGTTCCTCCAGGTTCAACGCAGCCGCATCGAACGGGTCGAAATCGGCGCGCTGGATCATATCGTCGATTATGCCCTGCAGGCCCAAGCTCCGGCCATCCTCCGGCGAGTAAATCCGGGCGACGCCATAAGACCGCAGGTCTTCGATCTCCTCCGGCACGATCACGCCGCCCCCACCGCCAAACACCTTAATTCCCGAGCCACCACGGTCGCGCAGGAGGTCGAGCATGTACTTGAAGAATTCCACATGCCCACCCTGGTATGAACTGACGGCGATTCCCTGAACATCCTCCTCCAAGGCCGCCGTCACGATTTCATCCACCGAGCGGTTGTGGCCCAGGTGAATCACCTCCGTTCCCGAGGATTGAAGAATACGGCGGATGATATTGATGGACGCATCGTGGCCGTCGAAGAGACTTGCCGCGGTCACGAACCGGACTGGATTGCGCGATTGATAGCCTCCGCGAACAGCGGACATGGAAGCATTGATGTGAACGGCGGTATCGTCGGGCACGATAACGATCTCCTCTAATTATTGTCTCACCAGATCCCACGGGTGCCTGGCACCTTGGCGGCACTCAGTTTTTAGCCCACGAGCTCAACGGGCACAAAATCGAAACAGGCGGCGGCAACTTTCCGTTTACGTAAACGTAAACTTTTAGGGCGCCGGCGTAAAGGTCCTCTCTTGAGGTCCTCCACCCGCTTGCAGAAACCCGTACACACCGAACCATGTGATGTGTATCTTTCGCCTTCACTAAGCTAGAGGTCGATAACTGCTGAACGTGGGAAGGAGACCCGACGGTGACAATCGAAAAAAGGCACCCAGAGACGATCGTGCTGCACGAGGGATATCGGAATGATGAACCTACCGGCGCTGTCGCGGTCCCCATATACCAGACCACGTCCTATCAGTTTCAGCATACCCAACATGCCGAGAACCTGTTTGCCCTTAAAGAACTCGGAAACATCTATACCCGCATCATGAACCCGACTTGCGACGTGCTCGAAAAACGCATCGCGGCGCTCGAGGGCGGGGTCGCGGCGTTGGCGGTGGGATCGGGACAGGCCGCGTCGACATTCGCCGTCCTCAACCTCTGTCAAGCAGGTGATAACTTCGTTAGTTCAACGGACCTGTACGGCGGCACCTGGAACCTCTTTGCGAACACGTTGAAGGGGCTTGGGATCGAAGTCCGGTTCGTGGATCCGGCCGATCCGGAAGCGTTCCGCAAGGCCACCGACGAGCGCACCCGCTGCTATTACGCCGAGACCCTTCCCAATCCGAAGCTCAACGTATTTCCCATCAGCGAGGTCGCGGCCGTCGGCCGTGAACTTGGCATTCCATTGATCGTCGACAATACCGCGGCGCCGGTGATCTGCCGACCGCTCGATCACGGCGCGGCCGTTGTCGTGTACTCCACCACGAAATACATTGGCGGCCATGGCACCTCGATCGGCGGCTTGATCGTCGATGGCGGAAACTTCGACTGGGAGGCGCACGCCGATCGCTTTCCCACCCTGAACACGCCGGATCCGAGCTACCACGGGGCCATCTGGACGGAAGCCGTCAAGCCGCTTGGACCGATCGCTTATATCATTCGGGCGCGGGTCATCTTGTTACGCGATATTGGCGCCGCCATGAGCCCCTTCAACGCGTTCATGTTTATCCAAGGAATGGAAACCCTGCCGCTGCGGATGCGCGCCCATTGCGCGAATTCCGCCAAGGTGGCCCATTACCTCAAGGACCATCCAAAGGTGACGAAAGTCATTTTTCCGGGGCACCAGGATGGCGAACTGCGTCGCCGCGCCGACGCGTACCTGAAGGACGGGTGTTACGGAGCGTTGGTCGGCTTCGAACTCAAGGGAGAACGGGACGCGGGACGCCGTTTCATCAACTCCTTGAAAATGGTCTACCACGTGGCCAACATCGGTGACGCGCGAACGCTGGCCATTCATCCCGCGAGTACCACCCACTCGCAGTTGTCGCCTGAAGACCGCCTGGCCTCCGGCGTATCGGAAGGCTACGTTCGACTGTCCGTGGGTATCGAACACATTGACGATATTCTCGCGGATCTCCGTCAAGCGCTCGACGAGGCGTAAGCGGCGTGGCGCACCGACCTCCGCCTGCTTTCGGGCATTTCCCGCGCACACGCATGCGGCGAAATCGCCGCACCCTGTGGTCGCGGCGGCTCGTGACGGAAAACCGGCTCTCGGTCGATGACCTGATCTGGCCGATTTTCGTGACCGAGGGCCGGGACCGGCGCGAACCCGTCCCGTCCATGCCCGGCGTGGAACGGCTCTCGATCGACGCCATGGTCAACGCGGTCAAGGACGCCGCGGCGCTCGGCATTCCGGCTGTCGCTGTGTTTCCCCATGTGGAACCCGGCTTCAAATCCCCCGACTGCGCCGAGGCCTTGAACCCCGACAATCTGGTCTGCCGCGCGGTCCGTGCCATCAAAGCCGCGAACCTGGAGATCGGCGTCATTTGCGATGTGGCTCTCGATCCGTTCAATAGTGACGGTCATGACGGTCTGGTTGCCGAGGGCCAGGTTCTGAACGACGAAACCCTGAGAATTCTGTGCGGTCAGGCCGTGGTACAGGCCGAGGCCGGTTGCGACGTGGTTGCTCCCTCGGACATGATGGACGGCCGCGTTGGCGCCATCCGCGATGCCCTGGACGCGGCGGGTTTTCGCGACGTTCAGATCATGAGTTACGCCGCCAAGTACGCGTCGGCCTTCTATGGTCCGTTCCGCGACGCCGTCGGCTCGGCCGGCGCCCTCAAAGGCGATAAAAAGGCCTATCAGATGCATCCCGCCAACAGCGACGAGGCCCTGCGGGAAGTGGCCCTCGATATTCAGGAGGGCACCGACATGGTGATCGTCAAGCCTGGCCTAACCTATCTCGACGTTGTCAGTGGCGTGAAAACAACTTTCGGCATACCGACGTTCGCCTACCATGTCTCCGGCGAGTACTCCATGCTCGCGGCCGCGAGCCAAAACGGTTGGCTGGATTACGACCGAGCACTGATGGAATGCCTGCTCGCGTTCAAGCGAGCCGGCGCCGACGGCATCCTGACATACGCCGCCGTCGACGCGGCGCGCCTTCTCTCGGCGCATGATTTTTAGCTTTCAAACTCAACCTCGCCGCCAAACTTCCAACGATGCGGAACTACCTCGGTTAGGCAAGTGCCAACGCGGACCGAATGACCGTATCGAACATCTCATGGGTCAAACGTCCCGTGTTCGTGTTCAGGCGGGAACAGTGATAACTATCGGCGAGGACGATGTTGTCGCGCAGGGTGTGGATTTCGCCGTGGCGGAAAGGCGTCCTCGACTTCGATTCACCGAGGGCGGTCAAGACGGCGCCATGGGCGATGGTACCGAGGGCAAGAATGACTTTCAGCGACTTGAGGGTTCGGATCTCTTCCCTCAGAAACCGATTGCACGTGCTGATTTCCATGCCTACCGGTCTATTTTTCGGCGGCACACAGCGAACGGCGTTGGTTATCCGACACCCGATCAGCGCCAAATCATCATCGCCTTCGGGGCTGTAAGAACCTTTCGAAAGTCCTCGATTTCCGAGGGTTCGATACAGAAGGTTGCCGGCGAAGTCACCGGTAAAAGGCCGACCGGTGCGGTTGGCGCCCCTGAGGCCAGGGGCAAGCCCGACAATCAGAAGTCGAGCGTCATCGTCTCCGAATGATGGAACTGGCGCATTATGCCAGTCTGGAAAGTGATTGCGGTTCGTGGTCCGAAATGCCTGGAGTCTCGGGCAGAGAGCACAATCGTCACCCGGGGCCGTGGCGTCTCCGGCGCATCGCCCCAACACCTCACGCCTCTTCCATCATGTCCGCCGGCGTGGACGGTTGCGAATACGCGCTTTCCTGACGGTCATCCCGGCCATGACTGGCGCGAGCGATACTCGGGCGCAAATCCTGCAGCTCGATGAAAACATCCGCTTGGCGGCGCAATTCGTCGGCGACCATCGGCGGCTGAGAACGCACCGTGCTCACGACCGTGACACGAGTCCCCTTGCGTTGAACGGCCTCGACCAATCGTCGGAAATCACCGTCACCGGAAAACAGCACGATATGATCGAGGTGTTCAGCCATTTCCATCACGTCGATGGCCAGTTCGATATCCATGTTTCCCTTGATTTTCCGACGACCGGACGCGTCCGTAAACTCCTTCGTCGGTTTGGTCACCATGGAATAGCCGTTATAGTCCAGCCAATCGATCAACGGACGTATGGGGGAATATTCCTGATCTTCAACCAACGCCGTGTAATAGAATGCGCGAATCAAACGTCCCTTTTCCGCAAAAAGATCAAGTAGCCTTTTGTAATCTATATCAAAGCTCAACGCTCTTGCCGCTGCATACAGGTTGGATCCGTCAATAAACAACCCTATTCTCTCTTGTGGATAAAACACCATCATAAATATTCCTTTTAATATCTATTCCGTTATAGCCTAGCTCAAATCTTCCTACGCTGATCTCGCATCTTGAAATTTTCGGTTGCCTCTGCTCTCGACAGAACGCTTCATTATACATAATTAAGTTGAGGTGTAGATCGCCGCAAGGGCGAAAACGAGGGCGAAGCGCGTGATTATGATCGGTATCGGAGCAAATCTCGACAGCCGCGAGTGGGGACCGCCCGTGAAAACCTGTACAGCGGCGCTTGAGACTCTTAATGCCATGGACGTAACTGTCGTCAGGCGGTCTCGTTGGTATCGAAGTGCCCCTGTTCCGTTATCCGAGCAACCGGCTTTCGTTAATGGCGTTCTTCAAGTGACAACTAATTACGATTCCAAGACGTTGCTTCGTGTTTTGCACGCCGTGGAGGCGAAGTTTGGACGTACGCGCGGAGTGACCAATGAAGCGCGCGTGCTGGATTTAGATTTGCTGATTTACAATAACGAACTACGGGACATTCCTTCGGAGATGCGATTGCCTCACCCACGGATGCACGAACGGGCTTTCGTGCTCAAGCCATTTGTGGAATTGGCACCTCACTGGACTCATCCCGTCCTCGGCATGAGCGCCTCCGAGTTGCTTGCTCGACTGCCGTCGAGCCAAATCGCCGAACCTATCGAGGCTTAGACGCCAAAACCGAACGGATCGCAATTAGGAATAATAACTGTGAATCAAATTAGCCAATCCACGATAGAATGCATTCAGAACAATAACTGAGACGAATTGAGAAGTATTTTTGATAGTATTTTTCTTGATGCAATGGCTGAAAACTTCCGGAACATGCTACTTAGTTGGACTTACCGATAATCGGCATAGAGATCGTCAATGATCCGTCAGTTTGAACTCGTTGAAAGAGTGAAAGCGTACGACGCAAACGCGAACGAGGAGGCGCTCAATCGCGGTTATGTGTTTGCGATGAAGGCTCATGGGGCGCAGAAGCGGGCGTCCGGCGATCCGTATTTTTCGCACCCGCTGGAAGTCGCCGGCATACTGACGCACTATCGCCTGGACACGGCGGCGATCATCACCGCCCTACTCCACGATACCATTGAAGATACATCCGCGACGCTGGATGAAGTCCGGAGCCATTTTGGCGACGAGGTCGCGCGGCTGGTGGACGGGGTTACCAAGTTAAACCGCATCGAATTGCAGTCCGAACATTCGAAGCAAGCAGAGAATTTCCGCAAGCTGGTCGTCGCGATGTCGGAGGACATTCGCGTACTGCTCGTTAAACTCGCGGATCGTCTGCACAACATGAGAACGTTGAAACATATACCGGACCCCGCGAAAAGACGCCGAATTGCCCACGAGACCATGGATATTTACGTTCCCCTGGCGGAACGCATCGGCATGCAGGAAATGAAAAGCGAGTTGGAGGATCTCGCTTTCGCGGAAATCAATCCGCACGCCCGGGATTCGATCGTTGCGCGACTGAAATTTCTTCGCGACCGCGGTGGCGGACTGGTTCCGCGTATCGTGGAGAAGATACAGCAAACCCTGGCGGACGCGGGGCTGAGCGCGGAAGTTATTGGTCGCGAGAAAACGCCGTACTCCATTTGGCGGAAAATGCAGCGCAATGACGTGGGCTTCGAGCAACTCTGCGACATCATGGCCTTCCGGGTGATCGTTGGAAGCGTGGAGGACTGCTACCGGACCCTTGGTATCGTTCACAGTGCCTATCCGGTGGTTCCAGGCCGCTTCAAGGATTACATTTCCACCGCGAAACCGAATGGTTATCGATCAATACACACGGCGGTCCTGGGTCCGGAAAATCAGCGGATAGAAATTCAAATACGGACCCTGAAAATGCACGAAGTGGCCGAATACGGTGTCGCCGCGCATTGGCTGTATAAACAGGGAGTTGGCAACACCGATGGCCGTCAGTATCGCTGGCTGAGGGAACTTCTCGAAATCCTCGAGCACGAGGCGGAGCCGGAGGAATTTCTTGAGCATACCAAACTGGAAATGTTTCAAGACGAGGTGTTCTGCTTCACCCCTAAGGGAGATCTGATCAATCTGCCGTCGGGGGCCACCCCCGTCGATTTGGCCTATGCCGTCCATTCCGCGATCGGAGACCGCTGTGTTGGCGCGAAAATAAACGGACGACTGATGCCTCTGCGGACAAAACTGCAGAACGGCGATCAGGTGGAAATCATCACGTCGAAGGCACAGACTCCCTCGCCGACCTGGGAACGCTTCGTCGTCACCGGAAAAGCAAGGGCTCGGATTCGGCGATACATCCGAACGAGGGAGCGTGAGCAGTACCTCAAGTTGGGACGCTCCATCCTGGAACGGGCGTTCCGTGACGAGGGGTACGAGTTCTACGACAAGGCCTTGGAGGGGGTTCTGAAAAACTTCAAACAGGGAACGGTGAACGATCTGTGTGCTCAGGTGGGGGCCGGGCATATCACGGGACGCCAGGTTATCGAGACCGTTTTTCCCGGAACAAAAAAAAGAAAATTGAGCCTTTACGAGAGGATGGTCCCGCTTGCGCGTAGCCGCGCGAAGAAACTGGCAAGCAAAAACGCGGCGGTCCCGATCAAGGGACTGATCCCGGGAATGGCGGTTCATTTCGCCGGTTGCTGCCACCCGCTTCCAGGAGATCGGATTGTCGGGGTGGTTACAACCGGCAAAGGGGTAACCATTCACACAATCGACTGCGAAGGACTGGAGGCTTTTGCCGACTCACCGGAACGCTGGATCGATGTGTCTTGGGAGGTTGACGACGAAGCCCCCGCTGGTCATGTGGGCCGGATTCAACTATCCGTCATCAACGAACCTGGCAGCTTGGGTAGTCTTACCACCGTCATAGCGAAGAACACCGGTAACATCACCAACCTGAAAATAACAAACAGAACATCTGAATTCTTCGATATGCTTATCGACATCGAAGTCCGTGACGTAAAGCATCTCACCAACATTATTGCAGCCCTAAGAGCAACCCCTTCCGTTAATTCCATAGAGCGAGCCAGGACGTAACTTGGCGCTTTAACCTTCTCACGCTGCATATTTATGCTGTGAAAAGAAGGGTACCGTGGCTTGAACGGCATCAGCGTAATTGCTTATCTGGTTGAACCCAGTCACCTCCACGAGCCGAGGAACATGAGCCGAGCGGATAGCTGTCGTGTTAGCGGCACTGTCGTGCTTGCTTGGTGTGCTCTCGGCTGTTTCTCGATTATATTTCAACGATGGAATGGATCGATGACGGGGTTGTTGTGTCTGTCCGTCGGCACGGGGAGGGCTCGCTGCGTGTCTCTCTGTTGACGCGCGAGCACGGTCGCCATTCCGGGTTGGTTCGCGGAGGGGCCAAGGGGGCGACGCGGGGGGTCCTGGAGCTTGGAAATATCGTCAGGGCGCGATGGCGGGCGCGTCTCGCCGAGCACTTGGGGATCATGACGTGCGAGCTGACGGGGGCCGTTTCGGCTCTCCATATCGGCGATCCTAGGCGGCTGGCCTGCCTCGTGGCCGTTTGCGCGGTGACGGAATCCGCGCTTCCCGAGCGCGAACCTCACCTCGGCGTGTTCGAGGGGCTGGCCGCTCTTCTGGCGGTTCTCGACGCCGACGCGGCATGGGGATCGGCTTATGTCCGGTGGGAGTCCGATTTACTCCGGGACCTCGGATTTGGCCTCGATCTGAGTCAATGCGCGGTGACCGGTGACAGGGGTCGGCTTCACTATGTCTCTCCGCGAACGGGACGGGCCGTATCGGAAGCCGCCGCCGGCGAGTATCGGAACCGGTTGCTCAGGCTGCCATCCTTCCTCCTCGACGATGGCGCGACCGGCGGCTTCGAAGAGATCGGACAAGCGCTCGCGCTGACAGGCTATTTTCTCGAACGCCACGTCTACCGCCCCTACAACCGAAGCCTCCCCGAGGCCCGGATTCGATTGGCGGACCTCTTCCGCGAGTAATACCAACGAGTCCCTGATCAGTGCTCGTTGGTATAAGGCGCCACGGCTCCGTTCAGCGTGATTGACGTAACATTGGCACGAGCTACCATATGTGGTATCTGGGACGCTGAATTAGCTGGGAATGTCCATGACGCAACCCGCCGCGAACGACACCATTCATGACGTCCATCTGACCGACGCGCTCGGTCAGAGATATCTCTCGTACGCGCTGTCCACCATCGTATCGCGGTCGCTGCCGGATGTTCGAGACGGGCTCAAGCCCGTTCACCGGCGGCTTCTCTATGCCATGCGGCTGCTCAAGCTGGATCCCGCCTCGGGTTTCAAGAAGTGCGCCCGGGTCGTCGGCGACGTCATCGGCAAGTACCATCCCCATGGCGACGCCGCCGTCTACGATGCCCTGGTCCGGCTGGCTCAGGAATTCGCCGTTCGCTATCCCCTGGTCGAGGGCCAGGGAAACTTCGGCAACGTCGACGGCGATAACGCCGCGGCCATGCGGTACACGGAAGCCCGCCTGACGTTCGTCGCCGAGGCGCTGCTCGAGGGGATCGATGAGGATGCCGTCGATTTCCGGTCCACGTACGACGGCGAGGACGAGGAGCCCGTCGTCCTGCCGGCCGGTTTCCCCAACCTCCTGGCCAACGGTTCCAGCGGCATCGCCGTCGGAATGGCGACCAGCATTCCGCCCCACAATGTCGCGGAGTTGTGCGACGCGCTCCGCTACCTGATCAAGCATCCCGGGGCCAGTATCGAGAAACTTGTGGAGTTCGTTCCCGGACCCGACTTCCCGACCGGGGGGGTCCTGGTCGAGCCGCCGGACAGTATCGCCGAATCGTATCGGTCCGGCCGCGGCAGTTTTCGCCTTCGCGCCCGCTGGGAAGTCGAGCGTCTCGGACATGGGGCTTATCAAATCGTCGTCACCGAGATTCCCTATCAGGTTCAGAAGTCCCGGTTGATCGAGAAAGCGGCGGAACTCCTGGTCGCCCGGAAACTTCCCCTGCTCGCCGACATCCGCGATGAATCGGCGGAAGCGATCCGGATTATCCTGGAGCCGAAAAGCCGGACGATTCAGCCCGCCGTGCTCATGGAACAATTGTTTCGGCAGACCGAACTGGAGGTCCGCGTCGGTCTCAACATGAATGTTCTCGACGCGGGCAACACGCCCCAGCTCATGAACCTGCGGGACGCGCTCGCCGCGTTTCTCGCCCATCGGCATGAAGTCCTGCAACGGCGCAAGGGGCACCGCCTCGCCAAGATCGAGAAAAGGCTGGAGGTGCTTTCCGGGCTTCTGGTGGCGTATCTGAACCTCGACGAGGTGATCCGGATCGTTCGCGAGGAAGACGAGCCGAGGAAAGCCTTGATGGACAGGTTCGACATCAACGAGACGCAGGCGGAAGCGATTTTGAGCATGCGCCTCCGGCAGCTGCGGAAGTTGGACGAGATCGAAATTCACAAGGAACACAAGCAGTTGAGCGAAGAGAGCAGCGACATCCAGGCGCTGCTTGGCGATGAACGGAGACGGTGGAAGGTCATCGCGAAGGAAATCGAAGAGATCGGCAAGCGATACTCCGCGGAAACGGAGCTGGGAAAACGGCGCACGACCCTGGAGAAGAGCGCCCCATCCGTCGTCGTTCCGGTGGAGGTCATGATCGAACGCGAACCCGTGACGGTCGTTTGCTCGGACAAGGGCTGGATTCGGGCGATCAAGGGTCACGTGTCGGATGTATCGGACATCCGCTACAAGGAAGGCGACCGCGCTCGCTTTTGTCTGCACGCCATGACCACCGACAAGCTCGTTGTCTTTGCCACCAGCGGGCGGTTTTTCACGCTGGGATGCGATCGATTGCCGGGCGCGCGCGGGCATGGAGAGCCCTTGAGGCTGATGATCGATCTATCCGATCGCCATGAGCCGGTCGCGGTTTTCGTGCACGTTCCCGGCCGGCGACTCTTGATCGCGTCGGACAAGGGCAGGGGATTCCTGATCGACGAGAACGAGGTGATCGCGCAAACCCGCAACGGCAAGCAGGTACTGCTCCTGGACGCGGATGAAGAAGCGGCCGCGTGTTCGCCCGTGGACGACAAGGCGGACTCGGTCGCGGTGGTCGGTTCCAACAGGAAGCTGTTGATTTTTCCGCTCGAGGAACTGCCCGCGATGTCTCGCGGCAGGGGCGTGATCTTGCAGCGGTATCGCCCGGGCGTGCTGCGCGACATCAGAACATTTGCCCTCGAGGACGGGCTCTCGTGGCGCGGCGGTGGCGGTACGCGGACGGAGACCAACCTGACCCCCTGGATCGGCAAGCGGGGGCAGGCGGGTCACAAGGCGCCACGGGGGTTTCCGCTATCCAATCAATTTACTTGAGCGACCCGGCCTGATAGGACTCGTGTGAACCGGCGATAACGAGACCCGGGGGCGAAAGCCGAAAGCCACCTTGGGCGGGAACGTCCGGTTCGCGGTGAGGGAGTGCTGTTTGGGATAGAGGGATACCGTATTGAATGCCCTAGTCGGCATCGCGCGTATTATCGACCGGACCAATGATTTCATCGGACGGGGGGTCGCCTGGCTGACCCTGGCCATGGTGCTTCTGACCTTCCTCGTTGTCGTTCTGCGCTATGTTTTCAGCGTCGGCTTCGTATGGATGCAGGAATCCTATGTCTGGCTTCACGGCATCGTGTTCATGGTCGGCGCCGGCTATACGCTGCTTCACGAGGGGCACGTTCGCGTCGATATTTTCTACAGGACCGGCAGCCCGCGATTTAAGGCCGGTGTCGACCTTTTCGGATCATTGGCGCTGTTGCTTCCGGTGGTGATCATGATCGGGATTGTCGCGTGGCCCTATGTGTTCGCGTCATGGGACCGCCTGGAGGAGTCCCGCGAGGCCGGCGGGCTGCCCGGTCTTTTCCTGTTGAAGTCCGTTATCCTGGTGTTCTGTGTGAGCGTCGGCCTGCAAGGCATCTCGCTGGCCCTCAGATCCTTTTTGGTTTTGGCCGGGCGGACGGAGTTTGCCCGGAGTGAGTCGCGCGTCGGACGGGGAACGCTGACGATGGGGCCCGAAATCCTCGGTCTGCTCATGTTCGCGGTCGTTTGCGGAGTTCTGCTTCTCGGGTTTCCCGTTGCATTCAGCCTCGCCGGGACGGCATTGGCGTTCGCATTGGTGGGCGCCGGCCTCGATATGTTCGATCTCAGGCTGCTCGGTGGCCTGGCTTCCAGATACTTCGGCGTCATGTTGAACGAGGTGCTGGTGGCCGTCCCGCTGTTCGTTTTCATGGGGGTCATGCTCGAACGCGCCCGGATCGCGGAACAACTTCTCGAGACGATGGGACTGCTGTTTGGCCGGATGCGAGGCGGCCTCGGGCTCTCGGTGGTCTTTGTCGGCATGTTGCTCGCCGCGTCCACCGGAATCGTTGGCGCCACCGTCGTCACGATGGGCCTGTTGAGCCTGCCGACCATGCTCAAGGCGGGCTACGACCCGAAGCTGGCGACGGGCGCCATATGCGCCTCGGGAACCTTGGGGCAGATCATTCCGCCGTCCATCGTCCTGGTTCTGCTCGGTGACATTCTGCAGGGGGCGTATTCCGAAGCGCAGCGGGCGGTGGGCAACTGGGCTCCGGAACCGATTTCGGTCATCGATTTGTTCGCCGGGGCTTTTCTTCCGGGGATGATGCTTGTTTGCTTGTACATGGGGTGGGTTCTCGCCAAATCGATCCTCCATCCACGCTCGTGCCCGGCGCTCGTGGCCGAAGGCGAAGTGGTCGAAAACCTGGGCAATCGGGTTCTGACCGCCCTTCTCCCTCCCGGGCTTCTGATCCTGGCGGTATTGGGCTCGATCCTCGGCGGAATCGCCACGCCCACGGAGGCGGCCGCCGTCGGGTCCATCGGCGCCTTGTTCCTGGCGGGAAGGACCCTTGCCGAGGAAAACCCGGATTCCGGTGACGCGGGATTCCCGGATTTTTCTCCACGGCGTGTTTTGTTGTTGCCGTTTTTTATCGGGCGCCGTCTCGATCCCGGCAACAACATCCCGGTTTATCTGGCGGGAGCGTGCCTGCTTCTGCAGGTGGTGATCACAAGCCAGTTCGATCTGCGCATGCAGCGGGACACCATTCCGCCCGCCGATTTCATCGCGTTTGTTGTCGCGGTCGCGATGCTGCTTGTCATCCTGTGGGGCCTGCTCGTGGCCCTCTCGCGCGTTTATGCCACCGGAGTTCTGCGCGTGGTGATGCGGTCCACGCTGCAGATCAGCTCCATGGTCTTCGTCATCCTGCTCGGCGCATCGGTGTTTTCGCTCGTCTTTCGCGGATTTGGCGGAGATGAGCTTGTCGCCGAGCTGCTGACCGGTCTTCCCGGAGGCGTATTCGGGGCAATGCTTGCGGTCATGATCGTCATGTTCGTTCTCGGGTTCTTTCTTGATTTCATAGAAATCATTTTCGTGGTCGTTCCCATCGTCGGACCCATTCTGCTCCAATTCGACATCAATCCGATCTGGTTCGGTGTGATGATCGCGGTCAACTTGCAGACGAGCTTCCTGACCCCGCCCTTCGGGTTCGCGCTGTTCTATCTGCGTGGCGTCGCGCCGCCCAGTGTCTCGACGATGGATATTTATCGGGGAATCGTGCCGTTCGTGATCATTCAGCTTGTGGGGCTGGGCGTGATCGCGGCATTTCCCGCGTTGGCGACATGGCTGCCCGGGGTCATGTTCGATTAATGTCGTTAACAATGACCCGCCCGGACGGGCTGGACGGACAGGCTGGCGACGGTTCAGTCGTCGCCAGCCCATCTCCCATACGATCGAAACACTCTCAGCCTTGGCTGGGCTCGGCGTACTTGAACGGAAGGTCGCGCGCCAGGGTGAACGCCGTCTCCGATCGGGTGGTCCAGGCGATGGCTCCCTTGCGGAAGGTCAGGATGCTGTCCATCACCTTTCGGCTGCGGGCATCCGAGGACGCCAGATCGTTCATGACTTCCCCGGATAGCGCGCCCAATCCCTCGAGCACGGGATCGGGGAACTTCTTCAAGACCACGCCGTGCTTGTTGATCAAGGTCGCCAGCGCCGAGTTGTTTCGCGCCCCGAATTCGCTCAGCACAAGCTGGTTGACCGCGGTGTTGCACGCCGTGACGATGGCCTTGATATCGTTCGGCAAGCTTTCCCACGCGTTCAAGTTGATGAAGTTGTCGAGAACCGTGGCCGGCTCGTGCCAGCCGGGATAGTAATAGTATTTGGCGCTTTTATAGAGGCCGAACGCAAGATCGTTGTAGGGACCGACCCACTCCGTCGCGTCGATCGCTCCGGATTGAAGCGCCGGCGGAATTTCTCCGCCCGGCAGGTTGACCACGTTGCCTCCGGCCGCCTTGACGACTTCGCCGCCAAGCCCGGGGATCCGCATCTTCAGGCCCTTGTAATCCTCGAGGCTGTTGATCTCCTTGTTGAACCAGCCGCCCATCTGCGTGCCGGTGTTGCCCGAGGGGAAGAACTTGCAGCCGAGTTCCTTGTACACCGCGTCGGCGATTTCCTGGCCGCCGGCAAACTGAAACCAGGCGTTCTGTTCCTGCGCGATCATGCCGAACGGCATCGACGCGATGAATTGCGTGGAGGGCTCCTTGCCCTTCCAGTAATACGGCGCCCCGTGTCCCATTTCCACGGTGCCGCTTGCCACGGCGTCCATGGATTCGAACGCCGGGACGATTTCCCCCGCGCCGAACACCGTGACCGACAGCCGGCCGTCCGTTGACTGAGTGATCATCTCGGCCAGCAGTTCGGCGCCGGTCCCCAATCCGGGAAAATTCTTCGGCCACGTGGTGACCATTCGCCATTCCTTGCGGTCCTGTGAAATGGCGGGAGCCGCGAGTGTCGAGGCCGCGGCGCCACCGACGCCCGCGGCCGCCACGCCCTTCATAAAGCTTCTTCGTTTCATGGACAGGTTTCCTCTCACCAGTTTTTCGGCGGAATTGCCGATCCGCGCGTTTTCGTTGTCAAAAATTTTATCGATCCCTCGACAACCTACGACCGCCCCGCCGAGGCGAAGTCACCGGATATCGCCTGATCGTCGCCAACCGAACGCCACCCGTCGGCGGTGTAGGCCTCAAGAGGCTCAAAACGGCGCTTGTACGACATTTTCGCGCAGTCGGCGATCCAGTAGCCCAGGTAGACATAGGGGGTTGCCGATGCGCGAGCCTCCTCGATCAACCACAGGATCATCTGTGTGCCCAGACTTCTTTGCGGCAGGCCCGGATCGAAAAAGCTGTAGACCGCCGACAGTCCGTCGGACAGCCGGTCCGTCAGGCAGCCCGCGACCAGGCGCGAGTTCTCGTCGCGAAACTCAAGCATGGTCGTGTCGACAGGGGTATCCTCCACGAGCGTCTGGTAGTCGTAGAAGTCCATGTTCGCCATTTCGCCGTTCCGGTGCCGATGCTCCTGATAGGCGCGGAAGAGGGCATACTGCTCTTCCGTGGCTCGCGGCGGCGTTTTCACGACGGCGATGTCCCTGTTTCTCGCCCATACCCGCCGGTGACCGCGCGAGCGCCGAAAGCGATCGACGACGATCCTGACCGCGGTGCACGCGTCGCAGTCACGGCATACGGGAACATAGGCAATGCAATGGCTGCGGCGAAATCCAGCCTGCGAGAGGGTATCGTGGAACGCGATCGCCTTGCGGCCCACGAGTTCCGTCACCAGACGCCGTTCGATGCGTCCAGGCAGATACGGGCACGGCATCGGCGCGGTCGCGAAGAAAAACCGGGCACCTTGAACGGGCGCGTGTTTCATGGCTCTCGAGTCTGAATTCTACCGCTGGTTCATGACCTTGGATCAGAATAGCACCGTTTGATCCGCTTGAAAACAGTGGCAAAATCAGGTCAATGAGCCGGCTCCGCCGATGGTTGTTGGGCCCCGGTGCCGCGAAGCAGCACCACGGTCAGCCGCCGGTTTCCAGGCGCCTCGGGGTCATGGGGCAGCAGAGGGTCGGTCGCGGCGCGGCCGACAACCCGTGTGATCCGGTCTTCCGGAACCCCGAATTCGATGAGCATGCGCCGGGCGGCGTTGGCCCGGTCGGCGGACAGTTCCCAGTTGCCGTAGCCCGAGGTCCCTTGGAATTGTGTCGCGTCCGTGTGCCCCGAGAGCGCCACGCTCTGAGGCATCCGCGTGACGACCTTCGCGACCAGTTTCAGCATCTCGCGCGTGTGGGAATGCATTTCCGCGCGGCCCCTCGGAAACATCGGCAATCCGTCCTGATCGACGATCTGCACGCGCAGGCCCTCCGGCGTGTTGTCGATCAGAAAACTCTTCGACAGTTCCTTCAGGTTGGGAAGCTCGTCGATCGCCGACCGCAATTCGCGTTCCGCCTCCCGGAACTGCCGCTCCTCGGCCCGCGCGATTTGCGCCGCCGATGACGCGGCATTGGCCGCGCTCTTGGATTCCGAATCCTGATGTTCCGTCTCTTCCTTGCTCGGATCCGGCGACGCGCCGGGCGGCGCGACATCCACCTCGAACACGCCTTTCTTGGCCACGGTCTTGCCCGCCAGCAGTCCGCCTCCGCCGGTCGTCGACTTGGTCGTGGAGATGGGCGAGAAATAGTCCGAGATGCCCTCCAGCTGTTCCTGCGAAACGGCGTTGAGCAGCCAGAGCAGAAGAAAGAACGCCATCATCGCGGTGACGAAGTCGGCGTAGGCCACCTTCCACGCGCCGCCATGATGGCCGTGAGCGGCCTTCTTGACCTTCTTGATGATGATCGGCTGATTGCTCATGCGGCGCTCGCGTCAGACCGGGCTGGTCTGGATCAGTTCGTCCAGTTCGGAAAAGCTGGGGCGGACGTTGGAATTCAATGCCTTCCGGGCGATTTCCACGGAGACCTGCGGCGCGTAACCCTGCATGTGGGCGATGAGGCCCGTCTTGATGCATTCCAGGTACCGCGATTCCGCGTCGAAGGTGTTTTCGAGCGATTTGGCCATCGGAGCGACGAGCCCGTAGGCGGCCAGCACCCCGGTGAAGGTTCCGACCAGGGCCCCGCCGATCAGGTGGCCGAGGATTTCGGGCGGTTCGGTGATGGACCCCATGGTGTGAATGACGCCCAGCACCGCCGCGACGATCCCCAGGGCCGGGAGGCCGTCGGCCACGGTCTGCAGGGCGCCGGCGACGGCGTGCGTTTCGCCGTGATGGATCTCGAGCTCGGCCTCCATGACCAACTCGATTTCATGCGGATTGGTGCTGCCGAGCGTCAGGAGACGCAGATAGTCGCAGACGAAATCGACCGCGTGGTGATCCGAGACGAAAGAGGGAAAACTGTTGAAGATCGAGCTCTCGTGCGGTTGTTCGATATGGGCCTCGAGCGCCAGGTCGCCCTTGGTTTTCGCCAGCTTGAACACGGAGTGCATCATCCCGAGGACCTCGAGATAGCTGTTCTTGTTGTACTTCGGGCCCTTGAGGATCTTGCCGAACGACTTGGCGACACCGGTGAGGATCGGCTTCGGGTTGGCGATCACGAACGCGCCGATGGCGGCGCCGAAGATGATGACGTACTCGAACGGCTGCCAAAGCACGCCGAGGTGGCCGCCGGCGCCCATGTAGCCGCCGATGACGCACCCTGCCACGACCACGAAACCGATTATGAAGAACATCGAGCCTCTCACGAGCCACTTGACGGGTTGATACGGGGTCCCTTAGGTACTGACCCTGTCGCCGCGTCCCATTCCCGCCCATTCGCGTCCGGCCAACGATGGCGGGAACATTCGCGCACTCCATAATCACACGGCACATGTTAAAGTATTTCTAACCTCACCCGAGCCTTGCTCCTGGAACCTGTATCTTGACGGTGGATCCCAGCGCCTTTCGACACGCCCTCGGCCGCTTCGCGAGCGGCGTGTGCGTCATCACCACGCGAACCCCGGCCGGCCAAGCGCTCGGGGTCACCATCAGCTCGTTCTGCTCGGTGTCGCTGGATCCGCCGCTGGTGCTGTTCTGCCTCGGCAAGAACACCAACAATTTCGCGGCGTACGCCCGACATACCGATTTCGCGGTGAACGTGCTGGCGGAGAACCAGATCGAGCTGTCGGAAAACTTCGCGAGCAAGAGCGAGGACAAATTCGACGGCGTTGCCTTCGAGGAGGGAACGGGCGGATGCCCGATCCTCCCGGGATGCACGGCCGCGCTCGAATGCCGGGTGGTCGAAACCCATGACGCCGGCGACCATGTCATCGTGATCGGCGAAGTGGCCCGCCTGCGGACGACCGAACACGACGCCCCCCTGCTGCGCTACCGGGGCGCTTACGCCAAGCTCGCCCGCTCAGGCTGAAGAGCGTTTGTCCACTTAACCTTTTTGTCTCATTAGTCTTCCTTTTTGGCGGTTCCACTCCCTTTCTTTTTCCGATGAACGTTTGTCTGCTTTTTGTTTGCCGCGCGCGATCGCCAATGCAACCTTTGCAAATCCCCGCTCGTTGAAATAGATGGAAAGAGGAACCAAGCGTCATTCCCTCCTTTCTGACGGCACCAATCAATTTTCTGATTTCGCGCTGACGCAAGAGCAGTTTCCTTGGTCTTCTTGGCTCATGGCCAAAATGACGCGCCGCTCCGTATTCCGGTATGTGTGCGTTGAAAAGAAAAATTTCACCCGCTTTTTCCCGAGCAAAAAACTCGGTTATGGAGGCGTGCCCCTGGCGAAGAGATTTGACCTCGGTGCCAACCAGGGCAATTCCCGCCTCCAGCGTGTTTTCAATCAGGTAATCGTGGCGCGCCTTTCGATTTTGCGCCGCGAGCTTTCCGTCTCCGATCCCTTTTGATTTCTTCCCCGCTTTGACCGCCATTACCGTCACACCCTGACGACTGTCAGGTCAACACGCCAGCGGCGGCCATCGCCCGTTTAACGAGCGACCTGCTTTCCTCGGTGATGTCGACGAGGGGAAGGCGGACTTCGGAGCCGCATTTGTTCAGCACGCTCACGGCGTATTTTACCGGTGCCGGGCTTGTTTCGCAGAACAGAGCGCGATGCAGCGGGATCAATTTGTCCTGAAGCGCCATTGCCGTTTTGACATCCCCACCCTGCCAGGCCCTGTGCATTTCCGCGCACAGACCGGGTGCGACGTTCGCCGTGACGGAAATACATCCATGTCCGCCCGCGATAAGGAAAGGCAGCGCGGTACCGTCCTCGCCCGACAACTGGCAGAAATCGGTTCCCAGTTCGGCGCGCGTCTGGATTGGGCGCGACAGATCCTGGGTCGCGTCCTTTACGCCGACGATGTTTGGAAGTTTCGCCAATCTCGCCATGGTGCCAACGGTCATGTCCACCACGCACCGAGATGGAATATTGTAAATAATGATCGGCAAATCCGCCGCGTCATGAATGGTCTGGTAATGGCGGTAGAGGCCTTCCTGATTGGGTTTATTGTAATAGGGCGTCACCACCAGCGCGGCATCGGCGCCGGCTTTCTTGGCATGTCGTGTCAGTTCCACGGCCTCCGCCGTCGAGTTCGATCCCGCTCCGGCGATCACGGGGACTCTGCCCGCGGCCGCGTCGACACATACCTCCACCACCCGCATATGCTCGGCGTGGCTCAACGTAGGCGACTCACCGGTTGTACCGCACGGCACCAAACCGTTGGTCCCCTCCTCCACGTGCCAGTCGATCAACGCGCGGTATGCGGCCTCGTCAAATACGCCCCCGCTGAACGGAGTGACGAGGGCAACGATCGAGCCCTTGAACATCCTACTGCCTCCTTTCGCTTATTGGCTCGCCCCAAGCGGTTTTAGGGTTACCCGGTTAGCAAAACCAGTCCTTTTGCCGACCGCTCACAATTGAAGTTGGGAGCACGTATACGGGTACGTATCCGACTTTGATAGAGAGGATTACGGTCTTTGCGGCAAACATCGAGCAAATCCTATCGACCGGTCCCACATTTCTTTATCGGATCCTCCAAACCCCGCAAAATTACCGTATACAGTTCGTACTCATCCGAAGCGGACCGCCGCATCGAGCAGCGGTTCGAAGTAAGGGTACGGCCGTTCGCACAACAGCTCCCGGGAAGGAAATCATGTTCAACCAGAGGCAGATTGAGCAAGCCACACAAGCCCTCGATCAATGTGTCGGCTTGAATCTGAGGCTCGTCACCGCCGAGTCCTGCACCGGCGGGTTGATAGCAGCCTGCCTTACCGCCATTCCCGGCTCCTCTCGTGCGTTCGATCGCGGCTTTATCACCTACGACAATCTGGCTAAGGTTCAAATGCTTGGAGTCAGCGAAGCCATGCTCACCGCCCACGGAGCCGTCAGCGAAGCCGTGGCCCGTGCCATGGCAGAGGGCGCGCTGGCAAATGCCGCGGCCCAGATCGCCGTTGCCACCACCGGCGTCGCCGGTCCGGGCGGAGGGACCGAGACGAAACCCGTGGGCCTCGTCCATATCGCCGTTGCCGGGATAGGGCGGAACACCGTTCACGCTAGAAAACTATTAGACGGCGATCGAGAGCATGTCCGGTTTGCGGCCATGGAGGAGGCCCTTTCCATGCTCAATCAATTTCTCTGGGAAAAAGCGGGCGGGTCTTGAAATGACTCATTCCGCCTGCCGGATCGTTCAACCGCGCCCAGTTCCGTAAATTGACCGTGCACGCTTCTCGAAAGCACTGACCATGCGCTGAACAGCCTGATTGAAGAGCGACCCGATCAGTTTCTGCAGGGTTCGAGACCGAAACTCGAAATCGATGTAGAAATCGATCACGCAATTTCCGCGATCGTCCTGCTCGAACACCCAGTGATTGGTCAAATGATGGAAAGGCCCCTCGCGATAAAGGACGTCGATCCGATTGGGCCGTTTCAAACCCACAGTGGACGTGAAACGCTCTCGGAATACCTTGAAGCCGATCACCAGGTCGGCAACGAAGGAATTGGGGCCTTCCCGCCGACGGATCCGGGTCGCCACACACCACGGAAGAAACTCCGGGTATTTTTCAACATCTGCCACCAGATCAAAAATCTGTTCGGGAGTGTAGGGAACAGTGCGCTTTTCAGCGTGAGTTGGCATTTCAGAAGGAATACGTGAAAGTTACGCTCTGGAAAGCAACGATTTCCGGGCCCCTCGCAACGCTTCGAAATCCTCGTCGGCGTGATAGGATGACCGGGTCAACGGTGACGATGCCACCCGGAGAAACCCTTTCGCCAACCCGATCCGCTTGTAATCCTCGAACTCCCCGGGGGTCACAAAGCGATCAATGGGAGCATGTCGCGGCGTCGGTTGCAAGTATTGCCCGATGGTCAGAAAATCCACGCCCGCCGACACAAGGTCGTCCATCACCTGCAAGATTTCAGAACGCTCTTCGCCAAGGCCCACCATGACGCCCGACTTGGTGAAAATATCGGATCTCAGTTGCTTGGCCCGATCGAGGAGCCTTAAGGAATGGTAGTAGCGGGCCCCAGGCCGGATCGTCGGGTAAAGCCGAGGCACAGTCTCCAGATTGTGATTGAATACGTCGGGTCCAGCGTCGACCACCGCTTCGAGAGCCAGTTCCTTGCCGCGAAAATCCGGGGTCAGAACTTCGATCGTCGTCCCTGGCGACATCCGCCGGATTTTCTGAATGCAGAGCGCAAACTGGGTTGCCCCGCCGTCAACAAGGTCGTCCCTGTCAACCGATGTGACCACCACATGCCGCAATCCCAACTTTGCGGTGGTCGCCGCCACTTCTTCGGGCTCCGAAGGATTGATCCCCGAAGGTTTGCCCGTGGCCACATTACAGAACGCGCAGCCACGCGTGCAAATATCGCCCAGGATCATCATGGTTGCATGTTTGCGCGACCAACATTCACCGATGTTAGGGCAAGCCGCCTCCTCGCACACCGTGTTGAGGCCGTGTTCACGCATGATCCGACGCGTTTCCGCATACCCCTCGGAATTCGGTGCCTTCACACGAATCCATTCCGGTTTCCGCGGAGACGGACGGATGGGCCGATTGACCTTTTCGGGATGCCTCGTGGTGTTCGTGTTCCGCATAACCAGCATATGGAGCGTCTCCGTCCGACCGTCAAGCAGCCTGTTGCGGGTATGGTTGACGTCCCGTTTCCAACAACGACTCGGGCCCGCTGCCGCGCATGTTCGGCTTCACCGCGTCCCCGCGGATTCCTCGAAAATGACTGTCTCGTCCCGATGTCCGAAATTCAGAATCCGCCTCGACCATTCGTCCAACATGTCAGGGTCCAGACTTTCCGGCCGAAGAAGCCCGACGCGGTGCTCGAGGAGGCTCCTTTCCGCGCGAATTTGGTTCAGCTCGACTTCCGCCGTCACCACGCGTTGTCCCAAACTTCGCCAAGCGATCAGTCCACGGTCGCCATGAATGACGTGATAGACAAAGTAACTCACGATACAGATGCCGATCGCCGGGCCGAGAACGTGGCGGGCGCGCGCGCGAAATTCAGCAATAAGAGCCATCGCACTCCCCATCCGTCACCGGCAGCAAAAAATCTGCCCGTGGTCTTCCGTCTCGCCCCGAAAAATCCCACATAAGACTATGAGGCCGATGAACTAAGTGAATGGTAAATAAGTACGCCGCCGTTTTTCAAATCACCCCATCCAACTCTAGAAATCGATTGGCATTCTATTATCTTCAGGAGATCCGTCACCAAAAAAAATAGGGCGGGTCACAAAACCCGCCCAAATTGCACGATAAGCCTGAATTCTTGCGAATCAGAGCTGTTTCATTGCCGATTTGCCCGCGTAAATCGCGGCGGATCCAAGTTGTTCTTCAATGCGGATCAGTTGATTATACTTCGCGATTCGATCCGAACGGCTCAACGATCCGGTTTTGATCTGCCCCGCGTTCGTCGCGACCGCGATGTCGGCGATCGTCGCGTCTTCGGTTTCGCCCGAGCGATGCGAGATCACCGAAGTGTAGCTGGCTTTATGAGCCATCTCCACCGCAGCCAACGTTTCCGTCAGAGTTCCAATCTGATTGACCTTCACCAGAATGGAATTGGCGATCCCTCGATCGATTCCGTCCGACAGACGCGTGGGGTTGGTCACAAACAGATCGTCACCCACCAGCTGGACTTTTCCGCCGAGTTCTTCCGTGAGCACCTTCCACCCGTCCCAGTCGTCTTCGGACATTCCGTCCTCGATCGAAACGATAGGGAACCGCGCGACAAGATCCGCGAGATATCGGGCATTGCCCAGCGCATCGAGCGTCTTGTTCTCTCCCGCCAGCAGATACTTCCCATCCTTGAAATACTCACTGGATGCACAGTCGAGCGCGAGATACACATCGTCACCCGGGCGATACCCGGCCGCCTCGATCGCCTTCATGATGAATCCAAGGGCCTCGTCGGCGCTGTTCAGAGCCGGGGCAAATCCCCCCTCGTCACCGACGTTGGTATTGTGGCCGGCATCCTTGAGACCCTTTTTGAGAGCCTGGAACACCTCCGCTCCCATGCGAACGGCGTCGGCGATGGTCGATGCGCCAAACGGCATGATCATGAATTCTTGAATATCGATGGGATTGTCCGCGTGCGCGCCGCCGTTGACGATATTCATCATCGGTACCGGCAGAACACGGGCCTGGGTTCCACCAATGTAACGATAAAGCGGCAAATCCGCCTCTTCGGCCGCTGCTTTCGCCACGGCCATACTCACTCCAAGTATGGCGTTTGCGCCGATGCGCCCCTTGTTGGCGGTACCATCAAGATCGATCATCGATTGATCGATTTGAACTTGGTTCGCCGCTTCCATTCCCGCTATCGCGTCGAAAATCTCGCCGTTGACGGACGCAACAGCCTTGGTGACACCCTTGCCACCATAGCGTGTTTTGTCTCCGTCGCGAAGTTCCACGGCTTCATGGATTCCGGTGGAAGCACCGGACGGCACCGCCGCGCGTCCCATGGCTCCGCTTTCCAAGGCAACGTCAACCTCCACGGTTGGATTGCCACGGCTGTCAACAATTTCCCGTGCTGTAACATCAATGATGGCAGTCATTTAACACTAGCTCCTCTCCCCTAGGCAGCAATTAATTTTGCAGCGCACTACTTTAAGATGATTGACTCTGTTTCGGCGAACGCCCGGCAAAAACTCATACCCCCATCCCTCTGTCGTGGCAAGCACGCGACCCGCGCACGATCGGGAGGCCAGCAGTTGTATTTGCGCTAAAGCGTCACGGGGTTCTCTTTCGCGAGGCGGTCAAATCGAAGAAGAACCTCGACCACCTCGGGCAACTGCGCGAACGAGATCATATTCGGTCCGTCGCTAATCGCACGATCCGGATCGGGATGCGTCTCAATGAAGACCGCCGCCACGCCGACGGCGACGGCCGCCCGCGCCAGGACGGGAGCAAACTCCCTCTGACCGCCCGATGACGTTCCCTGGCCACCGGGTTGCTGAACGGAGTGAGTGGCATCAAAGACGACGGGGCAGCCGGTCCGCGTCAGGATTGGCAGCGCCCGCATATCGCTCACGAGCGTATTGTAACCAAAGCTTGAGCCCCGCTCGCACACCATCACGGAGTCGTTTCCGGAACGCCTGATTTTTTCCACGACATTGGCCATGTCCCAAGGAGCGAGGAATTGACCTTTTTTGACATTGATGGCGCGTCCGGTCGCCGCCGCGGCCATCAACAGGTCCGTTTGCCGACAGAGAAACGCCGGTATTTGAAGCACGTCCACGACTTCGGCAACGGGCCCGCATTGATCCGGCGCGTGCACGTCCGTGAGCACCGGCAGTCCGAACGTTTCGCGGATCTCGGCAAACACGGCCAACGCGGATTTCATTCCGACACCGCGCGCTCCATCCAAGCTTGTTCGGTTTGCCTTGTCGTATGACGTCTTATAGATCAGCCCCACTCCGACCCTGTCGGCGATCTCCTTGATGGCGTGAGCCGTTTCCAGGGCATGATCCCGGCTTTCCATCACGCAAGGGCCGGCAATCAATGTCATCGGCATGTCATTGCCAAGCGTGAGGTCGCCAATGGAAACGTGATGTTGTTCGGTCATTGGGGTATCGTCCCTGTGTTACCAGCCATCTCTGGCCGCATGTGCACGATCGACGCGGGATTCTTGAGTTGGTATCGCGTTCTCCACGGTCGGAACTCTAAACCAGCCGCGATTGCTCGACTGCGGCACGGATAAACGATGTAAACAAGGGATGCGGATCGAAAGGCTTGGATTTCAACTCGGGATGAAACTGCACTCCGATAAACCAAGGGTGATCCGGAATCTCAACGATTTCCGGCAACAGTCCGTCGGGAGACATTCCAGAGAAGACAAGCCCGCATCTTTCAAGGATTGCTATATAATTACCGTTGACTTCGTAACGGTGCCTGTGCCGTTCGCTGATCCTGTCCGTCTGGAAGATCTGTCGCGCGCGACTGTTTTCCCTGAGCACGCATTCATAGGCACCGAGGCGCATCGTGCCGCCTAAATCCCCATTTGCCTTGCGGTGCTCGAGTGTCGTTCCCCTCATCCATTCCGTCATGAGACCGACGACCGGCGCCTTGCACGGACCGAATTCGGTCGAACCGGCCTCGGGTATGCCAGCCAGGTTCTGGGCAGCCTCGATGACCGCCATTTGCATTCCGAAACAGATGCCGAAATAAGGGACCTTGCGCTCCCTCGCAAATCGAGCCGCTTCGACTTTACCGCGCGCGCCTCTCTCGCCGAACCCTCCGGGAATGAGAATGCCATGCACACCTTCAAGCTCGTGAAGGGTATCGCCCGTCTCAAAAACCTCGGAATCGATCCAGTTGATGTTGACGCGAACGTGGTTGGCGATACCGCCATGATTCAACGCTTCCGCCAGCGACTTGTACGCGTCGAGCAAACCCGTGTACTTGCCGACAACGGAAATCGTGACCTCCCCTTCGGGCAAGGTGTAGCGTTTCACGATATCCAGCCATTTCCCGAGATCCGGTGGCGGCGCGGTCAATCCGAAGTGGGAGCACACTTCGTCGTCCAAGCCCTCGTCGTGATAGCTGATGGGTACGGCATAGATCGAACTGACATCCAGTGCGGGTATGACCGCCTCATGACGAACATTACAGAACAGCCCGATCTTTCGGCGTTCCGCTTCCGGGATTGATCGATCCGCGCGACACAACAGAAGGTCCGGTTGGATCCCGACACTGAGAAGCTCTTTTACCGAATGCTGGGTCGGCTTTGTTTTCAACTCTCCCGCGGCGGGAAGGAAGGGTATAAGGGTAACATGAATGTACATGACCCTCTGCCGCCCCAGCTCGTTTCCAAGCTGACGAATCGCTTCCAGGAATGGCAGGCTTTCGATATCGCCAACGGTACCGCCGATCTCGCAGAGAACGAAGTCCTCATCCGAAAGGTCATTCAAGACAAACTGCTTGATGGCATCGGTGACGTGCGGGATGACCTGAATAGTGGCTCCCAGGTAATCGCCATGCCGCTCTCGGGCGATAACATCCGAGTAGATCCGGCCGGTGGTGACGTTGTCGCTTTTTCTCGCTGGAACCCCGGTAAATCTCTCGTAGTGTCCGAGGTCAAGATCCGTCTCCGCTCCGTCATCGGTTACGAAAACTTCACCGTGTTGGTAAGGGCTCATCGTTCCGGGATCGACGTTAATGTAAGGATCCAGCTTGCGTAATCTAACCTTGAAACCGCGCGATTGAAGAAGCGCCCCCAAGGCCGCGGAAGCGAGACCTTTGCCAAGGGAAGAAACCACGCCGCCGGTAATGAAGATGAACCGGATCATGGAGTTCAAATCGATACCATCAATACGTACTGACCAGACTTGAGGCGATCGATACGCTCGCCCGCCGAAAAAGTTAGAAGGCGGGATCGCCGCCTTCTAATGATCGTTCCAATTTCAAGCTTTCTTCAAAACCCCTACCGGGCGAGGGGAGCGGTGGGCTCCCCGGGTTTGGCGGGAATCTGCTCAACCGCGGCCGGAGGTTGATCAAGAATTGATTCGGACACTCGATCCCCACCCGACAATTTCGCCAACACGAGGCTGGTGAGAATGAACAAGGTAGCAAGTATGGCCGTGGTTCTTGTCAGCAGGTTTGCGGTACTCCGCCCCGTCAAGAACCCGCTCATCCCACCGCCGCCGCCAATACCAAGCGCTCCGCCCTCGCTTCGTTGGAGAAGCACCACGCCGACAAGGCCCGCGGCAATCAGCAAGTGGATAACGAGGATTATAGTAATCATCAAACCGACCGATCGATTTTTCTACACGTTACGGGCAACTCTGAGCGACTGTCCAAAAGTCATCGGCCTTCAAGGCCGCGCCGCCGATGAGACCGCCATCGATATCCGGTTGCGCCAGTAGCTCCGCGGCATTTTTCGGATTCATCGAGCCACCATACAGTATTCGCATCGCGTCGGCGTTGGCTTGGCCGATTTTACCGGCCAGCTCGCCCCGGATCATGTGATGAACCTCCTGCGCCTGCTCTTTCGTCGCGGTGCGACCGGTTCCGATTGCCCAGACCGGCTCGTATGCGATCACGGTGTTGGCGCCCGTCGCTCCGTCGGGAAGAGACCCATGCACCTGTCGCTGATTGATCTCGAGACGTCTTGCCGGCATCCCGCTCCTCCAAGGTCTCGCCGACGCAAACGATCGCGATAAGACCCGCCGCCAACGCGGCTTCCGCCTTTGCCTTTACCACCGCGTCCGTCTCGCCGTGGTTGGTCCTGCGTTCGGAGTGCCCGACAATGACATAGGTACAACCCAAGTCCTTGAGCATCCAGGCGCTGATGTCTCCCGTGTGAGCCCCCTTTTCCTGCATATGGCAGTCCTGTCCACCGACGGCGACGCCACTCCCCGCCACCTTATCGATGACCGAGGAAATAAGCGTGGCCGCCGGACAGACGAGAATCTCGAACTTCGGAGATGATCCGGACTTCGTCCGCGACGCGACATCGCCCGCCAGGGCCAGGCCGTCGGCCTTCAATCCGTTCATCTTCCAGTTGCCGGCGATCAAAAAGCGTCTGGCCATAATCTTCTCCCTGAAACCCAGTTGGATTAAAACACCATGAATAGCGATTTGGTTTGCACGTCTTTAGCATAGCGTCGTGAGACGTCCAACACGTACCTCTCGCGAGACAGCTCCAAAATGTGGCCCGCCACCAGCAGCGGGCTGGTGTCGTTGGCGTTTGCGGCTTGCTAGGTTTCGCTCGCATTTCTATGATGCCAGACACTCACGTCGCCATACTGTCGCGAAATCACAATAAAGCCCACCTGACCTTAAGCCAGCCATGCTCGAAGCCATTCGCAAGCGTTCCGCATCTTTCGTCGTCAAGCTCCTGTTATTGCTGCTCGTTCTCAGCTTCGGGCTTTGGGGCATCGGGGACGTACTCAGTCCCAATCCGCAGAACGAATGGGCCGCGAAAGTCGGCGATGTAGCCGTTCCCAACTACGTTCTGCGTGACGAATATCAGAATGAGCTTCGCCGCCTTCGCCAGGTTCTCGGAAACGACATCGACCGGGAGCGCGCCCGCGATCTCGGCCTTCCCCAAAATGCCTTGAGTCAAATCGTCAATCGGACCCTTCTGGACCTGGGGGCGGCCGACCTGGGGGTGGTCGCCAGCGACAACGTCGTCCGTCAAACCGTTCAGGCGAACCCCGTCTTTCGCAATCAACAGGGTTCCTTCGACAAGCAGGTATTCGATAATCTCATTCGGAACAGCGGTTTAACCGAGGTCGGCTATTTGGATACCGTGAGAGGCGATCTCGTTCGCGGGCAGTTCGTCAACAGCATATTGGCGGGTGCCGCCGCTCCGAGGCAGTTGTTGGATGAGCTGTACCGTTATCGAAACGAGAAGCGCGTCGTCACCTACATGCGGATCGAAAACGCGACGATGACCGAATTGGCCGGCGCGGATGAAACCGCATTACGCGCTTTCCACGGCGAAAACGCGTCCCTGTTTACCGCTCCCGAATATCGATCGGTCACCGCGTTGATCTTGAACCCAAAGGATTTGACCGCCGAGATTTCGATTTCACGGGAAGAGCTGGAAACGGCTTTTCAGGAGAGGTTTGAAAGCTATGGCGAACCCGAGCGCCGTACTCTCGAGCAGATGACCTTCACGGACGAACAAGCGGGTCAGCTTGCCCTTGGACGCATCTCTGGCGGAGCGGACTTCGCTACCGTGGCGCAGGAGAACGCCGGCTTGGACGCCAATGCCATCCAGTTGGGAACCGTCAGTCGCGAACAAGTCCTGCCGGAATTGGCCGACGCCGCGTTCCAACTCCCGGAGGGAGCGGTGTCGAACCTTATAGAGAGCCCCCTCGGGTGGCATTTGATCCAAGTGACCTCGATCCAACCAGCGCAACGGCGGAGCCTGGATGAGGTCGGAGATCAGCTGACCAAAGAACTCGCCAATGAGAGGGCCATCGATGCCCTGATAGACCTCTCGGCCCGCTTGGAAGATGCCCTCGCCGGGGGCGCGACGTTGGAAGAAGCGGCCAGCCAGATTGGCTTGAAGCCGTTGAAGATCGAGGCCCTCGACAGCAACGGCCTCGACCCCGAAGGCAAGCAGGTCGGCGATCTACCTCAGGGCTTCGTGGATACGGCGTTCAGCACAAGCGAAAACACCGAGAGCCCGTTGGTCGAGGCGGACAGGGACGGCGGCTATTTCGTCGTGCGGGTCGACAAGGTTACCCCGGCGTCGCCTAAGCCCTTCGAGGTAGCCCGAACCGAGGTCGAGCAGGCCTGGGCGGCCGTGAAACGCAGCGAAGCCGCGGAAGTAAAAGCGAAGGCGATCGCCCGCGGTATCGAGGAGGGAGCATCATTCTCGGCGGCGGCTGCGGAACAAGGACTGACGGTAAACACCTCACCTCCCATCTCCCGTTCAGGCGAGGGAGCTTCGGTCGATCTGGAAATGGCCCTGATCCGTTCGGCGTTTCAAACTCAGCCGGAAAAGGTGTTTGTCGCCACGGGCCAGAATGCCGCGTTCGTGGCGAGCGTAACAGACGTCATCGCGGCCGACCCCGCGTCCGAAACTCAAAAATTCGATGCGCTCGCGCGCGATACGCAAGCCACCGAACAGAACGATATGCTCTCTCAGTTGACGCAGGGCCTTACAAAACAGTACCCGGTTGAAATCAACGCTCAAGCTGTCGAACAGCTTTATTAGCGTGTTTTGACATGACACCGATCCCCGTTGAGCCGCCCTTTTCCAAATTCGAGGCCGCGTACGGCAGGGACCTGCCTCAAGTGGTATGGACGGATCTCGTCGGAGATCTGGAGACCCCCGTATCGGCGATGCTGAAGGTCGCCGACGGGCAGGCATTCAGCTTTCTGCTGGAATCCGTCGCCGGCGGAACCTTTCGGGGCCGTTACTCCTTCATCGGTCTCAAACCGGACCTGATCTGGCGGTGTTTCGGAGACCGCGCGGAGATCAACACCCAGGCATTGTCCGATCACGGCGCGTTTTCTCCATGCCCGGTGGGGCGGGAATCGGGCGCATTGGCGTCCTTGAGGGCCTTGATTGCGCGGTGCAAGGTGGATCTCCCCCCTGCCCTCCCGCCGATGGCGGCGGGATTGGTCGGATACCTCGGCTACGATATGGTCAGGCTGATGGAACGGCTACCCGACGCCAATCCGGACGTTCTCGGATTGCCCGACGGTCTGTTCATGAGGCCGACCCTGGTCGCGGTTTTCGACAACGTCGAAGACAAAATCACGCTCATTACACCGGTGTGGCCGAATCGGGAAACGAGCGCCGGCACGGCTTACCGCGAGGCTCAAGAGAGGCTTTCCGACACGGTCGCCGAACTGGAGCGCAGCCTTGGCGCCAAGAAGTCAAAACGGAGAAATCCGGAACCGGCACCCGAGGCGACCTCGAACATCAGTCGTGAGCGATATCATGAGATCGTCGAAACGGCGAAGGAGTACATCGTCGCCGGGGACATCTTTCAGGTCGTCCCATCGCAGCGATTCATGGTCCCGTTCAAGTTGCCGCCGTTTTCGCTCTATCGTGCCCTCCGACGCCTCAATCCATCGCCGTTTTTGTTTTTTCTCGATTTCGGTGCGTTCGCCGTCGTCGGCTCAAGCCCGGAGATCATGGTTCGGATGCGCGATGGCAAGGTCACGATCCGTCCGATCGCGGGAACGAGACGCCGGGGAAATACGATCGAGGAAGATCATGCCCTCGGCCAGGAACTCTTGGCGGACCCGAAAGAACGCGCGGAACACCTCATGCTGCTGGATCTCGGCCGTAATGACGTGGGCCGCGTGGCCAAGGTCGGTACGGTGCGGGTGACGGAGCAAATGATCATCGAACGGTACTCGCATGTGATGCATATCGTTTCCAATGTCGAAGGTGAGCTGAACCCGAAGTATGACGCCATCAGCGCCTTGATCGCCGGTTTCCCCGCCGGCACGGTGTCCGGCGCTCCCAAGGTTCGGGCAATGGAAATCATCGACGAACTCGAACCGGAACGCCGTGGCATTTACGGCGGCTGCATCGGTTACATCGATGCGAACGGTGAAATGGACACCTGCATCGCACTGCGAACCGGGATCGTTAAGGACGGAAAACTTTTTGTGCAGGCGGGCGGTGGCGTCGTCGCCGACAGCGATCCGGAGTTCGAATATCAGGAGAGCCGCAACAAGGCCCGCGCACTTCTGCATGCGGCGGAGGAAGCCAGCAAGTTTTTCCAGGACGGGTAGCGCGGGCTCGTCTCCTTGGGTGGGCGGCTACACGATAGAAACAAGCTCAGGTCACCAATGACAGTCACTTTTGTCGCCGGTGCATCGTCGGGTATCGGACGAAGCGTTGCAAAGGGTCTCGCCGCCCGAGGGGAATGGGTGGCCGTGGTCGCCCGGCGAAAGGATTTGTTGGACAGTCTCGTGACCGAAATCGAAAGCGCGGGCGGCAGGGCCCTGGCCGTTCAATGTGATGTGACCGACATCGCCGAGGTCGTCGCGGCGGTGGAAAAGGTTGAAAACGCCCTTGGGCCGATCGATCGATTGATCGCCAACGTCGGCGGCGGGAAACGAACCTATGTCGATACGTTCCAATCGTCGCACATAAGAGACGTCATGACGTTGAACGTCGTCGCCACGTCAAACTGCATCGAGGCCGTCTTGCCGGGAATGCTCGACCGGTCCGCCGGCCATATCGTCGCGACCGGTAGTCTCGCGTGTTACCGGGGACTGCCCCAGGCCGCCGCTTATTCCGCCGCCAAGGCCGCGATCACCAATATGATGGAAAGCCTCAGAATCGACCTCCGGCCCCGCGGTATCGACGTGACGCTCCTGTTGCCCGGTTTCGTGCGCACCAAGCCACTGAGCAAGAAGAAACGCCCGTTCGAAATGGAGCTCGAAGAGGCAACGACGCGGATGGTCCGAGCCATCGAGAAGCGCAAGAGCCGCTACGCCTTTCCCCTGCCGCTGGCGGCCCTGTTCGGCATCGGGCGGCTTCTTCCCTCGGCCCTCTACGACCGTCTCCTTACAGGACGTGGCAAGAAGCCGAAAAGGATTGATGCCGCGAAGCGGCAACAAGACGCATAGGGTTCACCGATTGCTGAAAAATCCGGAATCGCCATGGACTCGGCGATGAAACAGAGATGAAGTAGTATCGTTGGCGAGCCGGCGTGTCTGAAAAATGTGCCCGCCTGTTTGTTGCCAGTTTGAGAGAGATGCGAATGGCTGATATCATCCGCCATTCGCCGTGGAAAACACCGCAATCAACGTGACGAGAGGGAAGACATAACCATGGGTGCCGCCGCCAGTCTGGACACCTTTAGATCGATTCGACGAAAATATGTGAGGAACTACGGCAAGCCGCTCCTCCGAAGATTCGATCGTTTCATGGCCGAGCAGTCCCTGATCCCCAATGAACCGGTTCTGGATTCGGCCCTGTTTCCCTGGACAAAAACTCTTGAGGATAATTGGCGCGATATCCAATCGGAACTTCTCAATATCCTTCAATACAGAGACGATATACCGCGATTTCAGGATCTGTCCCCCGATCAGTACAAGATTTCTCCGGACGATATGTGGAAAACCTTCGCCCTGTTCGGCTTTGGTTACCGCTCGGAGTTGAACTGCGAACTGTGCCCAAAGACAACCGCTCTTTTGGAGCGGATTCCCAATTTGAAGACAGCGTTCTTCTCGATTCTGGCCCCCGGAAAGCACGTTCCGCGACATAAAGGGGTAACGAAAGGTTTCGTTCGCTGCCATTTGGGACTCATCGTCCCAAAGGAAAGAGAAAACTGTTTCATGGATGTGGATGGCACCAAGTGTGTATGGGAAGAAGGCCATGCCTTCATGTTTGACGACACGTTCCCCCATGAAGTCTTCAACGATACGCAGGAAGAGCGCGTCGTGCTGCTGATCGATGTCGAACGTCCGATGACCCGCAAAGGTCTTTTCGCAAGTCGCTTGGCGATGTGGATCCTTCGCCGAACGGCGTATGTCGTCGATGCGCGGCGAAATCAAGAAATGTGGGAAAAACGATTGCGATCCAGACTTCAGGCATCAGGGGAAGCTTGAGGGGCCAGGACACCCGTGACGACGAGATCCGGGAACGGCGGCCTTTGTATTGAGACTCGTATCCCTCGACGCTGACCGGATTTGCCCGCCGGCTTTTTCCGACAAATCATAAAGTCTCCCTAACCGAGGAGACTTTATGCCGACACCAAACGATGAAAGCGTCAAATCAAACAGCATGTTCCTCCTCATCGATAACTACGATAGCTTCACTTACAACTTGTTTCACTACCTCGGTGAACTGGGTGCCGATGTGGAAGTGCGCCGTAACGATGCCTTGACCGTCGAGGAAGCGTTGGCGACGGGCCCGGCCGGCATCGTGATTTCTCCGGGACCGTGTGATCCGGATCGCGCCGGAATTTCCGTCGAACTGATTCGCGCGGCCGCGGGTTCGGTTCCCGTATTGGGCGTCTGTCTCGGGCATCAGGGCATTGGCCAGGCATTCGGCGGGCGCGTGGTCCGCGCCCCCGCTCCGATGCACGGCAAGGTCAGCGCGATCACACACGACGGCACCGGACTGTTCGATGGGTTGCCCTCCCCGTTCGTCGCCAACCGCTATCATTCCTTGATGGTCGCGCGAGACGGATTTCCCGCGTGCCTTCGCGTGACGGCCGAAAGCGAGGATGGAGTCATTCAGGGCCTCGAGCATCGAGAGCTCCCGATCTTCGGCGTGCAGTTCCATCCGGAAAGCATCGCGACCGAGCACGGACACAGGCTTCTACGAGAATTTCATCGATATCGCGGCGAAACGCGGGGAGTGCGTCTTAATGGCCGGTCAGGACAAGATGAAAGTTTTTCTGGCCAAGGTCGCCAGCGGAACGCCCCTCGTCCAGGAAGAAGCGAGAGACGCGTTCGACATCATCATGTCGGGCGATGCCACTCCGGCGCAAATCGGCGCGTTCCTCATGGGACTGCGGATCAGGGGAGAAACCGTCGACGAAATAACGGGTGCCGTCCGCGTCATGCGCGAGAAAACATTGCGCGTTTCCGCGCCCGCCGGAGCGATCGACATCGTCGGAACGGGAGGCGACGCGGCGGGAACCTACAATATCTCGACGGCCGCCGCCCTGGTCGCGGCGGCCGCCGGGGTGACCGTGGCGAAACACGGCAATCGAGCCCTGTCATCGAAGTGTGGATCCGCCGACGTCCTGGTCGCGCTCGGGGTCAAAATCGACGCGGACATGGCTCTTGTCGAGAAGGCGATCAGGGACGTCGGGATCGGTTTTCTGATGGCTCCTCGACACCATGCCGCGATGCGCCACGTCGCCGGACCGAGGGTGGAGATTGGAACACGGACCATTTTCAATCTTCTGGGCCCCCTGTCCAATCCCGCCGGAGTGACACGACAATTCACCGGTGTCTTCGCCCGCGAATGGATCACTCCCATGGCCGAGGTCCTTGGCAATCTCGGAACGGAGCATGCGTGGGTCGTTCACGGCGCCGACGGCTTGGATGAATTGAGTACGACGGGGCCCTCGTACGTGGCCGAACTCCGGAACGGGGCGGTCAGAACGTTCGAGGTGGTTCCCGAAGACGCCAACCTGCCCCGGGCGCGACTGCGGGACCTCAAGGGCGGGGACGCCGCTACCAACGCGGCGGCCATGCGCGCGTTGCTGGAGGGAACGAAAAACGCCTTTCGCGACGCGGCGATTTTCAACGCCGCCGCGGCGCTGATTGTCGCGGGCAAGGCCGAGACCCTCATGGATGGAACCGCCAAGGCCGCCGCCGCGATCAACTCCGGGCGCGCGAAAGCGACCCTGGACAAGCTGATCGAAACGACGAACCTCTCGCCCTGATATCCCAGATGATCGACATCCTCAGCCAAATCTGCGCCAAGAAACGCGATCATCTGCGCGAGCGAAAGCGTCTCCACCCTCTCTCCGAGGTCTACTCCCAGGCTCAACGAGCAACGCCTCCCCGTGGATTTTCGGATCGGCTGAAAGAGGCCATCGCCGCCGGAAAATACGGATTGATCGCTGAAATCAAGAAAGCGTCGCCATCAAAGGGCGTGATACGCGAAGACTTCGACCCGCGCGCCTTGGCGGCCGCGTACAATGCCGGAGGCGCGAGTTGCCTGTCCGTGCTTACGGACGTTCCATACTTTCAAGGCAGCGATTCGTATCTCCGCGACGCAAGAAAAGCGGTGAACCTGCCGGTTCTGCGCAAGGACTTCATTTTGGACCCCTATCAGATCGTCGAAAGCCGGGCGATCGGCGCGGACTGCGTGCTTCTCATTCTTGCCGCCCTGGATAACGGCCAGGCTCGGGAACTCGCCGCCACCGCCGTCGAGCTCGACATGGACGTGTTGGTCGAAGTGCACGATCGCCCGGAAATGACCCGGGCGATCGAGCTGGGCGCCGCGTTGATCGGGATCAACAACCGAAACCTGAAGACCCTTGAAGTTGATCTCGGTACGACGGAAGAACTGGCGCGCGACATCCCCAAGGATCGCCTTTTGGTCAGCGAAAGTGGTCTCGCCACACCATCCGACCTTGCCCGGATGGCCGCCTTGGGCGTTCAATGTTTCCTCATCGGCGAGTCCCTAATGCGCGAAACCGACGTGGCAGCCGCCACGCGCGCACTTCTTCGCCGCGACTAGCGGTCTGAAACTCGGAAGGATGACTAACGTGACGGAACTCACGCACTTCGACGCGGATGGCAACGCGGTCATGGTCGACGTTTCGGGCAAGACCGTCACCGAACGCGTCGCGGTCGCCGAAGCCCGCGTGATCGTTCAACCCGAAACAATGAAGCTGATCGTCGAGGGCGGCATGAAAAAGGGCGACGTCCTCGGCGTGGCCCGGCTCGCGGGGATCATGGGAGCGAAGCGAACCCCGGATCTCATTCCGCTGTGTCATCCGCTCGGCCTCTCTTCCGTGACCGTCAACCTGCGGTGCGACCAGGGGAAAAGCAGCATTGTCGTAACCGCCACCTGTCGTGTCGTCGCCCGCACCGGTGTCGAAATGGAGGCATTGACGGCCGCCGCGGTCGCGTCCCTGACAGTCTATGACATGTGCAAGGCGGTTGACCGGTCGATCCGGATAACCGATCTGCGCCTGGTCCACAAATCGGGAGGCCGATCCGGTACTTTCGATGCACCGTGAACCGAAGCCCGCGATGATTTCGGTCGAACAAGCCGTTTCCGCGGTGACGTCCGCGCTCGCGCCACGACCCTCCGAACTCATCGAGATCTCCTCGGCGCTCGGGCGTGTCCTGGCGGAAGACGTGGCGTGCCAGGTGACGCAGCCGCCGACGGATGTGTCGGCGATGGACGGCTACGCCGTCAGGGTCGAAGACATCGACCATGTTCCCGCGACGCTGCAAATCGTCGGGGAATCGGCGGCCGGAAACGCATTCCAGGGCATTGTCGAATCGGGCCGGGCCGTCCGCATCTCGACCGGCGCCGCGATGCCCCAGGGCGCGAATTCGATCGTCATCCAGGAAAACACCGATCGGAGCGGCGACGCTCTCACAGTCAAGGAAATGCCGGTCGCCAGGAAGTGGATCCGGGAGGCGGGTCTCGACTTTCGTGCGGGAACCGTTTTGTTGAGGGCCGGCCAACTCCTGACGGCCCGGGATATCGGCCTGTGCGCGGCAATGAATGTGGCGTGGGTTCGGGTGTACCGAAAACCGGTCGTCGCTTTTCTCGCCACGGGAAACGAGCTGGTCCTTCCGGGGGCGCCGGTGGGCCCGAACCAGATCGTCAATTCGAACAGCGCGACCCTGGCCGCCTCGATCTCCGTCCTGGGCGGCATACCGGTGAACCTTGGAATCGCCGGCGATACCGAGTCGTCCCTGGTGGCGAAACTGCAAGAGCTGGACGGAATGGATCTGTTGATCACGACGGGCGGCGCCTCCGTGGGCGATCACGATCTGGTGCTCTCCGTCCTCGAGAAACTCGGGCTCCAACTGCTCTTTCACAAGGTCGCGATGCGCCCGGGGAAACCGATCCTGTTCGGACGGTTGGGCGCCATCCCTGTCCTGGGGTTGCCCGGAAATCCCGTGTCGGTGGGTGTGGCCACCGCGGTGCTTCTGCGCCCCGCCATGGAGGTCATGTTGGGCATCGCCCGAGCCGGACCCGAACAACCGACCGCCCGCCTGACCCGGGATCTTGCCCGCAACGACGAACGGCAGGACTATCTCCGCGCGCGACTGTCTCGCGCCGAGGCCGGCGAAGCAACGGTAACCCCGCTGGGAAAGCAGGACAGTTCCATGATGGCCGCCTTTGCCGAGGCGGATTGCCTTATCGTCCGCGCTCCGCACGCGCCTCCGGCGGCCGCGGGCGACCCGGTCGAATATCTCCCGCTCGCGCATGGCACCATATGCCTGTGAAATTCCGTCTTGGCCGCCCCTCGGCGACAAAGGCGCTTGACCCCGGCGAAGAACCAAACTAGAACGTTTCGCGTGTTTGTGTTTTGTTCCGGCCGAAAGCGGGCATGTCGCGGTTCGTTGAACTGTATCGAGCAATGTCTGATTTTGGCCGCGCGGTTGGCGCCGGCAAGTCGGCTGATTGACTCCAAGGGGTACGCCCATGCTCACAAAAAAACAGTATGAATTGCTGGTTTTCATTAACCGGCGGTTGCAAGACGCAGGAATTTCCCCCTCCTTCGATGAAATGAAGGACGCGCTTGGCTTGAGGTCAAAGTCGGGTATTCACCGGTTGATTACCGGTCTCGAGGAACGGGGTTTCTTGAGGCGGCTTCCCCATCGGGCGCGGGCCCTCGAGGTGCTGAGGGTACCAGCCAGCCTGGGAAAGAACGAAGAGTCGGCTGAAGACGAGGGCCGGACACCGTTGGCCCCCAACGTCATCAAGGCCGATTTCAAGAACTCGAACCATCGAACCGCGTCGGCCTCGGCTGTCGAGTTGCCGATATTCGGGCGGATCGCCGCCGGCACGCCAATCGAGGCGCTGCGCGATCAGACCGCGAGTATCGAGGTGCCGGTTTTTCTCTTGGACAAGGGTGAACATTACGCCCTTGAGGTCGAGGGGGATTCGATGGTCGACGCGGGCATTTACGATGGCGACACGGCAATCATACAACGAACCGATGTGGCCGAGAACGGAACGATCGTCGTGGCGCTCGTGGACAATGAAGAGGTCACCTTGAAACGGTTGCGACGGCGCGGCCAGTCAATCGCACTGGAACCCGCGAACGCATCCTATGAAACCCGAATTTGCGGGCCGGATCAGGTAAAGGTTCAGGGCCGGCTTGTCGGTCTCATGCGAAAATACTGATCCGCGCTCCTCTATGCGGGAGGGAGGACCCAGGGCCGTCTTCCGCGCGAGCCATTCACACTTTCGACTCGGACCCGATGTCCATCCAACCAGAGAGCGTGGGCGCCGTCTCGCCACAGGTCGAAGCGATCGATGATCGTATGCGGGTTCGGACAGGCGCCGCGCACGGGTACCGTACTCACGAGCACATTCGCGATTTGACAGTCCTCCAGCAACGCCTCCGGCCGCTTCACAAGCGCGACCACCGCACCGTCTGAATGGTAGATGCAGCCGAGAACATCGCAATTCAGCCGGCCGTCGCGGCTCGAACCGGCCCGCGGCCATTGCAAGGCCTCCTCGTCCTGTCCCATGCGCCGCAACCAGACATCGCGGGTGAACCGGGCGGCTCTCAAGGACGATAGCATGAGCTTTCCATTGTCGTTTCTGACGGCGAGGAGCTTGCCTCGCCCATCGACCAGCACATCGGGTGGATCCGTGGCGAACGTTGTCAACACGCCAACCGACATCGCCGCCAATCCCCAGAATCGCCATCGCCCGCGCCACAGGCAGAGCCATGTTCCGCCAGCGGCGACAAGGACCAGCCCCCACACCGGCATGGGTGGCAACAGGCTCACCGCCCCGGGCCACGCGGAGACCGTCCCCGCGATCCAGATCACGGCGTCGACGCCCCAGGCGATGGGGGCCAACGCCAATCCCTCCAGTCCGAACGGCATCAGGACGAACGCGACGACGGTCCACGGCATGATCCAAAGCGCGGTTATGGGGACGGCCACCATATTGGTAGCAAGCCAATAGTCCGCGAGGCGGTTGAAGTGAAAAACGACGAACGGCGCGGTGGCGGCCCCGGCGACCAGGGTGGTCAAGGCGACACCGCCGACGTAGACGAAGATCCGTTTCTGAAACGTAGCGGGCGCTCTGTTTGTTCCGCGAAAGTCGCGCACGGTTTCGTAGACGGCGACCAGGGCGACGACCGCCGCGAAGGAGAGTTGAAAGCTCGCGCCAACCAGGCTTTCCGGTCGAAAAATCAAAATCACGGTCGCCGCCCATGCGACCAGCCGCATGGAGATGCCCCTTCGATCCAGCAGGACCGCGATCAGCACGATCAAAATCATCAGGAAGGCTCGCTGGCTCGGAATGGTCGCGCCGGCCAGCAGCATGTAGCCGCCGGCACCAAGGATGGAGGCCAGGACCGCGATTTTCTTGATCTGGAAACGGAGCGCGAGAGGCGGCAAGAGTGCCAGGACGGATCGCACGCTCACAAGGAGAAAGCCGGCCACGAGACCGATGTGCAGACCCGATATGGCCAACAGGTGCGCAATTCCGGAGTCACGTATGGCCTCCATGACCGGTTCCGGAATGGCGCCTCGGTTACCCGTCGTCAAGGCAACGATGATAGCGGCGGTGGCACCCTCCTCGTGCGCGTGAATCCGCGTGGCGATATCCGCCCGGAGACGTTCGATCCAAAACCGGTAGGCTCCCGGTCCCTGCGCCGATGCTTCGGCGACGACCTCCGCCGGTCCGATCGCGTAACCGACGGCGCCGAGGCCGGCGAAAAAGGATTGCCGCTGAAAATCGAAGGCCCCGGGCATGGACGGCGGCGGCGGCGGCGCCAACACCGCGTACACGCGCAGCCGATCTCCCGGTTGGACAGCCGGCTGGTCGCCCCGGAGACGGATACGGACCCGCTCCGGAGTTCGCGTTGGTTCGAGTTCCGCGATCCGTGGCCGCTCAAGCACGATCCGGCTTCCGTTGCCCAGCACCTCAACGCTCGATACCCGGCCGACAACGGACAGTGGGCCGATCTTCTTGGCAAGCATGGGCGCCGCCACCGTGGCGGTCCGAACCTGAGCGGCGGCGAACCCCACGGCAATCGTCGCGATGAAGGTGACGAATGCCACCGTATGGAGGCCCAATCGGTCGACGCGAGCAAACGCCACGGCGGCAAGGACCATGACCGCGAGAGCGGCCGATGGGCCCAACCATGGCGACGGTTCTCCCGGAAGGGCGAAGTAGACCCCGATACCGATGCCCAGGCCCACGGGCAGCCAGAGAACCCAGCGGTCCCGCTCGGCGGCTAGGCATCCGGCGATCGTTCCCGGGATCCAAGCCCTTACCGTCCGCCGCGTGTTCGACAGCACCCACATGGGGTACATTATGCCGCTGTTTTACCCTCGTGTAATCGGTGATCTCCTGTATTTGCACCTTCCGTCCCGATCCCGCCTCGGGAAGCCACGTGGGCGTCGCGCAATCTCGAATTATGAAATGCGTTTCGTTCTATCTCCTCAAACCGCAAATCTGACAGTGCCTTAGGGTTCACCTCATGTCGCCAACGGGAAACGATTAACGCTCCGACCGATATGCAGGGTTGGAAACACGGCCATTTCGGCGGACCGGTATTCAGGATACAATTGATTCTTTGTCGTCTTCAATCAGCGTTCAAGCAAATCGCTTCGCGCAGAGGCACTGTTTTCCTTTTGAAACGCTGTCCGTGCGGTTTGAATAACAATCGCATTCAATCATTTTTTTGGGAAGAATGTGCGTTTCGATCATCGCTCAGGGTACGGGTGAAACTGCTACTATGCCGCGATCACATTGAAATTGGCGCCATCGTCTCTCGCAACTACTGAGGGCGGCATGGAGCAAATCGGTGGTGGGAAGATGGGAAAAGTTGGGGTGAATGGAACTGGTATGGATCCCTTCGGGGTGTCTCCCGACCCCCGGTTTATTTATTTTTCTGAAAAGTTGCGCCGCGATTACGAGGCGCTGCTGCCCGTGCTAAGGCGGGGTCATGCGCTCGTGGTCGTTTTGGGGGCCCGCGGAATCGGCAAAACGATGCTACTTCGGGCTATCGCTGGCGAACTTGAACACCAAGACCACTGCGTGATCTACAAATCATGTCTCGGAAGCCCTTCTCTCAATGAAATTGTCAATATATTCGGCGTTGAGATCGACCGTTCGCAAATGCTTGCCGAGCAAAAGGACGGAGACGATGAGGCGGGCACCGATAGGGGTGACGTTTTTCAACTCCCTGAAACCCAAACCACCTTGCTATTGGATGACGCCGACGGCTTGACCGAGGAATCGTTGTCGGCGGTCGCTGCCTTGCCCGGCCAAACTTCGAAAACAGGTTCCACCGTCTCGGTTATCTTGGCGGGTTCATCGAAACTCTATTCAAGGTTGGAACAATGGTCGAATTCGCCTGGCGGTCAACCGATTGATTTTCGTGTGCCTCTGACCGCCCTGGAACCGGAGGATGTCGCCTCTTACATCGTCCATCGCCTACAAATAGCCGGTTTCGACAAAACGGGGACTTTTGCCCTCGATGCTATCAGGAAAGTTGCGTACTTTTCCGAGGGCAATCCGCAGGTGATTAATCGCATTTGCAGAGCCGCCAAGGTCATTGCCGCCAAAAAATCGTTTGCCATTATTCCAGCGGATGTCGTGGATCAGGTCGCTCCGGGCGGGGATGCCAACGAACTTACTAAAACTTCTGATGAGATTTTTATCTTATCTAAGCTGGATATAGCTCCTCTCCTCAAACACTCGCGCGGTCCGTTCAGCCCAGAACCTTCCGCTAAGCCGGCGCTTCGGACAGGAATGGACATCGGCTTAAGTGATGCTCCATCGGAAAGCTGGCATCGGTTCCACCCCGCGGTCCCATCCGGGCGCGATATGACATTCGAGGTATCGCGGAATGCGGATGACACCCCGGCCCCCCGCTTTCGCGTTTCATCGGGTATGAGTTGGGCTGCGGCGGCCGTCCTTTCGGCCATCGGCGGGGCAGCCCTATACTTTTTCGTCAGCGGCAACGCTTTAAAAAATTCGGCTCCCACGTCGCCCACTCTGTCCACGGCCGCCGTTCAGCAAGATCAGAACGTTACCGAACATCCAGGCTCCGTCGCATCCGGGCCATCGAGACACTGGGTCGAACCGCCACCGAATGACTCGTGGCGTTCTCCGAACAACCTCGATCCGGCGCCAACCGCCGAGGGTGCTCGCCGTAATACTGGCCCTGGTGTCGGAGCGAACCGGCTCTCCCCCGAGACCATCCATGCCACGACTGAGCCATCGCCGTCGACATCGACCGTCGATGCGAGAGACGTTTATGACGGATCCGGATCCCCGCCATCGGATACGCCATTCGAGCCCGCGCCTTTACGTTCGAAAAACACCGTTCCCGATGTTTCCGCCGATGCATTGCGAGTGCTCGACGCGGACCGTTTGAAAGTCAGGGGCGACAGCCTTTTGAGTATTGGCGACGTCGCCTCCGCGAGGTTGGTCTATCGGCTCGCGGCCCTCAACGGAAGCGCCGTTGCGGCGATGGCCATGGGCTCCACGTACGATCCGACACGCCTGAGTAAAACGGCGAACGACGGCGGTCAGTCCAATGTCGAAGAGGCCATCAGGTGGTATAAAAAGGCAATTGCCATGGGTGAGAAGTCCGCCGAAATTCGATTGCTAAACCTGACAGACAGTCCTGAGAACCCATAACCGACGTTTGGGGCGACTGGCTGCGTCGGACGGAGATCGGCACCGTCGGGATCATCACAAAAGCGTCATCATTTCCCATTCGAGGATCTGGTGTGTGTTGGTCAGTCCGCCGCTGGCCGCGCTGAACCCCGCACACGCTTGCGTGCCGAGGATGTCCGTCAGATCGTCGACCCCGGCCAGCGTCGTGATGTCATAATTCAAAACCGCCGTGCCGGGCTTCCCCGGCTGGCTCGCGCCCTCGGCGATGTAAACGCTCAACGTCTCCGTCACGCCATCGAAGTCGACCCACGCCCAGTACGCGTCGCCATCGTTCCAATCGATTCCCGCCCCGAAGCCGGGAGCGCCCGTCGTCGCCTGGACCTTGTGATCGGTGACGTCGCCGTTCACAAGCACCGCAATGTGATCGCCGTTGATATCCCACGTCCCCCGGTGGGTGCCGAATTCGATTGCCAGCGACCTCTGTGTGGGGGTCAAATTGCATTGATATTCTTGTCAATCTAAGATTGCCCCCCAGCAGCCGGTTTCAACCCAGTTCGTCTCTGGTGTCCACGAAACCTATTAGAGCCAGTTGGCTTTCAGCGTCCCCGCCGCTGACAGGTCCGCGCATCGACCAACTCCCGTCCATATGCGGCAATGCACCGTTTCTGCAATGCGCCACATCTGGAAACCACGGCCTCCGCGGAAAACTCTGGTTCCGCGAAACCTTACGCATATACCCGCCTCTGCGATCCAGATTGGCGAATATCTATTGAAACATATTACGAATACGCAACGGAGTCTATGCTTTACCGGGCCCTAATTTTTGCCAGCTTTCCCGCGCCGAAAGCACGTCTCCGAACAGACAGGGGTGTTGCTTCGCGCAACGCCGAGGTTGAAAAATACGATTGGTCTGCCGCTCCGTATCCTGCAATATTTCTGAACCGTGCCGGGCTGGTTGATTCCCGTGGTTTAAATTACGATAAACAGCCTTGGCTTTTGCTCTACGATCGCGGTTACCACAAAAGAAACGAGAGCATTGAGGTGAGGGATGAGAGATATGTTTTGGCGAATTGGCATACTTGGACTTATCGCGCTGCTGGTGTCCTGGGCGCCGCGACCGGCTGACGCGCAGTACGACGCCCAGCTCCGGGAACGCGTGAACCAGGGAACCGTGACCATCATCTCGGGCGGGGTGACGGGAACCTATATTCGGATCGCCAGCGACCTGGCCGCCGTGCTCGATAGCGGCGACGACCTTCGCATCCTTCCCATTGTCGGAAAAGGGTCCGTCCAGAACATCACCGATATCCTGTACCTGAAAGGGATCGATATCGGCATCGTTCAGTCGGACGTCCTGACTTACATAAAGAACCGGAATATTCACCCGACAATCACCAAACGCATTCGATACATTACCAAACTATACAACGAGGAATTTCATCTGCTCGCCGGAAAGGACATTGAAACCATTCAGGATCTGGCGGGGAAAAAAGTGAACTTCGACACCGAGGGCAGCGGGACGTTCGTGACCGCGTCCACCGTGTTTCAGACGCTGAACATCGATGTCGAGCCGGTTTCGTTCGATCAGGCGCTCGCTCTCGAAAAGCTGAAATCCGGAGAGATCGACGCCATGGTCTACGTCGCGGGGAAGCCGGCCGAGGTCTTTCGCAACCTCGATCCGTCGGGCGGCATCCATCTCGTTCCGGTGCCGGCCACCTCGGAACTCCTCGAAATCTACCTGCCCTCCTCCTTCGGCAACGCGGACTACCCGGCCCTGGTCCCGGACGGGCAAGAGGTCCAGACGTTGGCCGTGGGCGCGGTGATGGCCGTATACAACTGGGACGAACAGAACGAGCGCTATCGAAAGGTCGAGAAATTCGTCAATGCCTTCTTCGAGAATTTCGACGCGTTTCTGAAAGCGCCGCGCCACCCCAAATGGCAAGAGGTCAATCTGGCGGCGACCGTCCCCGGATGGACGCGGTTCCAGCCGGCGGAAAACTGGCTGAACAAGCGGGAGACCGTGACGGGCCCCGGATACGACATGGAAAATCGTGAAATGTTCGAGGCGTTCGTGAAGTTCATGAGGGAACAGAACAACCTGAGCGGCGTCGCCTCGGACGAGGAACGGGCTCGCCTCTACAACCAGTTCCTTCAGTGGCAGTATCGTGGGCAGGGCCGGTAATCCCCGAAAACCCCTCGGTATCGGCGCCGACGTTCCGGGCAAACCGCCCGGCGCCCCACTGACCGCGTCCTCCTGACCGCGCCCGGCCGGCGCGACAGGGCGCTTCGGCTTTGCAACCATTAATGCATACGTCATAGTATGCATTAATGTCGCGCCGCCGCTCGACGGCCCATCTCCGCCAGAAAGACCCGCGAAAACAGGAGGACCGGCTTGGCGTCGACATCGGACCTTTGCATTGCCGTGGTGCCCGGCGACGGCATTGGCCTGGAAATCATGACCGCCTGCCTGGCCGTCCTCGACGCTCTCGAGAAGCGGGTCGGCGGTTACGCCCTGGCCCTCGACCGTTACCGCCTGGGCGCCGGGTTGTTCGCCGAAACCGGCGTCGACATGACCGACGTGTTCAAGGTCATGGCGTTCTTCCGCAAGATCTTCGACGAGCGCGCCGCCGCCAATCCGGACATCGCCGTGGGCTACAATTACGTCGACGCCCAGGCGCTCGATCAGATCCGCCGGTCCTGGGGGTTCGACGTGCTGGTCATGGAGAACATGTTCGGCGACATCCTCTCCGACCTCGCCGGCCAGGACAAGGCCAACCCGACGGCGATGATCCTGTCGGCGGCGATGATGCTGGAGTGGCTCGGCGACAGCCACCGGGTGGACGCCCTGACCACCGCCGCCCGGGTGCTCGACGCCGCGGTTTCCGAGGGGTTCGCGTCCGGCCGCGTCGACCCCGTGGAGTTCGGCGGACCGCACGGCACCCGGGACGTCGCCCGGTCGATCGTCGACATCGTCGCCAAGACACCGTAAATCCGTCGACCGGGGGAAAGGAGCGCGCATGGCCATACTGCTGGGCTGCATCGCCGACGACCTCACCGGCGCCACCGACCTCGCGGCGACACTGGCGCGCGGCGGCATGCGCACGGTCCAGGTGATCGGGGTTCCCGCCGACGCCGCCTCCCTGCCCGCCGCCGACGCTGTCGTGGTGGCGCTCAAGTCCCGCACCGCTCCGAAGTCGCGGGCCATCACCCAGGCCATGGACAGCGCCAACGCGCTGCTCGGCGCCGGCGCCCGGCAACTGTTGTTCAAGTACTGCTCCACCTTCAATTCCACCGACGCCGGCAACATCGGCCCCGTCGCCGAGGCCCTGCTGCTGCGCACCGGCAACGCCTTCACCATCGCCTGCCCCGCCTTTCCCGCCGACGGCCGGACCGTCTACCGGGGTCACCTGTTCGTCGGCGACCGGCTCCTCTCGGAGAGCCCGCTCAAGGATCATCCGCTGACGCCCATGCGGGACCCCAACCTGGTGCGCGTGCTCCAGCGCCAGACCCGCCTGCCCATCGGCCTGATCGCGCACGACGAGGTGGACCGGGGACCGGAGGCCATCGCCCGGGCCTTCGACGCCGCCCGGGCGGCGGGCACGCGCATCGCCATCGTCGACGCCCTCACCGAACGCCACCTTCGCGACATCGGCGCCGCCGCCGCCGGCCTGCCGCTGATCACCGGCGCCTCCGGGGTGGCCATGGGGCTGCCCGGCAATTTCCGCCGCCAGGGACTGCTGGCCACCACCGGTCCGGCCCCCCGTTTCGCCGCTCCCCGAGGGACGCGCGGCCATCCTCGCCGGCAGTTGCTCGGCGGCCACCCGCGCCCAGGTCGCCGCCGCCGAAGCCGCCGGCATGCCGAGCCTGGAGGTGGACCCGCTGGCGCTGGCGTCCGGCGCGCTCACCCCGGCCCGTATCGCCGAATGGGCGCGGAGCCGGGACAGCAGCCGGCCCCGTGCTCGTCTATTCCAGCGCCGCCCCCGATGCCGTCGCGAAGGTCCAGGCCGAACTCGGCCACGACGCCGCCGGAACCCTCGTGGAAACCACGCTCGCCGCCGTCGCCGCCGCGCTGGCCCGCGACGGGTTCACCCGGCTGATCGTCGCCGGCGGCGAGACCTCCGGAGCGGTGTTGGAAGCCCTCGGCATCGCCG
>CAVPAM010000003.1:0-170435 GCA_963701445.1 uncultured Alphaproteobacteria bacterium
CGCACCCCGCGCCGTTTTCGTCGCCGCTCAGCGTGAAGAACGCGGGCGCGCAGACCGGCGCTTCGCGCAGCATCCGCCGCGCGTCGGCATACGACCGGCATTCATCAAACGCCTTTCTCAGCAAGTGCGCGGGCGGTAACCCGGATTTCCGCCACATCCCGGTCCGGGCGATCGCCCAATCGAACCAGCACGACCGCGTGACCGCCTTCATCGGCGGCTGATTGATGGCGGCGCTGAATTGCGACGGCGCCATGGCGGTGAACACGCCGACGAACCCCGGCCAGGTTACATTATAGTAGGTTCCCGCGCCGCCATCCTGACAGGCGACCACCACGTTGCCGCCGAGGCCCTTCAGCGGCCAATCGAGGGTTCGCAGCATCCGGTTTCCCGGACCGCCCGGGTCCGGTCCGATCCCGGCGGTGCATGTCCATTCGTAGGACAGGTTCAACAGAAAGGCGCCCGGCATGCCCAGCCGTCGCGCGACGGCCGCGATATCGTCCCGGTAGGGGTTGCCCACGCGGGTCAGCCACCGCCACGTGGCGCGATCCCCGAGTCTCAGAGCCAGGCCGCCATAGCTCCGGCGCCCATGGGCGATGATCGCCGCCACCCGTTCGGGCGCCATGTACACGAGCGCGGCGGGTCCCTTCCCCCTCGTGTCCAGCAGGGGAATGGCGGGCAGATTTCGTTCCGGCGGCCTCGCCCCGGCGTCGCGGCGGTTCGGTGTCCACGGGATTTCCCTTGTTGCGCGGAGCCGTGGGTCTTTATATCACATCCGCTTATTCCATCGGCGGAAACCGCCCTGGCCCGCGAAATTCTCCACGGCCCCGCCCCACCGCGCACCGTCTTGACGCTCCTTGAGGTTCACGATTCCCCCGATACAGCCGCCCCGAAATGACCGCCATCTGGGAGCCCGAGACGCGGTTCCGCATCTGGTTGGAAATCGAGGCTCACGCCTGCGACGCCCAGGCGGACCTCGGGGTCATCCCGAGGGAGGCGGCGCGCGCGGTGTGGGAGCGGGGGAAACTTCGAGATCGCCCGCATCGACGAAATCGAAGAGGACGTCAAACACGACGTCATCGCCTTCCTGACTGCGGTGGCCGAAAATGTCGGCCCCGCTTCCCGTCATATTCATGTCGGCATGACCTCGAGCGATGTGCTCGACACCTCGCTGGCCATCAACCTGGTCGAGGCCACCGATCTCATCCGACAAGGACTCTTCCAACTCCGGGAAGCCATCGCCCAACAGGCGCGGGCCCACAAGTACACCCCCTGCATGGGGCGTTCTCACGGAATCCACGCCGAACCCACCACGTTCGGACTCAAACTGGCGGTTTGGTATGTCGAACTCTTCCGCGCTCTGGAGCGCCTGGACTTGGCTCGCAATCACATCGCGGTCGGACAGGTCAGCGGCGCGGTGGGGACCTGCGCGCACCTGTCATCCCGAACTCGAGGAAGCCGCGCTGGGCAAACTCGGACTTGAGGTGGCGCCGGTCAGCACCCAGATCCTTCAGCGCGACCGCCACGCTTTCTTCATGACCACGCTCGCGACCATCGCCGCCTCGCTGGAAAAATTCGCCACCGAGATCCGCAACCTTCAACGCACCGAGATCCTGGAAGCGGAGGAGTTCTTCAGCGCCAAGCAGAAAGGGTCCCAGCGCCATGCCGCACAAGCGCAACCCGATCACCGCCGAACAGATCGCGGGCCTGGCCCGTGTGATCCGGTCCAACTCCCTGGCGGCCCTCGAGAACGTCGCGCTGTGGCACGAACGCGACATCACTCACTCCTCGGTGGAACGGGTCATCGGACCCGACGCGACGGTGACGCTCGACTTCGCGCTCGCCCGCCTTGCCGGTGTCGTGGACAAGCTCGTGGTCTATCCGGAAGCGATGCAACGCAATCTCGAGGGCTTGCGCGGCCTCATCTTTTCCCAGCGGGTCTTGCTTGCGTTGACCCAGGCGGGCATGAGCCGCGAGGACGCCTATCAGGCCGTGCAACGGAACGCGATGAAGGCGTGGGAAGTGGGCAAAAGCTTTCTCGGCGAACTCAAGGCGGATCCGGACGTCTCCAAGCACATCGACGCGGCGTCGCTGGAGGATTTGTTCGACCTCGGCTACCACACCAAGCACGTGGATACGGTCTTCTCCCGGGTCTTCGGCGACGGCTGAATCCGGCCCCCGCCCACACATCCCAAATACCTCAACGACCAAAAGCGGCCGCGGAAAGGGCTCGCGATCGCGCCTCCGCGAGGCTTTTTCGACCCGAAATCTACTGTGCATGGGGTTGTTTTTCACTTTTTGCTTTTACCCCCCCCCCGCCGCACGTGTACGGTCAATGCGGCGGAAAGGGGGGCGCCGGCGGCCGCGCGCGTGGATCCGTTCAGTCGCCGACCCGTCCGTGATCGGTGTCGAGAGCCGTCGGAAACTCCCCGGCCAACTGCTCCAGCGCCTCGGCAAGATACCGGTCGAAGGCGGCGACCGCCTCCTGCTCGGTCACGGTCACGTCCCGCCGGCGAAAATCGGCGATCGCCGTCTGGACGGCGGCGTCGGTCCCCGGCTGGTCGATGTCGAGACGGACCATGCTCTTCGCGTATTCCCGCGCCTCGGCATCGGCGAGCCCCATGCGCTCGGCGGCCCACAGACCGAATAGCTTGGCGCGCCGGCACCGCGCCTTGAACCGCAACTCCTCGTCGAGCTTGTATCTGGCTTCGTGTCCCTTCTCGATTTCACGAAGCATGTCGGACATGATATTCCTCCGCGAGCGGTTGCATCCTGAAACTTACGGTGATGATATCGGGATCGCAACGGAAAGACGAACCGCGTCGCGATGGCGGCGCCGGAGATACCGCGCCGGAGTTCTTGAGACCGGCAATGTGTACGATCGTTGTTCTACGCCGCCCCGATACGGACTGGCCGCTGCTGCTGGCGGCCAACCGCGACGAGATGGTCAGCCGGCGGTGCAGGCCCCCGGCCCGGCATTGGCCCGCCCACCCCGGTGTCGTCGCCGGATTGGACGAGCTCGCGGGAGGGACTTGGCTCGGCCTCAACGACGACCGCGTGGCGGCCGGGGTCCTCAACCGCTTGAACACCCTCGGCCCCCTGCCGGGATCGAGAAGCAGGGGCGAGTTACCGCTGCGCGCACTGGACGAGAAAAGCGCGCGCCTCGCCATCGCGGCTCTCGGCACGCTCGATGCAAACGCTTATCGGCCGTTCAACATGATCGTCGCCGACAACCGCGATGCCTACTGGGTACGGTGCCGGCGGGTCGGGGAAGGCGAGGGTGGCGCCAACGTGATCGAAACCGGCGAAATCCCGCCGGGATTGTCGATGGTGACCGCGTATGACCTCAACGATACCTCCTCGCCCCGCACGCGGCGCTATCTCGGGCGGTTCAGGGCGGCGGCGGAGCCGGACCCGGTGACGGGCGACTGGTCGGCGTGGACCGGGATCCTGGCGAGCCGGGAGCACGATCCCGACGCCGGTCCCGGAGGCGCCATGTGCGTGGTCACCGATCACGGGTTCGAGACGGTGTCGTCGTCCCTGATCGCGTTGCCCGCGGGGAACGGCCCCCGGACGCAACAAAGCGGCAAACCCGTATGGCTGTTTTCGTTCGGCCGGCCGGGTGAGACCGCCTACGATCCGGTCGCCCTGTAACCGCCCGCCAAACCGGCCGGCATCCAGGCCGGCAAACCGGTATCATTGTTTTGCCGTCATACACTTGCTATACCCAATGCGCTCAACGGCCGCGCAACTGGCGCGCCGTCCAAACGCGGTTTATCCAAATGGCCCGACGCAGACAGATTTTTGAAGGCACGGCCAAAATCCTGTTCGAAGGACCGGAACCCGGGACCCTTGTGCAATACTTCAAGGACAACTCCAGCGCGTTCAGCGTCCAGAAGAGAGGCGTGATTACCGGCAAGGGCGTCCTCAACAACCGGATCTCCGAATACCTCATGGTCAGGCTGGCCGAAATCGGCATACCGACGCACTTCGTCCGCCGGCTGAACATGCGCGAGCAACTCGTCCGGGAGGTGGAGATCATCCCCGTTCAGGTGGCCGTGCGCAATGTCGCGGCCGGGTCCTTCGCCAAGCGTTTCGGCATGGCCGAGGGGACGCCGTTGCCGCGTTCCATCGTGGAGTACTATTACAAATCCGAGGAATTGAACCATCCGATGGTGTCGGAGGAGCACATCACGGCGTTCGGATGGGCGACGCCTCAGGATCTGGACGAGACCATGTCCCTGTCGTTGCGGGTCAACGACTTCCTGAGCGGTCTGTTTCTCGGCATCGGCATCCGGTTGATGGACCTCAAGGTGGAGTTCGGCCGGTTGTGGGACGACGATCAGATGCGCATCGTGCTCGCCGACGAAATCAGCCCCGATTCCACGCGCCTCTGGGATATCAGGAACAACGAGCGTCTGGATACGGAGCGTTTCCGCGAGGACCTCAGCAAGATCACGGATGCCTATCAGGAGGTTGCCCGCCGCCTGGGAATTCTTCCGGAAAGCGGCCCGACGGATATCCAGGGCCCGGACGTGATGCAATAAGGCAAGGAAGGAACGATGCAGTCGTGAAAGCCAAGGTTCACGTGACGCTGAAGAACGGGGTTCTGGATCCGGAAGGCAAGGCGGTTCAGCACGCCCTTGAAGCCCTGGGGTTCGCGGGGATCAACGAAATCCGCAAGGGCAAGTTCATCGAAATCGACCTTGTCGAAACCAATTCACGGAAAGCGCATGAACGCATCGACGCCATGTGCCGGCAGTTGCTCGCCAATACGGTCATCGAAAACTATTCTATAAACATCGTGGACTAGCGCGTGGCGCGGTATGCCGGTCGCCGGGTCCCGCCGCCGAGTTCTCCTTTTTCCCGCACTCTTAAAAGGCCGTTGTCCCGGAAATGAAAAGTGCCGTTATCGTCTTTCCCGGCTCCAACTGCGACCGCGACGTCGCGGTCGCGCTGACGCACGCCGCCGGCAAGCCCCCTCTCATGATCTGGCACCGGGAGACGGCGCTGCCGCCGCTGGACCTCATCGTCGTTCCGGGCGGCTTTTCCTACGGCGACTATTTGCGCGCCGGCGCCATGGCCGCGCATTCTCCCATCATGCGCGAGGTGAAAGCGCGCGCGGTGGGAGGTACGGCCGTCCTCGGCATCTGCAACGGCTTTCAGATCCTGACCGAAGCGGGCCTGCTGCCGGGCGTGCTGATGCGAAACGCCGATCTTCGGTTCATCTGCAGGGACGTCTATCTGAAGGTCGAGAACAACGGCACGGTATTCACCCATAACTACGCGCCGGGACAGGTTCTGCGGATCCCGGTGGCGCACAACGAGGGCAACTACTTCGCCGACGAAGAGACGCTTCGGAAGCTGAAGGACAGCGGCCGTATCGTCTTTCGCTATTGCGGTGCCGGGGGCGATGTGGACGACCGGTTTAATCCCAACGGCTCCCGGGACAATATCGCGGGCATCCTCAATGAAAACGGCAATGTCCTCGGAATGATGCCGCACCCGGAAAGGCTGGCCGAGCCGCTGTTGGGGGGGACGGATGGACGGCCCATGTTCGACGGCCTGTTGGAGGCGCTCCGCTAGACCATGACAGATATCACCGCGGATACGGTCGCCCAGCACGGGTTGACGCCGGAAGAATACGCCAAAATCCTCGAGATCCTGGGACGTCCGCCCAACATCACCGAGCTTGGTATTTTCTCGGTCATGTGGAGCGAGCACTGCTCCTACAAGTCCTCCAAGACGTGGCTACGGAAACTGCCGACGAGCGCGCCGTGCGTGGTCTGCGGTCCGGGAGAGAACGCCGGCGTGGTGGATATCGGCGACGGACAGGTCGCGATCTTCAAGATGGAAAGCCACAACCATCCTTCGTACATCGAGCCGTACCAGGGCGCGGCCACGGGCGTGGGCGGTATCCTGCGCGACGTCTTCACCATGGGCGCCCGTCCGGTCGCCAACCTCAACGCGCTCCGGTTCGGCAACCCGGATCACCCCAAGATGCGCCACCTCATCGCCGGGGTGGTGGGCGGCATCGGCGGCTACGGCAACTGCGTGGGCGTGCCGACCGTCGCCGGCGAATGCGCTTTCCACGGCGGTTACGACGGCAACATCCTCGTCAATGCCATGACCGTCGGGGTCGCCCAATCGGGAAAGATCTTCTTTTCGGCGGCGGCGGGCATCGGCAATCCGATCGTTTACGTGGGCTCGAAAACGGGACGCGACGGCATCCACGGCGCGACCATGGCGTCGGCCGAATTCAGCGACGACTCGGAAGAGAAACGGCCCACCGTCCAGGTCGGCGATCCATTCACCGAGAAACTGCTGATCGAGGCGTGCCTGGAGTTGATGGCGACGGACGCGATCATCGCGATCCAGGACATGGGCGCCGCCGGTCTGACGTCGTCGTCCTTCGAGATGGCCTCGAAAGGAGGCCTCGGCGTGGAATTCGATCTCGACCGGGTTCCCATCCGGGAACAGGGCATGACCGCCTACGAGATCATGCTCTCGGAGAGCCAGGAGCGCATGCTGATGGTGCTGAAGCCCGGACGGGAGGCGGAGGCTCGCGCGATCTTCGAGAAGTGGGAGCTCGATTTCGCGATCGTCGGCCGCACCACCGATACCCGCCACATGGTTCTCCGCCACCAAGGAGAGATCGTCGCGGACCTGCCGATCGACCCGCTCGTGGCGTCTTCCCCGGAATACGATCGTCCCTGGATACCCACGCCGGCGTCGCCGGCGGTCTCGGCGGCGGACGTTCCCCCGTGCACCGATGTCATGGCGGCGTTGCGGCGGTTGATGTCCTGTCCGGACCTGGCGAGCAAACGCTGGGTGTGGGAGCAGTACGACCACATGGTCATGGCCGATACCGTGCAACGCCCGGGAGGCAGCGCCGGGGTGGTTCGCGTTCACGACACCCAAAAGGGCCTTGCCGTAACCTGCGACTGCACGCCGCGCTACTGCTTTTCCGATCCGCTTCAGGGTGGACGCCAGGCCGTCGCCGAAGCATGGCGCAACCTCACGGCCGTCGGCGCCCAGCCACTGGCGATCACGGATTGCCTGAACTTCGGCAATCCCCAAAAACCCGAAATCATGGGCCAGTTCGCGGGCTGCATCACCGGCATGGGCGAGGCGTGCGAGGCCCTGGTGTTCCCGGTGGTGTCGGGGAACGTGTCCTTCTACAATGAGACAAACGGCGTCGCGATTCCGCCGACACCGGCCATCGGCGGCGTCGGCCTGATCGCCGACGTGGAGCGCATGGCGTCCGTCGCCCTCAAGGCGGAGGGAGAGGTTCTTGTTCTCGTCGGTGACGCCACCGACGGCCATGGCGGATGGCTGGGGCAGTCCCTTTACCTGCGCGAGATCGAGGGACGGGAGGACGGAGCGCCACCGCCGGTCGACCTCGAGTTGGAGAAACGCAACGGTGATTTCGTGCGCGACCTCATCGCGGATGGATCGGTCGTGACGTGTCAGGACGTCTCGGACGGCGGCATGCTGGTTGCCGTGGCGGAAATGGCGCTGGCGGGAGACCTGGGCGTCACGCTCGAGCCGCCGCGAACGCCGGACGCCGGCGGGCACGCGCACGCATGGCTGTTCGGCGAGGACCAGGGGCGATACGTTCTTTCGATCCCCGAATCGCAATTCGAGCCGGTCGCGCGCCGCGCGGCATCCGCGAACGTCGCGCTTCGGCGGATCGGGGTCGCGGGAGGTCGGCGGTTGACTGTGAACCCGTCGCATTCCATATCCCTGGACGAGCTTCGTGATTTGCATGAAGGCTGGCTGCCGGGCTACATGGCCGGGCAATCGGGCGGCGCGGAAGGGCAGGGATAACAGTCATGGCGATGGATGGTGGCGAGATCGAGCGAATGATCCGAGAGGCCATTCCCGACGCCGATGTGAAGCTCGAGGATCTGCGCGGCGACGGCGATCATTACGCCGCGACCGTGATATCGGCGACATTCAAGGGAAAGACCAGGGTGCAGCAGCACCAGATCGTCTATCAGGCCTTGCGCGGCCGAATGGGAAATGAACTGCATGCGCTGGCGCTGCAGACGGGCGTGCCCGGCGAAGGCTGACGAACGGAAAGATGAAAGGAAACGCAAATGTCTGAAAATCCCGTTTTCGAACGGATCCGGCGCGAAATCGAGGAAACCCCTGTCGTCCTGTATATGAAGGGAACGCCGATGTTTCCCCAGTGCGGGTTTTCGGCGGCGGTGGTTCAGGCGCTGACCAATCTCGGCATCAAATTCAAGGGCGTCGATGTGCTGACCGACCCGTCCCTGCGGGAGGGCATCAAGCAATTCGCCAACTGGCCGACGATTTCGCAACTCTACGTCAAGGGCGAGTTCGTCGGTGGATGCGATATAATCCGCGAAATGTACGGCACCGGCGAATTGCAGCAGTTCCTCGACGAAAAAGGCATCGAGTACGCGAGCTGACCCGGCTCCGCGCCTGACCGACGACCGCGCCGCCGGCCACCCGCCGGTGGCGGCCCTCCCTCTTCGTTTTCTGCCTGAAAACAAGTCGTTTTTTCCAATCCGTCCGGCTGTCCGTCGCGTATGAAAGGGTGATTGAAAACATCGCTTTGGCGGGACCGTAAACAATAAAAGTCAGCACGCGCGACCTTCGCGCCGCCGACTGGATTGGGATAGTCGCGGACGCGGCTACGGTCATGGGACAGAAATCGAAAAGTGAAAGCGGGCAGCGCCATACTTCTCCCCGAGGGCATTATCGCTCAAGAACGGTGGATCGGTCCTCATTCCCCCTGATCGCGAGACGCTGCCTTTCTTGCGGACAGATGTTCAAGAGCGACCTGCCGGTGCACAGCAATCGCATTTGCGGCAAGTGCAACGACCTGGATGGCCGCGACAATGGGATATTCGGCCCCGGCGCCTGTGTCATAAGCGATGGCGGATGGTCGTCCGGGGAACCCGAGGAGTGATTGGAGCCAGAAACCGATGGCAGTGACAACACGGGCGCAACCGTTGAAGTTCGAGTCCTTCGGCGCCGATCTAAATGTGGCGGTCGTCGGCGCCGGCGGTAGTATCGGTCGCGCGTTCTGCGAGAATTTGGGCGGGCACGACACGGTCTCGCGTGTTTTCGCGCTGTCGCGTGAAGATCCCGGTCTGGAGGGTTCGAAATTCGCCTGGCTAGCCGTCGATATCGAGCGCGAAGACAGCATCGCGGCGGCGGCGGAGCGAATCCGCGACGGTGGCGGCGCCCTGAACCTCGTCATCGTGGCCACCGGAATCCTGCACGATGGCGAGGATTTCAACCCTGAAAAGACATGGCGTTCATTGAACGCGGCCGCCCTGGCGAAGGCGTTCCGGATCAACACCGTGGGTCCCGCGCTGGTGGCGAAGCATTTCCTGCCGTTGCTCGCGCGCCGGCGAAAGTCCGCTTTCGCCGTTCTTTCGGCGCGCGTCGGCAGCATATCGGACAACCGCCTCGGCGGATGGTACGCCTACCGCGCCTCCAAGGCCGCGCTCAACATGCTGATCAGGACCCTGTCGATCGAACTGAAACGGTCCAACCGGGACGCGCTCTGCATCGCCCTTCACCCGGGCACCGTGGACAGCCGCCTGTCGAAACCGTTCCAGGGCAATGTCCCGGATGGAAAGCTGTTTTCCCCGGATGTCGCCGCAAACCATCTGCTTTCAGTGATTGACGGTGTTGATCCGGAGCAATCGGGCAAGCTTTTTGCCTGGGATGGCGCCGAAATCCCGTTCTGAGGTTTACGTCGCCCGCTACCAGCCGGCCGTGCCCGGCTCTCCCTTGAATGGTCCGGCGATATCGTCGGTGATCCAGCCGCCATAGAAATTGCCGGGTTGCGGCCGGGCCTGTTCCACGCCCACGAAACAGGCGTCCATCGCATGGCAATAGAACGCCACATGATCCCGGATCGCGGCAAAGCCCGGTGTCGGGCTCGGATAGCACCACGCCGCGCCGGGCGCCCGCTTTCCGCTCACGTCGATGTCGAAGTAGCCGGCGCGCCCCTTCCACTCGCAAAACGATCCGCCTCCGGCGCCGCTCAGGTACTCCATGCGAACGTCGTCCGGAGGGAAATAGTAGACCGGCGGATGGCTGGTTTCGAGCACGCGGTGGCCACGCTCGGTATCGGCGACGGTGACGCCGTTGAAAACCACGCGAAGCCTTCTGGTCACGGCCTCGAGGCGCGGCGGGCGCGGATAGTCCCAAACGCTCTCCTGGCCTGGTTTCGGCCGAACGGGTCTGGGCCGGATCATGGCTTGGTCTTCCCCGGATCGCGCCAGGATGTTTCGTCGTTCCGCCGCGATGTTGGCTCTGGCCTCGGCTCCAGAAAGCGCGCCAGTCTCTTGCGGCGCGGCGCATACCAGCCGTATCCGGTCTCCAGCATCCACCGCGCGGGCCGCCAACGGGCGACGCGGGCGGCCATCTCGAACCCGGGCAGACGCTCCCAAACCGCGACGAACGCATCGACCCCGGTGACCAATCGACCATCGGGGAGGCGGGCGTGGAGACCCGAGAGCGCGTCCGACCGACTTACCCGGCCGTCAACCAGGTCACCAGTGTCCGAGCTCACGTCGTACCATACGATCCCGCCATCCCTATCGAGCTTGCGGTACATCCCCACTTCCCTCGAACAAACGGCACAGTCGCCGTCGAAGTACATCGTTACAGATCCTGGCGCACGGGGCTGAGTGTCCATGGGCAGCGACAATGGCCTGAATGGTTGAATCGCGTTCAGTTACCATACGGGCGGAAGCGCTCGACCGATCATCATAGGCACGCACTTACAGCCGGGACGTCTCACCGAAGCCGGGGAGGCCACAATCTTAAACATCACCGCCACCACGATGCTTTCGCCTCGGCGTCGCCAAAAATAGGCAAAAATACGCCCACATCTTGCCGACCGCCAACGCCGCCCGAGCACCCGGCGTCGGTGGAGTCCCTTTTTCCCCCGGGCGGTCCCAAAAAGGAAAAGATGGGCTTAAGGGCGCGGCGGCAGGGTGCGGAGGTAGGCGACGATGGCGGCGAGGTCGGGGTCGGTCAGGCCGGCATACCAGGCGAAACCCATGGGAGGTCCGAGACGGGTTCCGTCTCGCGACACGCCATGGGCGATGGCGCGCTTGATCTCGTCGTCGGTCCAGTCGCCGATCCCCGACACCGGATGCGAGGTGATGTTCGGCGAGATCGAACCCCGCCAGGTTTCGGGGAATCCCTTGACCAGCGCGGGACCGAACTTTTTGCCGCCCCGCCCCAGCGACCCCTCGTAGTCGGTCCTGCCGTCGACCATCGGCGTATGGCACTCCAGGCAGTGTCCGATGGTCACCAGATAGGCTCCCCGCTTGACCGGATCGGAGAACTGGCTCTCGTCGAACCCGCGCTCGGCATCCGGATAGGTGTCGCGCGCGGGCGCGCTCCTGTAGTCCGGGAGGGCGGCTTCACGGCGGACCGGCGGTAGCGACCGGAGATAGGCGACGACCGCGTCGAGATCGCGCGGCGTCAGCGCCTTGTAAAAATTTACCCACATGATCGCCGCCAGCGGCACGCCGGGGAGCCGGCCATGATCCGGGCGGAGACCCATGGTGATGGCCCGCTTGATGTCCTCGGCGCTCCACTCGCCGATACCGGTCTCGCGATCGGGGGTGATGTTCGGGGCGGTCCCGGCGAAATGCGGCGTTTCGAAGGAGAGGCCGCCGCCGGCAAGTTCCATGTCGGCGCGGGGTCGCCCGAGTTCATCCTTGGGCGTATGACAATTGCCGCACGCCAGGATGGTCGTGACGAGATAGCGGCCTCTCTGGAGGTCGTCGTCGGATCGCGCCTCGCCCCGCGGCGCGGCGGCCGTCGCGCACAAAGCGGCGAACAGAGCCGCCAGCCGAAGCGCGCGAAAGCGGGACGGGTCGACGGAAGCATCGTCATCGCATCGTGGCCCGCGTGGCCGTCGCCCGTTCATCCGAGAAAAGTGAGTCATCATCGAACTTCCGTCATGCCGCTTCCGGCCGTCCGGGCCCGCGCGGCGATCATGATACACGGTTTTAAACTGGCCCTCGGCGATTCATCGGAAGACCCGCGCGAGGTCGCCGGGGAGCGCGAACGCCGCCGATGCATGGGTCATGGAGCACGCGGCGAACGCGGACGGGTTCGTCGAATCCCGGTGGCGGTTGATGAATTTGGGCGGGTTCACGATCGGGGCCACGCTCAACCACACGGTCAAATCATTGCTGCTCGCAAAGATTGCCGTTTAATACATTTTGCGTTTGCTGCCTTGGGGAACCCTTGACTGGAATCAATTCATTCGGTCAAGCGAACTCGAGGAAAAGCTCAGTGGCCGTGGCTGTGTTCTCTGGACCGGCTTCTTTCGTATCGGCAACGGTGCGTCCATCAATTACATGGCCGTGGTGACGCACCCCAGAAAGCCGAAGCTGCAGGTCGTCGATGCTTAACAGGCCAACGCCGACCCCGGGGTAGTGTCCAGAATCTTCCGCACATTCCTCACGCGACGGCTCCGCTGGTTGAGGTTTGCTCCGCGTAGAGCGGGTCCATGTTCATCTACCTGCGGGTGGACCATTGGGTTCCCGCGATGTGCCTCAATCTGGCCGCGGCCAGATTGAGGCAACTCCGCCCGTCGGGAAAGGCGCCGACAACCCTCGTCCGGCGCCGGATTTCCTTCATGATGCGCTCCAACGGATTGTTCGTCCGGATCTTGATCCAGTGGCTGTCCGGGAAAGCGCAGACGTTCAGCGTTTCGCCGATGCTGTCCGCGACCAGTTCCGCCGCCCGGGTCATCTTCTGGCGGCGCAGCTCGGCGATCACGGCTTCGGCCTTCTCCTCGGCCGCCGTGCGGCTCTCCTGGGCATGGATGGCCTTCAGCATGTGGGCGACCTCGCGGACCTTGGTCGAGGGCACATGGCTGAAGACATTACGGTAGAAGTGAACCATGCAGCGCTGCCAGAGGGCGTCGGGCAGGTAGTCCGCGATGCTCTCGACAAGGCCCCGGCAGGCGTCCGAGATGATCAGCCGCACACCCGACAGCCCCCGGTCCACCAAGTGGCGCAGGAACGCCGACCAGCCCGACTTGTCCTCCTTGGCGCCCTCGCAGATCCCCAAAATCTCCCGGTAGCCTTCTGAATTGACCGCGCTGGCTACCAACAACGAGACGTTGCGCACCTCGCCCGCCCAGGTCCGCTTCATGACGATCCCGTCCAGGTACAGGTACGGCTGCTTGCCCTCGATCGGCCGGTGGCGCCATTCCTCAATCTTGGCGGAGATCTTCTTGTTGAGATTCGACACCGTCCCCGGTGACACCCGCGTGCCCCACAAAGCCTCGGTGATATCCTCGACCCGGCGCACAGAGACACCAGCCAGGTACATCTCGATCAGGGCCTCTTCGACCGAACTCTCGCGGCGCCGGTAGCGCTCGATGATCGCCGTCTCGAACGTCTGACGGCGTAGCTTCGGAACCTTCAGCTTAACCTCGCCGGCCTTCGTATGCAGAGACCGGTCATAGCTGCCAGCCTGGGTGTCCTGGCGGCTCTCGCTGCGTTCATAGCGGGCCGCTCCGCACAGCCGATCCGCCTCGGCGTCGAGCATCGCATTCAGCGCTTCCTCAACCGTCCCCCGCACCATCTCACCAAGATGGTCCCTGATCCGGGCCTCGTCGATCTGGATCACTTGGCCCATTTGCTCGCCCCTCTGATCGTCTGACATCCCATCACTCCTTCCCTAATCCTAGAAGGAGCCGTCAAATCCGAAAGTGCGAAAGTTTCTTTACGTTATCCATGTGCTCGCCTGGCGGTTGTCGAACACCCTGGATGCCGGGTTCTGCGTCGAGGCCCTGCGGGAGGCACTGGCCCGATACGGCCGGCCGGAGATCTTCAATACGGATCAGGGCAGCCAGTTCACCAGCCTCGACTTCACCGCGACGCTCAACAACGCGGGCATCACGATCTCCATGGATGGGCGGGGCCGGTGCATGGACAACATCTTCATCGAGCGCCTCTGGCGGTCGCTCAAGTACGAGGCCGTCTACCTGCACGAACTGACCGACGGCTTCAAGGCCGAACGGGTCATCGGCGAGTGGATCGACTTCTACAATACCGAGCGGCCCCATTCGGCGCTTGCCGGCCAAACGCCGGCCGAGGCCTACGGAGCCAGGCGGCCCGTGGATATGATGGATAAGCCTCACGGCTTACCCACATCCCCACAGGCTCAACAGCAGCACCCCGATGTGATAAACAGAATTTTGGCGGCATGATCAGAAACCAGAATACACCTTAACTTTGCCGCCAAACTGTCCAACGATGTGGGACCACTTCAGAGCGAGCTCATCGCCCTTAAGGCGGAAGAGCGCGGCGTATTCCGCCGAATGCGTTGGTCATGCACAGTATCCGTGTTTTTTATGCGCGACAGGTTGCGTTGAGGGCGCTGTTGGATAACCATCAGGCTTTGTGAAGTGCGGGCCATGGGCCATGAGTAAGAATCAGCCTCCGCGTCCCCAGACCGGGCCGGCCGCCGACACGGCGGCGCGGGTGATCGCGACGGTTCGCCAGGTTGCCGAGGAACTTCGCCCAAGCGTCGGCCATGTTCCGGTGACGCTGGAGAGTTCGCTGGACCGCGATCTCGCGTTCGACAGCCTCGGCCGCGCCGAACTGGTGGCGCGGATCGAGGAGGCGTTTCACGTGACGCTTCCCGAAGCGGTGTTCGCCGAGTCCGAAACCCCCAGGGATCTGCTTGACGCCGTTCTCGAAGCCTCCCTTCGCCCGTCAGCCAAGGCGGCGCCCGGCCCGGCGGCAGACCCGGAGATCGCGACGATCGAGGCGGTCGAGGCCGTACCCCATGAGGCGAAGACGATCGATGAAGTCCTGCGGTGGCACGAGGCCGCCCATCCCCGGCGATTACACGTCCGGTTCTATGCCGACGAAAGCGACGGCGAAACGCTCACCTACGGAGCGTTGGCCGCCGGCGCGAGACGCATCGCCGCCGCCCTTCGGAAGCGTGGCGTGAAGCCGGGAGACGCCGTCTCTCTCATCCTGCCCACGGGCCGGGACTACTGCCTTTGTTTCATGGCCGTTCTCTTGGCCGGCGGCGTGCCGGTCCCAGCCTATCCCCCCACCCATCCAAGCCGCATCGAGGAGCATCTTCGCCGGCTGCTCGGCATCCTCGCCAACTGCCGGGCGCGGGCACTGATCACGACGCCGGAGACCCTGGCCGCGACCCGTGTCGTCCTTGCCGGCTTGCCCGATCTGGCGATCGTGGCGACGCCCGAAACGCTATTGGCCGAGGAGGGCCGGTACAGCGCGCATGTCTCCCAACCGAACGATCTGGCCCTCATTCAGTACACGTCGGGCAGCACCGGCGATCCCAAGGGCGTGATGCTGACCCATGCCAATCTTCTCGCCAATATCCGGGGAATGACCCGCGCCATCGACGCCAGGCCCGGCGATGTGTTCGTCAGCTGGCTGCCACTCTACCACGACATGGGCCTGATCGCGGCGTGGCTCGGTTCTCTCTATCAGGCGATGCCCCTGGTTCTGATGTCGCCGCTACAGTTCCTGGCTCGCCCGGCGCGGTGGCCGAGGGCCATCAGCCGCTACGGGGGAACCATTTCCGGTGGCCCGAACTTCGCCTACGAGCTCTGCGTTCGCCGCATCGCCGACGAGGAGCGGACCGGTCTCGATCTCGGCTCGTGGCGGGTCGCCTTCAATGGAGCCGAGCCCGTCAACCCCGACACCATCGAGCGGTTCTGTCAGCGGTTTGCCGCCATCGGGCTGCGCCCGGAAGCGGTGATGCCGGTCTACGGGCTCGCGGAAAACTCTGTCGGCCTTGCGTTTCCGCCCCTCTCGCGCGGCCTCCGCCTGGACGTGATCCAACGCGAAACATTCCAGTCCACGGGTGCCGCGATTCCGGCGGAAACCGGTGACCCCCGGCCCCTTCGCTTCCCCGCGTGCGGACAGCCCATACCCGGGCATCAGATCCGCGTCGTCGACTCCGCGAGCCGGGAATTGCCCGACCGCCGGGAAGGGCGCGTTCAGTTCCGGGGGCCGTCCGCGACCCAGGGCTACTGTCGCGACGGCGAGGCCACGCGCCGGCTGTTCGACGGCGAATGGCTGGAAACCGGCGATCGTGGTTACATGGCCACGGGCGATCTCTACATCAGCGGGCGGAGCAAGGACATCATCATCCGCGCCGGCCGCAACATCCATCCCAGCGATATCGAGGCGGCCGTGGGCGATTTCGAGGGCGTTCTGCCCGGTGGCGTGGCGGTGTTTGGCTGCGCCGATCCCGCCTCGGGAACGGAGCGCCTGGTCGTTCTCGCGGAAACGCGCCGGCGCCAGGACGCGGCCCTCGACCGGCTCAGGGCTCGAATCAACGCCGTTGTCGCCGATCACGTGGGCGATCCTCCCGACGAGGTGGTGCTCGCGCCTCCGGGCACCATTCCCCGCACGTCCAGCGGCAAGATCCGGCGCGCCGCCAGCCGGCAGGTTTACGAAAGTCAGAGCATCGGGCGGCCGCACGATCCGCCGTGGCGGCAGGTTCTCCGGGTTCTGCTCAACGCCTTGGGTTCGCGGGCACGGCACTGGAGAACGGAAGCATCCGCGTTTCTATTCGCCTGTTACGCCTGGCTGGCGGCGGGTCTCGTGGCACCCATCGCCTGGATCGTCGCGGTGACCGTGCCCGGGGCCGCGACTCGGTGGCGGGCACTGAGATCCTGCGCGCGATTTCTCGCGGCCGTGACCGGCACGCCCATGCGGATCGACGGCTTGGAGAACCTGCCGGAGGGGCCCTGCGTGCTCTGCGCCAACCATTCGAGCTACCTTGACGGCCTCCTCCTCTACGCGGTCCTTCCCCGTCCGGCGGCATTCGTGGCCAAGGCGGAACTGGCCGGCTCTTGGCTGACGCGCCTTCCTCTCGAACGTATCGGCACGCTGTTCGTCCGGCGCTTCGACATGCGCGCGGGGCAAGCCGATTACGCGGCCATCCGCCGCGCGGCATCGGAGGGCCGCACGCCCTTGTTCTTTCCGGAAGGAACGTTCCGTCGGATGCCGGGGCTTCTCCCCTTTCACATGGGCGCCTTCGCCGCGGCCGTTGAGACGGATCTCGATGTCGTCCCCATTGCCGTTCGGGGAACACGTTTCATGCTTCGGGACGGCTCATGGTTCCCGCGCCGGAGCAACCTCGCGGTGACCATCTGTCCGCCCGTGGCGCCTGAGCCCAAAGGCACCGCCTGGGACACAACGGTGAGGCTTCGCGACCGCGTGCGCGCCGCCATTCTCGAGCATTGTGGCGAGCCCGACCTTGAACGCGAGCAGGTGGAATGGTGACGGCGCGTCCCTCGTAACATCGATCGGAGGAGGGGGCCCGGACGACTGGCGGCATTCGCTGTCCGGCGCCTTGAAAGTCCGCCGCAAATCGCGTTTGGCGGGGCCTATTGGGTGATTTTGCCCGCCGATTCGATGGAAAACGGCGGTCCCGAAAGCGGCCCGTTTCGGGCTCGTACCGGAATGTTTCTTTTATATCAATGGTTTACGTCATTGCGGAGTGGCAACGAGCCTTTTAAAAAGACAGTGATTTCAATAGGTTGCGGAGAATTTCTGTAACAGGGGCAAAATCCCGGGCATTGTGGTGAGTTTGGAAAGTCACATGTCGGGCTCGAAGTGATCGATCACGCAAGATCTTGGTTTGGCCGAGGCGGCGGGTGTGATTCACTGCCGGCATGGCGGCTTTGATACGAGATGTTGACGATATGAGGGTTGACGACCTCAAGAAGTTGGTTTTGCAGCTTCTTGAGGAGATTTCCGCGTTGAGAGCGGAGAACGCCACGCAGCGCGAGGAGATCGCGCGGCTGAAAGGGCTGAAGGGACGGCCGAAGATCCGTCCGAGCGGCATGGAGCCAGCGACGGATGCGCGGGCGAAGGAAGGAAGCGCCAAGACCCGCCGCCGCCGGGGCGCCAAGCGGGTGGCGATCACCGAGGAGCGGGTAATCACCATGGCGCCGCCGCCGGGCTCGCGGTTTAAGGGCTACGAGAGTTACGTGGTCGAGGATCTGGTGGTTCGGCCGGCGACGATCCGCTATTGCCGTCAGCGCTGGCGGACGCCGGCCGGGGAGACGATCGTGGCGCCGCTGCCGCCGGGAGTGCGCGGCCATGTCGGCGGCGAGCTGCGCCGTTACGTCCTCGTCCTCTACCACCAGGGTCGGATGACGGTTCCGGGCCTTCTTGCGCACCTTCACGACCTCGGGGTGAGCCTCTCGAAGCGCCAGTTGGTGCGGCAGCTCATCGACGACCAAGAGCGCTTCGTCGACGAGGCGCGCGACGTCCTGCGCGCCGGGCTGGAAACGGCGGCGTGGATCACCGTCGACGACACCGGCGCGCGCCACAAGGGGACGAACGCGATCTGCACCCAGATCGGCAACGACCACTTCGCCTGGTTCGCCACCACCGCATCGAAGAGCCGGCGGAACTTCCTCGACCTGCTGCGCGCCGGGCACACGGATTACGTCGTCAACGACGCCGCGCTCGCCTACATGCGTCAGCGCAACCTCGCCGGGCCGCTGATCGCCCGTCTCAAGGCCTGCCGGACCAAACGCTTCGCCGACGATGCCGCCTGGACCGCCCATCTCGACCGTCTCGGCTTGAGCGGGCTCGCGGTCACTCGCGATCCGGTGCGCATCGCCACCGAGGGCGCGCTGTGGGGCAGCATCGTCGACCACGGCTTGCTGGACGACGCCGTCATCCTCAGCGACGACGCCGGCCAGTTCAACGTCGGCCGCCACGCGCTGTGCTGGGTGCACGCCGAGCGTCTGATCCATAAGCTGGACACCTTCAACGACCGCCAGCGCCGGGCCGTGACGCGCATCCGCGCCCGCGTCTGGACGTTCTATGCCGACCTCAAGGCATACCAACGCAAGCCATCGCCACGGCGCAAAGCCGCTCTGCGACGACGTTTCGATCGGATCTTCACCACCCGCACCGGCTACGTCACCCTCGACAGGCTGCTGCAACGCCTGCATGCCAACAAGAAGGCGTTGCTTGCCGTCCTCGACCGGCCCGAGATCCCCCTGCACACCAACAGTTCGGAGAACGACATCCGTTGCCAGGTCACGCGGCGCAAGATCTCCGCCGGAACCCGTTCCGACGCCGGCCGCGACTGCCGCGACGCCTTCCTCGGACTGATGAAAACCTGCCGGAAACTCGGCATATCGTTCTGGACCTACCTCGGCGCCCGCCTCCACGCGCCCGATGCGCCGGTGATACCGCACCTCCCCGATCTCGTCCGTGCAAGAGCCTCCCCCGCCTGACCGCCCGGGATTCTGCCCCTGTTACGAATTTCTACGGTGCACGGGGTTGTTTTGCAAAAACGCGTTACACCCCCCCCCCCCGCTTCCCGCTCCGTATCGCCATTCCAATGGGACGTGGACATGGATTGCTTGCCGAAGAGGCTCGTGGACGCTCTAGATGATGGTTCCGTTTTGCGGCCGCGGACCCGTGGGCGGTATTTCGATCCGGCATGCCGGATCGGTGTGGAGGAAGTCGTCGCGGGTTTTCATGAAGTCCGACCACCTGCTGCCGCCGCCCCGGTTTTCGACGTAGTTGATCAGCGCCACCACCACCCGGCGGTCGAACTTGCTGCCGGCCTGCTCGGTCAGGATGTCCGCCGCCTCCTCGAAACTCATGGCCTTGCGGTAGGCGCGGCCGCTGATCATGGCGACGAAGGCGTTGGCCACGGCGAGGACGCGGGCGGTCCTCGGGATCTGCTCGCCGCAAAGGCCGAGCGGGCCGGAACCGTCCCACCATTCGGGCAGGAGGCGGATGGTTTCCACCACCGGCAGGTCGAACGGCACGTCGCGCAGCAGGTCGGCGCTGACCCCGTGGGTGGCGGCGATCAGGGCGCGTTCGGCGGCGGTGAGGTCGGAATCGCGGGTGAGAACGTCGGCGGGGATATAGATCTTGCCCAGGTTCATCAGTCGGCCGGCGATGTCCACCGTGCTGATCTCCGCTTCCGCCATGCCGAGGTCGGCGGCGACGCTTCTGGAGACCTCGGCGACCCGCAGCGAGTGATGGGCGGCGAAGGGGTCCCGACGGTCGACGACGCAGACCAGCGTGTCGATCAGCTTGTTCAGCATGCTCTCGCTCTTCCGCCGCTCGCGGGCGAGCTCGGTGATGTCGTCGAGCACCATCAGCACGGCGGGCGGATAGTCGCGGTCGCCGCGCAAGGGGATGTGTTCCGACTTGACGACCCGGACATCGCGGCTCGATCCGGACCCGTTCGGCGGGTCCGCCGGGAAGGTGTGGATTTTCGTCTCCCGGCAGGCGTCGGCGTCGTTGGTCTCCGCGAACCGCTTGAGGACGGCTTCGTTGATGGCGGCGTAGACCTTGGCCCGCGTCGGCCCGATCACGCCGGCCATGGTCTTGCCGATCATGTCCTCCGCGTCGATGCCGGCATATTCCGCCGCGCGCTGGTTGGCGAAGGTGTAGCGGCCGTCGCCGGTCACCGCGACGATCTGGGTCGGCTGGCCGTTGGTGACCACCTTCATGAACTTGGTGATGTTCTCGAACCGCTCCGAGGTGATCCGGTACTTTTCGACGGCCTCGGCGACCCGCAGCGAACTGCCGTGACGCCACGCGGCGTACAGCGCGAAGGAGATGGTGGCGATGAGCAGAAGGAACACGACGAGCAGGTTGCGAAGACGGGTATCGGCGGCCTTGAGGGCCTCGTCCCGGGAGATGGTCCGCACCAGCACCCAGGGCGCGGCGGCGATGGGCCGCGACGTGACCAGGACCTCGTCGCCGGCGTAGTTGCGCTTGACGGCGAACCCGCCGGGCTTGTCGAAGGCGAAGATGGCGGCGAGGTCCGGCGTGTCGTTGGCCATGGCGCGGCGCAGCGGCAGCGTGCCGTCGGCCAGCGGCGACAGGTACTCGATGGTGACGTCGTTTTTCCGCACGAGGTACGTCTCGGAGGTCTCGGTGGTCTCGCCCGGCTGGACCAGGCGGTCGAACAGCGAGTGGTCGGCCACCCGCAGCCCGACGACGGCGCCGATGCCCTTGGCGGTGTCGCCCTGAACCGCGAAGATGGGCAGAACGAAGCCGATGGTCGGCAGGCCGCTGGCGCCGATATGCATGTCGATGACCGCCGGGTTGCCGCCCATGGCCGTGGCCACGGCCTCGCGGACCCGTTCGTTGACCGGCGGCATGCCCGAGGTCGCGATGACCGGCTGGCCGTCGGCGTCCACAAGCCCCAGTCCGGCGACGCCCACCTTCTCGATGTTCGCCGCCACCTCGCCGGTGGACGGCGGGGGGACGAAGCCGCTCTGGTTGGCCGTGGCCACCAGCAGGTTGCGGAGGTAGCCGGCCTGGGCGGGCTCGTCGGTGACCGCGCCGCGATCGCCGCCGGCCTGGACCAGTTCGGTCAGGTAGAGCTGCAGGGAGGCGTTTTCGGCGAGGTCCCGCAGCGTCTCGAAACTGCGGTCGAACCATTCGTTGGCGGCGGCGGCGCGGCTGTCGGCGACGATGCCGAGGCGGGTCTGCCAGGCTTGCGTCCCGCGTTGACGTTCGTCTTCCACGAAGCGGTGGGCGACGATGACCGCGAGCACGATGACCGTGGTCAGGAGCACCACGATGGTGGCGACCATCGCGTTGACGCGGCCGCGGTCGGCGCGGCTCGCCGCCGGGGGTTGTGGGTTGTCATGCATCCGGATTGGTTCTCTCAGGTTCCGCCATCGCCTTCGGCCGGGAGGGAGATCGATGGGGCATGCTAACCGATAGAGTGTTAGCGGATTATAAATCCCGGTATGAGAGAAACAGGCATGGCTCACCCCGTGCTGAAAGAGGGTTCCATGCGGACCGCCTTGTTTCGCCGTCGGCGGACGACCGCGATGCTGTTGTTGGCCGCCATGGCCACGGATGCCGGCGTCCTGCTCCTGTCCCCGTCCGGGATCGCGGCGAGCGACGGGCCGCGTCCCAGCTTCTTCAACAGCGTCGAGACCCGCTCGGACAACCTGACGCCGTTCCGCAAGTGGCAATCGGCGCTGGATCGCTATTCGCGGGAGCAGGCCAGCAAGGAGGTGCGGAACTGCGTCTCCAGCCTGTTCAACATCTGTCACTACGAAGAACTGGCCGACTTCCTCGACGGCATCCGGGGCGACGACCGCTGGGACCAGTTGGCCGCGGTCAACCACTACATGAACACCCGCCGCTACATCACCGACCCGCGCAACTGGGGGGTGAAGGACTACTGGGCCACGCTCGGCGAGTTCATGGAGAAGTTCGGCGATTGCGAGGATTACGCCATCGCCAAGTACCTGGCGTTGAGGAAACTGGGCTGGACGGACGACGAACTCCGCCTGGTCGCGGTCAAGGACCTGAACCTGAAGGTCGGCCACGCGGTTCTCGTGGCGTACCATCGGGGCAAGACCTGGATGCTCGACAATCAGATCCGCCGCGTGGTGGACACGGACGGCATTCGCCACTACCGGCCGGTCTTCTCCATCAACGAAACCTTCTGGTGGCGCCACCGCGATTGAGCCGGCGAACGGCGCCAAACCGCCCAGGCCGATGATGACATCACACCGGCCGCCCGCGCGGAGATCGGGGAGGACCGCGCCTAGGTCCACATTTTGGCGGCGGCGGCAAGCGCCTTCGGCGGCGGCGGAACTTTCTCGGCCTTTGGCTGGGGCGAGATATAATATTGATTGTTGTTGTCGTCCTTGTAGCGCGTTCCGGCGATCCAATAGAACAGCTTGAAATGGATGACCGCCTGGTAGGGCACGGCGACGCCGGCGATTTCCCAGATCGGCCAACCCGACGAATCCGTTTCACCCGTCTTTTGGAGGTCGACCTCGTTCTTGCCGAAGTTGGGGTCACCGATCACCCTGTACCGAACACTCACCCGCTCCACGGCGGACACCGCGGCGACCTTGACGGAAAACCCGCTGTAAGGCGTCTGAGGGTCGCTGACCACGTCGGTTGAGATCACCTTGATCTGCTCGGCGACGAACCCGAAGCGGAAGTTTCGCCCGTCATCCGAGTCGTTGCACATGCCTGCCTTCGAGCTGGCGTGGGAGAACCAGAGAATGACCTCCTCGGCATCATCGGGGATGACAAAATCCGCCGTTAGCATGTGTCCCTTGCCGGTGGCGTCGGTAGTCGGATTTTCGACCACCCCGACCGGCGACAGGAGGGTCTTGGACACCGGTGCCTCGCATTCGCGGAAGGCGGCGTGGGCAACGATGGGACTATCGGGGTCGCCGAAAAGGTAGTCCTCGCCGGACGGTACGATCCGTTTGGGATCGTAGCGGATCGTCAGTTCCCTGCCGGGCCGAAGATCACCGTACAGCAATTCGTGAAAGTCACTGGTGAATGTGATCCGCGGGGCACCCTTCGAAAATGCTCGTTCGATCATTTCTTTGTCTCTCCCTTGACGCGGTCTTTTGACTGGCGGCAGACGAACGTCAGCCGCCCGCTCACTCCGTCTCTTGTCACGTCAGTACCGTAACCGTCACGTCCGCGCGGGTATCGAAGACCTTGACCACGGTGGTCTCCAGTGCCGCGTCCCAGAAGTAGGCATCGCCGGTCGCCGCCGCCAACCCCGACTCCGAGCCGGCATCGGGCAGCGCGGTCGCGCCGATCGCGACCGAGGAGGGTCGCGCCGTGGACAGAAGCCAGAGGGTATAGTAAGGCTCTGGCGGTGTATATCCATCCACCAGCCGTTCCAGCCGCACGCTTGTCCCGCCGGTGACGGCGCGATGACTGATACGGGTGGTGCGGAAGGCTCCCGCCGTCTCCGCCTTGGTCGTCACTCCGTCGTCCTGATACAGCATATAGTCGTCGTCCGGCCCCGGATAGACGTTGATGTCCAGCGGGTTGTTGCCGAGTTCTCCAACATATTGCTCAACCAGCGAGCGCATCGGCAGGATGGCGCCCGCGCGGATGTAGATGGGAACCAGGTCAAGACCGGCGTAGTAGCCCCTCACCGTGGTGCCGCCGGAGATGGCGGGAGACAATTTAACCTGGTTGTCCGCGAACCCATACCAATCGCTGCCAGCCGGCAGGTAGATGTCGCGCACGGGATCCCTCGGCGGCGAGGCGGTGATCGCCTGAAACAGGATTGGCGCCACCAGGATATCCTTGCCCACGAAGAACTGATCGGAGAGGTGGTCGTATACGCCGGGATCGTTCGGATCGTTGAGGAACAGCGCGCGGGCGATCGGCATCCCCGTCTGCGTCCACTCATACATCGCATCGTAGTAGATCTGCAGCATGCGATAGCGCAGTTCCACGTACGTCCGGCAGTTGGTCGGCACCGGCTCGCCGTACCGGAAGGGCTCCTGAAACTCTTTGGTGTAACCGTCGTAGTGGTTTCGGTACCATGGCAGGAAGGAGCCCACCTGCATCCAGCGGGTAAACAGCTCGTAGTTGGTTATGCCTCCCTTGACCTCATGGGTTTGTGGGTCGACATAGACGTCGCCGACGCTGCCGCTGCCGTTGGCGAAGCCGCCAATGTCGCAGCCGGAGATCGGTACGCCCGAGAGGCCGATGTTGAGTACCTCCGGCACGTTGATTTGAAGGAACTCCCAACTCGACGCCGAATCCCCCGTCCACAGCGCGGCGTACCGCTGCATCCCCGCGTAACCGCCGCGGGCGATGATGAAGTTGCGGCGGTCCGGTCGGAGTTTCCCAAGGCCAGGCCAAGTGCCCATGAGGATGAACAATGCATAGAGGTTGTGGGCAACCCCGTTGGGAACATACGTGACGTCATTGTTGATCATCAGGTTCAGCGGGAACGTGCCGTACTCGAACTTATTCGCGTCAAGCGCCGGACACATCATGTCCTGCCAGATCATGTCCATGTCGAGATCTTTGATCAGATGCTCGTACTGCCGACCCCACACATCGCGGGCGTCGGCGCGTCCCAGGTCCGTATAGTATCCGGACGCACCAAGAGGAGTCATTCCCTGGGAATTGGGCTTGAGCGGCGGATAGGGATACGGATTGCTCCCGTTGTTCTCGCCGTAATTCACCTTGCCGACGAACAGGTCTCTGGCGGGGCCGCCGCCGGCGTAGGTATCGTAGATCAGGACACCGGCGTTTGTCAGGGCGTCGCGCTGAGTGTAGGGCGCATCCTTGCCGTTCTCGTCGAGTGTATTGGCCGTGATCAGCGGGGTGATGTTGGTCGAACACTTGAAACCCTTCTTGTGCAATCCGTCCATCATCGCCGCCGCGTTCGGGAACTTCATCTCGCTGTGCGTGAAGGTGCGGTAATTGTCCTGAAAGTCGACGTCGATATGAAGCCCGTCGCACGGGATGCGGTTTGACCGATAGGCATCGGCCGCGGCTTCCAGGTGGGCCCGGTCGTAGTAGCCGTAGCAACCCTGATGGAGGCCGAACACATACTTGGGCGGCATCGGACCGCGCCCGGTCAGGGTGGTGTATTGGCCGAGGACGTCGACCGCCGAGCCGCCGAGCATGAAATAGTAATCCAGGTCATTGAACAGAGCCCCGAAGTAGAGCTTTCCGTCCATGTTGGAATAGTCGTTTGTTCCGATATTGAAGTACGATTGGGCGCCGTTGTCGAAAAACAGGCCGTAACAATACGGGTCTCCGGCGAAATCGCCCGAAGGTCGCGGATTGATCTCCAACATAAACGGAATCGATGCATACAGAGCTTCGCTGACATTGAGCGGGCCCGGACCTTGTGGAACCGGTGCCTGCGTATACGTGAAGTTGTCGTAGTTGAACTGGGTCATCGTCCGCAGGTTTTTGAGAAGGCTTGCTCCCGCTTTCTCGCCAAAGCCGCAGTACTTCGCGTTTACCGGTGTCGTTTTGAAATTTGCGACAACCTTGTGGCCTGGAATGTAAACGAGATTGTAACTGGGTTCGTCGGCCGAGATCAGCTGACCGTCGCGATAGACCCGGATGCGATAGGGCTGCAGGTCGATATGAACCTGCATGACACCGGTATCGACGATCAGCCGCGCGCTCGAATCCTCGACGATCTGGAGATTGACCGGCCCCAGGTCGCGGTTGACGACGGCGGGCGATCCCTCGACCGAATAGTCCGGATTGACGTCCGGACTGAAGCGGACCCGGAAGCACGTGTCGGACAGGAAAGAGACCTGGATGCTGCGACCGCCGCCCGCGAGTTCAAGAGCGAACACGTTTCCCGATCTACTGACCGAGGCGATCGCCCCGATGGGCGTCCACTTTCCCTCGTTCGGGGTAAAATCGATAACCGTAACAAACGGAATATCCATGTCGGCCGTCCCTCCCCTTACATTAGCATTAGTTTATTTTGCCCAATGCCGCGCCGATCAACGGGTCCCGACGCAACCTCGTGCGTTACCGTTCGGCCGACGCCTGTTTCGATCGCGCCTTCAGTTGCAACTGCCAAACATAGTGTGCGTTGCCGGTCTGCCCGAAGTTGCCGTTCTCGCCGTAGATCGGCACGAGGAGACCGGTATCGTCGCGGATGAGCTTGCCGTTTTCGTCGCGCTTGAAAGCGACCGTCGCGCCGGCGGAGTAATGGCAACCGACGCAGCTTTCTGTCCCGAACACCTTCGTCCGGTCGGGTGTCACTTTCTCCGTCGGGTCGTCCGCCCAAAAACCCTGCGGAAGCCTGTCGTCCTCTTCCAGTGGGCCGGCGACCTGCTCTCCGACTTGGAAGTAGGATTCCATGGTCGTGTTGACGAGGTAAACTGGGACGACCCGACCGGGCACCTTGAATTTAATGCTCTCGGGCGCGCTGCCCGCGCCACCTGGAAAGGCCGGATATCCCGGTTGGATGGGCCACTGCGTTCCGATCAGTTCGTAGTACTGAAAAGCGGAACCCGCCGCTTTCAGGAGCGACCGGACGGATTCGTTGAGCGCCGCCGTCGCCGGAGGAATGGGGACGACCCGGGTGAGTTGAACCGGATTCGTCGTCTTCTTCTCGTCCCAGGTCGTAAACTTACCGTCGGCATTCGGCGGCGCGTTCATTGGCGGCATGACATTGACGAGCTTGGTCGGCTCGTCCGGATTGTTAAAGTTCGGCCGCAGCCGTGCTTCCTTGCCGGCGAGGGTTTTCCCCGATTCAAGGTCGTTGGCGATGACGTTGTCCACGTGTTCAAAAGTCGCCCAGATCCAGTTGGGAGCAGTCTGTGTCAACGCCGTGACGTGCATACCGACCAAACCCATCAGTTGCCTCGAGCGTGTCGTCACCGGCTTTCCGTCGGCGTCGTAGGACGTGCTTACCACGACCGCTTCCTGGGTAAAGAAGCGCTCCGGGATGTCATTGGGCCCCAGTTGTTTCCACGCGAGCTTGATCCCCATGCTGCCGTGTCTCGGATTGGCCCCTGTCACGTTCGCCGGGAACAGGATCTGCGTGTTCCGCGTCGCCACAAAATCGATCTGGCCTTCCTGATTGTACAGCTCGTTTTCGACGATGTAGTCGAACTGCGGTTTGTTCACGAGCGACTGATAACGGACAAAAACTCCGTTCTGGTCCACCAGCGGTCCGGTGAAGGCCTGGACGCTCTCGTGCAGGTCATTGTGAGGAGAATTGCTCTCATCAAGCATTTTCGAGAAGCGCCAGAGCACCAACTCGTAGTCGGCGAGCTTCTTAACGGCATCCCAAGGCGCGGGCGCGCCGCCATCGGGAAGATAGATGCTGTCATTGGTTCGCCAGCTCATCCAGACCCGCGGCGCCTCGGTATCCGCTATTGTCTTTTTGCGATCGGGGGTTCCGTCCGCGTTGGCTGGCCAGTTGAGAGCGATGAAAGCCTGCCACGCAAAAATATCGAACAGGCGCTGAGCTTCCGGCACCTGGGTGTCGCGGTCAAGCTTGCGATCAGCTTCGACATCAATGTCGTAAGGCAAATCGGGAGACAAGGGTTGAGGGAAATCGAGGGGTGATGCCTTTGGTTCCATTCCGTGGGCGACACTGCCCATGACGGCGATAGAGATCACGACGGCGGAGAAAATGGGGGTCAAGACCACCGATTTGTTATTCCCGCGCTCAAATCGCATGGATTGCTCCCCATTTGTGGCAAAAACTAACTCAAATAACACCCAAACGTATCACGCTGAGTTTGTAACAGCAACAAAAGACTGGAAAATTTGGTTCAGGCGGGCTGGCGAAAAATCATCATCCGTCGTCACGAGGATCGAGCAGACGTCCGTGACAAATTCCTCGAGCGTCTTCGGCAATCAGATCCGCCGCGTGGTGGACACGGACGGCATTCGCCACCACCGGCCGGTCTTCTCCATCAACGAAACCTTCTGGTGGCGCCACCGCGATTGAGCCGGCGAACCGGCGGGCGCCGCCGACCGCCGCCAACGGCATCGGCCGCGCCGCCCGAACGCTTCGACTTTCCGGCACCTTCTCTACAGCCTCAGGTTACAACCGCCCGCATTCAATTCCCGTCATGGCCCCGGCTCGCGGGCCGCCGCCACTTTTGTGAGAGTCGAGAAGCCCGCATGGCTAAAAATCAGATGAAACGGCCAAGAAACAGGGCTGCAATGACTTATTATAAGTTGAAAAAATAAAAATAAACAGAGCGGCCACCACGCTAGATACAGCAACTTTCCGGTATTTTTGAACGCTCACTTTTCTTCAATACTTGCGAGCCGCCCTGCCCGTGAGTAGTATTGAAGGGGGATGTAACGCTCTGAGAGGGTGTTATGGGCAGTGAGAAAAAGGGAAAACTGTCGCGGCACGGGATGGCGGTGTGCGCCGGCATGTTTTTGGCCGGCTGGTACGGGGCTGTTCCCCATGCGCATTCGGCCGACGCGGCGGAACTGTCCCAGCGGAGTTTTTGGAATACCCAGGGCGTTGCTTCACGGGACCTTCGGCCGTTCTGGAAATGGCGGGCGGTGATCCAACGTTACTCTCAAGAAATGGAGCAAAACCGGCGGCGGGAATGCTCACCATCGCTGTTCAACGATTGTCCGTTTGACGAGTGGCGCCGCTTTCTGAAGGACACGGCGGAGCGCGGCCGGTGGAGCCAGCTTGTCGCGGTCAACGCTTTCATGAACGCCCGGCGCTATGTGGCCGACGAGCGGAACTGGGGGGTCAGCGATTATTGGGCCACGCCGGGTGAGTTCATGTCCCGGGCCGGGGACTGCGAGGACTTCGCGATCGCCAAGTACCTCTCGCTGAGGGAGCTTGGCTGGGACGCGGGCGATCTTCGGGTTGTCGTGGTCCGGGATTCGGAACTGAACGTCGCGCACGCCGTGCTCGTGGTCTTTTTCGGCGGGCGGTCATGGGTTCTCGACAATCAGGCGAGCCGCGTGACCGAAACCGCCGACATCGGTTATTACCGGCCCGTGTTCTCCATCAACGAGACATCATGGTGGCAGCATCGGCCTGCCAGCGAGCGGGATGCCGAACGCCCGCCGGCCCTCCTGACCCCCGCCCAAAAGGCGGACGAGACGCCGGCGGGCGCCGATCCCCGTCTGTAACGGGTCGCGAACGCAACGGCGGTCCCGGTTGGCTCAAGCCGCGAAGCCGGAGGTGCAAGGTAGCCGTTAGCGGGGAGTTCCCGCCGCGACGGCCGCGTCGATGACAACCTGCCCGATTTCGGGCTCGAACTGGCTCCAAACCGGTGTCATCGCGTCACGCCACAGCTGCACGTCCTTTTCCGATGGCGTGATAATCACCACGCCCTCGCTCTCCGCCACCTTCCGGCGGTCGCTCGCGGCTTGTTCCGCCGCGATCCGGTTGACCTCGACCGTAACCTCGGCGAGGATCTCGGTCAGTTCCGACCGGATGTCGTCCGGCAGGTCCTCCCAGAAATCCTGGCTGGCGATGACCATGTATCCCTGGAAGCTGTGATCGAGTTCCGTGAAGTGCTTCTGCAAGGTCTGGATCCGGCGGTTATGGATGTTGGACCAGGAGTTTTCCTGTCCCTCCACCACGCCTTGCTTGATGGCGTCGTAGACCTGGCTGAAGGGCATGGGAACACCGACCACGCCGATCCGCGCGTATTGTTGCTGGATCACGTCGGACGGCTCTATCCGCATCACCAGACCCTTGGCGTCGGCCGGTACGGTCAGGGGTTTGTTCGCCGAGATGGCGCGCATGCCGTTGTCCCAATAGGCCAGCCCCTCGATGCCCACGGGCAGCATGGTCTGGAGAAGTTGCTTGCCCATGCTGCTCTGTTGAAATCGATGAAGATGCTCCACGTCCGTGAACAGAAACGGGAGGTCGAAAACCTTCAGGACCGGGGCGTAGCTTCTGAACTTGGAGAAGGATGGCGCCGCCATTTCCACGTCGCCGAACAGCAGCGCCGTGAAAACTTCGTCATCGTTGAATTTGAGGGAACGCGGATAGATCTCGACGCTGACCTTGCCGGCGAGACGCTCCTCCACGCGCTGTTTGAACATCTCGGCGCCCTTGCCCTTGGGCGTGTTCTCTCCGACCACGTGGGAGAACCGGATGAGGATCGGCTCGTCCGCCCGCGCCGACACCATCGATAGAGCGAGGAAACAGAGAACGCCGACAAACGCCTTGGCAAACGGCATGATCTTTACCCCCTCCGGAACTCTCGTTTCATCGGCTGCTGGTGCCGCGTCCGTCGAAATTGGAGAGCTCTTCGTTATTTTTGAGGAATGGGGAGCCCTCGCGGGCTCCCCCGACGTCATTGGTATCCCTTGATACTGTCGATCAGTTCCGGCAGGAACAGCGAGATCTGCGGGATGTAGGTAACCAGCACCAGGAAGAACAGAAGCACGCACAGCCACGGAAAGGCCGCGCGCACGGCCCACACGATATTCCGCCCGGTGATGCCCGCGAGGACAAACAGGTTCAGTCCAACCGGCGGCGTAATCATCCCGATCTCCATGTTCACGACCATGATGATGCCAAGGTGGATCGGGTCGATGCCGAGCTTCATGGCGATGGGGAACAGGATCGGCGCCATGATCAGCACGATCGCCGACGGTTCCATGAAGTTTCCGGCCAGCAGCAGCAGGATGTTGACGACGATCAGGAAGCCCCAGGCCGGCAGGCCCCAGTGGACGATGATTTCGGTGATCTGATGCGGGATCCGCTCGGTCGTCAGCACGTGGGCGAACAGCATCGCGTTGGCGATGATGAACAGCAGCATGATCGTCACCTTGGAGGCGTCCCGAACCACCCTGCGCACTTCCGGATCCGCGACCGATTGCGGGATGGCCAGGGCGATCTGCCACGTATTGCGGACAATCATGCTGCCCGTGGATTCCTCGGGCCGGCGCCATACCTCGTGTTTGAGCGGGCCCATGTCGCGGTAACCGATGACCGCGATCCCGAAGGCGTAGACCGCCGAGACGGCCGCCGCCTCGGTCGGGCTGGCGATGCCGCCGTAGATGGAGCCGAGCACGATGACAATCAGCATGATGCCGCCGGTGGCGCTCCACCCCGAGGCGAAGATTTCCTTGAAGCCGGCGAACGGCTGGGCGGGCAGGTTCTTGTACCGGGCGACGATATAGATGACCACCATCAACAGGGTGCCCATCATGATGCCGGGAATGAAGCCCGCCATGAACATGCGCGCCGCCGACACCTCGGTCGCCGCGGAGTACACCAGCATGACGATGCTGGGGGGAATGAGAATGCCGAGCGTGCCGGCATTGCCGATGACGCCGGCGGCCATGGTCTGCGGATAGCCGGCCTTGACCATGCCGACGATGCAGATGGAACCGATGGCGGCCACGGTGGCCGGCGACGAGCCCGACACGGCGGCGAACAGCATGCAGGCCACCACCGATGCCATGGCCAGGCCGCCGCGGACGCCACCGACCACCGATATGGCGAACCGGATCAGCCGGCGGGCGACGCCACCCGTCGACAGAAACGCCGACGACAGAATGAAGAACGGGATGGCGAGAAGGGTGTAATGCTCGGACACCGCCTCGAACAGCTTGAGCGCGATGGACGCGACCGAGTCGTTGGAGAACAGCATGATCGTGGCGATGCTGGAAAAGCCCAACGCCACGGCAATGGGCATGCCCATGAACATGAAGGCGAACAGCATGATGAACAAGGCGGCGGTGGTCATGGCTTGGAGTTCCCGGCAATCTGCTCATCCGCCGAAATCGCGACCTCGTCCAGGGCTTCCTTCGCCTCGTCGGCGAGGCGGAAACCGTCCGCGTCACCCTTGAACACCGCCCAGCCGAGCTGGAGAAAACGGATCGCGAGCAGGACGAATCCGAACAGCAGAATGGAGTGGGCGACATACTTCGGGATCGGGATGTCTTCGAGATGGATCCCAATCTTGACCATCTTGGCGAGGTAGGTCCAGGCCCCGTCGATGAACACCGCGCAGTAGACAAGACAGAGCGCGATGGCCACCAGCGTGACGATGCGTCGAGCCCCGGGGGACAACAGCCTGACGATGGCGTCGACCCCGATATGCGAGCCCACCTTGACGCCGTAGGATGCCCCGAACAGCACCAGCCAAGCCGACATGTGGAGGGTCAGTTCCTGAACCCACATGAAACCGATGCCGAAACCGTAGCGGAGAACCACTTCGATGAACACAAGGAGGGTCATGGTGACGAGGAGGAGGGAGATCACTCCCTCCTCCAGGCCGTCAACGATGCGTGCGAGCATGGCGGCGCTCTATCCCCTGTATTGGGACCAGAAGGCCCGGACTAGCTGCCCGCGTTGGATGCGACAGCCGCGTCGATGAGATCCTTGCCGATGGCGGTTTCGAACTTCTGCCAAACCGGCTTCATCGCCTCGACCCACTTCTGCCGTTCCTCGTCGCTCAGCTGGATGATCTCCGAACGGCCGGATTCGGCGATCTTCTGCTTGGCTTCGATGTTGAGGTCGTCGGCGATCTTGTTGCCGTAGGTCAGGGCCTCGTCGAGAGCGGCCTTCACCTCGGTGCGGATGTCGTCGGGCAGGCCTTTCCAGAACTCGGTCGACGTCACCACCATGTAGTCGAGCAGGCCGTTGTTGGACTCGGTGATGTAAGGCTGGACCTCGAAGAACTTCTGCGAGTAGATGTTCGACCAGGTGTTTTCCTGGCCGTCGATGGCGTTCGTCTGCAGCAGAATGAACACCTCGGAGAACGGCTTCTTGACCGCTAGGGCGCCGACCGCCTCGAACTGCGCGGCGAGCACGTCGGAGGCCTGGACGCGGAACTTCAGGCCGTTGGCGTCGGCGGGAACGCGAAGCGGCTTGTTCGCCGACATCTGCTTCAGGCCGTTATGCAGGTAGCCGAGACCGGTGATGCCCTTGTCTTCCATCGACGTCAGCAGCGCCAGGCCGCGGTCGCTCTGCTGGAAGCGGTCGACCGCCGCCATGTCCTTGAACAGGAACGGCAGATCGAACAACTGAATGGCCGGCGTGTAGGCTTCAAACTTCGACAGCGACGGGGCGGCGAGTTGGACGTCGCCGAGCAGCATCGCCTCCAATACCTTGTTGTCCCCGTAAAGCTGGGAGTTGGGATAGACTTCGACGACAACCTTTCCCGGGAGACGTTGCTCGGCAAGTTCCTTGAACTTGGTGGCCATCTGGCCTTTCGGCGTGTTGTCGGCGACGACGTGCGAGAACTTTATGACGATCGGGTCCGCGGCGTTCACGATGGGCGCCGCGACAGTCATGGCGGCAAGTACAAGCCCGCTTATGATGATACGCATCCGTATCCTCCCTCTATTATGTTATGGAAGCCTGGGCTTCCCTGGACGTTACGCTCGATTGAACGAGTCATTCATACGTGCCCGGGAACCACGGCCCCAGACGTTCAGCCTTCACATCGTTTTTACATGCAAACATTCGGCTATGGAAGCGACGAATGCGAGAAACACAAGAATTTCAGCGAACAACAAGGTTGTGGTGTGGGAAAAACGTAAAGTGGAAAAGGTGCCAGGACACTCTGGAGCATGCAGCGGTTGAGTAACACGTGATTGCGATAGCGAAACGGTTTTCCCTCCCGGTTTGAATTTGGTGAGACGTGGCCCGGTATCGGGATGCCGCCTCCAATCGGCACGATTTGAAACTCGTGCCCCGGAGCCGTTCCGGGCGTCGACGCCGGAAGGACTGTCTTGTGGCTTCGCGATCCGATAAGGTCGATGAAAACAAAGACGATACGGCAACAGAGAGGGACATTCATGCCCGAGGACCTTCGCGAGAGCGCGCTTGAGTATCACCGGTTGTCGCCTCCCGGAAAACTGGCGGTGGTCGCAACCAAGCCGCTGGCCAATCAGCGCGATCTTGCGCTTGCCTATTCCCCGGGCGTCGCCGCCGCTTGCCGGGTGATTGTCGACGATCCGCTCGAGGCGGCGGGCGTTACGGCGCGCGGGAATCTCATCGCGGTGATCACCAACGGCACGGCGGTTCTCGGTCTCGGGGCCATCGGTCCACTCGCCTCGAAGCCGGTGATGGAAGGCAAGGCGGTTCTGTTCAAGAAGTTCTCGGGGATCGATGTCTTCGATATCGAGATCGATGAGACGGATCCGGCGAAGTTCGTGGACATCGTGGCGAGTCTGGAGCCCACGTTCGGCGGCATCAATCTTGAGGATATCAAGGCGCCGGAGTGCTTCGAAATCGAGGGCGCGCTGCGAGAGCGCATGAAGATCCCGGTGTTTCACGACGACCAGCACGGAACGGCGATCATCGTCGCCGCGGCCATCGTCAATGGTCTTCGAGTGGTCGGAAAGGATATCGCCGAGGTCAAGTTGGTGGCGTCCGGCGCCGGGGCCGCCGCGATCGCCTGCCTTGATCTGCTGGTGAGCATGGGCCTGCCGGTCCGCCATATTTGGGTCACGGATATCGCCGGTGTCGTCTACCAAGGCCGGACGGAACTGATGGATCCCAGGAAGCGGTGTTATGCCCAACAGACCGAAGCCCGCTCGCTCGCGGAGGTCATCGAGGGCGCCGATATTTTTCTCGGCCTTTCGGCCCCTGGAGTCCTGAAACCGGAAATGGTCAAGACGATGGCGGATCGGCCGATAATCTTCGCGCTTGCCAATCCAGATCCCGAGATCCTGCCGGAGGATGTCAAGGCCGTTCGGCCCGATGCCATCATGGCGACGGGGAGATCCGACTATCCCAATCAGGTCAACAACGTCCTCTGCTTTCCCTATATCTTTCGCGGCGCGCTGGATGTGGGCGCGACGGCCATCAACGAGGAGATGAAGGTCGCCTGCGCGACGGCACTCGCCAACCTCGCAAAAGCCGAACCGTCGGATATCGTCGCGATGGCGTACGGTGGCGAGGCGCTCAAGTTCGGGCCGGAATACCTGATTCCGAAACCCTTCGATCCGCGTTTGATGGTGGAGGTTGCCCCGGCCGTGGCGAAAGCGGCCATGGACAGCGGCGTCGCGACGCGGCCGATCGAGGATTTCAAGGCCTACCGCCAGCGCCTCAGCGCGTTCGTGTTCCGTACCGGATCACTCATGAAGCCGGTCTTCGACAGCGCCAAGCGGAATCCGCGGCGGCTTGTCTACGCCGAGGGCGAGTCGAGACGGGTTTTGCGGGCAACCCAGGTTGTCGTCGACGAGGGCCTCGCCGAACCCATCCTCATCGGCCGGCGCGCGATCATCGAGGCTCGCCTTGCCGAACTGGCGCTCCGCATCGAGCCCGAGGTCCATTTCGAGATCGTCGATCCCAATCACAATCCGCGCTACGAGGATCACTGGCGGGAATACCATCGGGTGATGGAGCGCCGGGGCATTACGCCGGAAGCCGCCCAGCGGCTGATGCGGTCCCGCACGACGGCGCTGGCGGCGTTGATGCTTCGGCTGGGCGAGGCCGACGCCGTTCTCTGCGGTCCGCTGGGCGACTATCGCATGCATCTGCGCCACGTTCTCGACGTCATCGGCAGGCGCGACGGAGTCCAGGACGTTTCGGCCATGCGCGCGCTTATCCTGTCTCGGGGCACATATTTCGTGTGCGATACCCATGTCACTCCGGACCCGACGGCCGAAGAAATCGCGGAGATGGCCATTCTTGCCGCCGAAGCCATCAGGCGGTTCGGCATCGAGCCGAAAGTGGCGCTCCTGTCCCACTCCAACTTCGGTAGCGTTGACTGCCCGTCGGCCCGGAAGATGCGGGAGGCCAGAGCCCTGCTCGAGAGGATCGCCCCGGATCTGGAGTGCGATGGCGAAATGCACGCGGACGCGGCATTGTCGGAAGATATTCGTCAACGGATCTTCCCGAACTCGCGCCTGAAGGGCGAGGCAAATCTGCTCGTCATGCCGAACGTCGAGGCCGCCAATATCGCGCAAAACATGGTCAAAATCCTGGGACAAGCCGTCCCGATCGGGCCAATTTTGATCGGTGTCGCGGGGCCAATTCACATCATGACCGAGTCGGTGACGGTGCGCGGTCTCGTCAACATGAGCGCATTTGCCGTCGTCGATGCCGAATCGCGAACCGTGAAAACGAGCCCGTTGCCGGCCGCGACGAACCAGAAATGAGCGAGGAACGCGGACATGAGCGAATGGTGGCGGGGCGCGGTGATCTATCAGATCTATCCGCGCAGTTTCCTCGATACGAACGGCGATGGCATCGGCGATCTCGCGGGGATCACCGAACGGCTTGAATACGTGGCCGGCCTCGGGGTCGACGGCATCTGGGTTTCGCCGTTCTTTCCGTCGCCCATGAAGGACTTCGGCTACGACGTCGCCGATTACACCGGCGTGGATCCCATGTTCGGCGACCTCGACGATTTCGACCGGATGCTGGCGGAGGCCCATCGCCTGGGCCTCAAGGTGGTGATCGACCAGGTCTATTCCCACAGCTCCGACCAACACCCCTGGTTCGCCGAGAGCCGGTCCAGCCGCGACAATCCGAAAGCCGACTGGTACGTCTGGGCCGACGCCAGGGAGGACGGCACGCCGCCGAACAACTGGCTCGCCGTCTTCGGCGGGCCGTCCTGGGACTGGGACACCCGCCGCCGGCAGTATTATCTCCACAACTTCCTGAAAGAGCAGCCGGACCTGAATGTCCACAATCCCGCCGTCCAGGAGGCCATTCTCGACGCCGCCGCGTTCTGGCTGGACCGCGGCGTCGACGGGTTCCGCCTCGACGTGGCCAATTTCTTCATGCACGACCCGCTGTTGCGGGACAATCCGCCCTTCGCCCATCCCAACCCCGTCAAGCCTTATTGGCTGCAGCGTCAGCTCTACAATCGGACGCGGCCCGAAAATCTGGCGTTCGTGGCGCGCCTGCGCGCGCTTCTGGATCGCTATCCGGACCGCATGGCCGTCGCCGAAATCTCCAGCGACGATCCGGTGGGGACGATGGTGGAGTACACGGACGGCCCGGACCGCTATCACACGGCGTACAGCTTCGTCTTTCTCCGCCAGTCCTTCGGCGCCCTCCATGTCCGCCAGTCGGTGGAGCGGATGCTGGCGGCGTCGGCGAATGCCTGGCCGTCCTGGGCGTTCAGCAACCACGACGTGGAGCGGGTGGTGTCGCGCTGGAGCGGCGGCGCGGCCCCGTCGCCGGCGTTCGCAAAGCTGTTGATGACCCTGCTCGTCTCCCTGCGCGGCACGCTGTTCATCTATCAGGGCGAGGAGTTGGGCTTGACGCAGGCCGATGTGCCCTTCGAGCGACTGCAAGACCCCGAGGGAAAAACCTTCTGGCCCCTGCACAAGGGCCGCGACGGCTGCCGGACACCCATGCCGTGGCGGGCCGGCGCGCCGAATGCCGGCTTTTCGGATGGCGAGCCCTGGCTGCCGGTGGACCCCGCCCACGCGGCGCTCGCCGTCGACCGGCAGGAGTCCGACGCGGCATCGACGCTCAATTTCACCCGCGCGCTGCTGGCCTGGCGGAAGCGGCACGGATCCTTGGTGACCGGCGATATCCGGTTTCTCGACACGTCCGAGCCGGTGCTGGCGTTCGAGCGCTCCATTCCCGGAGAACGTATTCTCTGTGTCTTCAACCTCGGCGCGGATCCGGCCCAGGCCGCCCTGTCCGTGGAGGGCTCGCCGACGCCGCTGGACGGCCCCCGCCTGCCTGTTTCACCGGGCGGCTTTCTCGACGGCGACCATGTCAGCCTGCCGGGGTATGGCGCGGTCTTCGCCACCCTCGTGTGAACCTGGGGGTGAGCCCGGGACACGCGGCCCGAACACCCCGGGAATTGGCCCCGCCGTTATTTGGCCGTGATTCTGATGCTGATTGGCGAGCGTCGGCGTTACAATTCGGCGAACGGCCATTGCCATGCTTGTAAGTCGCTTGCAAAGCACCTTACCATCGCAGCCGCAGCGTGCTATGCTGCGGTCGAGGGTCGTGGCAGGGGATGGTCGACTTTTTCGGGTCCTGGATTGACGGGACCCCGGGGTGGGGCTGAGTAAGAGCCGGCTGATGGGAACGACCTTTAAATAATTTTTACACTACCTTTAAGGGCATCATGTTCGTAATGCGCGGCTAGGTATTAATTTGTTCATACTGCGCGTTTAAGGTGTTGATACAGAGCTTGCGCCCCCATCGCGGGAACGGGCCCTTCATACCTCGGAACCACGATCGAGACCAAGGATCGATATGACGCAGGACGACGCAAACCCCCTGAGGGCGGCGCTGAAGCAGGTTCGCACGGCGATACCGCTCGTGATGATCTTTAGCTGTTTCATCAATATTCTGGTTCTTACATCGCCCATCTACATGTTGCAGGTCTTCACCCGCGTCCTGTCCGCCGGCAAGATCGAGACATTGATTTTCATGACCGTCATCGCCGGCGTCGCCGTCGCGGTCATGGGCGCTCTCGAGATGGTGCGGAGCAAGCTCTTGGGCCGGATCAGCCGATGGCTGGAACAGACACTGGCTCCCGAACTGATCCAGGTCAGCATGCGCGGCGCGCTGTATGGATCGTCTCCGGGCGCCCAGCCCCTGCGCGACCTGCAGAGCATTCGCAACTTCCTGGGCGGCAACGGCATCAAGGCGGTGCTCGATTTGCCTTGGATGCCGATCTTTCTGGCGGTCATCTGGCTGATGCATCCGTTGCTCGGCATCATCGCCGTCGGCGCGGCGGTTGTTCTGTTTGGTATCGCCCTGCTCAACGAGTACGTGTCGCGCCGGCCCTTGCGGCAGGCGGGAGCGGCGTCCATCGCCGCCAATCAGCGGGTGGAGACCGCCACCCGCAACGCCGAGGTCCTTCATGCCATGGGTATGCTCCCCGGGTTTCTCGCCGGTTGGAGACGCCAGAACGAGAAGGCACTCGACGAGAACCTGTTGGCTGGTGATCGCAACGCCGAAGTGTCTGGTTTTTCGAAGTTCTTTCGCGTTTTCGTGCAGATGCTGATCCTCGGCGCCGGCGCCTATCTGGTGCTTCAGGGCGAAATGGCGCCAGGCGGAATGATCGCCGGTTCCATCCTGCTGGGCCGGGCCCTGGCCCCGGTCGATCAACTGATCGGCGCGTGGCGTCAACTGGTGCTGGCGCGCGATTCCTGGGAACGCTTGAAGCGGCTCCTGGAGCGCGTGCCTCCGCGCAAGGACAGCATGCCGCTGCCGGCGCCGAAGGGACAGCTCTCCTGCGAGCGCGTCATCTTCATGCAGCGCGGCCGTGAACAGCCGGTTCTCGCCGGCGTCAACTTCGTTCTCGAACCCGGCGAGGCCATGGGGGTCATCGGTCCCTCGGCGTCGGGCAAGACCACGCTGTGCAAGATCCTGATGGGCACCTGGCAGCCCACCCGGGGCAACGCCCGCCTCGACGGCGCCGACATGTTCGAATGGCCGGCCGACCAGCTCGGCCCGTTCGTGGGGTATCTTCCCCAGGACGTGGAACTGTTCTCCGGCACGGTGAAGGACAATATCGCCCGGCTCTACCCCGATCCGGACCCCGAGGCGGTGGTGGAGGCGGCGATGACCGCCGGCGTCCACGAGATGATCCTGCACCTGCCGCAGGGCTACGAGACCGAAATCGGCGAAAGCGGCTCGTTCCTGTCCGGCGGACAGCGTCAGCGCATCGGCTTGGCCCGCGCCCTTTATGGCAAGCCTCGGCTGGTGGTTCTCGACGAACCCAACGCCAGCCTGGATGGCGAGGGCGAGGCCGCCCTGGTGGCGGCGATCGAGCAGGTCAAGGCGTGGGGCGGCACCGTCGTGCTGGTTGCCCATCAACCCAGTATCCTGAAACCGGTGGACAAGCTGCTGGTGCTCCGCAACGGCGTCATGGAGATGTTCGGTCCCCGCGACGAGGTTCTCGGAAAGCTGCGGCCGGTCAAACTGCCGGCCGAGAACCGCCCGCGCGTGGTCAGCAACCAGACCGTCGCGCCATCGGCAGGCGCCGCCGGTGAGTAGCGGCCGTCAAGACAGAGACAAGGCAGAGACAAAAAAGGGTTCACGGAATGTCAAATGAACTGGAGTCGACGGACGCCAAGCTGCCGCAGCTCAAGCTGGCCGAGGGCCAGAAGGCCGCCGCGATACCGCCGCCGCCGCCGCTTCGGCGCGAACTCAGGCGTTCGGCAATCGTGGGGTTTGCCGTGGTGATCGCGTTCTTCGTCATCGGCGGCGGCTGGGCCGCCACGGCGCCGCTTTCCGCCGCGGCCATCGCCTCCGGCGTGGTCAGCCCGGAGGGCAGTACCCGAACGGTTCAGCATCTCGAGGGCGGCATCATCCGCGAGATCCGGGTCCGCGAAGGCGACAAGGTTCAGAAGGGCGACGTCCTGATGGTACTGGAAGACGTCCAGGCGCAAGCCGAGGTCGGCGCGCTGTCGAACCGTCTGGAAATGCTGGCGGCCCGCGAGGCGCGGCTGGAGGCCGAGCGCAACGGCGCCGACGAGATCCGCTTCGATCATCCGGCGCTCGCCGACCGCGACGATCCCGGCGTCCGGGAGATCATCGCTCAGCAGATGAACCAGTTCCGCACCCGCAAGGCCACCGACGAGGGCCGCAACGCCATTCTCGCGCCAACGGATTGCCCAGAACGAGCAGCAGATCAAGGGGTTCGAGCGTCAGCTCGTCGGCACCCGGCGGCAGATGGCCTTGATCCGCGAGGAACTGGAGGCGAAGAAGATCCTGGTCGCCAAGGGCTACGCGCCTAAGCCGCAACTTCTGGCATTGCAGCGCGAGGAAGCGGAACTGCTCGGCACCGAGGGCGAACTGCTGGCGCGCATCGCCCGCACCGAGGAGACCATCGGCGAGACCAAGCTGCAGATGATCAGCATCGGCATGACCCGCGTCGAGGAGGCCGATACCGAATTGTCCGATGTCCAGGCCCGCCGCGCCGAGGTCGAGCAGCAGATCAAACAGAGCCTCGACAAGCTGTCGCGGACAACCATCACCGCTCCGGTCCCGGGCACCGTCCTCAACCTGAAATTCAAGACCCTCGGCGGCGTGGTGCGCCCCGGCGAGCCGGTGTTCGACATCGTTCCCTCGGAGGTCGAACTGATCATCGACGCGAGGCTGTCGCCAAAGGATATCGACGACGTTCACGTAGGAATGGACGGTTACGTCATGTTCCCGTCGTATCCGCAGCGGTTCATGAAGCGGATCAAGGCCGAGCTGATCCACGTGTCGGCCGACTCCCTGCAGGACGAACGCACCGGGATGCCCTACTACACCGCCCGCGTCCGCGTCGACGGCGAGCAACTCAAGGCCGTCGCGCCGGAGGTGGAACTCCAGCCCGGTCTGCCGGCGGAGGTCTATATTTCCCTCCACGAACAGACGATGCTCGAGTATCTCATGCAGCCGGTCATTCAGACCTTCGAGCACACCTTCCGCGAGGCGTCATGAATGCAAAAAACTTGGGACGGTGAGGCACGGTTCTGACAGTTCCGCCCGGCCCTTGAAGCAGCGGCGGCGAGAAATCGGGCGATGAAATCCGAGTTCATATTCGAGCGCGCCCCGTTCGCCTCGGCGCACGCCTCGACCATTGTCGACATCGGCGCCGACGCGGGCGCCGGGCTGGTGGCCGCCTGGTTCGGCGGAACCCGCGAGGGGCACCGCGACGTGGCCGTCTGGGTGGCCCGCCGCGAGGGCGGCGCGGGCGGATGGTCGGAGCCGGTCGAGGTGGCCAACGGCGCGCTCGGCCGCTGGACGCGCCATCCCTGCTGGAATCCCGTGCTGTTCCAGCCGGCCGACGGGCCGCTGCTTCTGTTCTACAAGGTCGGTCCGAGCCCCAGCCGCTGGTGGGGCATGCTCACCACCTCTCCGGACCGCGGCCGGACGTGGTCGCCGCCGAGGCGCCTGCCGCCGGGATTCCTCGGGCCCATCAAGAACAAGCCGTTGCAAATGGCCGATGGCGGCCTGCTGTGCCCCTCCAGTTCCGAGGACGACGGCTGGCGCGTCCACCTGGAGCACACGCCCGACCTCGGCCACACCTGGAGCCAGTCCGATCCGCTCAACGACGGCAAGGCGTTCGCCGCCATCCAGCCCAGCATCCTGACCTATCCCAACGGGCGGATGCAGCTCCTCTGCCGGACCCGCCAGGGGGTGATCGCGGAATGCCGCTCCGAGGACGGCGGATACACCTGGTCGGAGATGCTCCCGACCATGCTGCCCAACCCCGACAGCGGCACGGACGCGGTGATGTTGGCCGACGGCCGGGCGCTGCTGGTCTACAACCACTCCAACCGCCACCGTTCGCCGCTCAACGTCGCCCTGTCCGACGACGGAGGTCACTGGCGGGCGGCGCGGGTCCTGGAGGACATCCCCGGCGAGTTCTCCTATCCGGCGGTGATCCAGGGACGCGACGGCCTCGTCCACATCACCTACACCTGGAACCGCCACCGCATCAAACACGTGGTCCTCAACCCCGCGGATCTGACGACGGTGGACATCCAGGGGGGGCTCTGGCCCGAGGGATAATACCAACGAAGCCCGGACAGCACCCGCGTGTCTTCCGGAATCCGGCCGGCATCGGGAATTTCCAAAAAATTTATTAAAGTGTGAACCGGATCACACTTTGGCGGGCGCGACGGGTGTACCGTGTTCCCGGGTTTCACGATGGCCAAAGACAAAGACAGAGATTGGGCCGGTACTCCGGTCCTCGGGACCACTCCCCGGAACGACTCATGCGATGGCCGGCATGAAGGGCGAGATCAATGGCGAGCGGATCGCGAGGGCGATCCGGATCGGAAAGGGGGAAACGAATATGGAAAACGGATCGCGCATCATTGCAAGTGGGATAACCGTTTGGTTGGTGATTGTCGCCGGGATGAGCGCATTTTTCTAGAGTTTTAGGACAAATTTGGCGGCGTCGGGGGTGTGACGTGCGTCAAATCAAGGCCCCTGGCCGGGGCCGCCACCGGACGCTACGGCGCCTCTTTCGCGGGAGGTCTGTGTAAGGAGCCAGCGCCAGTCCGGCGAACCGAGTAAGGTGGCGGCGCCGTCCGGGGGCACCCTTTTCCCCTTCCCTCGCATTCAAAAGTATCGGCCGGTTCCACGGGAACGGCGCGTTTGCCGCGCCGCCGTCCGCTTTACAGCGGCTTCCCGGAGGCCCATATCGAGGTGGGCCGCCGGGCGGCGCTCCCGGAGCCGGTTGCCGGGATCATGATTGGCCACGCGTTCGGGGATGGGATGGTGCGATACGTTCCGCTGATATCGACGCTCTGCGCGTTCGCCCTGCTGGCGACCGTCGGCGGCGACGTCCTTGCTCAGCAGCGCGGGCAGCCCCTGCAGGTGGTGGTGGCCCCTGTCCGGGTCGCTCCGTTCGTCGACCGGGTCGAGGCGCTCGGCACGACCCGCGCCTACGAGACCGTGCGCGTCACCTCGAGCGTCACCGAGAAGATCGCCGGAATTCACTTCGACGACGGCCAGGTGGTCGAAAAGGGCGACGTGCTCGTCGTTCTCGCCAAGGACGAGGAGGAGGCCGAGCTGGAGGCGGCGGAGGCGATCCTCAAGGAGAAACGGCTGGCCTACGGACGGGCCACCGCGCTCGAACAACGGAAATTCACCGCGACGGCCCAGCTCGACGAGCGGCGCGCCGAGTTGAGCCAGGCGGAGTCGCAAATCGCGGTGATCGAGGCGCGGATCGCCGACCGCGTGATCCGGGCGCCGTTCAGCGGCGCCGTCGGTCTCCGAAACATCAGCGTCGGCACCCTGGTGGAGCCGGGAGACGTGATCACCACCCTGGACGATCTGAGCACCATCAAGGTCGATTTTTCGGTCCCCTCGGCCTATCTGCCGACCTTGAACCCCGGCCTCGGCATCGTCGCGCGGGCGGATGCGTTCGGAGACCGGCGGTTCGAGGGCGTCGTCAGCGGCGTCGACTCGCGGGTGGATCCCGTGACCCGCTCCATCGTTGCCCGCGCCGTGCTTCCGAACGCGGACGGCGCGCTCAAACCGGGGCTGCTGATGACGATCGAACTGCTCAAGAACCCCCGCCGGGCCATGTTCATTCCCGAGGAGGCGCTGATTCCGCGCGGCCGGGGCAACTCGGTGCTGGTGGTGGACGAAGCGGCCGGAAACGCCGTGGTCCGCCGCGAGGTGACGATCGGCATGCGGCAGCTCGGCAGCGTCGAGATCCTCGAGGGTCTGAGCGAGGGCGAGAAGGTCGTCACCCGCGGCGCGCTCCAGGTTCGCCCCGGCCAGCAGGTCTCGATCATCGCGGTCGACGACTCGCAGGCGCGCTTGCCCGAGGTGCTGCGGGGCACGCGGGACGGCACGCCGTGATTCTCTCGGACGTATCGGTCAAGCGGCCGGTCTTCGCGTCCGTCATCAGCTTGCTTCTGATCGCCTTCGGCTTGGTTGCCTTCGATCGCCTGCCGCTGCGCGAATACCCCGACATCGATCCTCCGGTGGTGTCCATCGACACCAGCTATCCGGGCGCCGCCGCCAACGTGGTGGAGACCCGGATCACCGAAATCATCGAGGACCGGGTCTCCGGCATCGAGGGGATCAAGTTCATCGAGTTCGAGGAGCGAGGACGGCCGATCGAGGATCACCATCGAGTTCGACGCCGATCGCGACGTGGACGCGGCCGCCAACGATATCCGCGACCGCGTCGCCGGCATCCTCGACGAAATCCCCGACGAGGCCGACCCGCCCGAGATCCAGAAGGTGGACACCAACGACGACGTCATCATGTGGTTGAACCTGGTCAGCGACCGCATGACCGTCCTGGAACTGACCGACTACGCCCAACGCTACCTGACCGACCGGTTCTCCGCGCTGGACGGCGTGGCGCGGGTGCGCGTGGGCGGCGGCCTGAGCTACGCCATGCGGATCTGGCTGGATCGCACCGCGCTCGCCGCCCGGGGCTTGACGGTGAACGACGTGGAAACCGCGCTCCGCGCCGAGAACGTGGAACTGCCGGCCGGCAGCATCGAGTTGCGGCTACGGCAATTGACCGTGCGCGTCGAACGCGGCTTCCGCACGCCCGAGGACTTCGGCAAACTGGTTCTGGGGCAGGGCGCGGACGGCTATCTGGTCCGGCTGGGCGACGTCGCCCGCGTGGAGAAAGGTGCCGTCGAGGAGCGCACCTTCTTTCGCGGCAACGGCGTGCCCATGGTGGGCATCGGCATCATCAAGCAGTCCCAGGGCAACACCCTGGCCGTGGCCGAGAACGCCCGGGACGAGGCGGCCCGGCTCAACAAGACCCTGCCGGAAGGCATGGAAATCAAGCAGAGCTACGACACCAGCGTCTTCATCCAGGGCGCCATCGACGAAGTGTACAAGACTCTGTTCATCGCCATCGGCATGGTGGTCCTGGTGATTTACCTGTTCCTCGGCAGTGTCCGCGCCATGATCGTGGCCGCCGTGACCGTGCCGGTGTCGCTGACCGCCACCTTCATCGTTTTGTACGCACTCGGTTTTTCCATCAATCTGTTCACCCTTCTCGCGCTGGTTCTGGCCATCGGCCTGGTGGTCGACGACGCCATCGTGGTCCTGGAGAATATTCACCGGCGCATGGACGAGGGGGAATCGCCCCTGGTGGCGGCCTTCCGGGGCGCCCGTCAGGTGGGCTTCGCGGTGATCGCCACGACCCTGGTGCTGGTGTCCGTTTTCGTGCCCATCGCCTTTCTGGAGGGCGACGTCGGGCGCCTGTTCACGGAATTCGCGCTGACCATGGCGGCGGCGGTGGCATTTTCCAGCGTCGTCGCCTTGACCCTGTCGCCCATGCTGGCCTCCCGGCTGCTGCGCCCGGGCTTCGGCAACAACGCCCTGGCGCGCGGCGTGGAGCGGACGTCCGCCGCCGCCCAGCGAGCCTATCGCCGGGCGTTGGAGGCGTGCCTGCGCCGTCCCGTCGCCATCGGCGCGATCTATCTGCTCGTCCTCGGCGGCGGCGCGTGGCTGTTCACGCTCATCCCCGGCGAGTATGCCCCGAAGGAGGACCGGGGCGCGTTCTTCCTCATCGTCGACGGTCCCGAGGGCGCTTCCTACGACTACATGGTCGAGTACATGGACGAGATCGAGCGCCGGATGATGCCGCTCGTGGACGCGGGAGAGGTGACGCGGCTGCTGGTCCGGGCCCCCCGCCAGTTCGGCAACCTGGAGATCTTCAACGGCGGCATCGTCATCTTCGTGCTCGACGACTGGGATGTCCGGCGATCGGGCTGGGCGATCATGGACGACGTCCGCGCGCGGCTCGACGGCCTCCCCGGCGTTCGCGCGTTTCCGGTGATGCGTCAGGGGTTCGGCGGGCGGATCCAGAAGCCGGTCCAGTTCGTGATCGGCGGCGGCACCTACGACGAACTCGCCGAATGGCGCGATATCCTGCTCGAAAAGATCGAGGAGAACAATCCGGGGCTGACCGCCATCGACTACGACTACAAGGAGACCAAGCCGCAGGTCCGCATCGTCATCGACCGCGACCGGGCCGGCGACCTCGGGGTCACCATCGGCAACATCGGCCGCACCCTGGAGACCATTCTCGGCTCGCGGCGGGTCACCAGCTACATCGAGGGCGGCGAGGAATACGACGTCATCCTCGAGGGCGAACGCGACACCCAGCGCACCCCCGCCACCATCGACAACATCTATGTCCGTTCCGAGCGGTCGGGGGAACTGATCCCCTTGTCCAATCTGGTGACGATGGAGGAACGCGCCGACTCGCAGACGCTGAACCGCTACAACCGGGTGCGGGCGATCACCATCGAGGCCGATCTCGCCGACGGCTACACCCTCGGCGAGGCGCTGGCATTCCTGGAGGGCCTGGTGGACGCGCACCTTCCGGATACGGCCATCATCGACTTCAAGGGCCAGTCCCAGGACTTCCGGTCCGCCGGCTCGTCCATCGTGTTCGCCTTCGCGCTCGGCCTGCTGGTGGTGTTCCTGGTCCTGGCCGCCCAGTTCGAGAGCTACCTGCATCCGTTCATCATCATGCTGACGGTGCCGCTGGCCATGGCCGGGGCGCTGCTGGCGCTGTTCGTTACCGGCGGCACGCTCAATCTGTACAGCCAGATCGGCCTGATCATGCTGGTGGGGCTGGCGGCCAAGAACGGCATCCTGATCGTCGAGTTCGCCAACCAGTTGAGGGACCGGGGGACCGGCTTCGACGAGGCGCTGCTGGAGGCGGCGACGACGCGGCTCAGGCCCATCCTGATGACCGGCATCACCACCGCGGCCGGCGCCGTGCCGCTGATCCTGTCGACCGGCGCCGGGGCCGAGACCCGGGCGATGATCGGCATGGTGGTGTTCTCGGGCGTCATCGTCGCCACCGCGTTCACGCTGTTCGTGGTTCCGGCCGCCTATCACCTCATGGCGCGCAACACCGGCTCCCCCGGCGACGTCGCGCGCCGCCTGGACCGCGACCTGGCCGCCGAACAAGACCCCGAGCCTCCCCACCCCCACGAAGTCGCAACCCGCCCGGCCGCCGAGTAAGACTGACGCCGCGAATTGGAAACGGCGACGCGGTACCGTACCGGCCGCCTCTCCCCCGCATTTTCAATCTCAAATCAGAAATCTCGGGAATCTCAATCAATCTCAAAGTCTGAGAAGTTGTCTTCGCGCGAGCATCTTTAAGTAATGAATATTCATTTTCTGAGTTTAAAAGCGCGACTCTCGGTGGCTATTTTCACGTTTTAGTCAAGATAATGAAACATAATAGATAAATAAGCGCCGCAAAATAAATCTTTGGAAGATATGCAAGACGCAGGAATGGAAAACATTACCACGCCCGGCCTCCTTGCCCGGCAGGAAACGCTGCGCTTTCGCCACACTTTCGCTTCATTTGTCAGATAGCCAGACCGTTAAGCTTTGTAATTGCTTATTTTTGCAAGTCTCTTGCGGTTCACTGTGGCCGCATCATGGTGTGAGAGAGAGATTTGGCGCCGTGGGTCCGCGGGACGGAGACCCAGGGCACTCCACACCTATGGGATGGAGAATTAAATGAAAATTTGTTGCGTTCGCGTAAAAAAATAAAACAATACTTATTTTTTACACATCACTATCGAAATCATGAAAGGAAAAAATTGATGAGCACTATATTTGGCGATTTTTCTGACGAATATTTAGTTGCCTCCTCTGGGGACGACACCGTGTCGGGGTTTGGCGGTGACGACACCCTATTCGGCAAGGAGGCCGATGATCTCCTTCTCGGCGGCACCGGCGCCGACCTCGTTTACGGGCAGACTGGCGGTGACACCATCGAGGGCGGCGATGGAAACGACAGTCTGTTCGGCGGCGACGACCGTGACCTGATCGAAGGGGATGGCGGTTCCGATGTTATCAGGGGTCAGAACGGCGCGCGATACCCTGTCGGGCGGAACCGACGACGATACCGTGTATGGCGACACCGAGGACGACGAGGCGCGCGGCGGCGACGGGAATGACAAGGTCCTGGGCGGCGACGGAAATGACAGTGTTTGGGGTGACGCTGGCGACGACACGGTGGATGGCGGCGCCGGGGACGACCAGGTTTGGGGCGGCGATGGCAACGACTACGTCGAAGCCGGAGATTCCGGCGTCACGTCGGGCCGCGACACCCTCGGGGCGGGAACGGCGACGACCACATGCACGGCGATCGGGGCAATGATCTGATGTATGGAGGATCCGGCAGACGACGAGATCGAGGGGTTCGGCGGCGACGACACGCAGTTCGGCGGCGACGGCAACGACAACATGCGGTCCGGGGACGGCAACGACTCGCTGTATGGCGAGGATGGAAACGACCTACGTCGGAGGCGAGAGATGGCAACGATTGGGCATCCGGAGGGTGTCGGAGCCGACACGGTAAAGGGCGATGACGGTAACGACAGCCTCTACGGCGCCGATGGCAAGGACCTCGTGCTCGGTGGCGCGGGGAACGACGTGCTCGGCGGCGGTGCCGACAACGACGTGCTCAACGGCGGAACCGGCAACGACACCATCGGCGGCGACGGCGGATCGGACAAGATCTACGGTGAAGCGGGGAACGATCGGGCCGGCGGCGGAGACGGTAACGACTCCATTTACGGCGACGCCGGCAACGACACCCTGAACGGCGACAGCGGCAATGACGTCGTCGGTGGTGGCGACGGCGCCGATGTCGTTTTCGGCGATGCCGGCAATGACCTGGTGGACGGCGGATCGGGCAACGACACCGTGTCCGGCGGGCTGGGCGACGATATCCTCTATGGCGGATCGGGCCGCGACAGGCTGGTGTTCGACGCCGGCTGGGGGGCCGATACCGTCCGCGACTTCAATGTGCTCGACGATACCCTTGTCTTCACGGGCGGCGCCGCGACGTCCATGGCCGATCTCTCCGTCCGCCACGCGGGGAACAGTACCTACCTGGAGGCTGACGGCAACACGATTGCGTTGCTGAACGTCAACGCTTCGGCATTCGACGCCGTCGACATCCTGTTCCAATAAGCGGGAGCGGAGCGGCCTCGGTTACGGCTGGTTCAGGCCCAGTTCGCGCTGCGTTTTCTTGGGCAACCCCAGCGACACGATACGATGGGAGTGCCGCAGGTAATCCCGCAACTCGTCGTCGGACAAACCCGGTTCCGCGTGGTGCTGGATCCATTTCATGCCGCGCGACGCCAGGTACGGCGCCGGACGCAGGCCCGGCCGGTCCTTCAGCATCTCGTAGGCGATGTCGCCTGCCTTGAACGTAAAGCGCGGTTCGCCATCGTCCCAGCCGCCGACGGCGAACACCTTGCCGCCCACCTTCCACACATCCGAACCGCCCCATTGGACCACATGGGTGGTGGCGGGAAGGGCGCGGCAGAAGGCATTGAACTCGTCGTATGTCATCTCTCGAGGCGTTCCGCGCGTCCCGGTCAATCCACCACATGCGAGGACAAGGGGTACATTGCCCGGTTCGGGGGCAAACGGTCAAGAACCCGCTCCGGCCTCGAATACTAGCCCGAATACCGAACACGACTACTTCCATGAATTAGGAGTTTTCACAATGGAAGACCCCCGCTCAAAGCTTTTTTAAGGCAGGCGGGGGCCTATAAATCGGAGTTTTGAATACTCCGCGCTCGACAATGCCGAGTGAATTCTTGGCCTTTAATGTCGGATGCCGGTGCCAAGGGGCCGACATCCCACTTCCAGTCCGGTGGATTCATGCGGCTAGCGCACCTCCATCTAATGGAATACTTAACATTATCACGCCACTTCCATATAAATGTCAAGACCATCTCGATCACACTTTGCACGGTCGCGGTTTTGGTTTCCGTCGCGTCCCCCCGTTCTTCAGCCAGGAGCTCGGCCCATGAAAACCGCCGACGTCGATGCGTTTTACGCCCGGCTCGCCGCTCTCGATCCGGAACCGCGGAGCGAGCTCCGGTTCAAGAACCCCTATACCCTCCTGGTGGCGGTGGTGCTGTCGGCGCAGGCGACGGACGCGGGCGTCAACAAGGCCACGGAGCCGCTGTTCAAGACCGTGGATACGCCCGAGGCCATGCTGTTGCTGGGGGAGGATGGCCTCAGGGAGGCCATCAAGACCATCGGCCTGTTCAACACCAAGGCCCGCAACGTCATCGCGCTGAGCCGTATCCTCGTCGACCGGCACGGCGGCCAGGTCCCGCGCGACCGAGACGCGCTGGAGGCCCTGCCGGGCGTCGGCCGAAAGACCGCCAACGTGGTTCTCAACGTCGCCTTCGGGGAGCCGACCATCGCCGTGGATACGCACATTTTCCGGGTCGCCAACCGCACCGGCCTCGCGCCCGGCAAGACGCCGCTCGCGGTGGAAACGATGCTCGAGACCGTCACGCCGGAGCGCTGGCGCCGGCACGCCCACCACTGGCTGATCCTGCATGGCCGCTATATCTGCAAGGCCCGGAAACCGCGCTGTCCGGAATGCGTGGTCCGCGACCTGTGCGCGTTCCCGGATAAGACCCGGGCGTAGACCCGGAAAACCCCAGGTTCAGTTCAGCCGGTTCTGGGCCGTGGCGATTGAACCACGCTGTTCAGGCACGACTCCCCGGAAACCGTCTCCATGTTGCCGTTGCGGGCTTCCACATGGGTCACCCGCGTCTCCCCACCGGCGGCTTTCGTGTAGAGGAAGACGTCGAGGATGCAGCGGCCGTTCCGGTACTGCAGGATTTCGGCGGGACCGTCGACGCGATTGAAGTCGGCGGGACCGAGCAGGGCCACCACCTGCGACCGCCCCAGTCCGGAAAGCTCCGTCGCGGTCGTACTCGCGGTCTGGCCGTCGCCGGAACCGCCCGGGGAACCGCACCCTTCGAGCAACAGCGCGGCGCCGGCCACGGCGGCCACGGCCAGGGTCGCGAAACCGAATTTCAGCCTGTTTGTCATGGTCACTCCCGTGGCGCGGTGATTTCCAGCTCGGGGACGCTGGCCTTGCCGGGCGCCGCGCCGCCGGCGCTCGGAGCCGGAGCCGAAGGCTTTTCAGGGGCCCTCGGCGCACCCGCGTCGGCCACGGATTCCACCGCGCCGACGATTTCGCCTCCGGCCTCGATGACGATCCGGCCGTACCGGATCTTGCCGGTGACATGCCCGGTGGAGCGAACGACGAGACGCTCGTGCGCCGTCAGCTCGCCGTCGAAGCGCCCGGAGATGTCGGCCTCCTGCACTTCCGCCTTGCCGCTGAACACGCCGCTCGGCCCGATTTCGATCTGCCGGCCATTGGTCAGGGAAACCTCGACGTGGCCTTCCACCACCAGTTTGTCGCACGACGTGATCTCGCCCTTGAGACGGATATCCTCGCCGACGACGAGAGTGTTCTTTTCAACGGAATTCGACATGGGTTTTCCTTCGTTCGCGGTCGGTTTGACCTCGGGCCGCCTCGCCGCGCCGGTGTTGTCCGCCGGCCGCTGGGGGATGTCGGGATGGAAGCCCGCCCCTCCGGACGGGCGCGCCAGGGGTTGCGGACTCCTGGCGGCGGGAGCCTTGGGCGGCGCCGGCTCGGGATCCCTGAAAGCCTTGTCGCCCGCGGGCCCCTTCGGTCCGTCCTCGTTCAGGTCGCTTTTCTTACGAAACATCGATACTGCCTCCCGTCTCTCATCATATTGCCCGTCTTTCATTTAATCGTAACGCCCGCGCCCGGCGCCTTCGAAATTTGCGATCCGGTCAGTCGCCAGCCCTCGAGCAAATGCACCATGGCGGCGGTGGCGATGATCGGCGCCAGAAGGTTGACGATCGGCACCGTCAACACGAACGCCGTGGCCACGCCGGCGACAAACAGCGTGCCCTGGTGACGCTTTCGCAATGCCTTGGCTTCGCTCGGCTCAAGCCGGCGGAGCGCCACCAGTTCAAAATACTCGCGGCCCAAAAGATATCCGTTGACGCCGTAGAACACAAAAGGGAATAGCGGCGGAAACAGCAGGAAAACCAGGATCACCAGGTTCAGGCCCACCATGATGGCGAGAAAGCGGAGCGTGGTGGAAATGATTTCCCCCATTGGGGTCTCGCGCACCTCCGGAAGGTGCGGGTAATGCTTCTCCTCCACGGCGTCGGCGACGCGGTCCAGCAGGAACCCCACCGTGGCGCTCACCACCGCCGGAAACAACAGCCAGGTGATCACCAGCGTGGCCAGCCCGCCGAGCACATCGATCGCCGTTTCCAGCCAGCCGATATCGAAAAACGACGTATCGGTCAGCAGAAAGCCGACCCCCAGCCACAACAGCGCGAAAATGGCGGCGGACGCGCCCACGCTGATCCAGACGACGCGTCTGATGTTCGGATCGCCGAACTGACCGATGGCCTTGGAAAATGCTTTGATCACTGCTCTCGCTCCGGGACTGAAAAGGCGTGCTCGTTTCGACTCTGTTTAGCTTTCGCGCGATCGGCGCGCAAGGGAACGCGGTCGGCGGCGGGGACGGCTCCCCGGCCCGGCACCGCCGCCACGCGGCCGGACACATCCTCCGCGGCGGGGCTTGTCCGCACCCCGCCCGCCGGTATACTGCGCGCCTCCGGACGCATAATGAGGGGACTTCAACATGGCGGAAGCAAGGCACGACGTGGTGGGAATCGGCAATGCCATCGTCGACGTGTTGGCGCACGCCGACGACGCCTTTATCGCGGCGAACGGCCTCAACAAGGGCACCATGACGCTGATCGACGCCGAAACCGCCGAATCGCTCTACGAAAAAATGGGTCCCGCGGTGGAAGTCTCCGGCGGTTCCGCCGCCAACACCATCGCGGCCCTGGCGTCCCTCGGCGGCCGGGGCGGCTTCATCGGCAAGGTTCGCGACGATCAGCTCGGCGCCATCTTCCGCCACGACATCGTCTCTCTCGGCATCACCTTCGACACCCCGCCCGCCGTCCGGGGACCGTCGACGGCCCGCTGCCTGATCCTGGTCACGCCCGACGCCCACCGCACCATGCAGACGTTCCTCGGCGTCAGTTCCGAACTCGGACCGGAGGATATCGACGAATCGCTCATCGCGTCCTCCAAGGTCACCTACCTGGAGGGCTACCTGTGGGACCGTCCGAAGGCCAAGCAGGCGTTCGTCAAGGCCGCGAGATTGGCCCACGACGCCGGCCGATGGGTCTCGCTGAGCCTCTCCGACCCGTTCTGCGTGGACCGTCACCGCGACGATTTCATCGATCTGGTGAGCAACCACGTGGACATCCTGTTCGGCAACGAGGACGAGGTGGTCTCGCTGTACCAGGAGCACTCCTTCGATGCCGCCCTGCAGCAGGTCAAGGGCCACTGCTCGGTCGCGGTGCTGACCCGCTCGGACAAGGGCTCGGTGGTGATTTCCGAGGACGAGGTGCACGTGGTCGATGTCGAACCGGTGGACGAGGTGGTGGATACCACCGGCGCCGGCGACGCCTTCGCGGCCGGCTTCCTTCACGGCTTCACCAACGGCCAGGGGTTGAGCGAGTGCGCGCGGATGGGAAGCATCACCGCCTCCGAGGTCATTTCTCACGTGGGCGCGCGGCCGGAAGTGTCGCTGGCGGAGCTCGTCCGGGCGAAGCTTGGCTGAAGGATCCGGGACGCCTCCGGCCATGACCGCCGGCGCCTGGCGGGCGGCGGCGCGGGTCTATCTCGACCGCCGCGTCCTGTCCATGTGGTTCCTCGGGTTCTCCAGCGGGCTGCCGTTCGGGGTGCTGGCGGAGCCGCTGACGGCGTGGCTCGCCGAATCGGGCGTCTCCAAGACCGAAATCGGCCTGTTCGCCCTGGTCAGCCTGCCCTATTCGCTGAAGTTCCTCACCGCGCCCTGGATCGACCGCATGCCGCTGCCGCTGTTGACCCGGTGGCTGGGCCGCCGCCGGGGCTGGGCGCTGCTGGCCCAGGTCGTGCTGCTCGCCGCCATCGCCGCCATGGGCTTTACCGACCCGGCCGCGCGCATCGGCGCGACGGCGGCGTTCGCGCTCGCCGTGGCCTTCGCGTCGGCCAGCCAGGACGTGGTCATCGACGCCTACCGGGTGGAGATCCTGGAAGAGCGCAAGCTGGCGGCCGGCGCCGCCACCGCCGTGTTCGGCTGGCGGATCGGCCAGGTGGGCGCGGCGGCGGTGGGACTGATCCTGGCCGAGGCGCTGGCATGGCCGGTGGTGTTCGCCATCATGGCGGCCATGGTGCTGGTCGGCGTGGTCACCATCGCGGTCAATCCCGAGCCCGCCCGCCACATCACCCGCGAATCCATCGAGCTGCAGGAGCGCGCCGAGGCGTTCCTGGAGACCAGGAAGCATCTGCCCAGAACCCTGGCCGAGGCGCTCGCCTGGGTCTACGCGGCGGCCATCTGTCCGTTCATCGAGTTCATGAGCCGGCGGGGCTGGCTGATGATCCTGCTGTTCATCATGCTCTACAAGTTCGGCGACGCCGTGCTCGCGGTGATGAAAATCCCGTTCTTTCTCGAAATCGGCTTCACCAAGACCGAGATCGCCGAGGTGGTCAAGCTGTTCGGCGTCGCGGCGACCATCGGCGGCGGCCTGCTCGGCGGGCTTTTGCTGGCGCGCATGGGCATCCTCTGGGGCCTGATGGTCTGCGGCGTGCTGATGGCGGCCTCCAACCTGGTGTTCGTCGCCCAGGCCGCGGTCGGCCCCGAATTGTGGATGCTGGCGGTGACCATCGCCGTCGAGAACATCACCACCGGCATGGGCACCACGGCCTTCGTGGCCTATCTTTCCAGCCTCTGCAACGTCGCCTACACCGCCACCCAGTATGCGTTGCTCACGTCGCTGATGGCGTTGTCGCGCACCGTTCTGTCGTCCGGCGCCGGCTGGCTCGCCGACCAGGTGGACTGGACCTCGTTCTTCATCCTCTCCACCATCGCCGCCCTTCCGGGCCTTATCCTGCTTCTGTGGATGATCCGGTCCTTCCCGCCCCAGCGCCCCGGCGACCCGCCGGCCGGGACGACAACGACGACACAATAACAACACTCGCGGCCGAAACGACACCGTGCCAATATAGCTCCGCAATGTAACCCTCCCGTGCGCGCACGGGGTCGTCGGTATCGAATCAGGCATGCGCCGGTATGGGGCGCGAAGGAGGAGATGGTGAAGAGGGGAATTTACAGCGGCATGGCCGCGGTGCTCGCGATCGCGGTCCTCGCGGCCGGGATGGGCGCGGCCCGCGCGGAAACGCTTCGATTGTTGACCTGGGGCGGCTACGCGCCGGAAAAAGTGATCGAGATGTTCAAGGCCGAGACGGGCATCGACGTCGAGGTCACCAAGTCCAACAACGAGGACATGATCTCGAAACTGCGGGCCACCGGAGGCTCCGGCTTCGACCTCGCCCAACCGAGCCAGGATCGCGTCGTCGGCGCCCAGGCCGACCACGACATCTACAAGCCCATGGACCTGTCCAAGATCGACGCGGCCCAGATCGTTCCCTCCATGCTGGAGGCGGCGAAGGCCAACACCACGCTCGACGGCAAGGTCTATTCGGTGCCGCACGTGTGGGGGACGAGCGGCCTGATCGTCAACAACAAGCTGGCGAGCGGCATCAAGGACTACATCGACCTCTGCGGGCCGGGCCTCGAGGACAAGGTCTCCTACAGGCTCAAGCGGCCGACGCTCATCGGTTTCGCCTTCTCCATGGGCATGGACCCCTTCGCCGCCTACTCGGACCCGGAGGCGTATCAGGCCATTCTCGACAAGGTCGAGGCGGAGCTGATCGCCTGCAAGAAGAACGTCAAGGCGTATTGGACCGGCGGAGACGCCCTGATCGCCCTGCTGCGCTCCGGCGAGGCGGTGGCGGCCATGGCCTGGGACGCCGGCGGCTGGAAGCTCAACTCCGAAAACCCGGACATCGTCTTCATCGCCCCCACGTCCGGCGCGCTCGGATGGATCGATACGTTCACCCTGCCGCGCAAGACCGAAAACGAGGAGGCCGCCTACAAGTGGATCAACTTCGTGATGCGGCCGGAGGTCGCCGCGATGATCACGGCCGAGGCGGGCAACTTCACGGCGTCCAAGGGCAGCGAGCAGTTTGTCGACGAAACGCTGCGCAAGCAGTTCGCCGCCAGCTTCGACATGTCGTCGCTGGAAAACATCAAGTGGTATCCGGCCGTGCCCGCGGGCCTCGAGGCCATGGAAGGAAAAACACTGGATCGAATCCAGGCGGCGAAATCCAACTAGCGCGTCCGCCGGCGGCCGTCTCCGGGCGGCCGCCGATGCGGGCCAGCCGCACACACCGGGCAATACCGGGGAAGGTGGCCGCATGCCGGTGAACCCGTCACCCATGGACACCGATCTGGAGTGCCTCCGCCTCGTCAAGCGCTTCGGCGATTTCACGGCGGTGGCCGACGTCTCGTTCACGGTCGCCGAGGGGTCGTTCTTCTCGATCCTCGGTCCCTCGGGCTGCGGCAAGACCACGCTTCTCCGCATGATCGCCGGTTTCCAGCGCCCCGACGGGGGGGACATCCGGATCAAGGGCCGATCCATCGTGGACCTGCCGCCCAACCGGCGTCCGGTCAACATGGTGTTCCAGCACCTGGCGCTGTTCCCGATGATGTCCGTGGAAGAGAACATCGCCTACGGTCTCAAGCGGCGCCGAACGCCCAGGGCCGAAATCGCGCGCAAGGTCAGGGCGGTGCTCGAGCGCGTCGGATTGCCGGAGTTGGCCGCCCAGCGGATCGATCAGTTGTCCGGCGGCCAGAAGCAACGCATCGCCATCGCCCGCTGCCTCGTCCTGGAGCCCGCCCTGCTGCTCCTCGACGAGCCGCTGGGCGCCCTCGACCTCAAGCTCCGCGAACGCCTCAAGGTGGAGCTCAAGGAGCTCCAGCACCAGGTGGGCACCACCTTCGCCTACATCACCCACGACCAGTCGGAGGCCCTCGTCATGTCCGACCAGGTGGCGGTGATGAACCACGGCCGGTTCGTCCAGGTGGGTACGCCGCGCGAGCTCTATTTCGAGCCGCGCTCGGCGTTCGTCGCCGGTTTCGTCGGCGACAGCAACCGGTGGAGCGGCCGCGTCGAGGCCATCGACGGGAGCGAGGCCAGGGTGATCACCGCCGGCGGTCTGGCCCTGGTGGCCACGGCGGCCGGCGGCGGCCTCTCCTTGGGCGATCCGGTGGAGGTTTTCGTGCGTCCGGAAGCCATCGTTCTCGGCCAGGATGCCGGGTACGGGGTCACCCGGCAAAACCGGTTCCGGGGCCGTGTCGAGAGCATTCTGTTCGACGGCGCCAACAGCCGGGTGATGGTGCGTCATCCCGAAACCGGCGACGACATCATGGTGGCGCTGCCCGAGACCCTCAGGCTCCTGGGCCTGGAACGCGGACCAGGACATCGACCTCGGCTGGGACACGCGGCAGGCCCGATGCTTCCCCGCCCCGGCCGCACCCAGCCGCAGCCGACGAGTTCGGGCGCCGGCGCGGTGACGGAATGACGAACGCCCGGCCCCAGGTCCGCCTCGGCCTGATCCTTCTGTTCGCGCCGATCGCGCTGTGGCTGGTCCTGCTGGTGATCCTGCCGCACGTGGACATGCTGCTGATTTCGCTCCGCGTCCGCGTCGCCCCCCGGGTCTATGAAACCAGTTTCGCCAACTATGTGGAGTTCTTCACCGAGCCGCTCTACTGGAACACCTTCGCGCGCACCGCCATCATGTCGGTGATGGCGACGGCGATGACCCTGCTCGTCGCCTTCCCGGTGTCCTACTATATCGCGAAAATCGCGCGCGGGCGGATGAAGACCTCCCTGTTCCTGCTCTGCCTCACGCCGTTCTGGGTCAGCGAGCTGGTGCGGACCTTCGGGTGGATGATCCTGCTCCGCGAAACCGGCATCGTCAGCGGCCTTTTGCTGTGGGCCGGGCTGACCGACGCCCGGGTCGAGCTGCTCTACAACGACGCCGCGATCATGGTCGGTCTCGTCTATACGTCCATGCTGTTCATGGTGGTGCCGCTGGTCACCACCCTGGACAGTCTCGACGACTCGCTGGTGGAGGCCGGTTACGACCTCGGCGGCAACGGCTTCACGGTGATGCGGGAAATCGTCATCCCCCACGCCATGCCGGGGATCGCCTCGGGGTGCATCGTCGTCTTCATGCTGACGCTCGGCAACTACCTGACGCCGAAGCTTCTCGGCGGCAAGGACAGCCTGTGGTTCACCGACCAGATCTACACGCAGTTCATCACCCGCTTCAACTGGGAGCTCGGCTCGGCGTTCGGGTTCCTGCTGCTGGCGCTGTCGTCGGCGATCGTCTGGATCGGCCTCCGGCTGTCCGGCCAGACCCTGTCGGCCACGGTGCGCTGAGCGATGATCCCGTCGATCCCGCAACCGAGAACCTTCCGCGTCGCCTACGGCGCCTACGTGGCTCTGTTCTTCCTCTACCTCGTCATGCCGCTGGTGGTGGTCGCCACCTTCGCCTTCAACGATTCGCTGTTTCCGTCGCTGCCGTGGGAGGGCTTCACCCTGGACTGGTTCGTCGGCGACGAGGAGCCCCGGATCGGGCTGTTTCACGATCGCGCCCTGCTTCGCTCCATCGGCGTCTCGGCCTTCGTCGCGGTCTGGGTTTCCGTCCTCTCCGTCGCCGCCGGCACCTGCAACGCCTTCCTGTTCGAGCGCGAGAGCTTTCCCTTCCGCGACGTGCTGTACGTTCTGATGCTGGCGCCGCTGGTGATCCCCGGGGTCATACTCGGCATCTCGATCCTGGTGTTTTCCAACTCCATCATCAACGCGGTCGACGCGGTGCTGGGCGTGGAGATCGACGCGCTGCGGCCCGGCCTGCTGCTCGTGGTCCTCGGCCAGTTCGCGTTCCTGACCACCATCGCGACGCTGGTGATCTCGGCCCGCCTGCGCAAATTCGACATCTCCCTCGAGGAGGCCGCGTCCAACCTGGGCGCGACGCCGATGACCGCGATCCGGACGGTCACCATCCCCTACCTCAAGCCGGCCCTTGTCGGCGCCGGCATCGTCGCGTTCCTGATGTCCTTCGAGAACTTCAACACCACGCTGATGCTCGTCGGCTCGGACGCGCCGCTGACCATCACCATGTACGACCGCCTCCGCGAGGGCTCCACCCCCGTGCTCAACGCCGTTTCGCTGATGCTGATGGTCGTCTCCGGCGCCCTCGGCCTGATCGCCATCTTCGTGCAACGCGACCGGACCGCCCGATAGGCGCACCCGGACGGGATATCTTGAAAGGGGCAAAAGGGACGCTACCCTTTTCGCGGCCTCCCGGTGGGCCTGGCGCGCAAGGGGCGGCCGGCAATTGTTTCGAGCCTATCGACGAAGCCGTCGCAACCGCATGGGAGGTTTTTTTGAGCGTGGCGCCGCGGACGCCGCAATGTGTCGGCTCCGTCGGGTTCTCTCAGCCAAGCCGACCGATCGGATATGTCCACCGAGGCCGAGTTCCAGGCCGTTGATCCACACAGGAGCGGATCTATTCCAGACGCCGCGGTGCGCCGCCGCGCTGGACCACGGATACTGCTCCGCGCGGGAAACGATCTTGGCCCTGACCGGATTGCGTTCCACATAGCGAATGGCGGCCCATAGATGGGGATCGTCCAGCGGACTGGAGAAGAACCGGCCTTGCCAGAGATGGCCGGACCAGCCGTGGCGGCGGTTGATGGCCTGGGCGTGGCGCATGTGAAGGGGTTTGAGCGCGCGCTCAAAGCTGTTTTCCCGCGCCGGAACCGCGACAAGATGGATATGATTGTCCATCAGGCAGTGGGCGAGGATATCGACCCCGTGTTTCCGGCAGTAGCCCGCCAGCCAAGTCAGGTATCGGTTGCGATCGGCATCGCTAAAGAAAACAGGCTCGCGGCGATTCCCGCGCTGGGTGATGTGATGGGGGATACCGGCAAACACGGCACGCGCAATCCGAGGCATTGAGGCAGAATACCCGCACCGAGTTAACAAAGGGTTGCGTCCCCGTTTTCCCGCGACCCCAATCGGGGTCAGGTCTATCTTCTTAGCAATCTAAGTGCTAGGCGTCTCGCATGTCCAGACCTCTCAGGATCGAATTCGCGGGCGCGCTCTACCATGTCACCGCGCGTGGCAACCGCCGCGAGGCCATCTACGAGGACGATGCCGACCGCCGACTGTTTCTCGACGTTCTCGGCGATGTCGTCGAACGTTTCAACTGGCTGTGCCACGCCTACTGCCTGATGACCAACCATTACCACCTGATGGTCGAGACGCCGGACGGAAATCTCGCCAAGGGCATGCGCCAGCTCCAAGCAATCGGGGTCATGTGTGGACGGCCCCTTTACCCCATTCGTCAGGACGGTCTTTTGTCTGCGATTTTTGCAATATTCACACCCGCCAAAGCGCTGGCAGGTCGAGGCGTTTTACCTGCGCGGCGGTTCGTCCTGATCCGGCTCGAACATGGCGATGGTATCCCGCTTCCCGTGAACCACCCGGACGATGATGAGCGCGGTTTGCGTGACCTGGTAGTAGATCACGTAGTCCCGGTAGAAATGCGCCCGCAGGCCGGGAGCAAGGTTGTCGCGGCGCGGCCCAAGCTCTGGATGGTGGCGCAGGGGTTCAAATTTTTCCTCGATGCGCCGGACAAACGCGTTCGCCGTTTCCGGCGAGGTCTCGGCGATAAAGGACCAGATTTCGGCAAGATCGTCTTCGGCCCGATCGGTTATGAGGAGGGTGAGCGGCCGGATCGTTTTTGTCTCCCCTTCTCGATAATCCGGTCGGCGTCGAAATTCCGCACCCGGCCCGCCTCGATATCGTCGATACCGGTCTGAATATCGGCGCGCAGCTCGCCAAGCTGGCGTTCTTGCGCCATGCGCTTGTGCCGCCAGTCGCGCAGGGCCTCGCGGATAATCTCGCTGCTTGAAGCGTATTCTCCGGAGTTGACCGCGCCCTTGACGGCATGGGCCAGTTCCGAAGTCAGGGTGATGGTCAGGCGCTCGATATTGCCGCTCATGTGGGCCTCACGAAATCATATTTGATCATAACTTATCATACTATTGGGGGCCCGTCATTGTTTGAGTTGTGGATAGCCGCGCCGGCGGAAGAGCGCGCGCGGCCGGGAAATCGGTGGCGCGAGGCGTGTGTTTTGGCGTCAATTGTCCTAAAATTCTACTGTGCATGGGGTTGTTTTTCACTTTTTGCTTTTACCCCCCCCCCCCCCCCCGCCCCATCAGGGGAATCAAAGAACCGCGTATGGAGGGCCGGCCGCCGGCCGGGCACGGGCGCGGAGGCAGCGGCTTGTCGGGGACCCGGGTATTGATCTAACATCCGCGCCGGTCGGCGGGAGGCCAGTCGGCGGGAGGAACGGGATCTTGGGGACTACCGGGCGCACGGACAGGGACGACCCGGCGGCACGCGGCGCCGTCGAGGTGGTCAATCCCTCGGGCCGGGGCGATTTCGTGCTCGCCTGCGAACACGCCTCCAACGCCATCCCCGCCGACCTGAGCGATCTGGGCCTCACCGAAGACCTCCTCGAAACGCATATCGCCTGGGATCCGGGGGCGCTGGCGGTGGCCACCGAAATGGCCCGGCTGCTGGACGCTCCGCTGGTGGCGTCATGCGTTTCCCGTCTCGTCTACGACTGCAACCGCCCGCCGGAAGCGCCCGACGCCATCGCGCTCGCGGAGCGAGGCCGTCGACATTCCGGGCAACAACGGGCTCGGCGAACGCGACCGCCGGGAGCGCGTGGCCCGGTTCTACGCGCCCTTTCGCGATGCCCTGGCCGCGTGCCTCGACGCGCGGACCGATGGCGCGCGCCCGCCCGCGCTGCTGACGATCCATTCGTTCACCCCGGTCTACGCGGGGGTGAGACGCGACGTGCAGCTCGGCGTTCTCCATGACGCCGACGCCCGGTTGGCCGACGCCTTGCTCGCGACCCTGGCGGCCGATAGCACCCTGGCCATTCGCCGGAACGAGCCCTATGGTCCCCGGGACGGCGTCACCCACACACTCGCCGCGCACGCGCTGCCGCGCGGGCTGCCGAACGCGATGATCGAGATCCGCAACGACCTGATCGCCTCCGCCGACGCCCAGCGGGCCATGGCGGCCTGGCTGTCGCGATGCGCCGCCGCGGCCCTCGCGGCCACCGCCGCCACCAGCCGCGTGAACTGAGACGAGCCGCATGCCGCCAGCCATCGTAAAATTCGTCCACGCCATCGACTCGCTGAACCGGCTGATCGGCCGGTTCGCCATGCTGCTGGTCTTCGCGATGATCGGGATCCTGCTCTACTCGTCCATCTCCAAGACCTTCTTCCTGCCGTCCCTGTGGACGCTGGAGATGGCCCAGTTCATCATGGTCGCCTACTACCTGCTCGGCGGCGGCTATTCCATGCAGCTCGATTCCCACGTGCGCATGGATCTGCTGTACGGCCGATGGTCGCCCCGGACCCGCGCCGTCGTCGACGCGGTCACCATCGTGTTTCTTCTGTTCTACCTGGTGCTCCTTCTGTACGGCGGCTTTTCGAGCACCGCGTACGCGCTGCAATACGGCGAGGAGAGCTACTCGGCGTGGGCGCCGCGCATGGCCCCCATCAAGATCCTCATGTGCGTCGGCATCTTCCTGATGCTGCTGCAGGCGGTCGCCGTGTTCTTCAAGGACGTGGCGCGGGCGAGGGGGCGGCCCATCGACGGTCCCGGCGAAGACGGGTGGACATCCGAATGAGCTACGAAATGATCGCTCTTCTGATGTTCTCGTCGATGATCGTCATGCTCCTGACCGGGCAGCGCATCTTCGCGGCGATCGGGTTCGTGGCGGCGGCGTCCTCCCTGTTGCTGTGGGGCGACGGCGGGGCCGAGATCCCGTTCAGCGCCGCCATCAAGCTGATGAAGTGGTATCCGCTGCTGACGCTGCCGCTGTTCATCTACATGGGCTACGTGCTGTCGGAATCGGGGATCGCCGACGACCTGTACAAGATGTTCCACGTCTGGATGGGACCGCTCCGGGGCGGCCTCGCCATCGGCACCATCGCGCTGATGGTCGTCATCTCGGCGATGAACGGACTGAGCGTCGCCGGAATGGCCATCGGCGCGACCATCGCGTTGCCGGAGCTGCTGCGGCGCGGCTACGACAAGATCATGGTCACCGGCGTGATCCAGGCCGGCAGTTCGCTCGGAATCCTCGTCCCGCCCAGCGTCGTTCTGGTTCTCTACGGCATGATCGCGCGCCAGCCGGTGGGACAGCTGTGGCTGGCGGGCGTCCTTCCCGGCCTGATGATGGCGTCGCTTTTCGTGCTCTACATCGTCGTCCGGTGCAAGCTTCAGCCCCACCTCGGGCCGGCGCTGCCGGCGGAAGAGCGGAACGTCGGCTGGCCCGAAAAGCTGCGTCTGCTTCGCGCCGGCATCCTGCCCCTGGTCATCTTCTTCTCCATGACCGGGCTGTTCCTGATGGGCGTGACCAGCCTGGTGGAAAGCTCGGCGGTGGGGGCGACGGCGGCGACCGTCGCGGCGCTGGTCCGGCGGCGGCTGACATGGCATCTGATGGAGGTCGTGCTCCGCAAGACGCTGGCCATCAGTTGCATGTTCATGTGGATCATCATGGCGGCGCTCTGTTTCGGCGCCGTGTTCGACGGTCTCGGCGCCGTCCGCGCCATCGAGGGGTTGTTCGTCGACCAGCTGGGGCTGGGTCCGTGGGAAATCCTCATCATGATGCAGATCTCCTACATCGTGATGGGGATGTTCCTCGACGACACCGCCATGCTGGTCATCGTCGCGCCGCTCTATGTGCCGCTGGTGGGCAGCCTGGGTTTCGACCTGGTCTGGTACGGCGTGCTCTATACCATCACCTGCCAGATCGCCTACATGACACCGCCCTTCGGCTACAATCTGTTCCTCATGCGCGCCATGGCGCCGCCGGAAATCACCCTGACGGACATTTATCGGTCGATAATCCCGTTTGTCCTGGTCATGATGGTGGGGCTGGCTCTGGTGACGGCGTTTCCGCAGATTGCCATGTGGCTTCCGGACATGGTTTACAACCGCTGACGCCGGGGTGTGAATGACGCAATCGCAATGGGAAAAGGGAGCGACACCACATGACAAACAGGCGTGATTTCCTCAAGAAGACCGCCGTGGCCTCCGTTGCCGCCGCCGGCGCCGCCACCCTCGGCGCGCCCAATGTCCACGCCCAGTCGAAAAAGACGATCAAGTGGCGGGTGCAGACCTACGCCGGCCCGGCGCTCGCCGAGCATGTGATCAAGCCGTCCATCGACGCCTTCAACAAGGCCGCCAACGGCGAAATGGAAATCGAGCTGTACTTCGCCGATCAGTTGGTCCCGACCGGAGAGCTGTTCCGCGCCATGCAGCGCGGCACCATCGACGCGGTCCAGAGCGACGACGATTCCATCGCGGCGCCGGTGGATATCTCCGTTTTCGGCGGGTATTTCCCGTTCGCGACCCGCTTTTCCCTCGACGTGCCGGTGCTGTTCAACCAGTGGGGCCTGAAGGAAATCTGGGAGGAGGCCTACGGCGAGGTGGAAAACGTCACCTGGCTCAGCGCCGGGGCCTGGGATCCCTGCCACTTCAACACCGTCGAGCCGATCAACAGCCTCGAGGACCTCAAGGGCAAGCGGGTGTTCACCTTCCCGACGGCGGGCAAGTTCCTCAAGCGCTTCGGCGTGGTGCCGGTGACGCTGCCGTGGGAGGACATCGAGGTCGCCGTGCAGACCGGCGAACTGGACGGCATCGCCTGGTCGGGCATCACCGAGGACTACACGGTGGGCTGGGCCGACGTGACCAACTACTTCCTGACCAACAACATCTCCGGCGCCTGGTGCGGCTCGTACTTCGCCAACACCGAACGCTGGGAGGCCCTGCCCGAGCACCTCAAGACCCTGTTCCGGCTCTCCATGGACAGCTCGCACTATTACCGGCAGTACTGGTACTGGGGCGGCGAGGCCAATCTCCGCGTCAACGGCACCAAGCTGAAGCTCACCACCATCCCGGACGAGGAATGGAAAACGGTGGAAGACGCCGCCGTCGAATTCTGGGACGAGATCGCCGCCCAGAGCCCGCGCAACGCCAAGGTGGTGGAGATCCTCCGCAAGTACAACGCGCTCATGCGAAAGGCGGGCCCGCCGTACCGCGCCTGAGCCAAGGCCGCGCCGGGGGCATTGGCTCCGGCGCGGCACTCTTTCCCCAAACGCTCGATGACGAAACGACGGATGCCATGGCGGGAAAACTGACCTTCGAAGACTTGAAACGGGCCGTCGCCGACGGCGAGATCGACACGGTCCTGGTGGTCCAGGTGGACATGCAGGGCCGCCTCATGGGCAAGCGCTTCCAGGCGGAGAACTTCCTCGAAAGCGCCTGGGAGGAAACCCACAGCTGCAACTACCTGCTCGCCACCGACATGGAAATGAACACCGTCGAGGGCTACAAGGCCACCAGTTGGGCCGCCGGATACGGCGATTACGTCATGAAGCCGGACCTCGCGACGCTGCGCCGCATTCCCTGGCTTCCCGGCACCGCCCTGGTCATCTGCGACGTCCTCGATCACCATACCCACGAGGCCGTCCCGCATTCCCCCCGCGCCGTCCTGAAAAGGCAGATCGCCCGGCTGGAAGCCAAGGGGATGCGGCCGCTGATGGCGTCCGAGCTGGAGTTCTTCCTGTTCCGCGAGAGCTACGAGGACGCGCACAGCCAAGGGCCTACGCCGGGCTCACGCCCATCAGCGGCTACAACGAGGACTATCACATCTTCCAGACCACCAAGGAGGAAGACGTGATGCGCGCCATCCGCACCGGATTGCAGGGCGCCGACATCCCGGTCGAGAATTCCAAGGGCGAGGCCGACGCCGGCCAGGAGGAAATCAACGTCCGCTACGCCGACGCGCTGACCATGGCCGACCGCCACGTCGATCATCAAGAACGGCTGCAAGGAAATCGCCTGGTCGAAGGGGCGCGCCCTCAGCTTCATGGCGAAATGGAGCGACACCGCCGCCGGCAGCTCCTGCCACATCCACCAGTCGCTCGCCGGCGCCGACGGCCAGCCGCTGTTTTACGACCCCGAGGCCGAACACGGCATGTCGGCGACGATGCGCCATTACCTGGCCGGGCTGCTGCGCCACTCCGGCGAGATCACCTGTTTCCTCGCCCCCTACATCAACTCCTACAAACGCTTCACCGCGGGCCTGTTCGCGCCCACCAAGGCGGTCTGGTCCATGGACAACCGGACGGCGGGCTACCGGATCTGCGCCGCGAACACCAAGGCCGTGCGCGTCGAATGCCGGATCGGCGGCGCCGATCTGAACCCTTACCTCGCCATGGCCGCGCTGATCGCCGCCGGCCTCGACGGGATGGAAAAACGGCGTCCCCTGGAGCCCGCCTTCGTGGGCGACGCCTATGGCGGCGCCGACATACCGCCGATCCCCTCCACCCTGCGCGACGCGGCGAGCGCGCTGGACGGCTCGGAGATGCTGCGCGCCGCGTTCGGCGACGACGTCGTCGACCATTATGTCCACGCGGCGCGGTGGGAGCAGCGCGAATCCGACCGCCGCGTCACCGACTGGGACCTCGCGCGCGGCTTCGAGAGGGCTTGACGACCATGACGACACCAAACGTACTCCGCTGCGTCTCCCCCATCGACGGCTCGGTCTATGCCGAACGGCCGGTCGCCGGCGCCGAGCGGGCCGCCGGCGCGGTCGCGGCCGCCCGGAGCGCCCAGAAGGACTGGGCCGCGCGCCCCCTCGCCGAGCGCGTCCAACTGGTGCGCGCCGGCGTCGCCCGGCTCGGCGAGATGACCGGCGAGGTGGTGCCCGAGCTCGCCTGGATGATGGGCCGGCCGGTCCGCTACGGTGGCGAGCAGGGCGGCGTCCGCGAGCGGGCGACGTACATGGCCGACATCGCCGAGGCCGCCCTCGCGCCGCTGGTGGTGGAGGACAGCGAGCGGTTCGAGCGCCGTATCCTGCGCGAGCCGCTGGGCGTGGTGTTCGTCATCGCGCCGTGGAACTACCCCTATCTCACCGCCATCAACACGGTGGCCCCGGCGCTGATCGCCGGCAACGCGGTGGTCATCAAGCACGCCACCCAGACCCTCCTGGTGGGCGAGCGCATGGTCCGCGCCTTCGTCGAGGCCGGCGTGCCCGGCGACGTGTTCGTCAACCTGTTCCTCGACCACCAAACCACCGAGAACCTGATTGCCGCCGGCTCCTTCGATTTCGTCAACTTCACCGGCTCGGTGGCCGGCGGCCGGGCGATGGAGCGGGCGGCGGCGGGCACCTTCACCGGGCTTGGCCTCGAGCTGGGCGGCAAGGATCCGGGTTACGTCATGGACGACGCCGACCTCGACGCGGCGGTGGACACGCTCATGGACGGGGCCCTGTTCAACAGCGGCCAGTGCTGCTGCGGCATCGAACGGATCTATGTCGCGGCCCCGCTGTTCGACGCCTTCGTCGAAAAATCGGTGGCGCTGGTGTCCGCCCACGTGCTCGGCAACCCGTTGGACGCGGCGACGACGCTGGGCCCCATGGCCAGCAAGCGCTTCGCCGACGAGGTCCGCGCCCAGACCGCCGAGGCCGTCGCCGCCGGCGCCACCGCCCTGATCGACCCGGGACGTTTTCCGGCGGACGACGGCGCCGCTTACCTTGCGCCGCAGATCCTGACGAACGTGACCCACGACATGCGCCTGATGCGGGACGAGAACTTCGGCCCCGTCGCCGGCATCATGAAGGTGGCGGGCGACGACGAGGCGGTGGCGCTGATGAACGACAGCGCCTACGGCCTGACCGCGTCGCTGTGGACCCGGGATCCCGGCCGCGCGGCCGCGCTCGGCGCCCGCGTCCAGACCGGCACCGTGTTCATGAACCGCGCCGACTATCTCGATCCCGGGCTGTGCTGGACCGGCTGCAAGGACACCGGCCGGGGCGCCGCCCTGTCGTCCCTCGGCTACCTCACCCTGACCCGGCCCAAGTCATACCACCTGAAGAAAGCGATTTGATCCATGAGCCCCACCGCGAACTGGAGTTACCCCACCGCCATCCGACTCGGCGCCGGGCGCGTCGCCGAACTGCCCGACGCCTGCGCCGCGGCGGGCATGTCCCGGCCGCTGCTGGTCACCGACGCCGGCCTCGCCAGCGCGCCGATCACCCAGGCGGCGCTGGACCGCCTCGACGCCGCCGGCCTCGGCCGCGCCATCTTCTCGGACGTCAGGTCCAATCCCGACGACAACAACCTCGCGGCCGGGGTCGGCGCCTTTCGCGCCGGCGGCCATGACGGCGTGGTCGCGTTCGGCGGCGGGTCGGGTCTCGACCTCGGCAAGCTGATCGCCTTCATGGCCGGCCAGACGCGACCGGTGTGGGATTTCGAGGATATCGGCGACTGGTGGACCCGCGCCGACGCCGACGGGATCGCCCCCATCGTGGCGGTGCCCACCACCGCCGGAACCGGCTCCGAGGTGGGACGGGCCGGCGTCGTCACCGACTCGTCGACCCACGTGAAGAAGGTCATCTTCCACCCCCGGATCCTGCCCCGGGTGGTGATCTGCGACCCCGAACTCACGGTCGGCATGCCGCCGGCGATCACCGCCGGCACCGGCATGGACGCCTTCGCCCACTGCCTGGAGGCCTACTGCGCGCCCTTCTACCATCCCATGTCCACCGGCATCGCGCTGGAGGGAATGCGGCTGGTCAAGGAGAACCTGCCCCGGGTCTGCCGCGACGGCGGCGACATCGAGGCGCGGGCGCACATGATGAGCGCCGCCGCCATGGGCGCGGTCGCCTTCCAGAAGGGCCTGGGCGCCATCCACGCGCTGTCCCATCCGGTGGGCGCCGTCTACGACACCCACCACGGCACCACCAACGCGGTGGTGATGCCGGCGGTGTTGCGCTTCAACCGCCCGGCCATCGAGCCTCGCGATCGCCGCGCTCGCCGCCTATCTCGGCATCGATGGCGGCTTCGACGGCTTCCTCGACTTCGTCCTCGCGCTGCGCGCCGAGGTCGGCATCCCCGACAAGCTCCGCGAGATGGGTGTCGGTACCGACCGCGTCGACGAGCTGGCGGCCATGGCCATCGAGGACCCCACCGCCTCCGGCAACCCGGTCAAGCTGACCCTCGACGCCGCCAGGACACTGTTCGAGGAGTGCATCTGACCGCCGAGAAGGTCGCCGCCGGCCACGCCGCCCCGCGCCCGGTTCCTTGTTGCGGGTCATGACACCCTATTGGCGTCAGTCGGCCACCTCGCCGAGTTTCCCGAAAGCTCCCGGGCCGGTCGGGTGCCCGGTACCCGAGAACTGGTCGCGACCCGGACGCCCTTTGTCGTCGTGTATCGCGTCGAACCCAGGGCTATCGTCATCCTGCGCATTCTGCGTGACGCACGACGGTGGCCGCCTCGATGACCACGATATCGGCGAATCCCGCGGGGTGGTTACTCCGGAGCGCGGCCGCCGCGCGAAAACAAGCTACTCCCGTGGCGGCGCCGGTCACTCCGCTCTCGGCTACTGCTGTTCCTTCTGCTGGTCCCCCGCCGCGCTCGCGTCGGCCGGTTCCACGTCGACGGTCGGCACGGTGACCGTCTCTTCTTCCATTTTCACCTTTGGTACCGGGACCTCGACCTTCTTCTCGCCCACATCGACGTCGACGGTATCGACCTTCGCCTTCGGCAATTCGCCTTCCTTGACGTCCACGTCGACCGTCGGAAGTTCGCCGGAATCCGTCACGCGAACGTCCACCGCCCAATAGGCGATCGCCAGCACGATCGCCCCGACGATAAGGCCGGCGATCAGATATCCTGATTTCGTCATCGTTTTTCCCCGCTCGGTTGTCAGTTCTCACGGGGTCAACGATTGGAGCCGCCGATGGTTCCATGGAAATGGGCGCGCGCGGAGGGCTTCTCAAGTCCGAGCCGCTCGAGCACGTTATTCCGTCGCCAGCATTCCCCGAACCATCGCCAGGAGCTCCTCGGCATAGACGAAGTTTCCCTGCTCGCAGAGATGGGCGGAAATCTCGATCATCTGCTGCACCTGCATGGATGCCTTCTCGCCGATGTCCCGCTTCGCATAGGCATCGCGGGCATCTTCCACTCCACGAACACACGCGTCTTTCGGAGACTTGTACGTCTCGCCGCCCGCCGCGAACGCGCTCGCCGAGGCCATCGACACCGCGATCAAACAGGCCGCCATCAAGAGTTTCATGGTTCCTCTCCCAAACAGTTTTCTCCCCCGGCGTCACCGTTCCCCGCTTTCGGGGATTCGAGGGTTGCCTGAAACACTATCCGAAACGCGCCACGCGCGCCATGACCCATGCGTCGGCGGCGTCCGCGCTCCCCGGCGACCTCGCGCGGGTCTACGCTGACCATCGGACACTGCCCGGAGTGCCATACACCGATGGCCGACGGCAAAACCGACTAGGAGGTATCGCCGGGGCGGGGCGGGGCGAGGCGGGAAAAAGGGACGCTACCAACGCAGGGTGCTTGAGCATCGAGCGGCCCCGGGCGACGGGGATCAGGTCACGCGGGTTTTCATCGTCTCGGTGGCGCGGACCAGGGCCTTGCGGATGCCCGTCTCCATGGCGGAGTGGCCGGCGTCGGGGACGACGACGTAGGTGGTCTGGGGCCATTTGCGCGCCAGCGCGTCGGCGGTGGCGATGGGACACACCATGTCGTAGCGGCCCTGGATGATGATGCCCGGAATGTCCTGCAGCCGGTGGACCTGGTCCAACAGGTCGACGCCGTCCAGAAACAGGTGGTTGGTAAAGTAATGGGCCTCGATGCGCGCGAGTGCCAGGGCCGACATCACGCCGCCGATCGCCCGCAGGTTCAGCCGTTCCGACCGGGGGATCAGGTTCGAACAGCCGGTCTCGTAGCGGCTCCACGCCACACCGGCCGCGCGATGCACGGAGACGTCGGGATCGGTCAGGCGCTTGTAGTAGTTGCCGAGGAGATCGCCGCGCTCGGCCGCCGGCAGGAATTCGCGGAAGGCGCGCGCCGCTTCCGGAAAGAACAGTCCCATGCCGTTGAGGAACCAGTCCACTTCCCGGCCCGTTCCGAGGAAGATGCCCCGCAACACGAAGCCGGAGCACCGCTCCGGCCGGCGCACGCCGTAGACCAGCGCGAGGGTGGATCCCCAGGATCCGCCGAACAGCAGCCAGCGTTCGATGCCGAGATGCTCCCGGAGGCGCTCCATGTCGTCCACCAGGTGATCGGTGGTGTTGTCGACGAGGTCCGCGTGGGGGGTGGAGCGGCCGCATCCGCGCTGGTCGAAGATGACGATCCGGTAGACCTGGGGGTCGAAGAACCGCCGGTGGGCGGGCGCCGCTCCGGCTCCCGGACCGCCGTGGACAAAAACCACCGGGATGCCGTCGGGATTGCCGGACTGTTCCCAATACATGGCGTGCCGGCCATCGAGGGCGAGCACCCCCGTTTCATAGGGTTCGGTCTCCGGAAACAGATCGTCGCGGAAGTATCCGGTATCCATCGCTCGCTCCTCGGACAACCGAAACATTATGGCAAAAACGGGACGAACTTAGAATAACACCCGGTCGCGGCCCTTTCCGCTAGCTTTTTTCATAGTTGATCATATTCTTCACCGCTATCGCGACCCTTAATTGATACGGCCGACAAAATTTTCGCCCCTCCTGGCATCCGTCGCCATGCACCGTCACTTTCTCGCCTCGGCGATCGTTGTCTGCTTTTGCGCGCCATCCCTGGGCGGCGACGTGCGGACGTCTCCCCCGGCGTCCTCCTCCGCCGTGGTCACCCGGGTCGCCACCGGCGACACGTTCGATATCGACCGGCGGATCGAGGGCGCGGCGCGGGTCAAGCTGGCGGGGATCCAGGCTCCCAGGCGATCCGTCGGTCCGCCGGATCTCGCGTCCTGGCCGCTGGCCGAGGAAGCGCGCGACGCGCTGGCATCCCTGGTTCTCGGCCGGGGCGTCGTCCTCGAACCCACGGGTCCCGGGACGGATCGCCATGGCCGGCTGGTGGCGCAGGCGTATCGCGACGACGGGACGTGGATCCAGGGTGAACTGCTGGCGCGCGGCCTCGCCCGGGTCTTCACCTTCGCGGACAACCATGCCCGGGCCGCCGAGATGCTGGCGATTGAGGAGTCGGCGCGCAAACGGGGCCTGGGACTGTGGGGCGATCCGTTCTACGCGGTGCGCGCGCCCGGGAACGCCGGTCGGGACATCGGCAGTTTCCAGGTGATCGAGGGGCGGGTGGTGAAGGCGGCGCGGGTCAAGAACCACGTCTATCTCAATTTCGGCGCCGATTGGCGGACGGATTTCACCGTCAGCGCGCGGGTGAGGGATCTTCCCCGTTTCGCGGATTCGGGGCTCGACCTGTTGTCGCTGGGCGGCCGGGACATCCGGGTGCGCGGCTGGCTGAAGGACTACGGCGGCCCGATGATCGACGCCACCCACCCCGAGCAGATCGAGGTCCTCGGGCCGGAAACGCCCTATCCGGAACCCACCGGCGGCCCGGACAACCCATAGGGACGCCCCGGCGTCCGGGCGGCGACGGCGAGCGGCAGGGCCGCGGCGAGGAAGAAATAGACGATGGTGGAAACGTGCATGAGCAGGCCGTTGGTGATCAGGCCGCTGATCAGGAGCACGTAGAAGAACGCCCGCGCCCGCCCCGGCAGGACCAGGTACAGGCCGAGGAAGACCATGGCGAGCCCGGCGAGACCCACCAGCCCCGTCTCGACGACGGTGTGGATCAGGTCGCTGTGCGAGTTCGACACCTGCCAGGACCAGATCGGGGACGTGAACCAGTCGCTGTCGATCCCGGTGCCGAACAGCAAGGGACCCAGCTCGCGGGACGACAGGATCTCCCAGCGATGCAGGTAGTTGCCGATCCGCCCGCTTCCCAGGGACGCGACATTCTCGTCGGTGTGGGTCACGTAGGCGGCCAATCCGACCGCGCACAAGGCCAGCGCCGCGAAGAACAGCGCCCGCAGGGTGGGCTCGGCCTTGATCCGGTGATAGAGCGCATAGGCCGTGTAGACCGCGAGCATGAGCCAAGCCGTGCGGCTGTGATATCCGAGGGAGACGACGGATCCGAGGGCGAGAAGGGGCCACGCCACCGCCGGCGCGACCAGACCGTACCGCCGCATCTGGTCGAGCAGAAACACGCTCAACAGCATGAAGTACGCGCTGGCGTGAATGCCCGGTGTCCATGGGAACAGAGAATACCCGGTGATGGGCGCCCACACTTCGAGACCCACCGTCTTGGTCGCCGATGGCCCGCCCAGGGCGATCAGCGCGCCGAGGACGATGGTGCCGACGACGATGCCGCGCAGCAGCCGCGCCGGCAGGACGTCGGCGTAGGACAGGATCCAGATGGCCATCGCATAGACGGCCATGGCCTTCAGACCGGCCTGCAGCGACGCGCCGCGCGCGGCGGCCGCGGGGTCCTCGAAACCGAACCCGTGACTGACCACCCAGCACAGGCAGATCAGCGCGCCGCCGGCGAGGACGAAAAGGTTCCAGGGGCGTGGCCGGTTGACGAGCGCCAACAACGCCAGCAGAACGTGAACGACCGCCAGCGCGCCGGCCCACGGATGCCGGATGGCGGCGTCCACGTGGTTGAACGCGAAGGTATAGCCGTACTGCGCGATGACGACGCAGGGAAACAGTGCCCGGACCACGGCCACGTCCGTGGGCATGCCCGGAGACACGATTGCCTTTCGGGAACCTAGCATTCGTCGTGCCCTTGAAACGCCTGCCGATGACGGCCGTTGAAGCTCGCGCAACCCATCGATGAAAGTGGCATGCGATCCACTAAAATTGCTTTAATACGGTGTCCACGGACGCAACCGTGCCGGAGCGGCGGCATCGCGACAGTATACGGTTGTTCTCCGTCCGATGGCAAACCACGCGGCGGGCCCGTTTCATGACACCGAAAACATCTCCCGGAAAATCCAGGAACGGTCGGTTCTATGCCATCCTCGCGATTTTCCTGATCGGGCTGTTCGCTGTCTTCGTCGAGCTGACGTCCTATGTCATCTTGGTCGTTCTCGGGCAGAATTTCTATTTGCCCCTCGCGCTCCGCGACACCGGGCGGATCGAGAGCCTGGCGCGGACCGACACGCTTCTCGCCAGCAACGAATTCAGCCGGGAGCTGGGCTGGGAGCCTCGATCCGAAAATCCCCACGGATACCGGGGACCCGAAAAACCCGTCGGGGACGCCGCCATCGCCCTGTTCGGCGACAGCTTCACGCTGGGTTTCCACCCCATCGAAAAGTCATGGCCATACCTGCTGGAAGTCGAACTGGGCAGGCCCGTGCTGAACTTCGGCGTCGGCGGCTATGGCGTGGACCAGGCCTATTGGCGGTTCCAGAAGCGGTACCTGGGCAACCTCCAGACTCCCTATGTGGCCCTCGTCGTCATGTCCGAGAACATCGCGCGCAACCTGTCGCTCTACCGGGGATTCTACAACCGGCGCGCGGAGCTGGCGGCCACCAAGCCGCGATATACGGTCGGCGGCGACGGACGCGTCGGCTATATCGAAAATCCCCTGGCCTCCAGGCGGGAGCTGCCGAAACTGGCGGATCCGGACGTTCTCGAACGGATCGGCAAGGACGATTACTGGTACCGGCATTTCGATCAATTCGGCCTCAACGAAATGATCGGATTTCCCTACAGCTATTACTTCCTGAAGGCGCTGCCCTACTATGTCAGCCGTTTCCGCATGCACAGGATACGGGAGAGCGCTCCGTACAAGGAGCTGTACGCGGATCCCGACGCAACGCTCATCCTGCGCCACATCATCGAACGCTTTATCGACGACGCGCGTTCGGCCGGATCCGTCCCCATCGTCCTTTTCCTGCCGAATTGGATGGACATGGACGACGTGATCCACAAGCAAGGCGAAACATGCTACGCGGATTTCGTGGAAGCGGTCAGGGCCGGGCATCCCGCCACCTTTGACGGACTATCCTACTTCCTGCCGCGCCTTTCGCGCGGCGAACCCATCTCGGCCTTCTTTCAGTCGCGGAGCAACGGCCACTACAACGCGCTTGGCGACCGGGTGGTCAGCCAGGGGTTTTATCGCGACTTGATGGCCCTTGACGAGGACCATGGCCTGCTGGCGGCCGATCACGCGGGCGGACCGTGGCAACGCCCGGCTACGGAAGGCCCTCGCTCAGGATCTTCTCCACATACGCCGGAACGATGATCGACGCCGGACCGTAGATGGTCTGCGCGAACAGCGTCGCCCCCGTCGAGGGTTCGAGGTTGAGTTCGACCGTGTGCGCGTCCGTGAGCTGGCGCACGTGGCTAACGAAACCCGCGGCCGGGTAGACGTTGCCCGACGTGCCGATGGACATGAACAGGGAACACTCCTCCAGCATCCGGTAGATCCGCGCCATTTCCAGCGGCATCTCGCCGAACCACACCACATGGGGCCGCATCCAGCCCAACTGGCCGCACGCCGGACACGCGGTTTCAACGGTCAACTCCGCGTACCATTGGAACAGGCTGGTGCACGAGTCGCACCGCGCCTTGAGAAGTTCCCCATGCATGTGCACCAAGTTCCTGTTTCCCGCCCGCTCGTGCAGGTCGTCGATGTTCTGGGTGACGATCAGCACATCGCCCGGCCATTCCCGTTCAAGCCGCGCCAGGGCCTCGTGGGCGGGGTTGGGGAGAACGCTCGGATCGTCGAGATTCGCCCGCCGGTCGTTGTAGAACTCGTGGACCATCGCCGGATTGCGCTGGAAAGCCTCGGGCGTCGCCACGTCTTCCAGCCGCACCTTCGACCAGATACCATCGGCGCAGCGAAACGTATCGAGCCCGGACTCCTTGGAGACGCCGGCTCCGGTGAGGATGACGATGTTCTTCGGGGAATGATCGGTCTGGTGCATCGGTATCGTTGCCGCTCGCTCGAAGTTCGTGATAGTCGGGACACAACAGGCTACGGAGGAATCTGTTTTGGTCAACGTTTTGTTCGTGTGCTTGGGGAACATCTGCCGTTCGCCCTCGGCGGAGGGCGTTTTCCGGGCATGCGTGGAACGCGAGGGCCTGTCCGACCGTATCGCCATCGACAGCGCCGGAACCGGCGACTGGCACGTGGGCAATCCCCCCGATCCCCGCGCGCAAGCCGCCGCGCTGCGGCGCGGCATCGATCTCTCGGGTCTCCGCGCCCGCGTCGCGCGGCCCGAGGATTTCCATCGTTTCGATTATGTCCTTGCCATGGATCACGAAAATCTCGCCGACCTCGCGAGAATGTGCCCGGACGGAATGGAAAGCCGCCTCGCCCTGTTCCTGGACTTCGCGCCTGCCCTCGGCCAGCGGCACGTTCCGGACCCCTACTACGGCGGAGCGCGAGGCTTCGAGGTCATGCTGGACCTCATCGAGGGCGGATCGCGCGAACTTCTCGCCCACATCCGGCGCACGCACTTTTAGGAAATCCGGTGGCCGATCGCATCGAGGACATCATCGAACGGGTGACCGGCCGGCCTCCGGCCGGATCGGCGCCCATGGGCGGCGGGTGTGTCGCCAACGTCAGGCGATTTGCATTGCCGGATGGCGGATCGGTCGTCGCGAAATCCGGCCCGCCCGGCGCCAATCTCGCCCTGGAGGGCGACATGCTCCGTTACCTTTCGGAACACAGCATGCTGCCAGTTCCGGCGGTCCTGCACGCCGAGGACACGCTCCTGCTGATGAGCGGCGTGGAAACCGATGGCGGCATCGACGCGGCGGCCGAAACCGACGCGGGGACGCTGCTCGCGGATCTCCACGCGGTGCCGGCGGACGCCTTCGGGTTCGAGTACGACACCCTGATCGGCGGCCTGCGCCAGCCCAATCCGTGGACGCCCTCGTGGGTGGATTTCTTCCGCGAATGGCGGCTGCTGTACATGGCGCGGGAAGCCCTGGACGCGGGCCGCCTTCCGGCGCCGCTGATGGGCCGCCTGGAGACGCTCGCCGGCCGGCTCGATCGCTGGATCGAGGAACCGGAGCGGCCCTCGCTGGTCCACGGCGACATGTGGACCGGCAACGTCTTGTGCCGTGGCGGGCGGATCGCCGCGTTCATCGATCCGGCCATCTATTACGCCGACGCCGAGATCGAACTGGCGTTCGCCACCCTGTTCGGGACCTTCGGGACACCGTTCTTCGAGAGCTATCAGCGGCGGCGCCCGCTCCGGCCCGGCTTTTTCGAGCGGCGCCGGGACCTCTACAACCTGTACCCGCTTCTGGTGCATGTGCGCCTGTTCGGCGGTCACTACGTGTCCTCCGTCGAGGGCATCGTCCAACGATTCGGAGTCTAAAAGTCATGCCGGTATCGCCGGAGCTCGTCATCTTCGATTGCGACGGCGTTCTCGTGGACAGCGAGATCATCGCGTGCCGGGTTCTGTCGCGCGAATTGACCGGCATGGGCCTGCCGCTGACCCCGGAGGATTGCCTGGCCGAATTCACCGGCATCTCCATGGCGTCGGTCATGGCGCGCATCGAGACGATGATGGGACGCGCGCTGCCCGAGGATTTCGAACAGACCCTGCGGCGGAAGGACTTCGAGGCCTTCCGGACCGAACTCCAGCCCGTGCCCGGCGTCAAGGCGATGCTGCCGCGCCTCGGCGTGGCCAGGTGCATTGCCTCTTCCGGCGCCATCGAGAAGATGCGGCTGACCCTCTCCACGACCGGATTGCTCTCCAGTTTCGAGCCGCACCTGTTCAGCGCCCAGATGGTCCGGCGCGGCAAACCGGCGCCCGATCTGTTCCTGTATGCCGCCGAGCGGATGGGCGTCGAGCCAGGGGCGTGCGTGGTCGTGGAGGACAGCGCCGCCGGGATTTGCGCGGGGTTGGCCGCCGGAATGCGCGTTCTGGGGTTCGCGGGCGGCAGTCACGCCGACGATCGATACGCGGCGATGCTTCGAGGGTCCGGCGCCGAGACGGTGTTCGGGGACATGAACGAACTGCCCGGACTTCTGGAGCCCCGGACCGGTTCGACCTGACCCGTTTCGCATCCGAATGTTGCATTGCACAACGCGGAGCGGGTAAGGTCTTCCCCTGATGGCGAATGGACACGAAGACATGCGCCGGCCGGTGGTGACGGAAAAACGGTCGGGCGCGGTCGCCGGCCGTCAAGTCACGTGCCACGGGGAACATGGTCGATGTGCGGGATAGCCGGGGTTGTCGATTGGCGTGGCGGCCTTCCCGCCGATCGTTTGCACGCTTTGGCTGAAGCGATGGCGTCGCGGCTGAGGCATCGCGGCCCCGACGCCGGCGGCGTCTGGTCCGATCCGGAGGCCGGCGTGGCACTCGGACACCGGCGGCTGTCCATTCTCGATCTCACCGAGGCGGGCGCCCAGCCGATGGTGTCGGCATCGGGCCGCCATGTCATCACCTACAACGGCGAAGTCTACAACTTCCGCGACCTCGCGGCCGATCTCGAGGCCGGGGGCCACCGCTTCCGGGGACATTCGGACACCGAAGTGCTGTTGGCCGCGATCGAGGCCTGGGGCATGCGCGAAACGCTCACGCGCGCGCAAGGCATGTTCGCGTTCGCCGTCTGGGACCGGCGGGAGCGCGCGCTGACGTTGGCGCGCGACCGGGTCGGAAAGAAGCCGCTGTACTACGGCCGCTGCGGGACCTCCCTGGCGTTCGCCTCCGAGCTGAAAGCCTTTCTCGTCCATCCGGGCTTTTCCGGAGATATCGACCGCGAGGGACTCGGTCTGTTCCTCAAGTACGGGTGGGTGCCGACGCCCTACTGCATTTACCGCGGTCTTCGAAAGCTGCTGCCCGGATCGTATGTCACCCTGAGCGCGGACACGGATGTGCTCGCCGCCGAGCCGGTCGTCTTCTGGAGCGCCCGGGAGGCCGCGGAACGGGGCGAGCGGAACCCTTTCAAGGGCAGTTTCGAGGACGCCGTCGGCGAACTCGACAGCCTGCTCGCCGACGCCGTCCACAAGCGGATGATTTCCGACGTGCCGCTGGGCGCGTTGCTTTCGGGAGGCATCGATTCCTCCAGCGTCGTCTCGCTGATGCAGGCGCGAAGCGACCGCCCGGTCAAGACCTTCTCCATCGGCGTCGATTCCAAGGACCACGACGAGGCCGAACATGCGAAAGCCATCGCCCGTCATCTGGGAACCGACCACACCGAACTCTACGTCACGCGGGAAGACGTCGGCCGGATCATCCCCGACCTGCCGCGGATTTATGACGAGCCGTTCGCCGACTCCTCGCAGATCCCCACCCTCCTGGTCTCCGAACTGGCGCGGCGCGACGTGACGGTCGCGCTGTCCGGAGATGGCGGCGACGAGGCGTTCATCGGGTATCCGGTCTATCACGACGCGGCACGGCGGTGGCGGGACGTCTCGCGCACTCCTCTCGCGGTCCGCCGCGCCCTGGCGTCGGCCCAGCGCGCGGCAAGGCGCGGAACCTGGTTGGCGCTGGACTCGGCGCCCGCGCGCGCGTTGAACCTTCCGCCCAAGTGGCACCGGCGCGCGAGCCGCATCGGGATGAACAGCTGGCAGTTGTCGGCGGAATGCCCGGAGGACATGCTGGATCGATACCGGATGTCCGACCCGTTCGCGGACACGGTGACCCTGGGCACGGAGAAAGCGAGATCGCTGCTCAAAAATGGACAGCGGCCCGCCGACACCAGCGAGCCGTTGCGCGCCATGCGCTACATCGACGCCATCAACTTCATGAGCGACGACGTGCTGGTCAAGGTGGACCGCGCAAGCATGGCGAACAGCCTGGAAGTGCGGTGCCCGATCCTCGATCATCGCGTGATCGAATTCGCCTGGAGTCTGCCGCTCGAATATTGCCTGGACGACAGCAATGGCAAGCGCGTGTTGAAGAGCATGCTGGAACGCTATGTGCCGAGGCCGCTGTTCGACCGTCCCAAAAAGGGGTTTGCCTTGCCGACCCCGTGGCTGCGGGAGTCCATGCGCGAGTGGGTCGGCGATCATCTCAGCGAGGAGCGTTTGCGCCGCCACCAGTGCTTCGACGGCCGGGCCCTCGCCCGTTTCTGGCGCCAGCATGGCGCGGGATGGAAACGGCAGGAGCAGGTGATGTTTCACCTGGCGATTTTCGAAGGTTGGCGTTCGGCCCAGGAGCGGACGAGTCCGAGCGAGCCGGTGAGCCTTTGATGTGGCGGAGGACTCTTGCTACGCCGACGATATACAGCTAAACAGGCGGGAAACTTGGTCAATACACTACAGAAATTCGCGGCCTGTCCGATGCCTGCCGAGGGCCAGACAAAACGGCCCCCAGGTATTCGTTGCCGTTGCGACGAAGGCGAAAAGCTCCAACGCTCGCTTCCGCATGGCGGCAAAGAAAGCTCGAAAAGCAGACACTTTGGGATGGCTCGTCAGTGCCACGGTTTTTCTGTATTGAAACCCAGGAAATATTTCTCGTCTTGCGGAGGCGCTGACATTTCGGCGAGCGGTTGGTCAACATGCAAACAGTCTTAAGGATCTTTTTCAAATCCGAGGGCGCGTCTCCGTGGGTGACGCTCATTTGCCTTCTCTCCGCCAATCTCGCGGAGGGAATTGGCCTGGCGACGCTGCTTCCGCTGCTCACGGTCGCGACGGAGACCGAGAGTTCATCGCCGGCGTTGAGGACGGTGCGGGAATTCTTCGAATCGACCGGATTGCCGCTCGAGATCGGACCGTTGTTGATCATCGTCATTCTCGCGCTGATCCTGAAAAGCGTGCTGATCTTCGTTGCGAACTGCTACACGGAGTTCGCGGTCACGGAGATCACGACCCGATACCGCAAGACGATCATCCGGCTGTTCATGAATTCGCAATGGCAATGGTATGTGCAGCAGCCCGCCGGGCGGCTGAATCATGCCTTGATGGGCTTGACCGGCTCGACGGGTACGGCCTACCGGTCCGCCGCCAATTTTGTCGCCCAAGCCGCGGAAACCGTCGTTCTCATCGTCGTCGCGGTATTCGTTTCCTGGAAGGTGGCGTTGGCCGGCGCGATCGCGGGTATCGTCATTGCCGCGCTACTGAACCGGTTCGTGCTCCGGTCGCGTCGGATCGGGCGAAAGGAAACCATCCGAACGCGCGAACTGTCGGTCGTCTGGGGCAATACGCTGGGCAACTTCAAGGTGCTCAAGGGCATGGCGCGCGAGCACGCGTACCTGAAAATGTTCGAAGACAAGCTGATGGAATGGCGAAAGTCGATGCGCCAGCAAGTGGTCAACTTGCAGGCGCGCGATGTCGTTCAGGACATTCTGTTTGCTCTTCTTGCTGGGCGTCGGCGCCTATCTCGCCCTGATTGTCTGGGCCCTTCCCGTCGTCGAGCTGATCGTGATTTTCGTCATCATCAATCGGGCCGTGCGCGGTATCGGCAAACTGCAGAAATTCTACCAGAAGGCCGTTTCCGGCGAATATCCCTTCATCGAAATGAGCGTCGGTGCTGAACGAGATCCGGGAGGCCGCCGAGCCGAACTCCGGAACCATCCCGGCCGAATACAAGGACAACTTCCGCTTCGAGGGCGTGACGTTTTCCTACGGCAAGGTGCATGTCCTGGACTCGGTCGACCTGGAGATCCCGTTCGGCAAGATCACCGTGATCACGGGACCGTCCGGAGCCGGCAAGACCACCATCGCCGATCTGATGCTGGGCATCTTCAGGCCGGTCGAGGGCAAGATCACGATCGACGGCATCCCCTTCGACGACATCGACCTGAAAAGCTGGCGCCGCCTCGTCGGCTATGTGGCGCAGGATCCCGGCCTCTATCACGATACGGTTCTGGCGAACATTCGACTTGGCGATCCGGACATCACCATGGAAATGGTGGAGGAAGCGTTGCGGCAGTCCGAAGCCTACGATTTCGTCACCAAGCGGCAGGAAGGGGTGCACACCATCCTCGGCCAAGGGGGCATGCGCTTCTCCGGTGGCCAGCGTAAGCGCATCGCGCTGGCGAGAGCCATCGTCCGGAAACCGCGCATTCTCATTCTCGACGAGGTCACCAGCGCCCTCGACCCGGAAAACGAGGCCATTGTCTGCCACTCGGTCAAGGGCATCGCGCGCAACATGGCCGTGCTCGCCATCACCCACCGGCCCGCGTTCCTCGAAATCGCGGACACGGTATACGAGTTGAGTGACGGGAAACTGCGGCGGATCGACCCCGAGCCGCTGATCGCGGCGGCGGGAGGGCCAATCGTTTATCCCGCCCGGCCGCGGACGGGGGCCTGATGGACACGCCCGCGCCCTCGCTCGCCGGCCAGTCGCCGGGTCCGTCGAAGCCCGGGCGCGGAGCGGCGGCGGCTGGTTCGAGAAAGAAGATCGCGCTCGTCATGCATGGATTTTCGGGTGGCGGCATGGAGCGTTCCATGCTGCGCCTCGCGGCCGGCTTTCTGGCCCGCGGCCATGTGGTGGAGTTCGTCGTCAAGAAGCGTCATGGCGAACTCGCCGATCAGATCCCCGACGGCATCGCCGTTCACGAGATCGGTCACGATCTTTCCTTTCCGCCCAAGGATCGCGCCACGACGAAGCTGCAAAAGCTGATCAGAAGAACCAAGAAACAGATAAGGCGGGCGCGGCGCGGCGTGCGCAACGTCCCGCTCAGGAACCAGCTCCTGCGGGCGGAACCGTTGAGCTGGCGGCTGTTTCTGACTTCCGACGTCAAGGCCTTGCGTCCGCTCGATCGCCTCGAGTCGTTGCCCGGCCTGGTCAACTACCTGAAGCGCGAGCGGCCCAACGCCCTGCTGGCGGCGGAACCGCATTACAACGCCATGGCCGTTCTGGCCCGCCGCGTGGCGTCGCTGCCGGCGCGCGTGGTGCTGAGCGAGCGGGTCCAGCCCTCCATGCGCGAGCGGCGCTGGGGGCCATGGCGGCATCCGTACCTGAAGGATTTCCTGCGAAGGGTCTATCTGGCCTCCGACGCCATCGTCGCGGTTTCGGACGGGGTGGCGGACGACCTCGCCATGTGCTCCGGGATCCCGCGCGACCGGATTACGACCGTTTACAACCCGATCGTGGGCCCCGACATCGCCATGCTGGCCCGGGAGCCGGTGCCCGAGTCCTTTTTCGACCCGGGCATGCCTCCCGTTATTCTCGCGGTGGGGCGCCTGGATCCTCAAAAGGACTATCCGACCCTGCTGCGCGCGTTCGCTCGGCTGCGCGAGCGGCGCGAGGCACGGCTGGTCATTCTCGGCGGCACGCATCGGCTCCGGACCGCGTACCGGCAGGAGATCGTCGACCTCGCGGCCGAACTGGGCGTCGGCGACGACCTTGTGCTGGCGGGTTACCGGGACAATCCCTTCGCGTACATGGCGCGGGCGCGGGTTTTCGTGCTGTCGTCAACCCACGAGGGGCTGCCGGGCGTTCTCATCCAGGCGCTCGCGTGCGGGTGTCCCTCGGTCAGCACCGATTGTCCAAGCGGGCCCCGGGAGATCCTGGACGACGGACGGTATGGCGCGCTGGTTCCGGTGGGCGACGATGCCGCCCTGGCGGTGGCGATCGGGCAAACGCTGGACAATCCCATTGAATCTTCGGTGTTGAAGGCGCGAGCGGACACCTTCTCGGTGGATCACGCCGTCGATTCCTATCTTCGTTTACTATTGATGCCCGGCACCAAGGCGGAGCCAGTGATCGTCCGCCACGGTGGCGCATAGGCAGGGGGGCTGAGAAATTATGTGTGGAATTGCCGGCGTCATTTCAACGGATCCCCGGGACGACGGTCCTTCCCTGGGAAATTCCATTCAGGCGATGACCGATGTCCTGGCGCATCGCGGCCCCGATGACTCCGGCGTATGGCTGGACGCGGACCTCGGGGTCGCCCTTGGCCACCGCCGGCTGTCGGTCATCGACCTGTCGCCGCTCGGCCACCAGCCGATGGTGTCGGCCGACGGTCAGTTCATCCTTTCGTACAACGGCGAAGTCTACAATTTCCAGGAGCTGAAGGCCGAACTCACCGCCTTGGGCTATCCCTTCAAGGGACATTCCGATACCGAGGTTCTGCTGGCCGGCTTCGCCCACTGGGGCGTGCACGAAACCCTCCGCCGCTCGGACGGGATGTTTGCCCTGGCCGTCTGGGACCGGAAGACGCGGCGGCTGACGCTGGCCCGCGACCGCGCCGGAAAGAAACCCCTCTACTACGGCTGGAGCGGCAACCGTTTCTTCTTTGCATCGGAGCTGAAATCCATTCGCGCGCACCCGGATTTCGTGGCGGAAGTCGACCGCGATACGCTGGCCCTCTATCTTTGCTATTCCTGGCTGCCGCGCCCGTACACGATCTATCGCGGTCTGTACCAGCTTACCCCCGGCACTTCGGCTCGAGATGAATCCCAGGGACAAGACCCATCGGAAGAAGCTCAAGGAACGGCCGTTCTGGTCGGCGCGGGACGTTGCGGAAGCGGGGGAGCAAAATCCCCTGGGTCCGGATCTGGACGAGGCGGCGCGCGCCGCCGAGAGCGTTCTGAGCGAGGCCGTCGCCGCGCGGATGGTCGCCGACGTGAGCGTCGGGGCGTTCCTCTCCGGAGGGGTCGATTCGAGCGTGGTCGTCGCGTTGATGCAGGCCCAGGCGACCCGGCCGGTCAAGACCTTCAGCATCGGCTTCACCGAGGAGCAATTCAACGAGGCCCACCACGCCAAGGCCGTCGCGGAACACCTTGGAACGGATCATATCGAGCTTTACGTCACGCCCGCCGACTGCATGGACGTCATTCCGAAACTTCCCACCCTCTACGACGAACCGTTCGGCGACTACTCGCAGATACCGACCTATCTGGTGTCGGCCCTGGCGCGGCGCGACGTCACGGTGGCGCTGTCGGGCGATGGAGGCGACGAACTGTTCGCCGGATACAACTCCTACCCGCCGGCTCTCGAGCGCTGGAGCGCGGCCAAAGGGGGGCGCCGGCGGTTGCCCGACCCGGTTCGCAAGATCGCGATCCCGCGCTTGATGGAATTTGCGCGTTCGGGTCAGAACGCCGCCGAGTCCAGTTCGTTCCTGCCGGCCAAATTGCGGCGCAGGATGAGAAAGCGCCTGCGCACTCTGGAGAACAACCTCGCTCCCCTGACCATCGGCGGTCCGGCCGAGGTCTACGCGCGGCACCGAGAACGAACCGGCCGTCCCGACGAACTGGTGATCGGGGCCAAGTATCTGCCGTCCGGGATGACGGAATCCGAGGATTGGGCCAAGGTCGAGGATCCGCTTTTGGCGATGCAGCACCTCGACTTCATCACCTACATGGTCGACGATGTTCTGGTGAAGGTCGATCGCGCCAGCATGGCCTGCAGCCTGGAGGTCCGCTGTCCGTTGCTCGATCCCGCGGTGATCGAGCTGGCCTGGCGGTTGCCGCCAAGCCTCAGACTGGCACCGGACGGCGGCAAGCCGGTGCTGCGGGCGGTGCTCGCCAATTACGTGCCCAGGCACTTGTTCGAAAGGCCGAAGCAGGGATTCGGGTTGCCGCTCGAACTGTGGCTGCGGGGTCCGCTTCGGGATTGGGCGGAGGAATTGCTGGACGAGAACCGGCTCCGCGCGGAAGGCTACCTGCGGCCGGAGGCCATACGGACCATATGGAATCAGCACCTTTCCGGCGAATACGAGCATACGTTCCTGGTGTGGAGCATCCTCATGTTCCAGGCATGGCTGGAACACTGGCAGGCACCCGGGATCGCGGCGCAACCGCTCGAAGCCTGCGGAGCCGCCTAGAGATGTTTCCTGTTAGACTGTGAAGGAGAAACACCATAATCATGAAAAACGTGGACTTTGTGAAAACTCTTTTCGACCAGTACGGCGACGGACTTGCCGAGCGACTTATCCTTGTCCGCGAGCACAACGTAACCTCGCGAGCCCGACACGGGCTCGAGGGGGGCTCCACCGGCAACCCGGATTGCGGGTTCCTATACCTGCTGGTTCGGGCCTTCCGCCGCCGGAACATCTTCGAAATCGGCACCTACGTGGGTAGTTCCGCGGTTGCCATGAACATGGCGGCAAGCGAGCACGGCGGTACCATCACCACCTGCGACCCGGAGGATTATGGCTGCATCCCGCCGGATAGTGGCATCCGGTTCCTGAACATGGCGTCGGCCGAGGCTTTAGCGTGCCTCAAGGCCGAGGGCGCTCGAATCGATTTCGTGTTCGCCGACTGGCTTCCCTGCAATGAGACGATAAGTCTTTTCAACGAGATGGGCACCGACGATATGGTCTTCACGGCTCACGACTATCTGCCCGGCGACAAGGGTGAGGAGGCGGTCGAGGCCATGTCGCGCCGCTATGTCCGGGTGGACAGCGGCACATGGTTCTTTCCGGATCCAGAGCCCGTGGAGGTCGCTCCCGGTCTTCTCATTCAACAGGCCACGGCGGCGTTCATTCCGAATCGGCTGCTTGCCCAGCTTTAGATTGCTCTGATCACGACGTTGCCTGATGACGAGTGACCCGATAAGCGAACCGGGTAACGCCTGCTTTCTCCGTCCACAGAATTCTGGTTTATGCGCCGATCCTTGCGGTCGGCAAGAGATGACGAGAAAACGAGACATCAGTCTTTGAAACCCGCATAAGTTTTGCTTGAAAACACCCTATATGGGGCAGAATATCGATATGCTACTAATAACATTTATGCCTTTTTCCCTTATGGCGCGGAAACGGTCGGGTCGATTCAGTTTTTGGGTGAAACCGGCTTCCTGCTTCCGCAACTTTGGCACGGGGTGTGGGAGAGCCCGCGATTGTTCGACTACCTGAATCCCCCCCCCCCCCTTATTTCCCTTCGTCTCCCGCCGAGCTCCGGTCCTCGCGCGGCGTCGACGAACCGATGCTGGATGGACAACACCAGCGGGTCGCGAAGTTGGTGAGGCGCCTATTTGTCGACATCATGGAGTTGGAAAGCGATGTCGATGCGTGGCGCTACAAAGAGATTTAGAACGCCGTATTTCCTCAGGCAACGTGGGTGAAAACGATAGTTGCTGCGGTCGATGGTTTAGCCAAAGATCCGGATGAACTGGGCTCCGATATCGCAGAAACTTTTCCTCAAGAAATCAAGGCTCCACTGGATTCTCGCAAAACTTTCTGAGTAATTTGACAGCATGCCAAACGTAACACCGAGTGCTCACACCTCTATGGATAGCGACTTAGCCGCGCGACCGATCATCCTGATCGGTGCTGGTCGTTCCGGATCGACGTTGTTCGGGCGCATGCTGGACAGCCATCCTCGCATTCAATTTTTGGGTGAAACCGACTTCCTGGTTCCTCGGCTCTGGCGCGAACTGTGGGAGAACAGGTTTTGGCTTAATTTTCCGCTCTATGCGGCCCTTCGGCCCAGATCCTCCCGGGAATCCGCGCCCGTAATGGACAAGGATGCGATCGATACCGAACGTGTGAGAGTTCTCGGCCGCGCTACGGCGGCTCGTTTGCGACATTTTGAAGATTTGGCCCGATGCCGATGCTTGGGGGTACAAGGAGCTGTGGAATGGGAACGACGCCGTGGCGCGCTTTCCGTGGGAGAGCTACGATGCCGTCTTTCCCGAGGCGACATGGGTGCACCTCGTCCGCCATCCCTTCGATTTCCTGGTTTCCGTCGCCCGTTGGAACTTGCATCCGCTAACCAAGGATTTCATCGACGCGCATGCTGGACGCCCATCCCAGAATTCAGTTTCTGGGCGAAACCAGTTTCCTCCTGCCTCGGATTTGGCGCGAAGTGTGGGAGGACAGGTTCTGGCTCAATTTTCCGTTGTACACGGCCCTTCGGCCCCGCTCGTCGCGGGAAACGCCGCCGGTGGCCGACAAGAGCGCCATCGACGCGGAACGCGAGAGGGTCGCGGCCGCGTTGCGGCGGTTCGTCTGCGACATCTTGAAGGTTCGGCCCGACGTGGAGTCATGGGGCTACAAGGAGCTCTGGAACGGGAGCGACGCCGTGGGGCGGTATTCGTGGGAGAGTTACGACGCCGTCTTTCCCGGCGCGACGTGGGTGCATCTCGTCCGCCATCCCTTCGATTTCCTCGTTTCCATCGCCCGTTGGAACCTGCATCCGCTGACCGAGGATTTCGTCGTGCACGAGCTCACCCACTGGGCGCAGATGCTGGAGTGGAACCGCGCGCGTTCCGTCGCGGGAGCGTTTCTTCGAACTCCGCTACGAAGACCTGATCAGGCAGTCCCGAGGCAACGCTCGGTCCCATCCTCTCCGCCGCCAACGTCGAGTGGAGCGACGAGTGCGCCGGTGCCCTGTCGCACGTTTCCCTGCAATCCTCGGAGGCTTCGCCGTTCGCGCCGGCCGCGCCGCTCTCCCGGAAGCGACTGAAGGAGATCGTCGCCTCGATCGAAAACCTCGGGCGGGACATGGACCGGTTGGGCTATGACGTGCCCGAGACGTTTCCCCAGGAGATCATGGACTCCAAGGTCAACGAGACCTTGCCGAAATTCGTCGACCTGCGGAGCCCCACGCGGACCCGGTGATCCGGACCCCGCCCACGAGCCGCCGTTTAGCCGGCGGACCGGTTCACACGGCCTTTCCGACGTAGATGAGATTGGTCTCCCCGCCGATCCGGAGGTCGCCCCGCGCGTCGGCTTCGCTCTTCTCCTCCTCGATCCGCGAGCGGAGAAGCGGCGCGACCATGGGATACAGCGGGCCGAAGCGCCGCTGGTAGCGGCCCTTGCGCCTCAGGCGCTTGACCTCCTGTTGCGCTTCCGCGGAGTTCCCTCGCGAGGTCGGCATAGCTGGAGTAGTCGACCCGGTGGTCCTCGATCCGCCGGAATCCGCCCGCCGACAGGCAGGCATCCAGGCTTTCGGCGGTGAACGACCGCACATGCTGCCAACGGTGAAAGACCACGTCGGATACCGGGCAGTAGGCGAAATTGGCGACTAGGTCCTCGTTGTTCGGGGTGGTCGCGATCAGGATTCCGCCGGGTTTGAGGAAGTCCCGCAGCCGCTTGACCACCCCCGGAAGCTCGGCGTCGAGAACGTGCTCCAACACCTCGGCGGCAATGACCACGTCGAAGATTTCCGTGCTGTCGTTGTCGACGACGCCCAGGAAATTCGGGCTGGACGCGAACGGCAGTTTCATCATGTCGTTGCTGCGCTCGGCCGACGGCTCGAAGGCCGCCGCCCGGCAGCCGCGTTCGATCAGCAGGGCGAGAAGGTCGCCTCCACCCGATCCGAAATCCAGGCATTTGGCGTTGGGCGGTAAATGACGGCCCACGATATCGAGCAGCTTCGGGCCGGCGCTCTTGGCAAAAGCCATGTCCTTGAGGGGCGTTTGGGAGAACCCATCCCAGAACGAGTTGATGAGTTCCCTAGTCCACTGCAATTCCTTGGGCAATTGCGTCTCCCGTCTGAAAACCGCGTGATTTGGGTGAGATGCCGCCGACGACCGTCTCTACCAGTTCAGTCCATAAACTGCAAAGCAATACAGCCGTCGTCACCAGGCCCGTCCGTATCCGTTCCCGGCGGGCTTCGGGGATCCGGCGGGGGCAAACATCCTTGCGGTGGGCGTCCGTGAGTGATAGCAGGTCCGGACCTTCGACAATCCATTGCAACGGGGAGTCTTGCCGGCGGGCCGGCACGGATATGATCAGACCATCGCACGAAATAGACGCGGCCGAGGAACACGCGGACCGGCAAATCGACGTCCTGTTCTTCCTTCAGAACTTCGCGGGCGGCGGACTGGAAAAAAAGGTCCTTCGGATTGCCGGGATGCTCCAGGAGAGAAACAAGCACGTGGCCATCGCCGTGTGCATCCCGGAAGGGCCGCTCGCCGGCAGCGTTCCCGAGGGCGTTCCCGTCATCACGTTGGACGAAGTCCCTCTGTGGCGTGCACGGTTGGCGGCCATGCGGGCCGATCCGGGCGGTTACGGAGCCCTGCTCCGGCCCGTTCTGTTGAGCCGCAAGCCCAGCCGAATGCTGACCTTTCTGCCTTCGCTCGCCGAGCTTCTGGTTCGCCGGAGACCCCGCGCCCTGTTCACCGCGATGCCGTACATGAACGTCATTGCCGTGCTTGCGCGCAAGCTGGCCGGTACCGGCACCCGGGTCGTGCTGAGCGAGATCGACGCGGTCCGGGACACCCTGGAGGGCGCGCCTGGGTGGAAGATGCGGTATCTCGCGCCCTTGATGCGGCGCGAATACGGGCAGGCCGACGCCGTGATCGCCGTATCGGACGGTATCGCCGACGACCTGTCGGACTGGACCGGCCTGGACCGCGACCGCATCACCACGGTCTACAATCCCACCGTGACGCCCGAAATCCTCGAAAAGGCGGCGGAGCCGCCGGTCCATCCGTGGTTCGCGCGGGGCGAGCCGCCGGTGGTGCTCGGCGTCGGACGGCTGGACCCGAAGAAGGACTTCGCGACGTTGATCCGCGCCTTCGCCAAGGTCCGCGCCAGCCGGGAGGCAAAACTGATCATCCTCGGCGACGCCCCGCCCGGCAAGAAGCGCGACCGGTACCGCGCCGAGCTGGCGGTCCTGATCTCCAACCTGGGCGTCGACGACGACGTGGCGTTTCCCGGTTTCACCCTGAACCCGTACAGCTATATGGGCCACGCCGCCGTATTCGTGCTGTCTTCGCTGCGAGAGGGGTTTCCGAACGTGATGGTGGAAGCCATGGCCTGCGGGTGTCCGGTCGTCGCGACCGACTGTCCTCACGGCCCGAGGGAGATTCTCGCCGGCGAAACCTTCGGTCCCCTCGTTCCCATGGGGGATCCCGACCGCATGGCGGTGGCCATCTCTCGAACGCTGGACGATCCGATCCCCCGAGACCGCCTGATCTCGCGCGCTTCTGAATTCTCCGCCGAACGCGCGGTCGATCACTATCAACGCATTCTCCTGGACTGACATGGGCCGCGATTCCCGGGACCGAAACGCCACCGCCGACACGCCGGACGACCGGATCGACATCCTGTTCGTTCTGTTCAACTTCGCCGGCGGGGGCCTGGAGAAAAAGGTTCTCCGCCTGGCCGCCATGCTGAAGGACAGAGGGAATACCGTCGCCATCGCCGTCTGCTATCCGGAAGGAGCGCTGGCCGACCGGGTGGCCGGCGGCATCGAGGTCATTCCCCTCGAAAAGGGTCCCGTCTGGAAAGCGCGCGCGGCGGCCGTTCGGGCCGACCCGGGCGCCGTGGGAGCATTGCTGCGCCCGTTTCTTCTGCCCCGGAAGTCGCCCCGGATGCTGCCGTTCCTGCCGTCTCTCGCCCGGCTGCTCGCCCGGCGGAACCCCCGGTCCATGTTCACGGCCATGCCGCACATGAACGTGACGGCGGTGCTGGCGCGAAGGCTCGCCGACGCCGATACGCGCGTGGTGCTGAGCGAAATCAACGCGGTCAGGGACAAGCTCGGATCGAGCCGCGAGTGGATGTCGCGATATGTATCGCCGCTGATGAAGCGCGCGTACGGACGCGCCGACGCGATCATCGCGGTGTCGGACGGGGTGGCCGACGATCTCGCGGACTTTACCGGACTGGCCCGCGACCGGATCACCACCGTGTACAATCCGACCGTGACGCCGGAGATCCTCGAAAAGGCCCGGGAGCCCGTCGACCATCCCTGGTTCGCGCCGGGCGAGCCACCGGTGATCCTCGGTGTCGGGCGTTACCATCCCAACAAGGACTTCCCGACCCTGATCCGCGCGTTCGCCAAGGTCCGCGCCGGCCGGCCGGCGCGGCTGGTGATCCTCGGCGACGCGGCGCCCGGCAAGAAGCGCGACAAGTACCTCGCCGATATCCAGGCCCTCGTCGCCGAGCTGGGGATCGGCGACGATATCGACTTTCCCGGTTTTACGATCAATCCGTACCGCTACATGAGCCGCGCGGCCCTGTTCGTCCTGTCCTCGCTGCGCGAGGGGTTTCCGAACGTGCTGGTGGAAGCCATGGCCTGCGGCTGTCCCGTTGTCGCCACCGATTGCCCCCACGGGCCGCCGGAAATCCTGGACAACGGAACCTATGGGCGGATCGTTCCCATGCGGGCCGTCGACGCCATGGCCGAGGCCATCGCCCGGACGCTGGACGCGCCGATTTCCGCCGAGCGGCTGAAGGCGCGCGCGAGCGAGTTCACCGCAGAGCGCGCCGTCGAACGCTACGAGCGGATCTTGCTGGATGGAACGCCGGACAGGCCCCGCTGACGACCGGTATCAGCGATAGTGCTCGAACCTGAGGCCGACGAGGCTGGTGAGCGTTCCGCAACCGCCGGCGATGCGCATGGCGCCCATGGCGACGTTGGCCATCCGGTGTTCGCTCTTGAGGGAGGCGCGCAGGACGTCGAAGGCGCCAAGCGCGATCTCGGCCAGGCCCCGGCCACCCAGCTTCAGGGCCATCCTCGCGGTCTCCAATCGTCCCGCGCCCGCCTTCCTCGCCTGCAGCTTGTTCAGAAGCTTGAGATTGCCGCCCCGGTATTCGGAGCGCAGCAGGTATTTCAAGGTGGTGCGGCCGGGCGGGATGGTTTCCCAGACCTTGGCGTTCGCCGCGAAGATGATCGGATGCCCGGCGAGCTTGAGAAGCCTGAAGAACAGCGAGTCCGATCCGCCGGTAAGGCCCCGCTCCGGATCGAAACGGAGGTTCAGCCGGCGATACGCGGAGCAGCGGACGAGAACGTTGTTGGTGGCGCCGCCGCCGATTTCCTCCTGGTCGGTATAGGTATCGTCCACCGACCCCGGCCTGCGGGACGGGGAGCCGAAAAAGCCGCCGTCCTTGACCCATTGCGGCGCCGAGGCGTCGAACCTGGGCAGGACCCGGCCGAGCACCACGTCCGCGCCGGTATCCCGCTGCGTGCGCAACAACTGGTCGAGCCAGTCCGGTTCCGGGATTTCGTCGTCGTCGATCATCGCGAAGAAGTCGCTCTCGGCCGGAATTCGGTCGAGGCAGGCGTTGCGGGCATGCGAAATTCCGCGCTTCGGTTCGTGCACGTAGGTCAGGGGAACATCCGAGGACGCCTGGAACCTCTCGCAGATGGCCCGGGCCTCGGCGCTTCCCTCGTTGTCGGCGATGACGATGTCCCATCGCGGCGCCGGCACGCTCGAGAAAACCTGTTCTCCGAAGTCCGGCGAGCAGGGCCGTCAGGCCATCGGGGCGCTTGTAGGTGCATGCGCAGACCGTCACCCGCGTCGGGCGCCGATCCCCGGTGCCGATCGGGGCTCCCTGTTTGCCGCCCTCGACTTTCAAATCGCCGTTTTCATTCATCCATGGAGTCCAGTCGGGTCTTCACTCATGGCCGATCGGGAAGTGGATCATGACAAAATTGCTTAAGGAACGTCGCCGGCGCGTCCGGATCAGTCGACCAGTTCGATGTTGATCGTCAGGGTACGGCGGAACGTGTTGGGATCGGCCCCGTTCATCGGTTGGACCGCGTGCCAGGAATTGAACGTCTTGACGAAGAATACCGCCTGGTTCGGGCGAAACTCATACTTGTGCAGAACGTCCACCTCGTCGAAATCGAGGCCCCAGTCCCCGATCATGTTGTAGGACTTGGTCACGTCCTTGGGAAACACCAGCTCCGTCGCCCCGCCGCACGCCGGATCCCACTCCCCTTCCTTGAGAACGGACACCACCATGGAAACGATCTTTTGCTGGACATCGGTGTGCGGCTTGATGTTTCCGCCCGCCGCCGGAATGGCGGAGAATTCGAACCGGGGTTTGAACAGGATATCGCGCTCGGGAAGCCGCCCGCGCTTGAGATCCTTCTTGATCCACCGCTTCAATCGCTTGGAGAGCGATCTCTCCTGGGTGACCATGCCGAGATTGATGTTGTTGTCCAACAGCATCCGGAAGACATCCTTGGTGAAACCGCCTTCGATGTAGTCCATGAACCGCCGCCACACCGGGTTGCCGTTTATGAACTTCCAATACTGATCGGCGTTTCTCGTCTCCGACAGGGCATACTTGTGGCCCACCGTCGGCATGTATTCGAAAAGGTCCAAGGGCGGAAAGCCCGATACGAGCTGGCCGTACAGGTCCGGGTCGAGGATCGGCTTTGCGACGCCGATCGGATAGGGAACGTAGGTGAAATCGAGATTCTCGAAATTGAACATTGAGTGTAGTCCCAGGCGAGACGCCAGAAAGGAGAGTGAGATCTAGCCCACCCGCACGTAGTGATACATCGGGTCGACGTCATGACCGGGCGCGACGTACCGGATATTGATGCCCGCGCGCCGCTTGTCCGACGTGTTCGGTCCGCTGGCGTGCAGGAGCCATGAATGCATGAGGTAGAATTCTCCGGCCTCGGCTTCGAGGACGGGTGCGCCGTCCAGGTCGAATTCGGCCAGGGCGCCGCTTTCCTCTATCCCCGTGTTGATGCTGTCATGCCAGTCTCCGAACAGTTGCGTGTGCGTCCCGGGCAGGATCTTGACCGCGCCGTTCGACGCCGTCGCGCCGTCGAGCGCGAACCACACGGTCACCGACGGAACGGGCTGGCCGTCCGGAAGGTATCCGCCGTTGGATTGGCCCACGTCCTGGTGCCATGGCGCGGCGACCGTGCTGTGCGGCTGCTTGATCCAGGGACGGCTCTTGAACAGCACGGCCCCGTCGGAGTGGAGAACCTGTTTGACGCGGTCGACGATGGACGGATCGGAAAACACCTCGAGCGCCGTCGGGTCCTTCAGGTGGAAGTCGGCCCGGCCGTGTTTCGGAACCTCGAGCCGCTGCAACTCGGCGCTCTCGCACTTGAACGGACCCACGTAGCCATTCTTCTCGTAAAAAGCGATCTGTTCCGGCGTCAGTTCGAAGTGCCCATCGGGTCCCTGGGGCCTGGCCAGGGCGCTGGCGCTTTGCCACGTGTGCGGACGCTCCCAGAAGGCGTCCCGCCGGCCGCCGTAATAGTCCGACAGCACCGAATCGATGATTTCCGAGGTGTTCATGTTCGACCGGCTGGCCGCCTCGCAGCCGGTTCCGGCGAGGATGCCGTCGACCACGGATTGAACCAGCGGCTGGTGCTGGTAGGGGATCGAGGAGAACTCGAACCGCTCCGTGACGGTCCGCGACTTGGTCTTCTTCGGCTTGCCGGCAAAGCGCCGGGCGGTGTTCTTGATCTTTTGCCTGGAAAGGAGGTCGTCCGAACCGTCGTCCATCACATGGCGTTCCAACGTGCACGGCGATTCGTAATTGGCGCACGACAGCCGGATCCTGCCGTCGACGCCCTCGATTTCCATGAGGTCGCCGCCCTTGGCCGCCAGGAAGTTCCACGACGCCGTTCCGATCACCCTGTCACGCGCGCGAAAGAGCATGGAGACGGTGTCTTCCGTGTCGTGGGTCCGCGAGAAATTCGCCGCATCGCCGCCGATCAGGTCCAGCGGCCCGAACCAGAAATCCAGAAGGTCGAGAACGTGGCCGCCGATATCGTAAAAGATCCCGCCGCCCGAGATGCGGGGATTGAACTTCCACGGCTTGGTCTTGCCCGGACCGTCGCAGCGGTAATGCACGGCGACGATGGGCCCGAGCCGACCGGACTCAAGGATCTCCTTGACCTTCAGGAACTTCGGCAGGTAGCGGCGGTAGTAGGACACGAACAGCGGAATGCCCCGCTTCGCGAACGCCTCGGTCATTTCCCGGGCTTCGGCCGATGAACGGCCCATCGGTTTTTCCAACAGGCACGGCTTGCCGCTGGCGCAGACGCTCAGCGCGTATTCGAGGTGGGTGGAGGGCGGCGAGGCGATGTACACCGCGTCCACGTCCGGGTTGGCGATCAGTTCGTTGGCGTCGGTGGTCCAATGCGGCACGCCGTGCTTGGCGGCGAACCGCTCGGCCATGTCGGCGGAGCGGCGCATGACCGCCACCAGTTCGCTGCGGGCCGCGCGCTGAAAGGCGGGGCCGCTCTTGCGTTCGACGACGTCACCGCACCCGATAATGCCCCATCGTACCCGTCCGCTCATCTCATGCACCTCGACTCCGTTCACAGGCCCCTAGCCGGCCTGGGCCGCTTGCTCCGGACCGTACAGCTCGTGAAGGTGCCGCACCTTCGCGTCGATGCCCGCGTCGGGGTCCATCATCGAGCGGCTGTCGACCTTGAAGTGCGACGCCACCAGCCGCTGGCCCGAGACGATCTGGTGGGAGACGACGCGGCTGTCGCACAACCACACGTCGCCCTGCTCCAGCTCGACGATGTGCCGGTCGTGCCCGTCGCGTCCGGCGCGCTCCATGCCCCCGAAGGCCAGCAGATTGAGCTGGTAGCAGAACTCGTTGCCGCTGACGTCGCGCAGCTTTTCGAGGTGGGCGGACTGGTAGTAGCGCTTGGCGAGTTCGTCGAGGCGATGGCTGACGTTCCAGATCCGGGGCTCGCGGTCGATGTTGATGAAGATCCGGACGTACTGGAAATCCTCGTTGTTGCCGAAGCTGTCGAGGTGGAGGTCCTCGGGACCCGTCCGGGTGAACCGCCACGAGACGTCCCATTCCAGGAACTTGTACGTGGAGAACAGCCTCTTCGCGAACTCCCGGACCTGGGCGTTGACCGATTGTACTTCGCGGCGAACCTTGAAGTAGAAGGCCGGGTTGACGCCGAAGGTGGCGAGAAACGCCTGCGCGTCCGCCGCCCGGTACAGCTTGGGCTGCAGGAAAAACCGGTCGGTGAGCTTCTTGAACCGGCGCCCCTCGGGGATGGTCACCTGGTTCAACAGGTCATAGTCGATCTTGAAGGGGGTATTCTCCAACAGGACGACCTTGCCCGATTCGTAGTGATGGATCAGGGCCTCGCGGAATTCGGGCAGATTGCCCTCGGACTCGCGCCAATCCATGCGCTCGAAGTAATTCTCGACGTTCGGGCTCAATTCAATCCGGGCCATTGTCTCTATCCAAACTCCTAGTGGTCCGTGTTTCGGCCGGTCAACGCGCGCAACGTCCGCTTGGACGCCCGGCGCATGCGCTTCAAGGGAGAGACCGCCTTGCTGCCGGCCGGAAGATCCTGGCCGCCGACGTGGGCCTCCTTGCCAAGTTCCCCGCACAACCGGAGGAAATCGTCCTCCGGACTGTCGAGGGAAAGAAACGGCGTCATGCTCACCATGGAAACGCCGCGCTCGCGCAGCGCGGCGCGCACCTCCGCCAGTCCTTCGTAGTATTGCCGGTAGCGGTGATTCGGATCGACGCCCTTCCAGCGCGTGTGCTGATGATGGGCATGGTGGCTGTCGAACAGCGCCGTGTTGTCGCACCCCACCAGGATGACGGTCCGGGCGCCGAGGTTGGCGGCGAAATTACAGGCCGTCTGCGAAATGGACGACCACTGATACAGGAAATTGCCGGTGGGCCGGCGCACCCAGTCGAGGATCCGCCCGGCGTCGTTCGGTTCGTCGGGGGGCTGGGTGTTGGGCTGCCCTTCCGCCTCGAAATAGTAGAACCGCGATTGTACGCGCTCGAACTGCTCCGGCGAGAGCAACCTGCGGGTCTTGCGGTGCTTGGTGATCCAGGTGATGCCGGGCCTCGGCTCCTCGCCCTCCATGCATTCGGGCATGTTGAGGTCGGGGTGGATGGTGACGCAATACTGGATCGGGGCCACTTTCCAGGCCATGTTGCAGCCGATGACCGTCTTGCCCTCGAAGGCCTCCAGCGGGAACACCCGCAGGCTGGGCCCGGTGCCGACCACAAAGATGTCCTCGCCCTGGTGACGACCATAGAGGTCCGAAACCATGCGCGGCGTAGACTCCGATTCGACCTGTCGATCCATGATTACTCAGTTACCCATGCGTCCTCCGGGGCCGTCCGCGAATGGCGCTGGCCGGTCCCGCGCGGCGACGATCACAAAGTCGTTTCGCGATGAGACGCACGCGGTGTATAAAACTCCTCCCGCCCGGTGTAAAGATGATCAGGTTTTGTTTCACTATAGCCGACCTCGGCCGTAGTTGGGGCCATAGTCGGCGGAGCCTCGGTTATTTCGGGCGCCGGGCAACGGAAAAGATCGTTCGGAAGGGGCGACATGAGGGCCTGCGTTTTCATTCAAACCAACCATCGCCAGATCCTCGGCGCGCTGGTTTCGCAGTATTCGCTGCGGCGCGCCTCCCGCCACAACGACGCCTTCGACGTGCGAATCATGGATCATGGCGAGCACGGCTTTTTCGCGGCCAAGGAGGGCCAGCGCTACCTGCGCGGCGGATCCGAGGCGATCTGGCATAACGACGACCTGCAGTCCTTCACGCCGCTCCGGTTCATGCCGCCGGAGCTGATGGGCTACGCGGGGCGCGCCGTGGTGATCGATCCCGACGTGTTCGCCCTCGCCGACATCCACGACCTGCTGTCGCGCGACATGGAGGGCAAGGCGGTGATGGTCCGCCGCGCGGCCCAGAAGACGGACAACGCCGTCGGCAACACCAAGGCGACGGAGGGCGGCCTGCCGACGAGTGTGATGCTGCTCGACTGCGCCAGGCTGACCCACTGGCGGTGCGAGAACGACTTCAACGAGCTGTTCGAGTTCAAGCGCGATTACGCGGACTGGATGTCGCTGAAGCTGGAGGACCGCGAGACCGTCGGCCTGTTCGAGGACGAATGGAACGACTTCGACACGCTGACCCCGGCGACCAAGCTTTTGCACACCACCAAGCGCCGGACCCAGCCGTGGAAGACCGGCCTGCCCTTCGAATTCACCGTCCCCGAGAACGCCAAAAAGAAAAAGAACAAGGGCTCGCCGGTCCGCAAATGGTTCATCCAGGCGCGCCGCTCCGTGTTCGGCGCCGGCGCCGGCAAGGGGCACTACGAGCCGCACCGCGACCCCAACCAGGAACGCTTCTTCTTCGGCCTGCTGCGCGAATGCGTCGAGACCGGCGTCGTCGGCGAGGATCTCATTCGCGAGGAAATGAAGAAGAATCACATCCGGCACGACGCCTTGAAGGTGCTGGAGCGGACACCGCCGCTCGCCGCCTGACGGCCCTCCGCCTCCTCGCCCCGCCGGACAACCAGGCCGAACCGGCCAGAACGGATCAGGCCAGACAGGATACCGAACCCGATGAGAACCTTCGCCGCCGTCACCACCTGCCACGAGGACGGCTACGACGCCTATGGCCGCCAGATGGTGGCCAGCTTCGACCGGCATTGGCCCCGGGAGGTGCCGCTCTACCTCTACGCCGAAAACTTCGTTCCCGAGCTGCCCAGCGACCGGATCATCCATCGCGACCTGCTGGTGGAATGCCCGGAACTGGTCGCCTTCAAGGAACGCCACAAGGACAACCCGGCGGCCCACGGCAAGCGCGGGCGAAGCCGCCTGAGCGTCAAGATGGACTGGCGCAAGCCCAAGCTCCGGGTGCGCCGGGTGGAGTGGGGCCTCGGCTACATCTGGGACGCCGTCCGCTTCAGCCACAAGACCTTCGCCATCTTCGACGCCGCCGAGAAGTGCCCCGCCGACGTGCTGTTCTGGGTCGACGCCGACACCCTGATGTTCGCCGACATCCCTCATTCGTTTCTGGAAGAGGTCACCCCGCCCGACTGCCTGTTCAGCTACCTGGCGCGTCCCAAGTTCTCGGAGTGCGGGTTCGTCGGCTACAACCTCCGCCACCCGGCGATTCGCGATTTCCTCGCCGACTTCAAGGCGCTGTACACCCACGACCGGCTGTTCAAGGAGCAGCAGTACCACGACTCGTTCCTGTTCGACGTGGTCCGCAAGCGCTTCGAGCGCAAGGGCCACAAGACCTACGACATCGCCGAGGGCCTCGGCCTCACCGCCGGCCACGTGTTCGTCAACAGCCGCCTCGGCCAGTACATGGACCACATGAAGGGCGGCCGGAAGACCACCGGCGCCAGCTTCGACACCGATATCGTCGTCGCCCGCGAGGAGGGCTACTGGAAGGAAAAGGCGGCGAAACGGCCCGCCAAGGCCCCCGCCGGCACGTCCACGGGACGCCCCCAGAGGCTCGCTGAGTCCGGGCACCGCCGGCACCCCCGGACGCCGCGCCGAAACCGGCCGGCGGACCTGAGATCTCGCGGGTGGATCTTGCGGGTGCGAAGGCCGTTTGATACATACATTAGGGACTTTCAACACCGAGGGGACGAAGTCGAATGGCCAAGCCAACCGTCTTTATCCATACCAACGACAAGCAGATCGTCGGCGCTTTGGTTTCCGAATACTCCATGCGCCGCAACTCCAAGCACGCCGACGCCTTCGACGTGCGGACGATCCACACCAAGGACTATCCGTTCCTCCGCGCCCGCGAGGACCAGGAGTACCTGCGCGACGGGGTGACCCGGCGCTGGCACAACGAGGATCTGCAGTCGTTCACGCCGCTCCGGTTCATGCCGCCGGAGCTGATGGGCTATGCCGGCCAGTGCGTGGTGGTGGATCCGGACGTGTTCGCGGTGGGCGACGTGTGGGAGCTGCTGACCCGCGACATGGAGGGCGCGGCGGTGATGTGCCGGCCGCGCTCGGGCTCCAAGCAGAAGCGGGGCATGATGGCGAGCAGCGTGATGCTGCTCGATTGCGCCAAGCTTACCCACTGGCAAGTGGAGAAGCAGTTCAACGAGCTGTTCGAGATGAAGCGCGACTACGCCCAATGGATCTGCCTGCAGTACGAGGCGCCGGGAACGGTCAAGCTGTTCGAGAACGAGTGGAACGACTTCGACAAGCTGACGCCGGAGACCAAGCTGATCCACAACACCAAGCGCAAGACCCAGCCGTGGAAGACGGGCCTGCCGGTGGACTTCATGCCGCCGGAGAAGCCGTCCGGCCTGGCGCCGCTCGGCTGGTTCAACCGGGTCCGCCGCCGCGTGTTCGGCGACTACACCTTCCTCGGCCACTACAAGGCGCACCCCGACCCCAACCAGGAGCGGTTCTTCTTCGGCCTGCTGCGCGAGTGCCTGGACAAGGGCATCGTCACCGAGCAGATGATCCGCGACGAGATGCGCGAGAACCACGTCCGCCACGACGCCCTGGAAGTCCTCGAACGCACCCCGCCCCTCGCGGCCTGACCGCGCCCCGGCGCCCCTCCCGCCGAACGCCCGGCCCGGCCGCCGGGCCGGGCGCCGTTATGTAAGCGCCAAAACCGACCCCGTCTTCCGCCACGCGCCACCGCTCCCCGAACGGGCGGGCGCCTGTGCCGCTGGCCGCGTTCGCGCGCGTCCGGCCACCGACGCCGGCTGTCGACGCAATGTCGACGCCGCCGCGGGGGGGGGGGGGTGTAACGCGTTTTTGCAAAACAACCCCATACACAGTAGAGCGCCGCCCTTAACATATTGAAAATGTTGTAATATTAGCGTCTTCTGATTTTTACCCGTAACGAATAACCTATTGATATCAAACAAACAATTCCATTGCGGTCCGGGGTCGTTCCGCTTTCGATGCCGTCGTTTTCGGTCATATTGGGTCGATTCGCCGCGCTGGATGGCCCGCAAAGTCCACTTTACGGCGGTGTTTCAGGGCGCCATCCGCGGCCCGGAGGCGACGCCGCGTCTCGCGAGGACGGGAGGGTGGCGCCATGGTCTTCCCTCGTCCTTGCGAGCGAAGCGCGGCGATCCAGACGGTGGTCGGGCGCGGGAGAACATCAAACGAGAGGGCACAAATACCTTGCCGAATTTCGCCGTCCGGCGGCAAAATGTGGACTGAAGGGGGGAACCTCATGGATCCGGTCCAGTGGTTGATCGATTATCTCCGTGCTGTTCAGGGGCAGGGTCCCGTTGCCCAGATCGGTCTTGTTTTTGCGGTCGTTGCCCCGATCCTTTTTGTTATCGCCTGGGTTAGACGCAGTTTCCGTCGAGGGTACCAGGAAATCGAGGACGAGAACGCACAGCTGACCTCGCAGATCAACGCCGTCAAGGAAGCGTTGAAAAACGTGCGGCAAGAGAATACGCGCCTGGACCGCGAGAGGGAATCTTTGCAGGCAGACTTCCGGAAGTCGGTGTTGAGGCCTCGTGGAGCAGGAAATCGACGACGGCAATTACAAGCCTGCGATACGCAAACTGCAAGGAGTGTTCGACGACCTTTCGCCCGGTCTGTCGGACTGCTTGTTGCAACTGAACGAATTGGCGCTTGCGCCGACGTCGCGAAGAGATCGGTGCAATCGCTGCGGTGGACACGGAGCGCTACCGTCAACTTTCTGCCTTGCTTCGGGACAAGCGGGAAAAGGCACACCCCTCATGATCCCGCTGCAATGGCTGATCGACCTTCTCCTGGATTTTCAGAAGCAGGGACTTGTAACGAAGATCGGCTTCCTGGTCGCCATCGTCACCGCGAGCCTTGCCGCGGTCGCCTGGGTACGGCGCAGGTTCCGTCGCGGATACGAGCGAATTGACACAAAGAATGCCGAGCTGCGAGTAGCTGTTAAGGATACTGAAAAAACGCTTGCAAGCGCCCTCCTTGAACAGCGGGACCTGCAACATGCCATCGACGCTCTCCAGGCAAGGTTACCCGATCGAGCCTTGGCGCGCGCTCAAGATGACATCCTGGAGAACAGGCGTGGAATGGCATTCGAACGGGTGCAGGGGGCGGTCACGGACGTTGCTCCGGGCTTTGCGGAGGTATGTGTACGCCTCGCCGAATTCTCGCTTTGGCTGCCCGATGAACCGGACGCCCGCTCAGAGCTTGGAGAAGTCGAGCATTATGCGCGGATTGCGGCTTTGCTTGATCCCGGACGGCGGGACGCATCGGTTATTCTGGCTGAAATGGCGGCCAAGAAGTCCGCCGCCGCCGTGGATATTGGAGACTACGCAATGGCAACGAGGCATGCGGATGCCGCGATACAGTATACGGGTAGTGGCAACTCGGATACGGCCTCGTTTCTCTTGAAACAAGTCAGCGAAAACGCCAGTCAAGATTTTTGGCAAGGCTTTTACTACTCAGCTTCCGTGCTTTACCGACAGGCTACTGTTATCGCCCGTCGAATGTTTGGGGACAATCATCTCAACACGCTGATGCTTGAGAACCACCTTGCCCGAGCCCTCCACGAGCAAGGGCGATACGACGAAGCCAGGCCGCTCTATGAGCGCGCCCTCCCTGTTTGGGAAAAGGCGCTTGGGCCCGAGCATCCAAACGTTGCCATGAGCCTTAACAACTTAGCAGAGCTTTACCGTGCCCAGGCTCACTTCGACGCGGCCAAACCGCTTTATGAGCGCGCCCTGTCCATTTCAGAAATTGCTCTGGGAAAGGAGGATCCAAATGTTGCTATTGGCCTCAACAACCTAGCAGAATTGCACCGCGCCCAGGGGCGATACGACGAGGCCAGACCGCTCTATGAGCGCGCCCTCGCCATTTGGGAAAAAGCTCTCGGTCCGGAGCATCCCAACGTTGCTATTGGCCTCAACAACCTAGCAGAATTGCACCACACCCAGGGGCGATACGACGAGGCCAGACCGCTCTATGAGCGCGCCCTCACCATTTCGGAAAAAGCTCTCGGTCCGGAACATCCAAACGTCGCTCTTACTCTCAGCAACCTCGCTCTACTGCGACAATCCCAGGGGCGATACGACCAAGCCAGACCGCTTTATGAGCGCGCCCTCGCCATTCGCGAAAAGGTCCTCGGGATGGAGCATCCCGATGTCGCCCAAAGCCTCAGCAATCTGGCAGAATTGCTTGGTACCCAGGGGCGATACGACGAGGCCAAGCCGCTCCACGAGCGCGCCCTCACTATTCTGGAAAAGGCGCTTGGGCTGGAACATCCAAAGGTCGCCCACAGCCTCCACGCGCTGGTTAACCATTACCTGGGACAAGGGCGATACGACGATGCCATGCCACTTAACGAGCGCGCTCTTGCCATCCGGGAAAAATCCCTCGGGCCTGAGCATCCCGACGTCGCCCATTCCCTAAACAATCTGGCTCTAATTCGACACTCCCAGGGGCGATATGGGGAGGCGATGCCACTTAACGAGCGCGCCCTCGCCATCTTGGAAAAGGCCTTCGGGCCAGAGCATTGCAGCGTCGCCACCAGCCTCAACAACTTGGCAGAATTGTACCGCGTTCAGGGACGATATGACGAGGCCAGATCGCTCCATGAGCGCGCCCTTGCCATTCGCGAAAAGATCCTCGCAGCGCAGCATCCCGACGTCGCCCAAAGCCTCAACAATTTGGCTGGGTTGTTCAGCGCCCAGGGGCGATACGACGAGGCAAGAACACTCCATGAGCGTGTCCTCGCCATTTTGGAAAGAGCTCTCGGGCCGGAGCATCCCGAAGTTGCCCAAAGTCTCAACAACCTGGCGGCATTGCATCGCGCCCAGGGGCGATACGACGAGGCGAGACCGCTCTGTGAGCGCGCCCTAGCCATCTGGGAACAGGCCCTCGGGCCGGAACATCGGAACGTTGCCCAAAGTCTCAACAACCTGGCGGCATTGCATCGCCTCCAGGGACGATACGACGAGGCGAGACCGCTCTTTGAGCGCGCCCTCACTATTCGCGAAAAGGCCCTGGGGCCGGAGCATCCCGAGGTTGCCCAGAGTCTCAACAGCTTGGCGGCACTGCATCGCGTTGAGGGACGATACGACGAGGCGAAACCGCTCTTTGAGCGCGCTCTCACTATTCGCGAAAAGGCCCTGGGGCGGAGCATCCCGAGGTTGCCGAGAGCCTCAACAGCTTGGCTGTACTGCACCAGAACCAGGGACGATACGACGAGGCGAGACCGCTCTTTGAGCGCGCGCTAGCCATCTGGGAACAGGCTCTCGGGCCGGAACATCCATACGTCGCCATGAGTCTCCACAACCTGGCAGAACTGTGTCGCGACCAGGGGCGATACGGTGAGGCAAGAACGCTTCATGAACGTGCCCTCGCTATTCGGCAAAAGGTATTTGGGTCGAAGCATACCCTGACCCTCGAAACGCGCGCTGCTGTGGACTCCCTTGGTCCATCAAATCCATTAGCTTCCGGATCTAAGCCATCAGTGGACTAACATCTGGTTCCCATTGAACCGCATTTCGTGCAGATATCCATTTATCGAGCCAATTTCCCCGTCGCAACTCTCTCCAATTGGACTGGCGGCAGGCCGCGCGGCCGGGCACAAGCTAACAAGGATCATTGGATGACGATGCGCCCTTCGATGCTCTTTGGGCTTGTCATGTTGTTGTGCGCCCTCTCCTTGCCGGTCGCCATCAGCCACGCCGAACCCGACTCCGGCATCATCAAGACCCACGGCCAATACAGCGAAGCCTACCTCGGCGACTGGTCGACGCTCCCCACCGGCAAGAACATCCCGCGCACGGACCCGGCCAACCGGCCCTTCGAGACGCTCTCCGGCGACGGCGCCAAGCGCTGGTACTTCGAACCAGGACAGCGTCCACATCTCCGGCGAGGCGCTGGAGGTTCGGCTGGCCGTCTCGGGATTACGACAACCAGGTCTATCGGATCCGCGATGTCAGACACGTGGTCATCGAGGACGTGGCGGTCGTGCACAAAGACCCCGATTATCGCGGGTATCATTCGGTGCTGATCGAGAATTGCGATACCGCCGTGATCCGGAACAGTTTCTTCGCCGGCGCGACGGAGCATGCGCATGTCAAGATCAAGGGGTGCCGCGAGGTGCTGGTGGACAACGTGGAGATCGGCGGGATCGATTACGACGAGTCCGGGCGGCACCGGGCGGGCGGGGGGATCTTTATCGAGAACGGGAACGCGCAGCGGGAGGGGAGCTTCGGGGGGCCGGGGTGGCGGGAGCTGGAGTGGGTGGTGATCCAGAACTCGTATATCCACGACCTGACCGCAAGCGACGGGACCCGGCGCAATCACGACGCCATTCTCGTCCATACCCCGGCGGACGGGGTCATCTTCAACAACGTGGTCGAGAACTGGCTGGGGCGATACGGCGACGCCGCCATCGACGTGGGGTTCCGCCGCGACGGGCCCGGCGGGCGGTTCCTCAGGATCGAGCGCAACGTGGTGCGCAACGCCACGCTCACCAAGACGCCGGGCGAGTTCGGCGACGGCTCCAGCGCGGTGCTGTGGGCCAACAACGTCATGGTCAACGCCTATCACGGCGACTACCACGAGGGCTGGAGCAACCACTTCGTCCACAACACGTATGTCTGGGATCCGGACAAGGTGCCGCCGCTGCTGGCGGGGGATTTTGCCCTCGATGCGTTCTACCGGCTGTGGGAGGACATGCGCTATCCGTCCTTCGGCCGCAACAATCTGCTGTTCGTCGCCGCGCCGGGTCCGTTCCGGGTGTACCGACAGAGCGGCGGCGCGGCGGACAAGTACCGCGACCTGTTCACCGACCATAATGTGGTCCTCGCCGCCGCGCCCATGGAAACCGGCTGGCTGGTGTCCGACTCCGACAGCGGGGGGGCCACCTTGCGGAGCTTCGAGGACTGGAAACGCGGGAGCGGCAACGACCGGCACAGTCTTCTCGGCGTGGCGTCGCCGGAGGGCTTCGTGGACTACGACGGCGGGGATTATCGCTTGACCGGGCGCTCGCCGGCGAAGCGGGCGGGCAGCCCCGTGTTCGCCACCACCCGGGATCCGCGCATGGCCATTACCCGTGATTTTTGGGGCCAGCCCCGGTCCGTCGCCACCCCGTCGGCCGGCGCCTTCGAGTAGGGTTCGCGGGCGAATAGAGCGTCCCGGGTTGCGCGCGCGGGTCGGCGGGTATAGTTTGGGGGCTGTAAATTAGTTTGTTCTAATAAACGACCAGCCTTCAGGAGATCTCCCCGTGAGCGACAAGAACTATCCCGAAATCGTGTGCCCATCTCAGCAAGATCATGGGCGACATGCACAAGGGCATTCCCGGCACCATGAAGGGGTTCGCCAACTGCGCCGACCAGGCCAAGCTGCCGGGCGCGCTGGACGCCAAGACCAAGGAGCTGATGGCCACCGCCATTTCCATCGCGCTGCGGTGCGACGGGTGCCTCGGGTTCCATATCCGGGGCGCGGTCAAGCACGGCGCCACCCGCCAGGAGATGATGGACACCATCGCCGTCGCCATCATGATGAACGGCGGGCCGGCGACGGTGTACGGCGCCTACGCGCTGGAAGCCTACGACCAGTTCGCCGAGAAGCTGAACGGCTGATACGGCCGCCCCATAACGAAAAACCCCCGGGGGGAGATCCCGGGGGTTTCCGCGTTGGTCGACTAGGTTCGCGGTCTTCGCGGAGCCGCTATTCGCGAGCGACACCGAAAAGCTGCATCAGCCAGACGAACATGGTCACGAAGCTGCCGTAGAGCAGGAAGGCGCCGAAGATCGCCTTGCGGTGGACCGCGTCGCTCTGGTCGCCCTCGTAGTACCAGCCCTTGATCTGCTGCGTCTCGTAGGCGGTGAGAGCGGCGAAGATCAGCGGCACGATGATCGACATGAGCAGGTGCAATCCGCTGGACTGCAGGAAGATGTTCACCACCAGGGCGATCAGGATGCCGAAGGTGGCCATCATCATGAACCGGCCCATGGCCGTCAGGTCCTTCTTCGTCGTGTAGCCGTACAGGCTGGTGGCGGCGAAGGCGCCGGCGGTGATGAAGAACACGCGCGCGATGCTTTCCTGGGTGTACATGTAGAAGTACGGCGCGATCAGCGCGCCCCACATGGCCGCGTAGACCCAGAAGCAGGCCTGGGCGGCGACGATGCTCTTGCTCATCATGATCCGGGGCGCGACGAAGCCCATGCCGAGGATGCCGACGAACAGAACCCAGATGAACGGCCCGCCGACGATCGCCTGCATGACCGTCGGATTCATGGCCACGACCATGGCGATGATGCCGGTGAAGGCAACGCCGAGGGCCATGTAGTTGTAGACCCGTAGCATGTACTGGCGAAGGCCGACATCGATCTGAGCGGCCTCGGCCTGCGACCGGGTCATGGTATCGGTGCGCAGATTGAAGCGTCTGCCTGGTCCTATAGCCATTTGTACCCTCTCTGTGGAAACTGACTTTGCTATGGCTAATATGGCACGGCACGACGAACGCGCAAGCCTATTCGGGTCCGATACCGACGAGGAATGATCGATTGTTCGGCCGCCATAGATAGTTTTTGTCTATCACCGAGGGAAGGTGGCCCTACTCGTTGCGGAGATAGGGGCTGCTTTTCTGGCCGAGAACCCGCCACGTGCCGGCGAACCCCATGAGCAGGGTGAGGATCACGCAGGCGACGATGGTGCCGGTGACCGCCCACGGCAGGAACACCCAGGGCATGCGCATGAGGAACACCGTCACCGCCCAGGCGACCACGGTGCCGACCAGCGCGGCGGCCAGACCCGTCGCGAGCCCGAGCAGGCCGTACTCCATCAGGAAGCTCGCGGCGACGCGCCGCCGGGTGGCGCCGAGCACCTTGAAGATCACCGCGTCGTACTGGCGGCGCTGGCGGCCGGCGGCGATGGCGCCCGCCACCACCAGGGCGCCGACGATCACCGCCACCGAGGCGGCGGCGCGGATGCCCTGGCCGATGCCCTCGATCATGGAGTTGACCGCCTCCAGGGCCTCGCGCACGCGGATGGCGGTGACGTTGTCGAACTTGTCGGACACCGCCTTTTCCACCGGGGTCTCGTCGTCGTCGCCGGTGTAGACGGCGGCGATGTGGGTGTGCGGCGCGCCGTCCAGGGTGCCGGGCGCGAGGATCAGGGCGAAGTCGAAGGGCACCGCGCGCCAGTCGATCTCGCGGAGGGACGCGATGCGGACGTCCATTTCGCGGCCGAGCACGTTGAGGGTGAGGGAGTCGCCGACGCCGACGCCGAACCCCTTGGCCAGCCCGGCGTCGAAGGACATGATCGGCTCGCCAGAGTAGTTTTCCGGCCACCACGACCCGGCGACGAGCTTGGCGTCGTCGGGCGGCGTCGCGGCATAGGTCAGCGCGCGGTCGCCGCGAACCGCCCATTGGGATTCGGGGGCGATGGTCGCCTCTTCCACCGGCACGCCGGCGATGCGGACGATGCGCCCGCGCAGCGACGGAACGCGCCGCATGTCGTCGACGCCGGCCGCCTCGCGGACGGTGGTGTCGAACACGGCCGTCTGGCTGTCCTGGATATCGATGAAGAACAGGGTCGGCGCGGCTTCCGGCAGGCGTTCGCCGATCTGGGTACGGAGATTGCCTTCGATCAGCACCAGGGCCACCAGCACGGCGAGCCCCATGCCGAGCGAGAGCACGACGCTCGGCGTCGGCGTTCCCGGCCGCGACAGGTTGCTCAGCGCGAGGCGAAGCTCGGCGTTGCGCGGCCGGGGCAGGCGCTTGACCCCGGCGACGATCAGCGAGCCCGCGCCCTTGAAGGTGAGCAGCGTCAGCGCCGCGCCGCCGACGAACCACCACGCCAGCTTCTGGTCCAGCGCGGTGACGATGACCAGGGCGGCCAGCGTGACGGAACACGCCGCCGTGGCCGCCAGGTAGATGCCGCGCGGCCGGCCGGCGATCGGCGCCACCGCCTGGCGGAACAGGTTGGCGGCGGGGACATCGCGGGCCCGGGCCAGCGGCCACAGCGCGAAGGTCAACGCCGTCAGAAGGCCGAGGGCGCCGGCCTGGACGATGGGAAGCGGGTAGACGGCGGCCTCCGCGCGCACCGGAAGGATGCCGGCGGCGGCCTCCAGGGCGAGCCCGGTCAGGGCGACGCCGGCCACCAGCCCGGCGGCGATGCCCACCGTCGCCAGGAACAGGATCTGCAGCAGGTAGACGCGGAACACCAGCGTCCCCGGCGCGCCGACGCACTTGAAGGTGGCGATGGTGGCGACCCGGCCGTCCATGTAGTTCTTCACCGCGTTGCCGACGCCGATGCCGCCCACCAGGAGCGCGGTCAGCCCGGCGAAGGTCAGGAACAGGGTCATGCGCTCCACGAACACGCGGACGCCGGGCGCGGCCTCCGAGGTGTTCTGCACCCGCCAGCCGGCCGTGGGAAACCGCTCGTTGAGCGCGTCGGTCCAGGCCTTGACCCCGGCGGAGTCGGCGAGCGTCAGCCGGGTGTGGAAGCGGATCATGCTGCCGGGACGGACCAGGCCGGTTTCCGGCAGGGCGGCTTCCGTGATCATCAGGCGGGGGCCGAAGTTGAAGACGCTGGCCACCCGGTCGGGCTCGCGGTCGAGGCGGGCGCGGATGTGGAGGACGGCGTCGCCCACCTTCACCCGGTCGCCCACCTCGATGCCGAGGCGGTCGAGCAGGTTCTGCTCGGCGATCGCGCCCCAGACGCCGTCGCGGCGCTCCAGGGCCTCCGCGAGCGGGATCGCGGGGGTCAGGTCGAGATCGCCCACCAGCGGATAGGTGCCGTCCACAGCCTTCAGTTCCACCATGGCGCGGGCGTCGCGGTCCTCGGCCGGGCGGGCCATGGCGCGCATCTCGGTGACGTGGGACAGCGCGGTGGACCGGTCGCGCAGGTAGTCCTCCTGTTCGGGCTCGAGCGCGCGGTGGAGCAGGCGCAGGTCCACGTCGCCGCCGAGCAGGGTCCGGGCGTCGGCGCGAAGACCGCCGATCACCGACTCGTTGACGGTGCCGACGGCGGCGATGGCGGCGACGCCGATGGCCAGGCTGACCACCAGGACGCGAAAGCCGGACAGGCCGGAGCGCAGTTCACGCCGGGCCAGACGCCAGGCCAAGCGCCCACGATGGCGGCGATGGCGGCGACGGGTTCATGCGCGGCCGCCGGCGGCGGCGTTGCGGCGCCGGGGTTCGTCCTCGGCGATCAGCCCGTCAACGAGATGGACGATCCGTCCGCAGCGCGCCGCCAGCGCGCGTTCGTGGGTGATCAGGATCAGCGTCGTGCCCCGCCGTTCCTGGAGGCCGAACAGCACTTCCATCACCGCGTCGCCGGTGGCGCCGTCGAGGTTGCCGGTGGGTTCGTCGGCCAGCAGGATCGCGGGCTCGGTGACGAAGGCGCGGGCCAGCGCCACCCGCTGCTGCTCGCCGCCGGACATCTGGCCGGGGTAGTGGCCGACGCGGTGGCCGAGGCCGACGCTCGCCAGTTGCGCGGCCGCGCGGTCCAGCGCGTCCGCCGCGCCGGCGAACTCCAGCGGCAGGGCGACGTTCTCCAGCGCGGTCATGGTGGGGACAAGATGGAAATTCTGGAATACGATGCCCACATGATCACGGCGAAACACCGCGAGGGCATCCTCGTCGAGGCCGGCGAAACCGGTTCCGGCGACGCGAACGGTGCCGCTGGTGGGCCGCTCGAGGCCGGCGATCACCATCAGCATGCTGGTCTTGCCGGATCCCGAGGGGCCGACGACGCCGACCGTCTCCGCCGCGCCGATGGTCAGATCGATGCCGCGAAGAACATTGACATCGCCGGCGGCCGAAGTCAGTTGCAGGTGGACATCGTCGAGGACGACGGCGGCGCCGTCCGTTTCAAAACCGCGAGGAGGGTATGACCCTGGCATCGACTTGGACCCCGAACGAAGCAATTGATGAGGTTTACGCTTTTACCCGATATGGCTTGGCGCGATGCATTGTCAACGCGCGGGCGTGCCTGCTGGCCCTTGTCCTGGCCGCTCTCTGCCTCGCTCCGGCGGCCGGCGGGGCGGCCGAACCGGTGCGTCTTCTGGTGCTGGGCGACAGCCTCGCCGCCGGTTACGGCCTGTCCCGCCAGGACGGGTTCACGTCCCAACTCGAGCGGTCCTTGCGCGACGAGGGGCTGGAGGTCATAGTGATCAACGCGGGCGTGTCCGGGGATACGAGCGCCGGCGGGCTGTCCCGCCTCGATTGGGTGCTGGATTCCGTCGGCGGCGGTGGTCCGGACGCGGTGATCGTCGAGCTTGGCGCCAACGATGGACTGAGGGGTATCGACCCCGACGTGACTTATGGAAACCTCGATCGAATCTTGAGCCGTCTCGGGGAGCGCGGATTGCCGGTGCTGCTCGCCGGCATGCGGGCGCCGCCCAACATGGGACGCGAGTACGTGGACGCTTTCGACGCCATCTTTCCGAGGCTCGCCGCCGATCACGGCGTGCCGCTCTATCCGTTCTTCCTCGACGGCGTCGCGGCGGATCCCGACCTCAACCAGCCCGACGGGATCCATCCCAACCCCGACGGCGTCGCCGAAATCGTCAGCCGCATCACCCCGGCGGCCAAGGCGCTGGTGCGACGGGCGGAGAACGCGCGATGACCCCGTTCAAGGCCGTGCACGCCGTCGGCGAGGATTGGGCCCACGCCGCCCAGTCCTGCGCCGATGGCCTCGCCGCCGTCGCCGCGGACGCCAATTTCGCCTTCGTCTACGTCACCGACCTGCTGGCCGAGGATCTCGCCAGCATCCTCGCGTACCTGCGTCAGAAAACGGGAATCGAGAACTGGGTGGGCAGCGTCGGCATCGGGATCTGCGCCGAGCGCGCGGAATACTTCGACCGCCGGGCGGTGGCGGTGATGGCGGGCCACCTTCCCGAAGACTCCTTCCGCGTCTTTCCCGCCATCAGCGAGAGTACCGATCAGCTGTCTCCGGAAACCCAGGCGTGGATCGAGGTGGCGGCGCCGGTGTTCGGCATCGTCCACGGCGACCCCAACAACCCGAAAACGCCGCACCTGATCGACGAACTGGCCCAGAAGAACGCCATGTTCCTGGTGGGCGGGCTGACATCGTCGCGGGCGGCCTGCCATCAGGTGGCGGGGCGGCTGACCGGCGGCGGCCTCTCCGGCGTGCTGTTCGCGCCCGGGGTGGGCGTGCAGACGGTGCTCAGCCAGGGGTGCGTGCCGGTGGGCGGCAATCACCTGATCTCCGACTGTCTCGACAACGTGCTGATCGGCCTCGACGGCCGGGGCGCGCTGGAGGTGTTCAAGGAGGATATCGGCGAACTGCTGGCCCGCGACCTCAGCCGGGTCGCGGGATACATCCACGCGGCGATTCCCCTGCCGGGCTCCGATACCGGCGATTACATGGTGCGGAACCTGATCGGCATCGATCAGGACCATGGATGGCTGGCCATCGGCGAGCCGATCTCGGTGGGCGATCGCGTGATGTTCGTGCGCCGCGATCCGCGCACCGCCGAGTACGACCTGAAGGTCTCCCTGGCCAAGCTGAAAAAGCGGCTGAGCGGGCCGCCCCGGGGTGGGGTGTATTTCTCCTGCGTGGCCCGCGGACCGGGCATGTTCGGCGCGGCCGGAAACGAGATGGCGCTTATCCAGGATCAACTGGGCGACATTCCCCTGGTCGGGTTCTTTTGTGGCGGGGAGATTTCCAACGCCCGGATCTATGGCTATACAGGCGTCCTCGCGCTGTTCACATAGAGCCCCGAGCTTTTCACGTAGAGATAGCATGGCGATGAAATACTCCGAGCTTGGCCGAACCGGCATCTCCGTGAGCCGAACCTGTCTCGGCACCATGACCTTCGGGGAGCAGAACACCGCCGCCGAGGCGTTCTCGGCAGCTCGACCGGGCCGTGGACAGGGGCGTCAACTTCATCGACGCGGCCGAGATGTATCCGATCCCGCCGCGCGCCGAGACCGCGGGCCGCACCGAGGAAATCCTCGGCGACTGGATGCGGAGCCGGAACGCCAGAAACCGGGTGGTTCTGGCGACCAAGGTCAGCGGACCGGGTCTCGCCCACATTCGCGGCGGCGAACCGAGCTTCCACCCGCCGCGCATCGAGCAGGCCATCGACGGAAGTCTGAAGAGGCTCAAAACGGACCGCGTCGACCTCTATCAACTGCACTGGCCGGAACGCAAGACCAACATGTTCGGGAAGCGCGGCTATGCGCACGACGACATCGCGGCCGCCGATACGCCCCTGCGCGCGGTCCTTGAGGCCCTTGCGGCGCTGGTCAAGGCAGGCAAGGTGCGCGCCGTCGGGCTTTCGAACGAGACCCCGTGGGGGGTCATGCGCTTCCTGCAATTGGCGGAGGAACACGATCTGCCCCGGGTCGCGAGCATCCAGAACCCGTACAGTCTTCTCAACCGCCTGTTCGAGGTCGGTCTCGCGGAGGTGGCCATTCGCGAGGACTGCGGACTGCTGGCTTATTCGCCGCTGGCGTTCGGCACGCTGAGCGGAAAATACTTGAGCGGACGGAAACCCCCGCAAGCACGCCTGACCCGGTTTCCGGACTACACCCGGTACACCAAGCCGAACGCCGTTTCGGCGACGGAGGCCTATGTGGCCGTCGCCCGGCGCCACGGGCTGGATCCCGCGCAAATGGCGCTGGCGTATGTCCATTCCCGCCGGTTCCTGACGAGCGCCATCATCGGCGCCCGGACACCGGAACAACTCGAGAATAACCTGGACGCCGGGGATCTCGTTCTGGACCCGCCCGTGATCGATGACATCGAGGCGGTTCACGAGAGCAATCCCGATCCGGCGCCATAGAGCCGAGTGCCGTCATGCTCCGTCTTTTCGTCGCGGTCCCGCTGCCCGAAACCACTCGTTCCGATCTCGCCGGTTTGTGTTCGGGGGTTCCCGGCGCGCGGTGGGTGCCGTCGGAGAACATGCACCTGACACTTCGATTCATCGGCGAGGTTGGACGGGGCGACGCCGACGATATCCATCAGGCGTTGGGGCGCATCAGCCTGCCCGCTTTCGACCTCACCGTGGCGGGTGTCGGGTGTTTCGAATCCGGGAACAAGATTCATACGCTGTGGGCCAACGTGGAGAAGCAAGAACTGCTAGCGCGCCTTCGCGAAAAGGTGGAAGCCGCGGTGGTCCGCGTCGGCCTGGAGCCGGAGCGGCGAAAGTTCAAGGCGCACGTGACTCTGGCTCGGTTTCGAAGGGGATCGGCCAGCCGGGTCGGCACCTTCATCGAACACCAAGACCGGTTCCGGTCCGGACCGTTTCGCGTGGAGTGTTTCACCCTGTTCCGCAGCCACCTGGGAGGCGAAGGCCCCCATTACGAGCCCCTCGCCGACTATCCGCTTGGATAGGAGCCTGGTGGAGGGCGGGACGAGTCTACGAACTGCCGGGTTTGACGTACTGCTTGCAGAAAACCGAACGCTCCGTTCCCCGGTCGTAGACCCAGCTTTCCAAGTTGCTCGCGCAATATTTCCGCAAGCCCGCCGGATCCTCGACGCTATTGAAATCGAGACCGCGCAGGTTCTGCAGACCACTCAGAATGGAGCCGAAGAACCCTGGCCGCTCGGGTTGAGGCCCCTTCGCCGGAATTTCCGCCGCCAGTTGCTTTGCCTCTCGGGATTGCGCCTCCGCGGCCAATGAGCTCATCAGATTTTCGGTGACTTTTCCGTCGGCTGCTACTCCGCGCTTCCTTTGAAACGCGACAATGGCGGATTTCGTCTTCGATCCCGCGACGCCGTCCACCGGTCCCGGATCGTAACCAAGATCATGCAAATACCTCTGGGCCCGGGTGATGCGCGCCCGATCCTGCATTCCGTCCGGCGCCGGCCGCTTTTCGACGCGAGCGGGTTCGCGCCTTGGCGGGCGAGTGGCTGCCGCGCCCGTCGGATCCGTTTGCGTGGCTTTCGATGTAAGCAGCGAGGTCGGCGCCCGCGCCGAAACCGGTGCGGAACGCGCGGCAATAAGCTGCACGATGTCCCGGCGATTTTTCTGCCGCGCGATATCCATGGCCGATCGGCCCGCAACGTCCACCGCGTGTATATCCGCGCCTCGCGCCAGCAGAAGTTCGGCGCTTTCCCTGTCTCCGGCGTCAACGGCGGCCATCAGGGGCGTTCTGCCCCGAACGTCCGCCGCGTTGACCTCCGCGCCCGCCGCGAGAAGGACGCCGGTCACTTTTGCATGACCTCCGCTTGCGGCGGCAATCAGGGGTGTAACGTCCGAGGTCCTTCCCCGCGCGCCCCGCTCTTGCATTCCGGCCGAGTGCGAGGACGCGTCCGAACCCGCCCCCGCCCTCGGTTGCAATCCGTTCAGCGGCCTTTGGCCGTCGCCGGCGGTGCCCAGCAACAACTCGCGCCCGAGCTTGGCATTCGAACTGGCGGTCAACCCTTCGCCGAGGGTGGCGTCCCGGGGTCCGGTGGCCGTGGAGAATTTGCTTTCCGCCGGTGGATCCAACTCCGGAAACAGCGTATCGGCATCGAACGCCAAGTCGTCGGCCGTTCCAGAAGACGGATCGACGCCCCGGTCGAGGAGTAGACGCACCATCGCCTCGTCGCCGTTGCCCGCGGCAACCGCAAGGAGCGTTTCGCCCCCGGCGACCGGCGCGTCGATATCGGCGCCCGCGTCGAGGAGCTTCTCGACGACCGCGGTATCGCCCAGAGAGACGGCTTTTTCCAGGAGCGGTCTCCAAACTTCGGGCGGCGGGGCTTCACCCGGTCCGGAGGCGGCCAGAGTGTCCAAGACCGGAGTGTCGCCGGCCAGGGAGTTCGTCGGCGTTGTGCCCTCCAGGCGGTCCTGCGTGGCCGTGCCGGCCGCCGTCTCGGTGCTGGAGGGACCCAACGCGCGCGCGGAGGGCGCTTCGTTCGTTTCTCCGCCCACAACCAAATAAAGGACCAGCGCCGCAACCGCCGCAAGCCCGCCCACGGCCACCCATCTCCGGTGTCCCGCGGCCGGCGGCGGCGGTGCTTTCATCTGTTTCGTGTCTTGCGATATCCGCGCGGTCAAGTCCCAGCCGGATGGCCCGGCCGGCATTTCGGCCTCGAACGCCTCGCGCTTATCGCCAACATCGTCGGCCGTGCCCCGGGGCGCCGCCGTGCCGGGCGCCACCGCCGCTAAGTCCGCCGGAGCGAACGCGGGGGAATCGGCCTCCGCGCGCGGCAGACGTCCCAGTCGCGACAAGCCGGCGGCCCCGACGGTCTCCCGGTCGCCGCCCGGACCCGCGACGGTCCGAGGGAGATGGCGCCCACTCCCCGCCTTGCCGTCGCCCGGCGCCCGCTCGCCGCCAGCGCTCGGGGCCACCTGGTCTATCACATCGGCGGAGACGGTTTTTCGCGATTGGCTCGCCGCGATGACCATGGCCGCCCTGCAAATGCGGTTGATTGCCTGCGGATTGCCATGGGCATGGCGAGCGACCTTGCCGATGGCTTCAGGCGTGAAGACTTGTGTCCCTCCGGAACCGGCCACTTGGAGGCGGTGGAACACGTACGATTCCACATCGCGGGGCTCGAAGGGAGCCAGGGTCACAATGACGTTGACCGGGTGCTTCGAAGACGCGCCGCCCATGCCGCGGAGTCGCGCGACAAGATCAGGCGACCCCGCCAGGACGATGGAAACCGTCGCGCCGATTTTCGGACGTTTGGCGGACATCGCCAAGAGCACCGAGAGCGTCTCGACGGTCAAGCTGTCCGCGTCGTCCAGAAGCAGGACTGCCGTGGTGCCATGGATGCCCGACGATGCCAGCAGATCGGCCAGGTTGGGCTGGCCATCTTCGTCCCATCCATCCTCGGATGGCCCGGGACTGCCAATCTGAGCCGCGAAGGCCCCGACGATATCGCCGGCGGACGGGCTTCCGAGGCAGGACAGCCGGACGACGACATGATCCGCGACATCGAGTTCCGCCGCGAGACAATGGAGGAGCATCGTCTTGCCGATGCCGCGCTCGCCCGCGACGACCGCGAGGCCGATGCCGGCGCGCAGACCGTCGAGCAAGGCCTGATGGTCCCTGCGCAGCTTCGGATCGAAATACATGAACCGGGGATCCGGAGAAATCCCGAAGGGTTCCTGCCCAACTCCAAACGCATCGCTGACCATTACGCTTTTCTCACCGCCCCGCTCCCTTCCAACCAGCCGATCGGGGAATTCCGCCGCGCGAACCACCAGTCGATTTCGCGGCGCCGCCCCGTTCAGCCTCTTTCAGGCGCCGCTTCACTTGTTGTATATGATAAACACATTTCAATAGTTACTACATTGATCACTGGAACGCAAATTCTCTTAAGTAAATAATATAAAAATGTCAGAGACAAGATTTGTTCGGAACTAAAACGCGGATGAGAGAACCCGCCGAAATTGCGGGCATGCTGGATCCAATTCGCGTCAAGGGAGCCCGGTATAAACCGGTTTCCTCCGGGCGGCCGCGGTCGCTGGAGTTATCGGTCCTTGCTTCACGCCGATATTTGCGGGAAGCCCCCGCAAATACTCGACGCAGGCCTTTCCGCGACCGGATAGCGTAGGGGCGCCTTACATGAAAATGCAACAAATACAATAACTTAGAAAAATGTTTTCTGTGTCGGCATGTTCAACCAAAACAAAATGTAATTTTTTCCTGAAAACGATTATCACTCGTTATTTAAGATTTCTCCGGTTTCACTGCATAGGCTTCTATTCGCTCTTGTAATGTTTATGTAAATTTGCCAAGTTTAAATTAGAGAAAATAAAAATAGATAATAAGAATAATTATCAATACTCTAACGGGAAGGGAGGAGCGCGATGCCGGGTGGCACTCACCGATCAGCGACTCGTGATTTTGGCGATCTTGACGGATATCACGGTGCCCTCGGCGGCCTGAACCGAAGGGACTTTCTCAAATTCTGTACCGGCGTCGCGGCGACCCTGGGAATTTCCTCGTCGCTGGGCGTGCGGATCGCCGAAGCGGCGACAAGCCCCGACCGGCCGCCGGTGATCTGGTTGTCCGGTCAGGCCTGCACCGGCTGCACGGAAAGCCTGCTCAGATCCAACCACCCCACCGTCGATACCCTTATCCTCGATATGATCTCCCTGGATTATCACGAGACCTTGTGCGCCGGCGCCGGGAAGCAGGCGGAGGAGTTCAAGGACCAGGCGATGACCAAGCACTGGGGCAACTACGTCCTGGTGGTCGACGGCTCGATCCCGACGAAGGACGACGGCATCTATTGCAAGGTCGCGGGCGAGACGTTCCTTCACAGCGTCAAGCACGCGGCGGACGGGGCCGCGGTGATCATCGCCATGGGTTCGTGCTCATCATGGGGTGGCATTCCGTCGAGCGATCCGAACCCGACCATGGCCAAGTCGGCCCAGGAGGTGCTTCGCCGACAAGACCGTCGTCAACGTGCCGGGATGCCCGCCGAACGCGTACAATCTTCTGTCGACGATCCTGTACGTGCTGACCTTCAACAAGGCCCCCGACCTCGACGGCAAGAACCGCCCGATGTTCGCCTATGGACGCCTGATCCACGAGAACTGCGAGCGGCGGCCGCATTTCGACTCCGGCCGGTTCGCGCTCGAGTTCGGCGACGCCGGCCACCGCCAGGGGTGGTGCCTCTACAAGCTGGGCTGCAAGGGTCCGGAAACCTACGCCAACTGCCCGGCGGTCGGCTTCTATGACACCGGCGAGGGGGCTTGGCCGGTGGGCTGCGGCGCGCCGTGCTTCGGCTGCACGGAGCAAGGGGTGGGCTTCACCAAGCCGATTCATTCGCTGGCGGAAGTCTTGACGTTGACGCCGCCCACCGCGTTCCCGCAGATCGCGGAGCAGAAGGGCCAGGGGATGACGGTCGGCGCCGCGTCCCTGGCGGCGGGCGTGGTCGGCGCCGCGTTGGGGGGCGGAGCGGTGTTCGCCAGCCGGCTCGGCAAGGGGGCGCCGGAGGAGGACGCGGCGGGCGATCCGCCGAGCAAACACCAAAAGCCCAGTTAGGAGACCGCCATGACCATGAACCGTCGCGATTTCCTAAAGGGTGTGGCGGGCGGCGGCGCGGCCGCGGCGGCCGCCACCGCCGTCGGCGATGTCCAGGCGCTGGAGCGCGACCCGATGGAACGCCCGGCCGAAGCCCTGGGCCTTCTGTACGATTCCACTCTCTGCGTGGGATGCAAGGCCTGCGTGGCCGGCTGCAAACGGGCCAACGACATGCCGGCCGAGATCGATTCCGGGCAGCAGGGCTGGAACTCGGGAACCTGGGATACGCCCAAGGACCTGTCGGGCCGCACCCTCAACATCATCAAGGTTTACCGCAACGGGACCGTGGAACAGAAGGACCGCGCGGAGAACGGCTTTGCGTTCATAAAGCGACAGTGCCTGCACTGCGTCGATCCGTCCTGCGTGTCGTGCTGCCCCGTCTCGGCCATGATCAAGGACCCGGAAACCGGGATCGTCAGTCACGACGTCGATCGCTGCATCGGGTGCCGCTATTGCGTGTTCGCCTGCCCGTTCCAGGTTCCCAAGTTCGAGTACGACGAAGCGTTCGGCCAGATCCAGAAATGCCAGCTTTGCAAGCACTTGCTGGCCGAGGGCCAGTTGCCCGGCTGCGTGGAGTCCTGCCCCACCGGGGCGACCCTGTTCGGGCGGGTGGACGACCTGCAGAAAGAGGGGCACCGGCGCCTGAGCCTCAAGCCCGGCGACACCTATGCCTATCCGCGCGGCGACATCAACGGCAAGTACGGCCCCGACACCCCGCCGAACGAGAAGATCGTCCAGGCGGAATACCTGCCCGAGGTCTATGGCGAGACGGTCCTCGGCGGAACCCAGACCCTCTACCTGTCCGCCGTTCCGTTCGACAAGCTGGGGCTTCCGTGGGGCAACGTGCCGGACAAGTCCTATGCGACCCAAACCGAAGGCGTCCAGCATTTCCTCTACACGGGGATGATCGCGCCGGCGGCCGTGCTGACCGGCCTCATCCTCCTGGCGCGGCGGAACTTCGATCAGCATCACCCCGAGGATGACGACGATCAGGACCGAGGGACGGGGGAGAAACAATGAGCACACATGAACATGCCCGGGTCGGCGGCCGGATCGTCACCGCGCCCTTCATCATTCTGCTGATCATCGTTTTCGTCGCCGCCATCGTTCTCACCCAGCGCTTTGTCTTCGGCCTCGGCGCCGCCACCAACCTCAATGACGGCTACCCCTGGGGAATCTGGATCGCCATCGACCTGATTATCGGCACCGCGCTCGGGTGCGGCGGCTTCGCCATGGCTCTCGTCGTCTACATTCTCAACCGGGGCGAATACCACCCCATGGCGCGCGCCGGCCTGATGACCGCGCTTTTCGGTTACAGTCTCGGCGGGCTGGCGGTGCTCATCGATCTCGGACGCTACTGGCAGGGCTACAACATCATGCTGCCGTGGCTGTTCAACGTGAACTCGGTCCTGTTGGAGACGGCGCTCTGCATCTTCGCGTACACGCTGGTGCTGCTCATCGAGTTCGCGCCGACGGTGTTCGAGACGGTTCGGCATGAAAGAGGCGCGGCGAAAACTCCACCGCGTCCTGTTCGTGTTCACGGGCATCGGGGTGCTGCTGCCGATGATGCACCAGTCCTCCATGGGCACCGTGGTGGTCCTGCTCGGCTACCAGCTATCACCGTTGTGGCATTCTCAACTCCTGACCGTCAACTTCCTGCTCACCGCCTTCACCATGGGTTTTGCCGTCGTGGCCTTCGAGTCGGTGATTGCCTCCGCCGTCTTCAGGCGTCCCTTCGACATCCGGATCCTCAGGAAACTCTGCGGAATCATGGTCTGGGTGATGGTTGTCTTCATGGTGGTCCGCTACGTCGACGTCATCCGCCTCGGCGCGCTGCCGCTGGCCTTCGAGGGCGGCACCAAGGCCCTGTCCTTCTGGGTCGAGTTCTTCTTCGGCGCGGCGGCGGTCATTCTCCTTCTGCCCAAGGCGAACCGGTCGAACCCCCGGTGTATTTTCCTCGGCGCGTCCGCCATGCTCCTCAACGGCGTTCTCTATCGGCTGAACTGCTATCTGATCGGATACGATCCGGGCAACGGGTGGAACTACTTCCCCTCCATGGGAGAGATCCTGGTCACCATGGGAATCTTCGCCCTGCATCTGATCCTGTATCTGGTCTTCGTGAAGCAATTGCCGGTCCTTCACGCGGCCGATGACCGAGTCGCGAAACAAGCATAAACAAAAGACAAAAAACTGGGAGCCTGTCCTATGCGAATCACTGTCGATCCCATCACCCGCATCGAGGGCCATCTGCGTATCGATTGCGAGGTGCAAGACGGCAAGATCACGAACTCCTGGTCGTCGGGGCAGATGTGGCGGGGGATCGAAACCATCCTTCAGGGGCGCGATCCGCGCGACGCCTGGATCTTCGCCCAGCGCATCTGCGGCGTCTGCACGACCGTGCACGCCATCGTATCGGTCAGGGCGGTGGAGAACGCCTTGGAACTGGAAGTTCCGCTCAACGCCCAATACATCCGCAACCTGATCATCGGCGCGCACAGCGTTCACGACCATATCGTTCACTTCTACCAGCTTTCGGCGCTGGACTGGGTGGACATCGTCTCGGCGCTGAGCGCCGATCCGAAGGCGGCGGCCACGCTCGCCCAAAGCCTCTCCGACTGGCCCGGCAACAGTGTCCAGGAATTCACCAAGGTCCAGGAACGCATGAAGGCGTTCGTGGCGTCCGGCCAGCTCGGCGTGTTCGGCAGCGGCTATTGGGGGCATCCGGCGATGAAGCTGCCCCCCGAGGTCAACCTGATCGCGGTGGTCCACTACATGCAGGCGCTGGACTACCAGCGCCGCGCCAACCAGATCGTCGGCATTCTGGGTTCGAAGACGCCGCATATCCAGAACCTGGCGGTGGGCGGCGTCTCCAACCCCATCAATCCCGACAGCCAGTCGACGCTGACGCTCGAGCGCCTGTACAAGATCAAGACGCTGATCGACGAACTGGGGGCGTTCGTCAATCAGGTGTACATGGTCGACGTGGCGGCGATCGGCGCCCTGTACGCCGACTGGACGGCCTATGGGGCGGGGGTGATGAACTATCTGTCCGTGCCCGACATGCCGCTGGACACCAAGGGCACCGAATTCGCCCTACCCGGCGGTTACATCGCCAACGGCGACGTCGGAACCTTCCGGCCGATCACCAGCTATCAGGACGGTTATTTCGAGGACGGGGTGAAGGAGAGCGTCAAGCACGCGTGGTACGAGGGCGGCAAGGGCGCGCTGCATCCGTACGTCGGCGAAACCAACCCCGAGTACACGGATTTCAACGACGACGGCAAATACTCCTGGGTCAAGGCGCCGACCTTCTACGACAACCGCGCCCAAGTCGGCCCGCTGGCGAACGTGCTCGCCATGTACGTCGCCGGCCACGAACCGACCCAGCGCAACCTGAAACGCCTACTCGAACTGGCCGGAGCCGTGGCGGGCGCCGAGATCCCGCTCGCCGCCCTGCATTCCACCATCGGCCGCCACGCGGCGCGCGCGGTCCGGTGCGCCGTGCTGTACGAAACCCTGGATCAGCAATGGAACTTGCTGATGGAGAACATCGCCAGCGGCGACTTCGAGACCTTCAACCGGCCCATTTTCCCGAAAGGCGAAATTCGCGGCTTCGGCTATCACGAGGCGCCGCGGGGCGTGCTGTCGCACTGGGCGGTGATCGACAACGGCAAGATCGCCAACTACCAGGCGGTGGTGCCGAGCACCTGGAACGCCGGCCCGCGCGACGAAAACGACGCCATGGGGCCGTACGAGGCGTCGCTGATCGACAACCCGGTGGCGGATCCCGAGAAGCCCCTGGAGGTGATCCGCACCGTCCATTCCTTCGACCCGTGCCTCGCCTGCGCCGTCCACATGGTGGATACCGAGAAGAACGAAATCGTCCGGGTCAAGGCCCTCTAGTGCGGGGGAAGGCGGACGCCGAGCATGGCCGCGTCACGCGCCTGGGACCGGCGTCCGCCAATTCCCGCAATTCTCTCGATCACGGTCCCGTCTCCATGAATGTCCTGGTTCTCGGTGTCGGAAACATCCTGCTGTCCGACGAGGGCGTCGGCGTGCGGGTGGTCGAGGCCCTGGTGGAGCGCTTCGATCTTCCCGACACGGTGGAGGTGGTGGACGGCGGCACGTCGGGCATGGACATGCTCGACATGATCGGGGACCGCGATCATTTGATCCTGGTGGACGCGGTCAGGTCCGCCGGCGGCCCCGGTTGCATCGTCCGGCTGTCCGGAGACGAGGTGCCGGCCTTCTTCCGCACCAAGATATCGCCGCATCAACTCGGAATTTCCGATGTGCTGGCCGCGCTTCGGCTGCTGGAAAGGGAGCCGAAGGGGATCACGCTGATCGGCATCGAACCTGTCGATCTTCGCACCGCCATCGAGCTGTCGCCCGCCATCGCCGCCAAGGTCGAGAGCATGGTCGGGATGGTCGTGGACGAACTGTCGGGCCTCGGGGTCACGGTGCGGGCCAAACCCGCCGGTGCGTTCAAAGCAACCCCATGGTCCGGAACGAACTGACACCGTCGCGGCCGACGATCACATGATCGTAAACGGAAATCCCCAGCTTCTCGGCCGCGTCGCGGACTTCGTGGGTCATGTCGATGTCGGCGCGGCTGGGCGTCGGATCGCCGGACGGATGGTTGTGAACCATGATCAGGGCCGTCGCCCCCAGTTCCAGGGCGCGCTTGACCACTTCCCTCGGGTAGACCGGCGTGTGATCCACCGTGCCGCGCTGTTGCAGGTCGTCCCTGATCAGGATGTTCTTGCGGTTGAGATAGAGGACGCGGAACTGTTCAGACGGCTCGTCCGCCAGACAGACCCGGCAGTAGTCCAATAGCTGTGTCCAGGATGACAGGATGGGCTTTTTCTCGATGTCCGCCTTGGCGATCCGCCGGGCGGCCTCGCGCACGGCCTTGAACTGGACGACCGTTCGCTCGTTCACCCGGGGATACGTCTCGAGCTGATGCCGAACTCGCCGCGAGGACCCCTCCAAAGCTGCCGAAATCCTTCAGAAGCTGTTTGGCGAGGGGCTTAACGTCGACGCGATCGATGGAATAGAACAGCAGGAGTTCGAGGAGCTCGTAGTCGGGCAATGACTCGGAACCGGCCTCCAGGAAACGTTCCCGGAGGCGCTTCCGATGATTGCGGTGTTGGGGTTCGCCCCTGTCCGGCGCGTCCTCGGCCATCACACCTCGTATGGCGGCCGATGCAATCCGGCCGGCGACAGGGTAAAGACCTCGAACCCGTCGGCGGTCACGCCGATGGAGTGTTCGAACTGAGCGGACGGCGACCTGTCCTTGGTGACGGCGGTCCAGCCGTCGCTCAGTATTTTCACTTCCCACCGTCCGGCGTTGACCATGGGTTCGATGGTGAAGAACATCCCCTCGCGCAGGACGGGCCCCTCGCCGGGCTCACCGTAATGCGGAATATTCGGCGCGTCGTGGAAGATCCGCCCGAGCCCATGACCGCAGAAATCGCGGACCACCGAGAACCGGTTTGCCTCCACGTGCGACTGAATGGCGTGACCGATGTCGCCCACGGTCACCCCCGGCTTGACGACGTCGATGCCGCGCCACATGGCTTCGAAGGTCACGTCGATAAGCCGCTGAGCCTTGACGCCGACCTTGCCGATACAATACATGCGGCTGGTATCGCCGTGCCAGCCGTCCAGGAGCGGCGTGACGTCCACGTTCATGATGTCCCCTTCCTGTAGCCGTTTCTGGCCGGGGATTCCGTGACAGACCACGTGGTTGATGGACGTGCAGATGGACTTGGGGAACCCGCGATAGTTCAGCGGCGCCGGGATCGCGCCGTGGTCGCGAATGAACGTTTCGCACAACTGGTCGATTTCATCCGTCAGAACCCCCGGCTGGATGTACGGAGTCACGAAGTCGAGGGTCTCGGCGGCCAGCCGTCCGGCCCGTCGCATCCCCTCGAATTCTTCCTCGCCGTGAAGCTTGATCGTTCGGGGGCCCGTCAGGACGGGATCGCCAGGAATATTCTGCATGTTCGAATTCTGTCACTGTTGGCGCGGCGGGTCATGCCGCGATTGATGAGTTTACAATGATATGGTCACGGGGTGCGTAACTTTGATCGCATCCGGGGCGACGCGGCAGCGGTAACACAGCACCTCGACCCCGGCGGCGACCGCCTCGCCGAGGGCTTTGGCATAGTTTGGATCGATATCGGCGGCGATGGTGAAGACGCCGCCGTCGCCGCGCTGAACAAGATACAGCATCACCGCCCGGGAGCCCTGGCGGACCGCCTCGGAGAGCTCGATCAGGTGTTTCGCGCCCCGCTGGGTCACCGCGTCGGGGAATTGAACGGCATCGTCCGGCCCGGTCCCCCGTTTCAGGGTCACGTTCTTGACCTCGACCAGGCACGGCGGCCTTTCGGCCCCCTCGAGCAGAACGTCGATGCGGGAGTTCCGGCCGTACTTGACCTCGCGGCGGACGGTTTCGTAGCCCGTCAGTTCCGGGATGGCCCGCTCGGCGATGGCCTCGGCGACGAGCGCGTTCGGACGGTGGGTGTTGATCCCCACCAGCGTGTCGCCGACGCGGATGATCTCCCAGGTGTAGCGGAGTTTCCGGTCGGGGTTGTTCGCGGGCGACAGCCAAACCTCGGAGCCCGGAGCATCGACGCTCAGCATGGATCCGGAATTGGCGCAGTGAGCGGTCACGGTCTCGCCGGTGTCCAGGACGACATCGGCCAGAAACCGCTTGTAACGCTTCACCAGCGTGCCGTGAATCAGGGGATCGGAAAATCGCATATGACCAAAATGGTGCTACAAATCACGCGGGCGACAACTGCTCACGGCGCCGACAGCCAATGCGATTTCGCTTCCAAGTGTTGTTGTCCGCCAAGACGGAACTCCCGTTGAAAAAATCTGTATACCGCATTCCGTCCCCGCGCCCAAATCCGGCGGGTTCAACCGCCTCCGAGCGCGTCGGCCAACGACGTCCGTGCCGAGCCCCGGCGCAGCGGCTTGGGTTGCGAGTCATGGGGCGACCAGCCGCTGAGATAGACGATCTGGAAGGTGGCCGGCACGGCGCCGTCCTCGCTGGCGGACGCGCTCCGGTAGCGGGCAAGCCCGTCGAGCAGCGTGGCGCGGCGGGTGAACGACTTTCGGCGCTGGATCGCCGCGTTGGTTTCGCCCATTCCCCGAAGATCGGTCATCAATTTCAGTGGATCCGGGTACACCACCGTCAAGGTCTCGGAATCGACCACGGGTAAGGCCAGACCGGCCCGTTGCAGGAGGTTGCCGGCATCGCGAACGTCGGCGAACGGCGACACGCGGGGGCTGAGCCCCCCTTCCTCGGCGATTTCCGCCTCCGCCAGCGCATGGCGCAGTTCCCCCAGCGTCTGCCCGCCCAGCATGGCGCCGAGAAACAGCCCATCGGGTTTCAGCGCCGAGCGGATCTGCAGCAAGGTTCCGGGCAAGTCGTTGACCCAGTGCAGGCTGAGCAGGCTGACGATCAGATCGAAACTGCCGTCCTTGAAGGGTAAGGCCTCCTCGTCCGCCACGATCCGGGGAGCGGCCGCGCGGCGCGCCATTTCGGGAGACAGATCGCAGCACACAAGGGAACCGATTTTCGCGTGACCCCGCAACGCCCGGCCGAATTCGCCGGTGTGGCAGCCGAGGTCGAGAGCGACGGCGAAGTCCCGTTTCACATCCTCGAGCCGCTCGATCAGACGGCCCGCGATTTCGCGAAGCAGGAAGTCATGCCGCGAGAGCCCGTCCGCCGCGCGGTCGCGGTGCATGCGCACGGCGCGCCGGTCGAACACCATCATCGAATTGGACATTTCGGCACCTAACCCGGACTCACGGCTGAACGCGTTCTTGATGGAACATGTGTCCAGTATATGGCATCAATACCGGCTTGCATCCAAGGGCCGGGCCAATGGCGGATCAATTGCAGTCATCCTTCCCCAACCTTTCCGCGCCGATGGCGGCTGTTCGCCGGGCCGGCGGCTGGTTGCTGGATGTCGTGATCCCGGCGCAGTGTCTGGGATGCGAGACCATTGTCGATACGCCGGGCTCGCTTTGCGCGTCGTGCTGGCCACGGTTGCGGTTCATCGACCGGCCGTATTGCGACGCGTGCGGCGTGCCCTTCGATTTCGACGTGGGCGCGGGCGCCGGAGCCTTGTGTCCGGGGTGCATCCGGGATCGTCCCGAATACGACCGGGGCCGGTCGGCGGTCGTCTATGACGACGGCAGCCGCCGCTTGATCCTTGCCCTCAAGTATGGCGATCGCACCGACGCCGTGCGGGCGTTCGCGCGATGGATGGCCCGCGCCGGGAGCGAGGTGCTCGCCAACGCCGATGTGCTGGTGCCCGTGCCGCTCCATTGGACGCGGCTGTTCAGGCGGCGGTACAATCAGTCCGCGCTGATCGCGCACGCGCTCGGCAAACTCACCGGCGTGGAGGTGGCTCCCGATCTTCTGATCCGCACGCGCCGGACACCGCCGCTCGGTACCCTGGGCGCTTCGCGGCGTGTGGCGACCATGCGCAATGTCATCGCCCTTCACCCCCGGCGGCGGCGCGACCTGAGCGGGTGCCGGGTGGTTGTGATCGACGACGTCCATACGACGGGCGCCACCCTCCGCGGCTGTTCCCGCGCGCTGCTCAAGGCCGGCGCCCAGGCGGTGGACGTTTTGACCGTGGCCCGCACGGTCCACGAAGTGAACTGACAGCTTGAACACCTGAACACCTGAACACTTGGCCCCCCTTGGGAGATTCGAACGTGGCCGAAGTCGAGATCTATACGACGCCGTTTTGCCCCTATTGCCATCGCGCCAAATCGCTTCTGCAGAAGAAGAACGTGCCGTATCGCGAGATCGACGTGATGATGGCGCCCGGCAAGCGAAGCGAGATGCGCGAACGCGCCGGCGGCATCAATACGGTTCCGCAGATTTTCGTGGATGGAACCCACGTCGGCGGATCAGACAACCTCCTCGAACTCGAGCGCGATGGCAAATTGGACCCGCTGCTCGGCATTTCGGACCCGTCATGACCGCCCCCTTCGTCGCCGCGTGCATCCAGACCAATTCCGGGCGCGAACTCCAGCCGAACATCGAGGCGGCGGAAGCGCTGATCCGGGACGCGCGCCGGGCGGGCGCCGAGTTCGTTCTGCTGCCCGAGAACGTGAGCATGCTTGAACCCAACGACGTCCTGCAGCGCGAGAAGGCGTTGCCGGAACAGGGGCATCCCGCCGTGGAGGCGTTCTCCCGCGCCGCCAGGGACCTGGGGATCTGGCTGCTCGTCGGCTCGATCGGCGTGAAGCTGCCGCAAGGCAAGGTGGCGAACCGGTCCCTGTTGATGGATCCGTCGGGGCGGACCGTCGCCCGGTACGACAAGATCCACCTGTTCGACGTCGATCTGGACAACGGCGAGAGCTATCGGGAGTCGGCGACCATCGAGCCGGGCGGCCACGCGGTGGTCGCCCCCACGCCCTGGGGCCGGCTGGGGATGAGCATCTGCTACGACCTCCGTTTTCCGCACCTTTACCGGTCGCTGGCCCACCGGGGCGCCGATTTCCTCTCGATTCCGGCGGCTTTCACGCGCACGACGGGTCAGGCCCACTGGCACGTTCTCCAGCGCGCGCGGGCCATCGAAACCGGCTGCTACGTGTTTGCTCCCGGGCAATGCGGCGAGCACGCCGAGGGCCGGCAAACCTTCGGCCATTCCCTGATCGTCGATCCCTGGGGAACGATCCTCGCGGACGGCGGTGACGAAGTGGGGATCATTCTGGCGGAAGTGGATCCGGCGAAAGTCGCGGCCGCGCGCGGGAAAATCCCCGCGCTCAAGCACGACCGGCCATTCGACTGAAGCGGAGGTTTACCGGGAGAACAAGCGCGGGGGTTCGGGCTCGCCGTCGTTCCGGTCGGGGGCGGGCGGGGCGTTGACGGCGCAGATCCGTTGCTTGACACCCGGAAGGACCCCCTCGTCGACGATGCCGTGTTCGTAGGCGACCACGTTCAGCCGTCCGCGCACGATTTCCAGGAGTTCGCCGCTCTTCAACAGATGGTCCGGATTGCGGGGCCGGTTGAACCGCTCGTTGCCGCGCGCGAAGGTCTCGTAAATCAGCACGCCGCCTTCATCGAGGTGATCGATCAGGCCGGGCATCAGCGAACGGTAAAGGTAATTGACGACGACGATCGCGGCAAAACGCCGTCCCTGGAAGGGCAGCGGATTGCCGATTTCCAGGTCGGCCTCGATCACCTCCGCGCCCGGGTCGCCGGCGAGATCCTGGACGGGCCCGATGGCGCGGTCCACCAGCGTCACCGGGTGACCGAGGCCGAGCAGATACCGGGCATGGCGGCCGCCGCCGCACGCCAGGTCGAGGACCTCGCCCCCTCGCGGGATCAGCGGCGCGAAACGGCAAACCCATGGCGAGGGCGTGGTGATGCTCAAATGAGTGGCATTCGGACCCGAGTAATCGGATGATGTCATCTGCCGTGTGAACTTTTCGCCATGATATCGGTTTTACTGTAAACAGGACTGGCGGATTGGTGGTTCTTCGCGAAAGGCTGGGATAGCCGATGATTGTGTTCGAACTCGTATGCTCCAACGGACATCGCTTCGAGACGTGGTTCCCGAACAGCGCGGCGTACGATACGCAAAGCGCCACCGGAAAAATAGCCTGCCCGTTTTGCGCCGACAACCGGATCGCAAAGGCGCCGATGGCTCCACACGTGGCCAGATCGGCGGCGAAGACCCGGCCTCATGGGGAAAAAGCCGAAGACGCCGCCTCCGGAATGGCGCGGGCGGTGAAGGAACTGAAGCGCTACGTCAAAGAAAACTGCGACTACGTCGCCGGGGATTTTCCCGAGGAAGCGCGGCGCATTCATTACGGCGAGTCGGAACGGCGGGGCATCTATGGAGAGGCCAGCGACAAGGATGCCAGCGCCCTGAAGGACGAGGGCATCGAGGTGCGGCGCATTCCCTGGTTTTCGCGCCAGGACGACTGACGGACCGACGACCGAAGGTGGCCGGCGGCCGCGCGATTCAGAGCTTGACCCCGACAACCATGTAATTAACGGCGAGGTCGTTGGTCAGGCTCCAGCGGTCGGCGAACGGATTGTATTCGATTCCCTTGCGATCGACGACGTCGACGCCGTGGCGCCGCAGCGTGCCGCACAGCTCCGACGGGCGAACGAACTTGCGCCAGTCGTGGGTGCCGGCCGGCAGCCACCTCAGCACATACTCCGCGCCGATCTTGGCGAGAGCCAGGGATTTCAACGTGCGGTTCAATGTCGCGACGACGGTGACCCCGCCCGGGCGGAGAAGCGCGGTCGCGGCCGCGAAGAAGTCATCGAGGTCGGTCACGTGCTCCACCACCTCCATGTTGAGGACCACGTCGAAGGACCGTCCCTCGTCCACCAGGTCCTCGGGACGAGCGCACCGATACTCGACATCCAGGTCTCCCTGGCGGGCATGGATCTCGGCGACGCGGATGGAGTCCTCGGAGGCGTCGATACCGGTCACCGTGGCGCCGAGCCGCGCCATCGGTTCGGCGAGCAGTCCGCCGCCGCACCCGATATCGATAATCCTCAAATCGCGCAGGGGATGGCTGGCGCGCCGGTCGCGGCCAAGGCAGTCGACGACATTGTCGCGCACATAGGCAATGCGAATCGGATTCAACTGGTGCAGCGGCCGGAACTTGCCGTTCGGGTTCCACCAGTCCTCGGCGATGGCGCTGAACCGGGCGATCTCGTCCGGGGACGCCGTTCCCGCGTATTTTCTCCTCTTCCGGTCCCTGGACACCGCGGTCATCGGTCCGCTTTACCCTCTTCCAATCGGTGGTGCTTGCCTCAATCGCGAGTAACGAGTATGTAGTCGGCGCCCTTCGTACCACAACTGCCTCCGCGTCGAGCTTCAAAAATGATTTGAAGGACCGCGATTTTTCCGGACATTTTGGTGTTGAACGGGTCCCCCGCGAAGCTCGCGCACGTGGATAAAGTGAATAATGGCCAAGCTGGTTCAGAAATTTGGCGGTACATCCGTCCGGGATATTGAACGCATCCAGGCGGTCGCACGCCGTGTCAAGGCAGCGGTCGATGCTGGCGACCAGGTCGCGGTCACGGTTTCGGCGATGGCCGGGGTCACCAATCAGCTTGTCGACCAGGCCGCGAAGGTAAGCGCCCTTCACGATGCCCGCGAGTATGACGTGGTGGTCGCGAGCGGCGAGCAGGTCACGTCCGGGCTCCTGGCCATGGCTCTCCAGGACCTCGGCGTCGCCGCGAGATCCTGGCTTGGCTGGCAGATTCCGATCTGGACGGACTCCGTCCACGGGCGCGCCCGCATCCGCGCGATCGAGGATACCGAGTTGAACCGACGCCTGGCGTCCGGGGAGGTTGCGGTGATCGCGGGCTTCCAGGGACTGGGGCCGGACAACCGGATCACCACGCTCGGACGCGGCGGATCGGACACGACCGCAGTGGCGCTCGCCGCCGCGCTCAAGGCCGACCGGTGCGATATCTATACCGACGTGGACGGGGTTTACACCACCGACCCGCGCATCGTTCCGAAGGCGCGAAAGCTGAACAGCATCACCTATGAGGAGATGCTGGAGATGGCCTCGGTGGGGGCCAAGGTCCTGCAGACGCGATCCGTTGAACTCGCCATGAAGTATGGCGTGCGGCTGCAGGTACTCTCGAGCTTTGACAATGTGCCAGGCACGATGGTTGTGGGAGAGGACGAAATCATGGAACACGAGGTCATCAGCGGCGTCACCTACAGTCGCGACGAGGCGAAGATCACGCTGCTTCGCGTCGCCGACCGCCCGGGTGTCGCCGCCGGAATTTTCGGCCCCCTGGCCGACGCCAGCATCAATGTGGACATGATCGTTCAGAACATTTCCGAAAAGGGCGACGCCACCGACCTGACGTTCACCGTCAGCGAGGCGGACCTGGAGCACGCGGTCAGCGTCATCCAGGCCCATCGCGACGCGATCGGCTACGCGGAATTGCGCTGGGATCCGAACGTCGTCAAGGTGTCGGTCATCGGCGTCGGCATGCGCAGTCACGCGGGGATCGCGCAGCGCATGTTCCGCACCCTCGCCGACAAGGGAATCAACATCCAGGTGATTTCAACATCCGAAATCAAGGTGAGCGTCCTGATCGAGGAAGCCTACACCGAATTGGCGGTGCGGGCGCTGCACACGGCCTACGACCTGGATACCCACTGAGACCATGGCCGATCCAGTCCTCAAGGCCCAACTCGACCGCCTGTGGCGGCGCGGACGCGAGTTTCTCGGTTGCGACTATGCCCTGATGGGCGGCGCCATGTCTTGGGTTTCGGAGCGCAACCTCGTCTCCGCCATATCCAACGCGGGCGGCTTCGGGGTGATCGCGTGCGGCTCCCTTAAACCGGATCAGCTGGAGGAGGAGGTCGCGGCGACCAAGGAGCGGACCTCCAAGCCGTTCGGCGTCAACCTGATCATGATGCATCCGGATCTGCAAGACCTGATCGACGTGTGTATCGGACAGCGGGTCGGGCATGTGGTCCTGGCCGGCGGCATGCCGACCAAGCGCGCGATCGATCGCATCAAGGAAGGCGGAGCCAAGGCGGTCTGCTTCGCGCCGGCGCTGAGCATTGCGAAACGGCTGATCCAAAGGGGGGCGGACGCCCTGATCATCGAGGGCGCCGAAGCCGGCGGCCACATCGGCCCCGTCTCCACCAGCGTTCTTGCCCAGGAGATCCTGCCATCGATCAGCGGGGTTCCGGTGTTCGTCGCCGGCGGTATCGGTCGGGGCGAAGCGGTCCTGTCATATCTGCAAATGGGAGCGTCGGGGTGCCAGTTGGGAACTCGGTTCGTCTGCGCGACCGAGTCCATCGCCCATCCCAACTTCAAACAATCCCTGATCAGCGCCAGCGCGCGCGACGCGGTGGTCTCCGTGCAACTCGATCCGGATCTGCCGGTCATTCCCGTTCGGGCCTTGGGCAACGGCGGGACCAAGCGGTTCATGGAAACCCAGAGAGACGTCGCCGACCGCTACAGGAGCGGGGAACTCACCCAGGAACAGGCACAGCTCGAGATCGAGCTGTACTGGGCGGGAGCGCTCAGACGGGCGGTGATCGACGGGGATGTGGAAAACGGATCGCTCATGGCGGGGCAGAGCGTCGGGATGGTGACCCGGGAACAGACCACGGCCGAGATCCTGGAAGAATTGGTGGATCAGGCGTTGGCCGCTCTTGCCGCCTGGGACGTCCGCGAAGCCAGCTGACCCATGGAACACGGACAAACTGTCCTCGTTCTTCGCCGCCTGCTGGCCCGCATCCGCGATGTCATGGCCGGCCCGGGAACGTCCCAGGATCGTCTGAACAGCGTCGTTTCCACCATCGCCAAGGACCTGGGCGCCGAAGTCTGCTCGCTGTATATCCGCAGGGCCGGCGATGTCCTGGAATTGTTCGCGACGGAGGGCCTTCGCCCGACGGCGGTGCGCCATACCCGGTTGACGATCGGCGAGGGGCTGATCGGTGAAATCGCCGCCAAGGGTCGGCCGCTCGCCTTCGCCGACGCTCGGAGCCATCCCAGTTTTGCCTACCGGCCGGAAACCGGGGAAGATCGGTTCTCCTCGCTGATGGGCGTGCCGATCCTCCGCGCCGGGCGGGGGATGGGCGTGCTCGCGGTGCAGAACGTCGAGCCCCGCGAGTATACCGAGGAAGAAATAGAGGCCCTGCAGACCGTCGCGATGGTTCTCGCCGAACTGGTCGCCGGCGGCGGCCTGCTCAAGGGCGACGACGTTCCGCTTGTCGCCGACATCGCTCTTCTGCCCATGCGTTTCGAGGGCGTCCGGCTCAATTCCGGCCTGGCCCTCGGGGCCGCCATACTGCATCAACGCCGTTTCGTCGCGCGCCGGATGGTCGCCGAGGACACCGCGCACGAGCACGAGCGGTTACGCGCCGCCGTGGCGGACATGCACGGCGCGCTCGACGACATGCTTCGATCCTCGGATTTCGCGGCGGGCGGCGAACACCGCGATGTCCTGGAGGCGTATCGGATGATCGCCCAGGACGTGGGGTGGCTGCGGAGGATCGGCGAGGCCATCAGCACGGGGCTGACCGCCGAGGCGGCCGTACAAAAGGTCAACGACGAGACGCACGCGCGCATGAGCCAGGTGGCGGACCCCTATCTGAGGGAACGTGTCCACGATCTCGAAAACCTAGCCGACCAGCTCCTTCAGCACCTGCTCGGAGTGAAAGACGAAGGCGCCGAACTGCCCGAGGGCAAGGACGTGGTGCTGGTGGCGCGGAACCTGGGACCGGCGCAGCTCCTCGAGTACCAGCGGCGCCGGCTGCGCGGCGTCATTCTCGAGGAAGGATCGCCCAACGCCCACGTCTCCATCGTGGCCCGCGCGCTGGACATTCCCGTGTTGGGCCAGGTTCGCGGCGCCCTCGGCTTTATCGAGCACGGCGACCGGATCATCCTGGATGCCGATCACGCCCAGGTGTTCGTCCGTCCGAGGGACGACGTCCACGAAGCGTTCGTCCAAAGCCTGAAAGCGCGTATCGACCGCAAGGCGGCCTACACCGTCCTGCGGGATCTCCCGGCGGTCACCCGCGATGGCGTCCGCATTGCGCTGAACATGAACGCCGGATTGCTGGTGGATCTGCAGCATTTTCCCGACAGTGGCGCGGACGGTGTCGGCCTGTATCGAACCGAGGTGCCCTTCATGGCGCGCTCCGTGCTGCCCGACGTGGAGAGCCAGACGAAACTCTACGGCCGGATTCTCGACTATGCCGCCGGTAAACCCGTGGTGTTCCGGACACTCGACGTGGGCGGCGACAAGGTGCTGCCGAGGTGGCGGCAGGGCGGCGAGGAGGAAAATCCCGCCATGGGATGGCGCGCCACCCGCGTCTTCCTCGACCGTCCGGCGATGCTGCGTCATCAGTTGAGGGCGCTGATCAAGGCTGCGGCCGGCCGTGACCTGTCGCTGATGTTTCCGATGATTTCCGATGTGGGCGAGTTCAGGTACGCGCGCGGGCTCGTGGACAAGGAGGTGGAGCGGCAGCGCGGCCTCGGCAACCTCCTGCCGACGACGATCCAAGTGGGCGTCATGCTCGAGATTCCGGCCCTGGTGTTCCAGTTGAGGCCGCTGCTCGACATGGTCGACTTCATTTCGGTCGGCACGAACGACCTGCTCCAGTTCCTGTTCGCCAGCGACCGGGCCAACTGCCACACCTCGGAGAGATACGATCCGCTCTCTCCGGTGTTTCTCGGCGTGTTGAAGGATATCGCGAGGCAGTGCGATCTGGCGCGCGTGCCGGTAAGCCTGTGCGGCGAGATGGCGGCGCGCCCCCTGGATTCCGTCGCCTTGCTCGGTATCGGCTTCCGCAACCTGTCGGTGGCTCCTCCGGCGGTCGGGCCGGTCAAGGCGGCCATCCGGAGTCTGGATCTCGGGTCGCTGGAAGGATACCTGCTTTCGCTCTCCGACGCACCGGTCCAGACGATCAGGGAGCGTTTAAGCCTGTACGCGCGGGATCATGAGATATCTGTATGATGTAGGCATGTGTATGACGTTCGAGCGGATTTTGCCGGGTCTACCACCAAAACCTTGTGTAATAGGCGTTTGAGATTTATATCTTATGAAATACTGCGGCGTTGCCGGTTTGAGTTCTTTCTTGCCGATCTTTACGGAAGAATGGTCCGTGAAAGAAAAATACCTCTTGAAGACCGAAGATTTGTCCGGCGTGACTGAACCCGGATGTTTGTCGGAATATTGAGCGGGGCGGAGCGATAAAGATGGCGAGGGAGGCCGAACAACAACGGGAGACCGAGGTGGGCGAGTTCCTGCGCGCTCGCCGCCTGCGGGATGGCCAGACCCTGTCGGAGGCCTCAAGGGTGCTGTGTATCCGCGAGGCGTATCTCAAGGCCATCGAGGACGGGCGTTTCGACGCTCTGCCGGGACCGACCTACGTGGCCGGTTTCATCCGCACCTACGCCGAGCACCTCGGACTTGACGGCGACAAGGTCGTCCGCCAGTTGAAGGCGGAACCGCGGAAGATGGACGGTCGCGCGGAATTGCGATTTCCGTCGCCGATGTCGGAAGGGGGCATGCCCAACGGCTCCATTCTGCTCCTCGGAATTTTTGTCGCGCTGGCCGCCTACGGCGCCTGGTACGTAAGTTCGACGCGAGACGAGAGTATCGCCGAGATCATATCGCCTCTTCCCGAGCGCTTGGTGGCCTTCGTGCGCGGCGACGGCGAAGCTTCCGACGCGGAGGACCCGGCGGAGACCCGGATCGCGGCCGAAACATCGCAGGACCAGGGGGCCGCGCCGGAGACCCCGTCGCCATCCACCGATCAGGGGTCGCGCCCGGTCCCGGGGGAAAACCAGCAGACAGGCATCGGCGTGGCCAGTCCGCCGGACGAAGCGGACCGCCCCGATTCGACGGGCTTGGGAAATCAGGCTCCCGCCGTCCCTCGCGGCGAAACGGATAGCGATTGGACCGCCGCCTCCGCCTCGGCCTCCTCGGAGGGCCAAGGCGCCGACGACGCGGAGTCCCGGAGTTCCATCGCCGACACCACGGTGGCCTCGGGGGACGCCGAGGATCCGGCGGACGCCCGGGACGCGCTCGCTCCGGACCAATCCCCGGCGGCGGGCCCGGCGTCGACGCGCATCATGCTGCGGGCGAACGGCGAGAACTGGATCGAGATCCGGGAGGGCGGCACGGACCGCCTGGTGGTGGCGCGGCTGTTCAAACCCGGCGAAACGTTCGACGTTCCCGACTCTCCCGATCTGCGGCTACTGACCGGAAACGCCGGCGGGCTCGAAATTCTGGTCGATGGGGAACCGGTTCCGCCGCTGGGAGCGGCGGGCATGGTTCGCCGCAACGTGCCCTTGGACGCGGAGCGACTCCGGTCCGGCGAACTGGCTCGCAATTGACGGCGCCCGTCGGCATGTGTACTGACTGAGGCCCGGTCGCGGCTGCTTTTCGAGACTGGAGGCGGGCCGCGCCGGGAGTGCGAGGTTGACGGGTCGCCCGGGAATGCCGCTGAATGCGGCGACGGCGGAAACGCCGGCGGTGACCATCCAGTATGAGGTTCAGCGAGATGGCGAACGAGTCGCCCGTGGTTCAAAGACGGAAAAGCATTCCGGTCAAGATCGGCGATGTGGTGATTGGCGGCGACGCTCCCATCGTGGTGCAGTCCATGACCAACACCGACACGGCGGACGTGGAGGCGACCGTTGCCCAGGTGGCGGCGCTGGCGCGGGCGGGTTCGGAAATCGTCAGGGTGACCGTGGACCGGGAGGATGCCGCCAAGGCCGTTCCCCACATTCGCGAGCGTCTCGACGCAATGGGGGTGGACGTTCCCCTGGTCGGCGATTTCCACTACATCGGCCACAAACTGCTGCTCGGCCATCCGGCGTGCGCGGAGGCGTTGGCCAAATACCGCATCAATCCCGGCAACGTGGGGTTTCGCGAAAAGCGCGATCGGCAATTCTCCACGATGATCGAGGTCGCGCTGAAGTACGACCGCCCCGTGCGCATCGGTGTCAACTGGGGAAGCCTGGACAGCGAGCTGCTGGCTCGCATGATGGACGAGAACGCCGCGTCGCCCGAACCGAGGAGCGCGGCGCGGGTCACTCAGGAGGCGCTCGTGGTTTCGGCGATCGAGAGCGCCGCGAGGGCGGAGGAGATCGGCCTCGGCGCCGACCGCATCGTGCTGTCGTGCAAGGTCAGCGAGGTTCAGAGCCTCATCGCGGTTTACGATCAGTTGGCCCGCCGGTGCGATTACGCGCTGCACCTCGGCTTGACCGAGGCGGGAATGGGCTCGAAGGGCATCGTCGCCTCGACGGCGGCCATGGCGATCCTCCTGCAAGGCGGCATCGGCGACACCATCCGCGTGTCCCTGACCCCTGAACCCGGCGGAGACCGAACCGAGGAAGTGATCGTCGCGCAGCAGATGCTGCAGGTCCTCGGTATCCGGTCGTTCATGCCGCTGGTGACCGCGTGCCCCGGATGCGGGCGCACCACGAGTACGGTTTTTCAGGAACTCGCGGGCCAGATCCAGGGCTTCATTCGCACCCGCATGCCGTCGTGGCGGCAGGACTACGAAGGGGTGGAAACCATGTCCGTGGCGGTCATGGGCTGCATCGTCAACGGCCCGGGCGAAAGCAAGCACGCCGACATCGGGATCAGTCTTCCCGGCACCGGCGAGGAACCGGCGGCGCCGGTTTTCGTTGACGGTCAAAAGCGCATGACCCTCAGGGGCCCGAATATATCGACGGAGTTTCAGGCGATCGTCGAGGACTATGTCCGAAACCGCTATCCGCCGCGGGCGCCTTCGGCGACCGGCGACGAGGCCGGTTCCGCCACCCCCGCCGCCGCTCAATAGCCGGTCCCGCGACCGGCCCCACGGTTGGCCCCTTAACTGGATACGTTTCGCATGAGCGCCTTGAAGCCGGTCCGCGGCACCCGCGACATTCTGCCAGAGGAAAGCCGGCGGCGGCGGCGGATCGAGAGCGTTGCGTTCGACCTGGCCACGCGCTACGGGTTCGGCGAAATCTCCACCCCGGTGTTCGAGTTCACCGAGGTCTTCGCCCGCACGCTCGGCGACAGCTCGGACATCGTCACCAAGGAGATGTACACCTTCGCCGATCGCGGCGGCGAGAGCATCACCCTCCGTCCGGAGAACACCGCCGGTGTCGCGCGCGCGTTCATCTCCAACGGCCTGACCCAGCACACGCCCCTTAAGCTGTTCTATCGCGGGCCGATGTTTCGCTACGAGCGGCCGCAGAAGGGCCGCTACCGGCAGTTTCACCAGATCGGAGTGGAGCTGATCGGGATCGCGGAGCCGCTGGCCGACGCCGAGGTGATCGCCCTTGGCGCCGACATCCTGTCGGCTCTGGGGTTGAGCGACCGCGTCGTCCTCGAACTCAACAGCCTGGGCGATGGCGAGAGCCGATCGGCTTACCGGGATGTCCTCGTCGACTATTTCCGGTCGCACCGGCAAAGCCTGTCGGAGGACAGTCTCCTTCGTCTCGAGCGCAATCCGCTGCGGATCCTGGATTCGAAGGACGAGGGAGATCGCGCGGTGGTGGCGGACGCGCCGCTGATTACCGACAGCCTCAACGGGGCGTCACGGGATTTTTTCGAGAAGCTGACCGGTTTTCTCGACCGCGCCGAGGTGTCCTATCGCGTCAGTCCGAGACTGGTCAGGGGACTGGACTACTACTGCCATACGGCGTTCGAGTTCACCACCGATGCCCTGGGGGCCCAGGGGGCGGTGCTCGCCGGAGGACGCTACGACGGCCTGATCAAGCAGATGGGCGGGCCACCCACCGCCGGCACCGGATGGGCGGCGGGCGTCGAGAGACTGATGATGCTGGTGGAGGACCCGGACCAGGGTCCCCGGCCGCTCGCGGTCGTGCCGCAGGGCGCCGAACACGTGGACGATGCCTTTGTCATCGCGCAGCGGTTGCGCCGCGCCGGGTTCGCCGCCGACCTCGGCTATTCCGGCAATCTCGGCAAGCGCATGAAGCGCGCCAACAAGATCGATGCCCGCGCCTGCGTCATTCTGGGCGCGGACGAAATCGCCCGGGGCATGGTGACGATCCGCGACATGGACACGGGCGAGCAGCGGGAGGTGGTGCTGGAGGATATTGAGGATCACCTCGGCCGCTACCGTTAGCGGCGCCATGACCGAAAGCATGGCCCCCACATGGCGCGCCCTGGTGGTCGGCGCCAATCAGAGATCGAGTTCCCTGAGCGTTCGCGACCGGCTGTTCGTCGAACATGACGTCATGGCGGCGTTTCTCGACGGGTTGCGCTCGAGCGGAATCGATCAGGCGCTGGTCATTTCCACCTGCGAACGGACCGAGGTGCACGCGATCCATCACGACCACGATTGGGCGTTTCGCCGGATCGTCGAGGCGATGTCCGGGCATGGAGAGATGAACCCGGAGGATCTCGAGCCGCAGGTCTACGCGCGGTCGGGAGAAGACGCGGTGCGCCACATTTTTGCCGTCGCGGCGTCGCTGGACAGCCTCGTCATCGGCGAGCCTCACATCCTTGGACAGATCAAGTCCAGTCATCGGATCGCCCGGGAGGCCGGGATGACCGGCAACGAACTGGATACGATCCTGCAAGCCGCGTACGCCGCCGCCAAGCGCATCCGCAGCGAAACGTCGTTAGGCTCGTATCCCGTGTCCGTGGCGGCATCGGTGATCGAACTGGCTCGCGGGGTGCACGGCGATCTCGATCGTTGCGGCGGGCTCATGGTGGGGAGCGGGGATCTGAGCGAAATCGTGGCTCGGACGCTGATGTCGTCGGGACTGCACCGTCTGGTGGTCAGCCACCCGACCGTATCCCGGGCCGACGCCGTTGCGCGGGCGCTGGGCTGCCACGTGGCCGGCTTCGAGGCACTGCCGCAAACACTGCCGGCGTGCGATATCCTGGTGACGTCTCTCGGCACCCGCCGGCACGTGGTCACGCGCGAGATGGTCAAGTCCGCTTTGAAGGCGCGGCGCCGACGGCCGCTGGTTCTCGTCGATCTCGGGATCCCGGGAGACATCGAACCGTCGGTGGAAAAGTTGGATGACGCCTTCCTGTACGATCTCGACGATCTCGAGCAGGTCGCCATGAAGGGACGCGCGACCCGCGAGAGGGAGGCGGCCGCGGCGTTGCGGATGCTCGAAGAAGAGGTCGCGGCATTCTTGCGGACCCGCGCGGAGCGTCAAGCCGTGCCGGCGCTGGTGGAGCTTCGCGCCTATTTCGAGGCGGCGCGGGACGCGGCGCTCGCCGATGCCGGCGGCGACCCGGAGAAAGCAACCCGGCTTCTGGTCAACCGGCTCCTGCACAACCCGTCGGAGGCGTTGCGCGACCTTGCCGGCCGGGGCCCCGATGGAGTGATGGATTTGAAAGAGATGGAAAGTTTGCTCAACAGGCTGTTTGGACTGAGTCGCGGTCCCGGGGAGAACGGACAATGACGATGGAGTACAAGCTTGACCGGATCGTCGCCCGGCATCAGGAATTGGCCGACACCCTGGCAAGCTCGAAAACGCCAAGTCCGGAGGAGTTCATGCGGCTGTCCAAGGAGTACGCGGAACTGACCGGCGTGGTCGAGGCGATCAACGAGTTGAGGCGCGCCGAAGCGGAGTACGAGGATCTGGAAACGCTGGCGGCCGATCCGGAAGCCGACGGCGATGTCAGGGCTCTTGCCCGCGAGGAACTGGTTGAGATGGCCGACACATTGGCCGAAAAAGAAAGACGGATGCGGCTCATGCTGCTGCCGAAGGACGAGGCGGACGAACGTAACGCCATCCTCGAAATACGAGCCGGAACCGGTGGCGACGAGGCGGCCCTGTTCGGCGCTGATCTGTTCCGCATGTATCAGCGCTATGCCGAAAGCAGGGGCTGGAAGTTCGAGGTCATGTCGGTGCACGAGACCGGGATCGGCGGCTACAAGGAGGCTTCGGCGGCCATCTCGGGACGCGGCGTATTCGCGCGCCTGAAGTTCGAATCGGGCGTGCACCGGGTGCAGCGCGTCCCCGAGACCGAATCGAGCGGACGCATTCACACCTCCGCCGCCACCGTCGCCGTGCTGCCGGAAGCCGAGGAGGTGGACGTCAAGATCGAGGACAAGGACCTGCGCATCGACGTCTACCGCTCCAGCGGACCGGGGGGACAGTCCGTCAACACCACCGACAGCGCCGTTCGTATCACCCACGTGCCCACGGGTCTGGTGGTTACCCAGCAGGACGAAAAGTCGCAACACAAGAACCGGGCCAAGGCCATGAAGATCCTGCGGGCGCGACTGTACGACCTGGAACGCTCCCGGGCCGACCAGGAACGCGCGGCCGCGCGCAAGCTGCAGGTGGGATCCGGGGACCGTTCCGAGCGCATTCGGACATACAATTTCCCGCAGGGGCGGGTAACCGACCACCGCATCAACCTCACCCTGCACAAACTGGACCGGGTGATGAGCGGCGAATTGGACGAGGTTGTCGACGCGCTTATCTCCGAGGATCAAGCCGAACGGCTGGCGGAGACCGATTGACGGCGCCGGCAACCGTCGCGGGCGTCCTCGATGGCGTTCGGCGGATCCTCGCGGAGGCCGGCATCCCGGATCCCCGCCTGGAGGCCCGAGTCCTGGTCGGACACGTCCTCGGCGTCGGCATGGACGTGGTTCTGGGTCACCCCGAACGCACCATCGCCCCCGCGTTGACGGCCGACCTGGGTGTTCTGGCGAGGCGCCGCGCGGCGCGCGAGCCGATGGCCTATATCCTCGGTTTCCAGGAGTTCTGGAGCCTGCCCTTCCGCGTCGACCCGCATACCCTCGTGCCTCGGCCCGATACGGAAACGCTGGTGGAATCGGCGCTCGATTGGCTCGGCGCGGGCCGCGCCGGCGTCCGCGTCCTCGATCTCGGCACCGGCAGCGGCTGTTTGCTGCTGGCGCTGCTCCATGAACTGCCCGGGGCATGGGGCGTCGGCGTTGATGCGTCCATGGGCGCGCTCCGTGTCGCCCGCCGCAACGCCATGGATCTCGGGCTGTCCGGCCGCGCCGGCTTCGTTCAGGGCGATTGGGCGAGCGCGGTGGCGGGTCCGTTCGACATCGTCGTGTCCAATCCGCCGTACATCGCCGATCCGGATTTCGCCGGACTGTCCCCCGAAGTCGTTCGATTCGAACCGCGCGCCGCGCTCTCCGGCGGCGCTGATGGGTTGTCGGCATATGGGGTGATCGCTCCCCAACTGGGTCAGCTTCTTGCGCCGGGCGGCGCCGCCTTTCTCGAGATCGGCGCCGGCGCGGCGGCGGATGTGACAAGACTGCTGCAACGTCACGGTTTTCAGGACGTTGAAATCAAAGACGATTTGGCGGGTATTCCCCGTTGTGCGCGGGTTGCCGCGAGGCTCTAGCACCGCCGTGAAAAAAACAGTTGGAAACCAAGCAGTTCCCGACTATTTTTATTTTCGTGAGTGGCGAGTGCGCCACGGGAAAACACGCCGCAAGGCAGTGCTTAAGCACACCCCCGTAAAATAAGGTCAAGTCCAAGCCAGAAACCGGTTTGGCGCAGTGCCGAGATGGATCGAGCCCAACGCATAGGGGTTCAACGGTGCGAACGGGAAGCGGTAAAATATCATAAGGTGAAATGAAACACGGTCCAAATCCGAGGCGTGGACGCAACCGCGGTACCGCTAAGCGCAATCCGTCCTCGAGAAATCAAACCTTCGAGAGCAACGGTCCGGACGGGAAAATTCGCGGAACGGCCCAGCAGGTTCTGGACAGGTACCTGGTGCTGGGAAGAGACGCATTTTCGGCGGGCGACCCGATTACGGCCGAGAGCTTCTACCAGCATGCCGAGCACTATTACCGTCTTGTCAGCGTCGCCGACGCCAATGGCGCCAATCGCGGCAACGACCGGGCGCGGATGGCTCAGGCGGGTGCTGACGGGGAGGCGGCGACCGATGGCGAGCAGGCCACGGCCGAAACGTCACCGGGCGAAGCGCCGGCGGACGAGGCGGAACCCGTAGCTTAATTCCTACGATCCCATCAAGTTCGTATCAGTGATCGTTGGTATTGGGGGCGGCGACCACGGCATCGCCGACGGCGACGCGGCCGTCCAACTCTACACGCGCAAAAATTCCACAGTCGATGTGTCCAAAGGCGTGCTGAAGGGCGCGGGGAATGTTGATGTCGCGGACGCCGCCGCCCGGCTTGACGGTGGTCGCGGCGCAGCGGTCGATCCGTTCGGTCGCGGTCAGGCGGGCGCTCCCGATCTCCAGGGTCCCGCCGACCCACTGGAACTCCGACCAGGGTGGCGCTCCGTCGACATAAAGATTCGCTCGGAAACGGAGGGGATCGACCGGTTGGCCCACCACGCGTTCGATGTCCCTGATGGTGGCCAGGTTGATGACGGACAGAACGGGGTTCATGTGATCGGAGAACATATGATTGACCGGCGCCGCGACCAGATTGGGCTTGCCACTGATTTTGCCGTCCATGAAGGAGCCGAAAAAATCCTCGATCGCGGCCCGGCCGGCTTCCGTGTCGACGCACCCTCGCGCCACTTCCTCGCCGTCGTGGCGGACGGTCAGGATCCGGTCGTGTTCGTCGAAAGCGGTTTGCAACGCCGCCAGCCGTTCGTGGCGCATGAGCATCAGGAAGTTCGTTTTCGCCAGCCACTCGGGGTTGGCCGGGTCGAAACGCGTGGATGGCAGGGCCAAGGCGAACCCGCGATCGCCGGGAATTCCGATCCGGGCGCACAGATCCACCCCCTCCAGGGATTCGGCGCTCAGTCCCTTGACCGGGTAGCGGTAAATGTGTGCGACGGTTATGGTCATCGATGCCCAGCTTCGTTCCGGCGCGCCCGCGTGTCAACGGCGGCGACGCCGGCATGACCGGCGGCTGGCCCGTTTGCGCATTCCACGACCCTGCCACGGAATCGTTCCTGGTGCCGTTCCAACGGGAATTCGGAAAACCTGTCCGGCGCGAGCGAAACCATTGAAGAGTTCTCCCGAACGTGAAAACGTGGCACGTGTGGATACGGGCTTGCAAAGGACAGACATATGAAGACACCAGGAACTCCACCCGTCATCGGGATCATCGGCGGCAGCGGCATCTATGACATCGAAGGCCTTGAAGGCGCGCAGTGGATGCCCGTGGCCTCGCCGTTCGGGTCTCCGTCCGACGAGTTGCTGGTGGGGTTCCTCGACGGACGCAAACTGGTGTTCCTGCCCCGTCACGGCCGCGGCCACCGCATACCGCCCAGCGAGCTCAATTCCCTAGCCAACATCGACGTCCTGAAGCGGGCTGGTGTCACCGAGATCATTTCGCTGAGCGCCTGCGGCTCGCTGAAGGAGGAACTGGCCCCCGGGACCTTCGTCATCGTCGATCAGTTCATCGATCGCTCCTTCGCCCGGCGCAAGAGCTTCTTCGGAACCGGGCTGGTCGCCCACGTGACATTCGGCGAGCCGGTTTGCGGGCGGCTTTGCGATGCCATCGAGGAAGCGGCCAGGGAGCTCGATATCGAGACCGTCCGGGGCGGCACCTATCTGGTGATGGAAGGGCCGCAGTTCTCCACGCTGGCCGAATCCAACCTGTACCGGTCCTGGGGCTGCGACGTGATCGGCATGACCAATCTGCCGGAGGCCAAACTCGCCCGCGAGGCGGAGATGTGCTACGCCACCGTGGCCATGGTCACCGACTACGACTGCTGGCACCCGGATCACGACAGCGTCACGGTGGAGGCGATCATCCGGGTGCTGATGGACAACGCCGACAAGGGACGCGCCTTGATCAAACGGCTGACCCCGAAGCTGGCGGGACGGGCGGTCTCTTGCCGCCAGGGCTGCCACACGGCGCTGGGCACGGCCATCATCACCGCGCCGGAAGCCCGGGATCCAGAGCTCGTTGCCAAGCTGGACGCGGTTGCCGGCCGGGTCCTGTCTTGACCGACGCATTCGGCAACGGGGGTACGGAACCGTGAAGGTCGGAGATCGCCACTATCGCAGCATCTGGATTTCGGACGACGGCCGGGCGGTGGACATCATCGACCAGACCCGCCTGCCCCACGAGTTCGTGGTCGCCCGGCTCGAAACCATGGCGGAGGCGGCCGAGGCCATCGAAACCATGCGGGTTCGCGGCGCTCCGCTGATCGGGGCGACGGCGGCGTACGGTCTGGCGCTGGCGGCGCGGGAGGACGCCACGGATCATGCCCTGGAGGCCGCCTACCGGACACTCCTGGCCACCCGCCCGACCGCCGTCAATCTGCGCTGGGCGCTGGACGACGTGATGGCGGTCATCCGCCAGCTTCCGCCGGAACGCCGCGCCGAGGCGGCCTACCGGCGCGCCGCCGAAATCTGCGACGAGGACGTGGCCATCAACGACGCCATCGGCGGGCACGGTTTCGAACTCATCCGCGAGGCCTGGCTGGCCAAGGGGCAAAGCGGCCGGGTCAACGTGCTGACCCACTGCAACGCCGGCTGGCTGGCGACGGTGGACTGGGGGACGGCGCTGGCGCCCATCTACAAGGCGTTCGACGCCGGCATTCCCGTTCACGTCTGGGCCGACGAGACCCGGCCGCGCAACCAGGGCGCCAGCCTGACCGCGTGGGAACTCGGCCAGCACGGCGTGCCGCACGCGGTCATCGTCGACAACGCCGGCGGCCACCTGATGCAGCACGGCATGGTGGATCTGTGCATCACCGGCACCGACCGGACCACCGCCACCGGCGACGTCTGCAACAAGATCGGCACGTACCTGAAGGCGCTGGCGGCGAAGGACAACGGCATTCCGTTCTACGTGGCCCTGCCCAGCCCCACCATCGACTGGTCGCTGCGCGACGGCGTCCGCGAGATCCCCATCGAGGAGCGCGACGCGACGGAGGTCACCCGCGTCGACCGGCCGCGCGGAGGACGGACGGATCGTGTCGGTGGGCCTGACCCCCGCCGCCAGTCCCGCCGCCAACTTCGGCTTCGACGTCACCCCGGCGCGCCTGGTGACGGCGCTGATCACCGAACGCGGCGTGTGCGCCGCCTCCGAGGCCGGGCTGAAGGCGCTCTATCCGGAGCGGGCGTAGATGCCCACGTTGGCGCTTCCCGGCCGGGCGCTCATCGCGGTTCTCCTGGCGGTGTCGCTGGCCGGCGCCTGCGAACCGTCCACCGCTCCCGACTGCCGGGATCCGGGCTTCTCCTGGAGCGACCATCGGCCCGCCATCAACGCGCGCCACGTATTCTGCGGCGAGGTCCGCGATGGCAAACCCAAGGGCTTCCACTCCACCCGGCTCATGGACACGTCGGACGAAGTCACCGGCGTGCGCGGGATTTCGCGGTACGCGAACGGCATCTATAGCGGAACGGTGGTCTTCAAGGACGGCCAGACCAAGTTCTCCACCTTCTTTCCCGACGCCTGCTCGGCGGACGACATTCTCGCCTCCATCCACCATGCCTCCACCCATATCGGCGGCGAGCACCCGGCGTGGGGATATCTGGGGCCCTCCGCTCCCGCCGGCGGCACGGATGGGTTCTGCCTGGATGACCGGGGACAGGCGTTCGAGATCCGCATGGGCCTGTTCGGCGACGGGCGGGTCAACACGGCGTTTCCAAACCGATGACCGGCGATGATGGAGAGGATCGGGACACGGCCATGACATCCATCTTCCGCGACCGCGACGGCCACCTCCGGGCTTCGGTGGACGAACTTCCGCCGCTCCTGGCCGATTTCCTGGAGACCGACGTGGCCGAAAACCCCGACCGCTGCGACCACCTGCTCGCCGGATTGGAACTGGCCCGCGACGGCCAGCCGTTCAGGGCCTACGGCAACATCTACGAACTCGCCGCCGGGCCCGATGGCGCCGAAATCCGCAACGGCTACGACGAAACGGTGCCGCCGCTGCATCTCTCGCTGGACGAACTGGAAGCCATGCTCGCGTTGTGGCGCCAGGCGATGGAGTGATTTCAGTATCTGGACGGAAGCCAGTATTTGCCGAACACCAACGATTATTGCCCGTGAAGGATCATCGGCCGCTCACGGCAACAGGCGCATCGGTCCCGGCGCGGCCCCGCGCGAACAGCAGAAGCAGCAGGCGTTTGACATGCCGGGGCGATTGCTTTGCGGCCACGACCATCCGCAGCGTCGCGTCGCCGGTCCCGTGGTTGGGGGACGCGGGCGAGAGCGTTTGCCACATGTCGTGCACCGTGCGTTCGAGCAAGGCCCGGTCGGTTGTGTCGTCGATCACCAGGACGACGCGCTCGAGCGGTACCATGTCGAGCAGTTGTTGCAGTTCGTAGGTACAGCCCTGGTTGTTTTCGGCGAAGCTCCGGAGGTCCATGAGCACGGCCTGGCTCCGTTCCGCCAGCGCTCGCATGGTTGGCTGCCAGGTGTCGGCGTGGCAGAAGAACTCGTTGACGCGATAGCGGCCGTCGGGATCCGGTTCCCGGTCCATTTCTCGGACACGCCGGGCGAGGTCGTCCGGGCTCTTGACGAAGGAGCGTGACAGCCGGCCGCCGAGGAAGTCGTAGAACTCATGCGGCTCCACATAGCTGGTGGCGAGGTCGGGCGCGGAAATCAGGGTTATCGGCCCGGCGTAGCGCCATTTGTGACCGAGTTCGTCCAGCAGCCGTTCGCTGCGTTTCCGGAATCCGAAAACGCGCAGCAGCAGAAGATCGGCCGGTTCTTCTTCACGCTTCGGTCCGAGCAGCCTGAAACCGATCCAGAGCACGCCCTTGTAGGCGGCGAAGGCGCCAAGGACGAAAAGGGCGAGGGGGCCGGCGCTGTTGGAGAAATCGAGGCATTCCCACAAGGTGACGATCAGCCACCAGGCATCCAGCATCAGACCGAGATCGCTGGTTTTCTTGCGCCGGTAGCGCCGCGCGGCCCAGCGAAGGGTCATCCAGGCAAGCGCGGCAAACGCGCCCAGAACGGCGGCGGCGATGGCGACGAACCACCATCCGGAGTGGGCGCCGCCACTGGCGACAAAAAGGTTGCCGGCGAGACTGAACGCGATGGTGGCGCCCGCCACCACGATCAGGGTGGCGGCCAGAACGATCGGACCGACGGCCCGGAGCCGGCGGTTGCCGACCGCGAGAATGAGAAGGGTGGGAAAACCCATGTACACGCCCCAGAGAACGAGCAACTCGTGCAGCGGCAGGGGGCTGATCAGCATGGCCACGACGAAGTACGCGAGAATGCCGGCGACGCGGAGACGGCGGCTTCCAACGGCGACGAAGAAGACGGTGGGGACGATGGGCCAGGCCAACACGAACCAAACGAACAGCGTTCGGATGGGCAGGAACTCGTGATCGTCGAACAGAAACAACAGCACGGTGGCGACGGCGGCGTGCGCGGCGCCCGCCAGGGCATATACGGCCGCGGCCCGCCACGCGGCGCCCCGGGCGCGGGTCAGGCGCGCCGACGCCTCGGATGTCGCGGTAAAACCGGCGCCGTCTTCCAGCACCTGGACGGAGAGCGGGCGCGCCGATGTCGAACCGCGACCCGATGCCGAAGTCGGCCCCGCGGCCGGGACGGTCGCCGCTCCCGCCGACGCCTGCATGGATCGGAGGACGGCGCGCTGGTAGCGGGCGAGCAGGAGAAACGAGAGGACGATGGCGATGGGCAGGCTGACCAGGCTGAAAAAGAACAGGGCGCCGATCGGATCGCCGCCGAAAACCGTCTGCGCGCTCATGCCTTCTCCCTCCGAGCTTACTCGACGGTGATCAGGTAGGCCGCCCACACCCACTTGTCGCCGTGCTCGGCGGTCTCGCCATCGGGATAGACGATCCATGTGGGTCCAGCGTCGCCGATGCCGAGGTCGCGGCCGTCCCGCTTGAGGCCGACGACAACGCCGGCGGCGGCAATCCCGTCGAATGGAATCTCGGCGACGTAGTCGTCCAGCGCGTTGACATAGACCGTTCGGCCGATAGCACCGGCGGCGGCGAGCACGTCGCTGAGAAGCGGTCCCTCGAACACCGACGCCTCGGGCCAGGTTTTCTTGCCCGCCGTGACCGAATGCATGCCCAGTCGCTCCAACGCCGCGCGGTCGAACGCGGCGGCGCGGTCGAACTGAACGTCATGGTGCTTGAACAGGCTCTGATCCCAGACGTCCGAAGGACCCTGGTTCGCGTGTTCGACGTTGCCCGTCACCGTGAGGATCACCGGTCCCGTGGGGGCGGGAAGGTCGGCGGCGCGCGACGTTCCCGGGAATGCCGGCAACAAAGCCAGCACCAGAAGGATCGATATAAAACGGTTCGTCATTGCCAACGCACTCCTCGGAATTGCGTTGCGGTGCGATACGAAAACTCGCGTGGCCAATACCGATCCTCTATGTTGCCCCCGTCATCATGAGCGAGCAAGCAAACAAACCCGTCCTTATCGTCGCCGGGCCCACGGGCAGCGGCAAGTCGGCGCTGGCCATGGACGCGGCCGAGGAATTCGGCGGCGTGGTCATCAATGCCGACAGCATGCAGGTCTACCGCGATCTGTGGGTGCTGACGTCGCGGCCGACGGAGGAGGACGAGGCGCGCGTTCCGCACCGCCTGTTCGGGGTTCTGTCGGTGGCCCGGCCCTGCTCGGCGGGGATGTGGCTCGACATGGCCAGGCGCGAGATCGAGGCGGCCTGGGCGGAGATGCTGTTGCCCATCGTGGTGGGCGGAACGGGGCTCTATCTCAAGGCGCTGACGGAGGGCCTGGCGCCGGTCCCGGACATTCCGGAGGCGGCGCGGGCAGAGGCGCGGGCGGCGTTTCTCCGCCTGGGCGGGGCCGCGTTCCGCGATGAACTGGCCAAGCTGGATCCGGAAACGGCGGCGCGCGTGCCGGCCGGCGACGGCCAGCGGCTGATCCGAGCCTACGAGGTGGCGCGGGCCACCGGCCGGCCGCTGCCCGAGTGGCAGCGCCAGCCTTCCGCCACCCCTCCCCTCGCGGCCCGGTTTCAGACGCTGGTTCTCATGCCGCCCCGGGAGATGCTCTACGCCAGCCTCGAAGCCCGGTTCGACGCCATGCTGGCGAACGGCGCCGTCGACGAGGCCAGGGCGCTGATGGAACTCGCCCTCGATCCGTCGCTTCCGGCCATGAAGGCGGTGGGGCTGCCAGAACTGACAGGATATCTGCGCGGCGAAACGACCCTGGACGCGGCGGCGGCGGCCGCCAAAAAGGCGACCCGCAACTACGCGAAACGGCAGATGACCTGGTTGCGGCACCAGTTGGGGGACGCGATCGAGATGCATGAGCAATATTCGGAAAGGTTACGACAAAAGATCTTTTCAATTATTCGTCAAACGCTATTGACCCCAGGATCATGAACGACTAGGTTCCCGCCGTCGTGGGCCCGGCCTGGTGCCGGGCCATTTTGTCACCCATGTGCATTCTCCCGCTGAGAGCGGCGAGCATAGCGGTGTTAACCGGAGAAAAGACCTATGGCGTACGAACAAATGACCGGAGCGAAGATTGTCATCCAGGCCCTCATCGATCATGGGGTTACGGATGTATTCGGCTATCCCGGAGGCGCCATTCTTCCGGTATACGACGAACTGTTCCAACAGAACCAGGTCCGGCACATCCTGGTCCGCCAGGAAGGCGGCGCCGTTCATGCCGCCGAGGGCTACGCCCGGTCCACGGGCAAGACCGGAGTCGTCGTCGTGACATCGGGTCCGGGTGCCACCAACGCGGTGACCGGCCTCGCCGATGCCTTGATGGACAGCGTGCCGCTGGTGTGCTTTTCGGGGCAGGTGCCGACCCACCTGATCGGCAACGACGCGTTCCAGGAATGCGACACCACCGGCATCACCCGGCCGGTGACCAAGCACAACTACCTGGTCAAGAGCGTCAACGATCTGGCCCGGACGATCCATGAAGCGTTCTACGTGGCGCGGAGCGGCCGGCCCGGCCCGGTGCTCATCGATCTGCCAAAGGACGTGACCATGGGAACGGGACCGTATATTCCGCCCACGGATGTCACCCACAAGAGCTACCGCCCCAAGGTGGACGGCAATGCCCAGGACATCGAAAAAGCGGTGGACGCGATGGTGAACGCCAAGCGGCCGCTGTTCTATTGCGGCGGCGGCATCATCAACTCAGGTCCCCGGGCGTCCGAACTGTTGACCCAGCTTGTGGATATGACCGGCTTCCCGACGACCCTGACGCTGATGGGGCTGGGCGCGCTACCGGCTTCGCACCCCCAATACCTGGGCATGGTCGGCATGCATGGCACCTATGAATCCAACATGGCGATGCATGACTGCGACGTGATGATCGCGATCGGCTCGCGCTTCGATGATCGGGTCACGGGGCGCCTCAACGCCTTTTCACCCGATTCGACGAAGATCCATGTGGATATCGACCCGTCGTCCATCAACAAGAACGTGATGGTGGACATCGGCATCGTCGGAGATACCGGGCGCGTGCTCGAGCAGATGATCGAGGCTTGGAAGCAGAAAGGCGGCAAGGCCGACAAAAGGGCCCTGTCGGCGTGGATGAGCAAGATCGACGTTTGGCGGAGTCGCGATTGTTTGGCGTTTACCCAGGATGACAAGACAATCAAGCCGCAATACGCCATCCAACGGCTCTACGAGCTCACCAAGGGACGCGACGACGTGTACATCACCACCGAGGTGGGCCAGCATCAGATGTGGGCGGCCCAGCACTACGGGTTCGAAAAGCCGAACCGGTGGCTGACCTCGGGAGGTCTCGGCACCATGGGATATGGACTGCCCTCGGCCATGGGCGTCCAGATCGCGCACCCCGACGCCCTGGTGGTGGACATCGCCGGCGAGGCGTCGATCATGATGAACATCCAGGAGATGTCGACGATTGCCCAGTACAGATTGCCGGTGAAGGTCTTCATCCTCAACAACGAGTACATGGGCATGGTTCGCCAGTGGCAGGAGCTTATCCATGGCGGCCGGTACTCGGAGACCTACATGAACTCGCTGCCCGATTTCGTCAAACTCGCCGAGGCCTTTGGCGCGGTCGGACTGCGGGCCCACAAGCCGGACGACGTCGATGGGTTGATCAAGGAGATGATGGCTTGCGACAAGGCCGTGATCGCCGACATTCGGGTCGACAAGGAGGAGAATTGCTTCCCGATGATCATGTCCGGCTCCGCTCACAACGAAATGCTGCTGGGCCCGGCGGACAAGTCGGAAAAGCCCGTGTCCGAAGACGGCATGGTCCTGGTATAACACCGCGGTCCAAGGGCGGCGCCTCGCGCGCCGCCACCCCGTCCGTTCAGCCATAAAACCGTTATCAACCGACCCCGGCCATGTCGCGCCGGATTGTTACTGGGAGCCTTAGATATGCCGGAGCCCGCGAGGGAAGAGCAACACACGATCGCCGTGCTTGTCGATAACGAGCCGGGGGTTCTCGCCCGGGTCGTCGGCCTGTTTTCCGGGCGTGCCTACAACATCGAGAGCCTGACGGTGGCGGAAACCGACCCCTGTGGCGGTCTGTCGCGGATAACCATCGTTACGTCCGGCACGCCGATGATCATCGAGCAGATCAAGGCGCAACTCGGCCGATTGGTGCCCGTGCATAAAGTCGCCGACCTGACCATGTTGGGACCGTATGTCGAACGCGAAATGGCGCTGGTCAAGGTGTGCGGCCAGGGCGAGCACCGGGTCGAGGCGTTGCGCGTGGCAACGATCTTCCGGGCTCGCGTGGTGGACAGCACCAACGAGTCATTCGTATTCGAAATCGTGGGTAAGACAAGCAAGGTCGATGCCTTGATCAATCTCATGAAGCCCCTGGGGCTGATCGATGTGGCCCGCACCGGCGTTGCGGCGATCGCCCGCGGTGCCGAGCCCATCTAGTCATCGACCCAATATAGCCCTTGGGAGGGAGCAAAATGCGCGTTTATTACGATCGGGATGCCGACGTCAATCTCATCAAGTCGAAGAAAGTGGCGATCATCGGGTATGGCAGCCAAGGCCATGCCCATGCATTGAACCTGCGCGACAGCGGCGTCTCCGACGTCGCCGTGGCGCTGAGGCCCGGATCCGCCAGCATCAAGAAGGCGGAGAACGAAGGCCTCAAGGTGATGAGCCCGTCGGAGGCGGGAGAGTGGGCCGACATGGTCATGGTGCTCACGCCCGACGAGTTGCAGGCGCAACTCTACGCCGACCATCTCCAGGAAAGCCTCAAGGAAGGCGCGGCGCTTGCGTTCGCGCATGGGCTCAACATTCATTTCCGGCTGATCGAGCCGCGGGCCGATCTGGACGTGTTCATGATCGCGCCCAAGGGGCCGGGTCACACGGTGCGTTCGGAGTATCTTCGCGGCGCCGGCGTTCCGTCCCTGGTCGCCGTCGAGCAGAACGCCAGCGGCAATGCCCTGGAGCTTGCGTTGTCCTACGCCTCGGCCTTGGGCTCGGGCCGTTCGGGCGTGATCGAGACCACCTTCCGCGAGGAATGCGAAACCGACCTGTTCGGCGAGCAGTCCGTGCTGTGCGGCGGGCTGACGTCGCTCATTCTCGCCGGGTACGAAACGCTGACCGAAGCGGGATACGCGCCGGAAATGGCCTATTTCGAGTGCCTCCACGAGGTCAAGCTGATCGTCGACCTGATCTACGAGGGCGGCATCGCCAATATGCGGTACTCCATCTCCAATACCGCCGAGTACGGCGACTATGTGACGGGTCCCAGGATCATCGACGACGGCGTCAAGGCGCGCATGCGCGAGGTCCTGGACGACATTCAGTCGGGCCGCTTCGCCAGGGACTGGATGCTGGAAAACGCCTCCGGTCGGCCGAGCTTCAAGGCCATGCGCCGCCGCGCCGCCGAGCATGACATCGAGGTGGTCGGCGAAAAGCTGCGCGGCATGATGCCGTGGATCGCCGCCGGGCGCCTGGTGGACAAGTCCAAGAACTAGCCTGGACCGTTATCCGGTTATTTCCCCGAGGGCCGCCATGGCGATGAAGTACATCATTGTGAGCGGGCCCGACGGGGAGATGCCGGTGGTCTTCCCGCGCGCCTACTATCACAGCGACGTCGCCCAGCGGTTCACCCCGGCGAAGGTGGTCGCCGCCGGTTTCGTCAGGCTGACGGACGGCGCAGCGGAGTGCTATGGCGGCAGTTCGAGTTTGAGAATCGTATCGCGCCGTCACCGTGATTCCGAACTCGTGGCACACCATCTGAGCGGCGGTTCGTGACCGTCGGTTCGGGGCGGATTGGGCGCCCAACCGCGCCAAATGGAAGCACGCTCCGATCGGAAGACCGACCGCCGGACATTTTTTGCGACATTCCTGTTGACATTCGCCCGTTACGACGATTTCTAATAGGTTACCGTTAACCGAAATTTATCATGGCAGCTTCGATAAGTGTGGCCATGGCTCTGTGATCGATTGGCAAGAATGTTCGCAACGCGCGGCAACCGGTACGGCGAAATAGCGGGAACAGGCTTCTCCCGCCGTCTCCGCGCGCGCGCGCTGTCGTCACTCATCCTCCGGATTGGCGGGGGCCTTCGACTTAGGTGCCCCTGAACATTCGGCACTGGGCCGGTTTCCGGCGCATGGAGTGTTCAGGGGAAGTGGATGCGAACTCCCACATAAGATGCACCTGTCTTAACGAAGGACCGACCCCATGAACACCGATACAGATCCCAACCGCGTTATCATTTTCGACACCACCTTGCGCGACGGCGAACAGTCGCCCGGCGCGTCCATGAACCTGGAAGAAAAGCTGCGAATCGCCAAGGTTCTGGAGGAAATGGGCGTCGATGTCATCGAAGCCGGCTTTCCGATCGCCTCCAATGGCGATTTCGAGGCCGTCCGCGAGATCGCCAAGGTGGTTACCGGTTCGATCGTCTGCGGCCTGAGCCGCGCCACGCGCGGCGACATCGAACGCGCCGCCGAGGCCATCAAGCCGGCGCGGCGCGGGCGAATCCACACCTTCATTTCCACCAGCCCGCTGCACATGAAGCACAAGCTGCAGATGGAGCCGGACGACGTCCACGCGGCGGTGATCGATAGCGTCGGTTACGCGCGGCGCTTCACCGATGACGTGGAGTGGTCGTGCGAGGACGGCTCGCGCACCGAGCACGACTTTCTGTGCCGCTGCGTCGAGGCGGCCATCGACGCGGGGGCCGGAACCATCAACATTCCGGACACCGTCGGCTACGCGGTGCCCGACGAGTTCGCGGCGATCATCGAAATGCTGTTCAATCGCGTGCCGAACATCGACAAGGCGATCATTTCCGTGCACTGCCACAACGACCTGGGCTTGGCGGTGGCCAATTCGCTGGCCGCCGTGCGCATGGGCGCCCGCCAGGTGGAATGCACCATCAACGGGCTGGGAGAGCGGGCCGGGAACGCCGCCATGGAAGAGATCGTGATGGCGCTGAAAACGCGTCCCGATCGAGGACCCTATTTCACCACCATCAAGTCCGAATCCATCATGCGCGCCTCGCGGCTGGTTTCCGCCGTAACCGGTTTCGTGGTCCAGCCCAACAAGGCGATCGTCGGCGCCAACGCGTTTGCCCATGAGTCCGGTATCCATCAGGACGGCATGCTGAAGCACGCGGGCACCTACGAAATCATGACCCCGGAGTCGGTGGGACTGACCAAGTCGAAACTGGTTTTGGGCAAGCATTCGGGCCGCCACGCGTTTCGCGAAAAGCTGAGGGAAATGGGCTACGATTTGGGCGACAACGCCCTGACGGACGTCTTCAATCGCTTCAAGACGCTGGCGGACGCCAAGAAAGAGGTGTTCGACGAGGACCTGATGGCTCTGGTCGATGACGCCGTGTTGCGGGTCAATGACCGCGTGAAGCTGGTATCCCTGGCGGTGGAGTGCGGCACGCGCCGGTCCAAGGCCGTCATGCAACTCGATGTGGACGGCGACGTGCGCGGCTGCGAAAAGGCGGGCGACGGTCCCGTCGATTCGGTCTTTCAGTGCATCAAGGAGCTGTTTCCGACGGACGCGCGGCTGCAATTGTATCAGGTTCACGCCGTGACCGGTGGGACGGATGCCCAGGCGGAAGTGACGGTGCGGCTGGAGGAGAATGGCCGCACGGTCAACGGCCAGGGCGCGGATACCGACACCGTCGTTGCCTCCGTCAGGGCATATTTGAATGCTTTGAACAAGCTGATGGTCAAACGGGAGAAGACCGCGCCAAGCGCCCTCTCCGCTTGAACGGGTGCGACCTTTCCTTTCCGGCCGATTCTGCGCTAAGACAGGCTTGGCGCCGCCCGATGTCCCCGGCGCCAAGCCACCCCGAACGTTTCAGCCGATAGTGTTCAACCAAGCGAGGCACGATGTTCTCACAGATGTTTGGGTTCCTTTCCGCCGACATGGCGATCGATCTGGGAACCGCCAATACCCTCGTCTACGTCAAGGGCAAGGGCATCGTCCTCAATGAGCCGTCGGTGGTGGCGATCGCCGAATTCAAGGGCAAGAAGCAGGTTCTGGCGGTCGGCGAGGAAGCGAAGATGATGCTTGGCCGCACGCCCGGCAACATTCAGGCCATCCGTCCGCTCAGGGACGGCGTCATCGCCGATTTCGAAGTCGCCGAGGAGATGATCAAGTACTTCATCCGCAAGGTCCACAACCGCCGCAGCTTCGCCAGCCCGCTGGTGATCATCTGTGTTCCGTCGGGATCGACGGCGGTCGAGCGCAGGGCCATCCAGGAATCCGCCGAAAGCGCGGGGGCGCGACGGGTGTTTCTGATCGAGGAGCCGATGGCGGCGGCGATCGGCGCGGGCCTGCCGGTGACCGAGCCCACGGGATCCATGGTCGTGGACATCGGCGGCGGCACCACGGAAGTCGCCGTCCTGTCGCTGGGCGGGATCGTCTATTCCCGCAGCGTTCGGGTCGGCGGCGACAAGATGGACGAAGCGATCATCGCCTACATCCGGCGCAATCACAACTTGCTGATCGGCGAAGGCAGCGCCGAGCGCATCAAGGAGCAGATCGGGTCCGCGTGTCCGCCCGAGGACGGGGACGGCCGAACCATGGAAATCAAGGGCCGCGATCTGATGAATGGCGTGCCCAAGGAACTGGTCATCAGCGAGCGCCAGATTTCCGAGAGCCTCGCCGAGCCCGTCGGCTCCATCATCGACGCGGTCAAGGTCGCTCTCGAGCATACCGCGCCCGAACTGGCGGCCGACATCGTCGACAAGGGAATCGTTCTGACCGGTGGCGGCGCCCTTCTGAGCAACATCGACTACGTGCTCCGCCACGCGACCGGACTGCCGGTGTCCATCGCGGACGACGCGCTGTCCTGCGTGGCCCTGGGAACGGGGCGCGCGCTGGAGGAAATGAAGCGAATGCGCAACGTGCTGAGCAGCATGTATTAGACGCTTATATTTCGATTCTGCGAGGCCGTTTTTTTCTTTATGCTTTGCTCGCCCTAAAGCCGTTGGCGTGTCTCGGGGCCGTTTTGGCCCACGGACCATTCGAGTCACAAGGGAAGTGGTTTGAGCGAACGTCCAAGATCCGAACACCGTGCCGCTGGAACGGTCAGAACGTTCGCCCATCGATTTGCCTACGTCGGCCTGATTGTCGCCGCGGGCGCGTTGATGATGCTGGGCAAGGCCGACGTGGTTCTGGTGGAAAAGCTGCGGCTGCGAATCGTCGATGCCACCGCTCCGATACTCGATGTGCTGTCGCGCCCCGTCGACGTGGTCACCCACACCGTCGAGCAGGTTCACGACTGGGTGGCGATCCACGATGAAAATGCTCGACTGCGGGAAGACCGCGCGCGGCTGATGCAGTGGCAGACCATCGCCCGCCAGCTGGAGGCGGAGAACGCCGCGCTGAAGCAACTGCTGCATTTCGTCCCTGATCCCGAGGTCCGTTTCGTCACCGCCCGGGTGGTGGCCGATTCCGGCGGGGCCTTCGCGCACAGCGTGCTGCTCGGCGCCGGACTTCGCGACGGTGTCGGCAAGGGCCAGCCAGTCGTGGCCGATCAGGCGCTGGTGGGCAGGATCGCCGGTGTTTCGGAGCGTTCCGCCCGGGTTCTTCTGATCACGGACCTCAATTCCCGCATCCCGGTTCTGGTTGGTTCCACGCGTACGCGCGCCATTCTCGCCGGCGACAACTCGGACAAACCGGAACTGGTTTACCTCGCGTCCGAAGCCGTCGTCTCTCCCGGTGACCGGATCATTACCTCGGGTCACGCCGGTGTTTTCCCCGCCGGCATACCCGTGGGCGTAGTCACGTCGGTCGGAGATGGCGAGATCCGCGTGAAACCCTTCGTGGATCGTGAACGGCTGGAATATCTGCGTGTGATCGACTACGGTTTGTCCGGCATTATTGGCGAGACCCTGGAAATGGTGCCCAAGGCTCCGCCAAAAAGCGTGGAGCCAATGACCGAGCCGGACTCTCAGGGCGGAGTCGAGCCGTGAGAAGTTCGTTCTGGGCCAGGGCCGATGCCATCGCGCGCCAGTCGACCCCCTTTGCATTGACGATGTTCCTGGTTCTGCTCGGCGCCGTGCCGCTGCATGTTCCCGGGTTTGCCTCGGTGACGCCGCTGCTGCCGATGATCGGAATCTACTATTGGACGATTTACCGTCCGGATCTGATGCCCGTGGCCGCGGTGTTCGTCGTCGGTCTTCTGTACGATGCGTTGAGCGGCACGCCCATGGGAACCAACGCCGCCATATTCGTCCTAATTCACGGCATCATCGACAGCCAGCGCCGCTTCTTCGCCGGCAAACCCTTCATGATCGTCTGGCTCGGATTCTTGCTGGTTTCCGCGGGGGCGCTCCTGACGACGTGGCTGCTGGTGTCCGCTTTCCATGGAACGTTCGTAAAGTCGGACGCCCTGTTGTTTCAGTACGTCATCACCCTGGGCTGCTTTCCCTTGCTGTCTTGGATCTTGCTGCGGTGGCAGCGCGCGTTTCTCAGGCGGGCCTGACATGGACCGGGACTCCGATCGGCACAAGCTGATGTCGCGACGGATGCTCATGCTGGCCATGGGCAACGGCGTTCTCATTTCCGCGCTCGCCGGCCGTCTCTACTATCTGCAGGTCCTGGAATCCGAACGGTACTCCACTCTCGCGGACGAAAACCGGATCAACCTGCGGCTCCTGGCTCCCCCGCGCGGACGGATCGTCGATCGTCTCGGCCGTCCCGTGGCGGTCAATCGGCAGGATTACCGCGTTTTCCTCGTCGCGGAGCAAGCCAACAACGTGGAGGCCACGCTGCGGGCATTGGGCTCGCTGGTGGAAATCAGCGAGAGCGAGCGCAAGCGCGTGCTCAAGGAAATCGGACGGCAGCGCAAATTCGTTCCCGTCACCGTGCGCGACGGGCTGGATTGGGAGATGGTCGCGCGGATCGAGGTGAACTCCCCCGATCTTCCGGGTATTTCCATCGACGAAGGGCAGAGCCGCTTCTATCCGCACGGTGAGATCGCGGCCCACCTCGTGGGGTACGTGGCGGCGGTCTCCGAACGGGAGCAGACGGGGGATCCGTTGCTGGAAATCCCCGATTTCCGGATCGGCAAGGCCGGGGTCGAAAAGACCTACGATCTGGCACTTCGGGGTTCGGGCGGAAGTTCCGAGGTCGAAGTGAACGCCGTCGGACGGGTGATCCGTGAACTCGGGCGCAAGGAAGGCCAGCCGGGCAGCGATATCGCCTTGACCGTCGATCTGGATCTGCAACGCCTGGCCGTCGAACGCCTCCAGGGAGAGAGCGGCGCCGCCGTGGTTCTCGATGTCCATACCGGCGACGTGCTGGCGATGGCCTCGACACCGGCCTATGACCCCAATGCGTTTAACCGGGGGCTCAGCAACACCGAATGGCAGGCCCTCATCTCCAATCCAAAGGCGCCGTTGACCAACAAGGCGGTGGCGGGAACCTACGCGCCCGGGTCCACCTTCAAGATCGCGGTGGCGCTGGCCGCCCTGGAAAAAGGCGCGATCACCCCGGATACCCATTTCAGGTGCCATGGGCATCTGAGCCTAGGCGACGCTAGGTTCCATTGCTGGAAGAGAGGGGGGCACGGCTCGTTGGATTTGCGCGAGGCGCTGGCGCAATCCTGTGACGTGTACTTCTACGAAACGGCGAAGCGGACCGGCATCGACCAGATGACCGCCATGGCCCAAAGGCTGGGGATGGGTCATACCCTTGGATATCGACCTGCCGAACGAGCGTGCCGGGCTGCTGCCGGACCGGGACTGGAAACTGGCGGCGATCGGCACCCCTTGGCAGATCGGTGAAACGCTCATTGCCGGGATCGGGCAGGGCTACGTGCTGACGACGCCGCTCCAACTCGCGGTCATGACCGCGCGCGTGGCCAATGGCGGCTACGCGGTCAAACCCAGATTGACCCTCGTCGTCGCGAAATCCCGGGATCGGGAAAAGGAACCACCGCCCTCGCCGCGAGGATATCGGCCTGCATCCCGCCCACCTCCAGGTCGTGCGGGAAGGCATGTCGAGGGTGGTCAACGGATCGCGGGGAACGGCCAGGGGCGCCGCGATCAAGGAGCCGGGCATGGAGATGGCGGGCAAGACGGGGACCTCGCAGGTTCGCCGGATCACCAAGGCGGAACGGGAGGCCGGTGTCTTCAAGAACGAAGACCTGCCTTGGGAGCGCCGCGATCATGCGCTGTTCGTTGGATACGCGCCGGTGGACGCGCCCAGGTATGCCGTGGCCGTCATCGTCGAGCACGGCGGCGGGGGATCCAAGGTGGCGGCGCCCATCGCCCGGGATATTTTGATCGCGGCGCAAAGACTCGATGCCGTGCGCGTGGCGTCGGGCGACGGGGATGCCAAGGCCGCCGCCCCGGCCCGGCCCGCCGGCGACGATCTGTGAGGCGCCCATGAGTGTCAGTGCGTTCGAGCGCCAGCAGCTCACGGCAACTCAGAAACTGTTCCAGATCCGCTGGCTGTTCGTCTTTCTGGTGTGCCTGGCTGGGGGTATCGGCGGGGCGATGCTGTATTCGGCCGCCAATGGCGATCTCAATCCGTGGGCCACGCGCCACCTCGTCCGCTTCGGCGTCGGGTTCGTGTTGATGATCGCCGTCGCGGTAAGCGATATCCGGCTGTGGTTCCGCTACGCCTACGTCTTCTACTTCGTTTGCCTCGCGCTTCTCGGCGCCGTTGAAATCGCCGGCTCGGTGGGCATGGGAGCGCAGCGCTGGATCGACCTGGGTTTCATGAATCTGCAGCCGTCGGAACTCATGAAAATCGCCCTCGTGATCGCGCTGGCGCGCTATTTCCACGGTATCGGCATCGACGAGATCGGCCGGCCGACGGTGCTGATCGTGCCTCTGCTCATGGTGGCGGCCCCATCGGCGCTGGTTTTGCGGCAGCCCGATCTCGGGACGGCGTTGATGCTGGTGATTGCCGCCGGCGCGATGTTTTTCGTTGCCGGCGTGCGGTTATGGAAATTCGCGCTCGTTCTGGTTTGCGTCGGGGGAGTGCTGCCGGTGATCTGGCAATCGCTTCACGGTTACCAGCGTCAGCGGGTTCTGACCTTTCTCGACCCGGAGCGGGACCCGCTGGGAGCCGGCTATCACATCATTCAGTCCAAGATCGCGCTCGGAGCGGGCGGCGTTTTCGGCAAGGGGTTTCTTCAGGGAAGCCAGAGCCACCTCAACTTCCTTCCGGAGAAACAGACCGATTTCATCTTCACCATGCTGGCGGAGGAATTCGGACTGGTGGGCGCATTGGGGCTGCTCGGCGTGTACACCTTGATGCTGGTTTACGGGTTCGCCATCGCCGCGTCGTCACGAAGCTATTTCGGGCGGCTGGTGGCGGTGGGCGTTTCGGTGACGTTCTTTCTCTACATGTTCATCAACATGGCCATGGTCATGGGCTTGATCCCGGTGGTCGGTGTTCCCCTTCCTCTGCTGTCCTACGGGGGCACGGCCATGGTGACACTGATGCTGGGCTTCGGCTTTCTGCTGTCGGTCTACGTGCACAGGGACGTCGTCCTCGGCCGGCGCGCCGGCGGCGACCCGCTGTAGGCGCCGCCGGGATCGGGCCAAGGTCCCGGGCTGACCGGCGGGCAAACTTCCAAGGCGAACGTATCGACAAGGGCGCGGGGCTTTGCTAAAGATCGCATGGTTCCCGTGGGCGCATAGCTCAGTTGGTAGAGCAGCTGACTCTTAATCAGCGGGTCGTAGGTTCGAGTCCTACTGCGCCCACCACGATTTCAACTACTTAGATCCTTGCCGTTCCGACTTTTCAGACTCTTTCCACGCTGTGTTTCAGACTCAGTTCGCTTTCTGTACAGTTCCAACTTGCGAATTGCCGCCCGCGCCATGGGTGTCGTGCGCGGCAAATAAGTCTCTAGTATGTGCATTGTGCGGTCAAGCTTGTGTCCAGTGATCGCGGCAATCTCGGGCGGCGTGCATCCTGCTTCAGCGAGCCAGACCACCGCTGTTCGGCGTAGGTCAAGGAACTGCCGGTCCTCAAGCCCAGCCTTGACGGCAATCCGACGAAACTCGTGCCGAAAATGGTCGGACTTGTAAGGACGGCCGGTTGTCTCGCAAACGACGATTGTAGGCGCTTTCTTTGGCGTGCGGGCGAGCGCGGCGTTTAGTTCGCGGGTCACTGGGACGGTTATCAGCGTGCTGGTCTTCCCTTGCCGGAGCGTGATCTCCTCACCGTTGTATTGGGACCACGCGAGCCGGAGCACATCCCCTTGACGTTGACCGAGATTGGCCGCCAGAAGCAAAGCAAGAGCAAGGGATGGGCGATGCATCGCTTCTGCATTGTCGAGATACCTTCCGATCTCCTCCGTAGTCCATATCTGCTGCCGCGGCGGAGTGGACCGCAGTCCAGGACTTGCAGCTGGATTTCGATCCAAGTAGTCCTCGTCGACTGCAAAAGCGAGGAGCAGACGCAGCACGCGAACAACGGCATTAGCCTTAGCAGGCGTCGCACTCATCGAGCGATAAAATGCCTTCACATGCTTGCGTTGCAGCGAGTTCAAAGGCGGATTTGCGGCTTTCTTCGACCAGTTTTCGACAAGCTTCAATGATTGATCATATCCGCGCCTAGTGGTTGGTGCGAGCTCGAGGTATCTCTCGTCTGTCCGGTAAAGTCGTATCAGCCAGGGCAATGTTTCGGGCCGAACGCCGTAATCTTGCTCGCCGGCGCGCCAAGCGTTGAGAGAAGCATTGATTGCTCTTGCTTCTTCAATCGCGGCGCCCAAGTCATCGGAGAGGCGTCTCGATCGCCAGCCAAACTGTCGCAGCCGCGTTGCCGGCTGCCAGTAATACAACGTCCGGCCTTTCTTCTGCCGTTTTGCTATCAGGTAGGGGATGCGTACATCAACCACCGGCGGCTCTCGTCCACGCTGCGTCGAAATCAGTAAAGCAACTTTCTTTGTGCAGCGAGTCGAGCCAGCGATCAACTGCTTCCTTATCGTAGCCGCCGACGACAGGCAACGGCCTCGGGAAGCCAGCCCGGTGAAGCGCCTCCGCATGAGCTGACCACCATCCTCCAGATTTGCCGAGGTAGGCGGCGACTTCCGCCGTGCTCAGGACGCGTCGTTCATTGAAAGGTGGGATGCGCTTGGTCATCGCTCCGAAACCCAACTGGTTTACATCCAATTCGCTTCTCGTCGGTCTACGGTCACCCATTGGAGGAAGATCGCCGCTCTGTTCACACGCTTCTCGACCGGGGCAATCATGAGACTGCAGCGCTTAACGCCAAAAGGTGGCAGGGGAATGTTCTCGGGGAACGGAAGGATTGCTGCGGCAGCAGCGTGTTGAAAGGCCCCTACGGTGGGCCGGGTCGCTCGGTTCAGTCAGGTCTGCTGGGCGATGCTGTAAGCGGATACCGTTTTAGTACGATAGTTGTTTAAAATTATACTGCTATAGCCCTATAGAGATATAGGGTTATAGCTCAATGATCCGGGCTTTTCCCTTTTTCACAAAAAGCATATCAAGGGCTTCGGTGAGCAACGCTTGCTTCGTCGTACCTTCTTCGGCCGCGATAATGCCGAGCTGGCGCGCCACTTGGGGCGCAAAATGTCCTCCTATTAAGGTGGTCCCTCCCCTACTCGGCTTGTTTTCCTTCTTCCTTGGACTGGACTTCCCGTCGGGCCTTTCCTTGGGCCTAGCATCTACAATGGGCTTCGGCTCCTGTTCGGTCTTCTTGCGCTCAAGCACCGCTTGCAGAGAGTTTGGCTTCTCGGCCATCAGCTTGTCCTTCATAATATAGGTGTATATTTGTATAGGTGTATAAGCGTGAAATTTCCTCTGCCGCCTTGTCATGGGGGGCATATTCCTGAACTGCGAGGCCTTCCCCCTGAGCGCGGAAAAAGGCCTTTCGGTTGCCGACCAGGACCGGACAGATTGACGCGGAAAGGTCTCCGGCAAGCATCATCGCGTCGGCCGTTTCCTGGCCCTGGGGTGGCACAAAATTAAGAACGATCGAAAACGGCTTATTGACCTGCCTAACCACATCAATCGTCTGGGTCATCGACATCGTGTCAAAGACGGCCGCCTTGGTCGGTATGAGGACGAAATCCGCAACCTCGGCCGCCATGTGCGCTACATCACGGGCGACGGCCGCGCCGTCGACGATGACAAGCTCCGCGCCGGCTTGCTCTGCGGCTTTCAGCATCGCCGGCAGCCGCACAGCCTGAATAGAGATAACCGCCGGGGTCTCCGCATGGCGCACGTCCTTCCAGAAGGATGCGGTTGCCTGCGGATCGAGATCAAAGATAGACGTACTTTTGCCGTCCGCTTCGGCCGCAACGGCAAGACAAGTGGCAAGGGTGGTTTTCCCGACGCCGCCTTTTTGGGAGAGGATCGCAAGCACCTTCATCAGAAGGCCTCCTATAGGTGTATAGTAATATACATATAGAGTTGTATAGTGCTAGAGCGCTATACACGTATAGACTCGCAAATCTTGGGAATTCGTGTCAAGAGGGCAGGGCGCGGTGTTCCGCGGGTAAGGCTCAACACGGCGTGCGCACCTTCAGTGCGTGCCTATCCGGTTAAGACAGACACCCACTACATATAGAGCAAACGACACGCCATGCCGACACCGCCCAATCGGCCGCTCATGACCCTGGCTGTGTGAAAACGCTGGCGTGGGGTATAGTCCTGCAACTGGTTGGAGGGCTTGATGAATCGCTTTATCGAGGGTGTCGATCGTAGCCAGGTCACCCTGTTTCCGGATTGCCTGCAAGATTGGATCGACGATGACAATCCAGTTCGTGTGGTCGATGCTTTCGTTGACGCGCTTAATCTGAACGAACTTGGTTTTGAACGCGCCAGCGCCGCTGAGACGGGCCGCCCGGGCTATCACCCCTCGGTTTTGTTGAAGCTCTACATTTATGGTTATCTCAATCGGGTTCAGTCGAGCCGTCGGCTTGAGCGCGAGGCAGGCCGGAACGTTGAAGTGATGTGGCTTCTGGGGCGTCTGGTTCCCGATCACAAGACGATTGCCGACTTCCGCAAGGATAATGGCGGCGCGGTCCGCAAGGTGTGTTCCCAGTTCGTGGCGCTCTGCCGTGAGATCGGTCTTTTGTCATCGGCAAGCGTCGCGATTGACGGATCGAAGTTCAAGGCCGTCAACAATCGGGACCGGAACTTCACCAAGGCCAAAATGGCGCGCCGAATGAAGCAGATCGACGATAGCGTGTCGCGTTATCTGCACCAGCTCGACAGCGCTGATCGTCAAGAACCGACGGCGGCGATCACATCGAGGGTTAACCGCCTGCAGGAGAAGATTAGCAAGCTGCGCGAGGAGATGCAGCGTCTGCAGGTGCTGGAGAAGCAGATGATGGCTTCACCGGACGAGCAGATCTCGTTGACCGACCCGGACGCACGTTCAATGGCAACCAGCGGCCGGGGCTCGGGCGTCGTCGGCTACAATGTCCAAGCCGCAGTCGAAACGGACCACCATCTGATTGTCGCCCATGACGTCGTTCAGACCGGCAATGACACGTCCCAATTGGCGCCGATGGCGGAAAAGGCAAAGGCGGCGCTGGGCGTAGACGAACTCGATGTGGTTGCCGACCGGGGCTACTTCAGTGCCGAGCAGATCCTAGAATGCGCTGAGGCCGATGTCACACCGACGCTGCCCAAACCGCAGACGTCGGGCAATCGTAAGAAGGGTATGTTCGTCAAGCCGGACTTTCGCTATGTGGCCGATGCGGATGCCTACATCTGTCCGGCCGGCGAAACACTGACCTGGCGCTATGCGACTGAAGAAAAGGGGCTGGTCGTAAGCCGCTATTGGACAAACGTCTGCGGCACGTGTCCCCTGAAAGATAAATGCACCACAGGCCCGCAGCGTCGCATTACGCGTTGGCAACACGAGCATCTGTTGGAGGATGTGCAGCGGCGCCTTGACGAGAACCCCAATGCCATGCGCCAACGACGCGAGACCGTCGAGCATCCCTTCGGGACCATCAAAATGCGTATGGGCGCCACCCATTTCCTGATGAAGCAGCTGAAGAACGTACGTACCGAGATGGCGCTGAGCGTTCTCGCCTACAATCTGACACGGGTCATGAACATCATCGGCATCCAACCACTGATGGCGGCCATCCGAGCCTGAGGGGCGGTTCTTCGCTCGATATCCCACTACTTTAGAGAAAATATGCCAATAGACCGCGTCAGAAGCGGCTATGCGCACCGATCGACGAGAAAATCGGAAAATACCCCAACGAAACGTAAATGCCCTATTCCAAGCAATCGAGCCCTGAGTCCCAGATCGTTTCCACACAGCCAAGACCCGAAGCGGGCATTAATCTCAGGCATTGCGAACTTGAGAAAAGGGCTTCGCTGCTTGTACTGCGAGCCGGGAAAGTTGAGTAATTCTTGTGGCTCTTCGACGCTTATCAAAGAAACGTGGTGTTTAGCCCGGAGCGGCTTTTCTTTGTTCTCCAGCCATCCCCAACCACGAACGACGAGGTCAACGGTGATGATGGGGAATCGAGGCTCTTCTCGCGAGCACACAACACCGAGCCTCACACCTATTGGCTGGAACCTCAGGGCTATCGCATTTGAGGATGAGCGAACTGGGTGAGGATCTGGGTGAGGAAGGTGTCGTCCCATCCGGCGCGTTTGAGCTTGCCTTTCATGGATCCTTTCGACGGTTCGAGGCGGGCGAGGTTGAGGGCTAGACGGCGGAGGAGGGCGAGGTTTTCCGGTCCGTTGTCCTTGCGGTTTCTGGTCTGATCCTCGTTCATGGTGACGTCGAGTACCCAGTGCAGGCTGTTCTCGATACCCCAGTGGGTGCGGACCACGGCGGCGAGGCGGTCGGCGCCGAGGGCTGCGCTGAGGAGATAGTAGGCGGTTTCCGTTGTGACCTTTTCGCCGCTGTCGCGGGTGCGGGTGAGTTTGGCGATGGCGGCGAGAGCAGGCCATTGGTGCTGCTCCTGGAGCCAGCCGATGTCTGTCGACACCACGCTGGTGCGGATCTCGATGCGGCCGTGGCCGCCATCGACCTCGGTGTGGGTGCTGTCGGCGACGAAGTCGGGATCATCGAGGAACAAGGCGACATCGGCGTGCAGCGTACCCTGGTTGCCCTTGAGGGCGAGAACATAGTCGCCGTCCTGTTCCACCACCTGTTCGGCGATGTCGCGCTGGCAGTTCATCGCGTCGGCGGTGACGATGGTGCCCTTGAGCGACAACATCTCCAGAAGCTTGGGCACGGCGGTGATCTCGTTCGACTTGCCGTCGACGGCAAGTTGGCCGAGGACCAGCCGCAGGTCCGCCGCCCAAGCGCTGATCAGGTGCAACGCCGAGGTGCCGGCGGCGCGGTCGAAGGAATGGCGCAACGTCTTGCCGTCGATCGCCACCACCCCCTGGGTGGTCTGGGCGAAGCGCCGCATAAAACCCAGAAAACACGCGTGAAACGCCACCGGGTCGACCAGGCGGAATAGCCGGCTGAACGTGTCGTGGCTCGGAATGCCATGGCGCAGGCGTAGGAACTGTCGTAGGAATGGCTCCTTCGCCCGCCCGAACAGCGCCATGTCGGTGCAGTCCTCGCCACCACACACCATCGCGCACAGGGCGATCATCAAAACCTCCAACAGATCGTGGCGGGCGTTGTCGTCTCGCGGATCTTCCAGATCGGCAAAGCAGGCATTGAATTCTTTCATGGGACCCTCCCACTCCAAATCCCACGCTTCGAATCCTTTTCAACTGCCGGCGCAAGCCTTTCCTTCAATCAAATTCCAAATGCGATTCCCCTGGCCGGAACCTTGCTTAGTGAGACAATGAACCGCCCCGGGTTTCCCGGAGGCCGTTTGGTTTGAGTGACGCGGCCATGTCGGACTGCTCCAGCATGGCGTAGTAGCGTTCCTCGGCTTCAGCCGGCGGGATATTGCCGATCGGCTCCAGCAGCCGCCTGTGATTGAACCAGTCGACCCATTCGAGGGTAGCATATTCGACAGCTTCGAATGACCGCCACGGTCCACGCCGATAGATCACTTCGGCCTTGTAAAGGCCGTCCTGGCGCATTCGAGAAACACAAACATCGAGAACCCCCCCCCCAAACCGCAGCTTCGATTCCGCGCAGCCGCTTAAACCTCCAATCTTGCCCAGCCTCATCGCGCCCACGCGCGGCGAAATCCCAAAAATTACTCGGATAGCTCCCGCTTTTTGGAGTGCTCCCGGGGGCCACTATCTCTTGACCCAAGGACATTGGGTGAACTCCGCAGGTTGTCTGTCAGGTTCAGCAATCGAATTTCAGCGGACTTCTCACCCATGGCAATTGCCTTTTTGTACCATCTGACGGCCTCTTCGACATTTGACTGACCGCCGTCGTTTGCCGTCTTACCCAGGCGCGTTGGATCGTAGGTCGAGCCCATGGCGGTCGCCGCGAAGGCGCTGCCGTTGAGGGCCGCGAGTCGATACACCAGCCTCGCGGAGGCGACGTCGCCAATGCTCAGAAGGCCGTCGCCCTTGGCTTTCAACCGGTCCGCGTCGAGTACCCGCAATGCATCCGCCGAGACATCGGGAACATTGTTTTTCGAACGTGAAGGCGCGGGCTTGAATGGCGTGTGCGATGGCGCGACTCCGGATCCGGCGGAAACAACTCTTGCCGAGGCCGTCGATGTCCTCGGCGACGGCTCGTTCGTGTCATGGATGGCCTTCGGGGAAAGCCTGTTCGCTCCGGCACCAGGGACAATATTAGGGCGAACATTGTTGGTGATTGGCGCCGGATCGAGGCTGGTCGGGGAACGCCACGAGTCATTCGGTGGCGGTTCGACCCAATGTCTCGATGGCCAGGATGCGACGGAGCCTGGCTGTTCGGCATCGCTCTGAGCTTGTTGAACGGCGGCCGTGGACAGAGTGAGCGACGCGGGAGCAGGGTTCTTGATCGTGCTACCGCTGACGACAAAATATAGGGTGGCCCCGCCGATGGCCAAAAGCACGCCCGCCGCCGCCCAACTCATACCCGATGGAACGCGAAAACGGGGGGCCGGGATGAAATCCGCATTCCGCGACACTTCGGAGGTCATGTCGCGCCCAGATGGGACTGCAGGGTCGAACCGATGCCAGCATTCTGA
>CAVPAM010000004.1:0-69222 GCA_963701445.1 uncultured Alphaproteobacteria bacterium
GATCCGAGCCAGACGACGAGAGCCCATGCGGTATGGTGCAGGGATAGCGTTCGAATGCCTAAAATATTCCAGGATAAAATGCTGTAAATCGCGGACGGCGGCACGAACAGCAGCGGATACTGGCGCGTAATCGTGAAAAGGCTGTTTCTGGCGGCATAGAAAAAGTGTTTGGGCGGAACGGCGCTGGCTTTCGGCCGCGCGTGATACAGGATCGCCCGCGGACATCGGACGATCGTGTAGCCGCTCTCGATCACCCGCAGAGCCAGGTCGCTCTCTTCGCCCTGCCGGAAAAAATCGGCCGGATAGTATCCCGCGGAGTCGAAGGTCTCCCGGCGGTGAGCGGCCGCTCCTCCGCTGAACTTCGAGGTAACGGTCACCGCCGCCTCGCCGTCGGCTTCCGTCGCCGCCTGCTCCGGCGGAACAATGCGGCATCCCACGATGCCGATGCGTTCGTTCGACCGGAATGTCCGAACGCAGACTTCCAGGGTGTCCGGCGCAAGCCAGCCGTCGTCGTCCAAGCTGAAGATCACATCGCCCACGCAATTCGCCAGGGCGATATTTCGGCCCTCGGGACAGCCGAGGTTCCGATGCAAGCGGATGATCTTGACCGTCGGAAACTCCCTCGAAATGGCCTCGGCCGAGCCGTCCGTGGAGGCGGAGTCCACGACCACCACTTCGTGGGGAGGATAGGACTGCTCGAACGCGGACCGAATGGCCCTGAGCACCTGTTCCTTTCTGTTCCAGGTCAGGATGGCGACGCTGATTGTCAACGGATCGGAGGTCATGGCTTGGGCCTTGTGGAAATGACGTGCGTGACCGGTTCGGCATCGGGGCTTCCGGGAACCCATCCGGCGGTTCGATTCACGCTCACGGTTCCGATAAAACTCGGGCACGCGGCGGTTCGACACGTGCCGTTTCCGCCTTGCGAACGGTGGAGTCCGCCAACCGGTTGGCGCCCACGGTATGGACGAAGCCGTAAAGGACCAGAATGGCGCCCATCAGGCGCGGGCCATACCAAGTGTCGGCGGACAGATCGAAAATCGCCCAGGCCAAGAGCAGGAGAAAGAGTCCTCCCGGCCATGCCCGATTGTCATCGTCGATTTCCTTGACCAGTTTCAGCGTTCTCCGGATCATGAAGCCGATAAGGAAGAGGTAGGGAAGCAGGCCGATGAATCCGTGCTCGCGAAGAATTTTCACGTATGCGTTATCGGCGTAGCCGACGATACGGGTGTCCTTGCGCGTCCCCTGCCCAATCACGAACGAGATTGGATCCGCCGACATTTCGTCGAGGATCCGTCCCCACACGGCAACCCGCATTTCGAGGGTACCGAGCCTGTCGAGCGAATACCGCTCCGACGTCTCGACTTCGCTCGTCAGGTCAAGGCGCAGAAGCGCCGCGCCGGCCAGGACGGCGAAAACAAACACCACCATCCCGCTCGGCTTTTTCTTGAGCGTAAAGAGTAACAGAGCGCCGCCGATAACGAGCGCCCCACAATAGGCGACCAGGGCGGCCCGCGATCCGGTGAACAGAACCGCTCCGAGCAGACCGAACAGAAGCGGGGCATAGATCCAGCGCTTCCGCCAGAACAGCCGATAGCTGACGACACACGCGACGATCGAGATGATCAAACCCCAGTAATTCGGATTACCAAGGGTGCCGACCGCCCGTCGCCAGCCCGCCTGCTCGACGAGAATCTTCATTCTCTCGATGTCTTCCGGCGCGTATGGCTTTATGATCTGATTGATGCCAAATAAATTGTAATACTGAATGAGCGTCAAAGAGATCAGGCAGAAACCGAAAAAATATAAATAAAGCATATCGTTTTGAAAACGCTTGAGATGGCCCGCGCAGACGACGCAGAAAACGAACACCGATACATAGAAGCCGAACCGGAAAATGATCATATAGTCCCGGGATGTGACCATGCCGCTTGCCATGCTCTGGTTGAGCAACCCGAACATGGAAAAACACAACATGGCGAACAGGATCAGGACTTCGTATTTGAAGTAATGAAACACGCGAAATAATTTGGACGCCCCAAAAAATACGATAACGGCAACAACGAGGGCGTACTCGATCCTAAGGTTGCCCATGCTCGGATAGAAAAAGATCGATAGAAGCAAAAATAAAATTATAATCAATGGCATTTTTTGTATCGATCCTGCTTGGTACTTATCGAAATATTTTTACGAGCGCCGTGGATCCGAATTTTTTCGCGGATCTGACGTCCAGTATCAGGAAATGACCAACCGCGACCACGGACGCGACGATCACGATCAATCCAACCGCCGTCCCGGCGACCGCGTTGTCCATGGCGCCGGGTATCGTCCCGGCGCCCCAGGCGGCGAATCCGAGGATGCACGCCGCAAGCGGCCGATAGAGCCATCCGAGACGGGAGCTGCCCGGAGACAGGCTCGGAAATTCGGATGCGAACACCCAATCGACGATGATCCCATACGATACGAAGCTGAAGATCATGATGAACACGATCACGATTTCCCATGGGGCGCCGAGCGCCACGCTGGCGCACATGCCGGCAAAGCAGGCCATTCCCACCGGCAGCGTCAGACGAAACAGGCGGGATGCATGGCCATGGGCGATCAGAAAGGATCGAATGGGCGAAACACTGAGATCCAGGGCGGAGGAGAAAAGGAAGCCATGCAAGGCCAGCGACAGAAAGGCGTAATCGGGGCCGAGCCAGAAGGTCAGGATGTCCCGGGAAAACGCGCTGATCACGAAACACAGGCCGAAAACGCCGATCGTGTAAAACCGGAAACTCTCGGAAATGAACTTGCTCGCCGTTTCGGAGAGCGCCACGGTGTCAATGCGCGCGGACAACGGCACCATCATGGGATGCAAGCTGCCGTATGTCACCTGGGTGATATAATTCCTTATGGTCACCACCAGAATGGACAAAAACGCGGCGGCCTCGGAACCGAGGAACTTGTTGACGATGACAACAGAGCCTTTGTAAAGAAGCGCGGGGGTCAATGAGTTGGCGAGAACGGGAAACGAATACATCAGTGTCGGAACGCCGTATTTGGGGCGTGCTTTCGAAATTCCGACAAATAGATAAGGTTGACTCCGATTTGCGATAAATAAAAATATTAAGTATTTAATAATCAGTACAGATAAGAATATTTTAAAATAAATAAGAACACTGCTTTCGGAAATCGTAAAGATCGCGAATATGAACGCGCTTCGTATGATCACCTCGCCGAAATTGACAGCGTTGACGATATAAGTCCGGCCGACGGCGTGAAGGCTGGCGACGAAAACACTGAAAAGGTTTTCCACGAGATAAATTGTTCCGATGATCTGCACGGAGAGGTTCATATCCGCATTGCGTGGCAAGCCCGCCAAGCCGGATACGAACTCGGGATACAGAATCGTGATCAACGCGACCGGCAGCGAAATCATCGCGATGATCTGCGCGCAGCTCCCCACGGTCTTGCCGTTTTCGGACTCGGTATCGATGGAGCGGGCGATGGTTCGCGACTGCGATACCCGGACGCCATCGGTGATGATCAGCAGCACCCCGTTCAAGGCCAGAAGCGTGGCGACCTGACCGTATCCGGCGATGCCGAGCACGCGGTCGCCAAGCAGGAACGGGATCATCAGCAGACTGACGAGAAACTGGACACCCTTAAGGACGTAGCCGCTCGCCAAACCATAGAAGACATTGCGGAAGTTTGCGGCCAACGGTAGCCCCCACGGTCGCGACAAGATTATCCGTTTCGGTGCGCGGAGCCGCCAGCGGCGCCGGGTTCGGGATCGCGGTGCTTCCTCGAACGCCTGGCTCTATCAGCCGACTGACCGGCCATCGTTTAAACGCGGCAAAACGGTCCCATAAAAATCGTCAATGCGGTTCTGGAGTTGCGAATTGGCGGATCGAAGCTCCGCGACACGCTCGTCCCAACCGCGAAAAATTTCCGCGGCGATGGCCGCGGTCTTCTCGATCGACTCCAGCGGCACGGCCCAGTCTTCTCGATGGTACCATCGAAGGAGCCCCTCGTTCTTCAATTTGTAATACTCGTTGGTGTAAACCCCGATGAACGGCACGTTGCTCGACAACGCGAAAACGCCGAAATGATAGCTTTGCCCAATCGCCAGATGAGATACCGAAACGATACCCTTCACCTCGCTCGCGGTAAGCTTTCGGTTCACGATCAGAAAGTTAGAGCCTCCGTATTGAGACTTGATGAATTCTCCGACCTTAACGTCATCGATACCGCCATAGCTCATCGGCAAGAAAACAAAATAAACATCAGGAACCTGATCGCTAATTAATTTTAAATTATTTGCAATTAGCGACCACAATTCAACGGAATAGGTGATTTCGTAATCTGTTTTTCTAAATTGTATGCAAATTATTTTATTTTTTTTTATGATAGTATCTAATTCTGGGCATTTCAGTTCGATGGGGGTTATCGGTATATCAAAAGCGTCGTCGCCGACCGACTTGAAGCGGGATCCGTGGACGCCGTGGGCGCGCAGCAACCCTTCACTGACGCCACAGTCACGAAATGTCATGAAATCGGCATTCGTGGACAGGCGGACAACCCGGTCCCACCGCCAACCGGAAAGCGGACCGATTCCTTGCCCCGTGAAAACAATCTTTGCACCGAACAATTTGCAGACCAGCGATTCATAATACTGGGTGATAACAGCGGTATCATACCAGATATCGTTGATGGATCCGGATCCGCTCCTTAAGTATAGCTCCGCCTTTTCGAGAACCGTCAGTAACCGGCGTTTTCTAGTTGAAAAAAAAGTTACAATACCGGTTTTTTTATAAAAGACGGCACCAAAATAAAACAGCTTACAAACCAACAATATATAGAATCGCCGCAACCACTTGAGCCGGAACTTGTGGCAAAAAACCAGGAAACACTTTTTTATCAATGAGTTATAGTCGAGACAGACTCCGCTAAGGGAGGTCGCGTCGTTATCCGGAGACGCTTGGCCGGGGGGGGCATAGGTCGAGATCGTATGCAAATTGGGGTCGATCGCCTGCAATTTTCGATAAATATTGTCAGCCATTGCGTCATCGCCGAGATTGTCATGACCATGATTATGGGCATGGACAATTCTGGGGTGGATTTCAGTACGGTCCGACATACGGCAACTTCACGCTGGCAATAGGGGCGCTGGAATGGCCCGTTCGCATCCCTCCGGCCACATCCGGCGAGCGGTGGACAAGGCCCAGGTCGCCATCGAGAGAGTACCCGTTTCTGTCGTGGTCACAATCGCCCGCCGCCGCGGTCCAACGAGCGGCCGTCCTCGCCGGACAGTACGATCGTTCCGCGACTTGTCTAGCTTTTCGCTCCATTCGACAAGAAATGGATCACGCCTGAACACGGCTATCCGAGGGATTTCAGGTGATCCGTCAGACGCAGGGTGAGCGCCACGATGGTAAGCGTCGGCAGGTCGTTGCCCCCGGTCGGAAAGACGGAACTTCCGGCGATGTAGAGATTGCTCATTCCGTGAACCCGGCAATCGGGGTCCACGACCCCGTGCTTTTCGTTTTCGTGCATGCGGGTGGTTCCCATGTGATGCCAGGTCCATTTCATCTCCGGCGACCAGTCCCCCCCGTCGCCGAGGGCGCCGTCGCGGACCTTCGCGATGCCGCCGGACTCCAGTTCCTCGGCGACGATCTTCTGGCCGAGATAGGATGTCCTCTTGTCGAGTTCCGTGAACCGCCAGTCGATGCGCACCTTGTTGCACCCCAGCCTGTCCTTGGCGTCGCTCAACGTCACGCGACTATCGGCGTTTGGAGTTTGCTCGATGATGCCCCTCAGGTTGTATTTTCGGATCATCCAGTCCGGATGAAAGTAATGACCGACGGCGGCAACAGAGACGAAGGGTAGATGCCTGACTATTTTCGCGAAATCCGCCATGTTGCCGTTGGACGGACCGCCAAATTGGGCCCGCCGATACTGTCTCATGAGCGCCTCGAAGCCCGGGTTGTCTTCACCCAGGAAGGCCGCGTTTACATAGCTCTTGTATTTGCCGATCCGGTACTGTTTTCGAATCGAATCATTGGGACACAACGTCGCCACGGCCTGCCACGTCTTCAAGCCGTACATGCTGTCGTAGAGCCGCGACGGTCTGCCCGGCGCCAAAAAACGGATCGGCAAACTCGGCAACCGCAGATGATCCATGAAGAATCGGCCGACCAGGCCATGCCGATTGCCGAGACCTTGGGTTTGCGTCTGATTGGACAGCAGCAAAAGCCGGGCGTTCTCGATTCCGCCCGAAGCCAGAACAAAATACCGCGCCTTGACCGAAAACTCCGGTCCATCCAGGCACCTGACCTGGACGGTCTTGACCTCGCGCGCCGTGTCGTCGGTCTGGATCGCGACGACGTTTGCGTGGAGGTAACAGGTCACGTTGCCGGCGTCGCCGATGTGCTGGCGATACTGCTCGCCAAAGCGCCGCCTATGCGGATTGTTGGGGCTTACGTTGGTATCGATGCGTTGGCTGCCGTCGCACAGGACCGAACGGGACGGGATGTTCAGCCGTCGTCTCCAGTCGGCGAAATCGAAGTCGTCCATCGCGATTCCGCAAACCTCGGTCGCCCGCTTGTAATAGGGTTGGATGTCCCGAAGCTCGATGGGCCAACCGCTGTTCGCAACCCAGTCGCGGACCGCGAAATCATCGGGGTCGAGCGGCCTGCACCACCCGGCCCACCAGTTCGTGCTGCCGCCAAAAAACCGCGCCCGGGTGTCGTAGAGGTCGTAGGGCTCGCCGACGCTCTCCCCCTCGTAGAGGGCCTGCGTCTCTTTTTCGAATTCGAACCCGCCGCTTTCCAGCAGCACGACCTTGAGGGAGGTCCCGATAAGTTCCTTGCCCAGGGTGATGCCCGCGGCGCCCGCGCCGACGACACAAATGTCGGCCTCGATTTGGGTCTGATCGGGGAGCGTCGGTGAATCGATAAACATGGCTAGTCAGTACCGGTGAATAACGCCGAAGGCGCTGTTCCAATCGACCTCGGGGGCGAACCAAACACCCTCGATTTTTGCAAAGTCCACTATAAGATACAATTAACACGATTGATTTTTTTCTTCGCGCCCTCGTCATTCCGGCCGCCTGGAACAGGGGCCGATGCAGAAACAGTGTATCGTGGAAAAGCTGCTTTTCGGGGGGTGATGGCGACCGGGTGCAGACAGCATTTGACGGCGAGGCAGTGGCGTCGGATGCGGGGGCGGTGTTTCTGCGAGAGGTGGACCGGAGCGTCGTCGAAAGCCTGCTCGTCGACCTGTTCCGCGAGGAGAGCCGATGCGCCGGTTCAAGGACTTCTGTTACGTAACCCTGGAGACCTTTAGCCGGCGGCGGCGGGTGATCGGTAGGGGCGGGCACTTGGCATGGCCGCTAATTCCCAGCTCATCATCACCGCGCTGAAGCGCCGGACGATCAACGCCTGCGTCACCGCCTCGGTCCGCCGCATCAAGATCGCCATGGCCCCGGCTTTCTTGCACCAGACGGCATTCGGTCTGGGATACGCCCGCCTGCGCGCCTAACCGCCCCAGACCTCGAGGCGGATCGATCCCAAATCGTCGACTGGCGGCGTGCGTCCACAACAACCTGCAAAGATCGCAAAGTGAACTACGCCACCTCTGTTGCGAGAATTTCCCGATCCGGACGATCACTTTGATCACCATCAGAGGGTCCAGCCCTGCCGATGCCCTCCAATCGCTCTTCGCAAAGCGCCTTGATCAGAGGCCCGTGGAAAATACTTCGCGGTGGCCAAAGGTTTTTCCAATTCAACGCCATGAACAATTTGTAGAATTTGACGCACATAATTGAAAATCCCCTCCCGTCGACCGCCGCCGCCGCTACAATGCCGCCATGCACCAAGCCCTGATACGTCATCCAGACTCGCGGTGCGCGGCGGTGGCGCGGATCGACGTGGAGGCCGCCCGGCCGCGGCCGGGTACTCTCGAGCTTTGCTATGTGGTGACTGGGACGATCGGCGCGTTGCGCATGCCGGCCGTGTCGGCTCCGGCGCGGGCGGACGGGTTGTGGCGGCACACCTGTTTCGAGGCCTTCGTCCGGGCATCGGCGGGAGCCGGGTATTACGAGCTCAATTTCGCGCCCTCGACGCGGTGGGCGGCATACGGGTTCCGCGAGTATCGGAGCGGAATGCGGGCGGCCGGCGAGGTGAGCGCGCCGCGCTTCGAGGTGGATTCGAGCGGCGGGGAATATCGATTGCGGGTCTCGGTGGCGCTGGATGGGTTGGCGGGCTTGCCAGGCGACGGGGCCTGGCGGCTCGGTCTGGCGGCGGTGATCGAGGAAACGGGCGGCTACCGGTCCTACTGGGCTCTGGCGCATCCGCCGGGCAAGCCAGATTTTCATCATGGGGATTGCTTTCGGCTCGAACTCCCGGCAGCGTGTGCGCCATGAACTTCGGCATCGACCGGCTCCTCGCCGACCCCGCGCCGCGGGCGCCGCTCAAGGGCAGGCGCGCCGCGCTGCTCGCCCACCCCGCCTCGGTCACGCACGACCTGCGGCATGCGCTGGACGCGCTGGCCGCGTGCGGTGACATCACGGTTACCGCCGCCTTCGGTCCGCAGCACGGGCTGCGCGGCGACAAGCAGGACAACATGATCGAGTTGCCCGACTTCGACGACCCGGCGCATGGCATCCCTGTGTTCAGCCTGTATGGCGAGGTGCGCAGGCCGACGGACGCGATGATGGACACGTTCGACGTGGTCCTCGTCGACCTGCAGGATCTGGGGTGCCGGATCTATACGTTCATCACGACGCTGCGCTACCTCCTGGAGGCGGCGGCGGCCCATGGCAAGGCCGTGTGGGTGCTGGATCGCCCCAATCCCGCCGGCCGGCCCGTGGAGGGCACGCGGCTGCGAAGCGGCTGGGAAAGCTTCGTCGGCGCCGGACCGTTGCCCATGCGTCACGGGCTGACGCTCGGCGAGCTGGGATCGTGGTTCGTCGACACCCTCAAGCTCGACGTCGAGTATCGCGTGATCGAAATGGTCGGTTGGCGGCCCGACGCGGCGCCGGGGTTCGGCTGGCCGCTCGGCGAGCGGATCTGGATCAACCCCAGTCCCAACGCGCCGAACCCGTGGATGGCGCGGGCCTACGCCGGCACGGTGATGGTCGAGGGCACGACGCTGTCGGAGGGCCGCGGCACCACCCGGCCGCTGGAGGTGTTCGGCGCTCCCGACATCGACGCCGGGCGCGTCCTCGCGGACATGCGGGCGCTTGCGCCCGGCTGGCTGGATGGCTGCCAGCTGCGCGAATGCTGGTTCGAACCGACGTTCCACAAACACGCGGGCCAACTCTGCAACGGCGTGCAGATCCATCCGGAAGGCCCCGCTTACGATCACCGGGCGTTCCGGCCCTGGCGTCTCCAGGCGCTCGCCTTCAAGGCGATCCGCCGATTGTATCCGGACTATCCGCTGTGGCGCGATTTCGCCTACGAATACGAGCACGGCAAACGGGCCATCGACGTCATCAACGGCGGGCCTTCGTTGCGCGAATGGGTGGACGATCCGGCCGCGACGCCCCGAGACCTGGACGCGCTTGCCACGCCGGACGAGGAGGCGTGGATGAACGAGCGGCGGGAATACCTGCGCTACTGAAGGGCGGTGGACGCAAACGGAAACCCCCGCCGCCGTTCAGGCCGGATCCGGCTCGCTCGACCAGGGGTCGAACAACCTCACCCCCATAGCCTCGAAGTCCCTCACGCAGGAAACATGGGTTTTGGGGGCGATCGGGATGCGGTGACAGGCGCTGTTTCATGCGGGCAATCGCGCGACTCGCGTGGGCGCGCTTACCATTTGAACTCGCGCCGTCCTGGCAACAGGCGGACGGGCGCCATAAGATGCTCGCGTGGATCAGTGAACCCGAGGGAGAGAAGCCGTGGCGGTATCGCACCATGTGGGTTTTGAACAGTTCATGGAGGGCGTGAAGAAGAGGAACCCGGGCCAGCCGGAGTTCGTTCAGGCGGTGTGCGAGGTCGCCGAGGACATTTTCGATTTCATCGCCGACAAGGAAGAATACCACGAGTATCAGATCCTCCGGCGCATGGCCGAACCGGACCGGGTGGTGAGCTTTCGGGTGTGCTGGGAGGACGACGATAACAACATCCGGGTGCAGCGCGGATGGCGGGTTCAGAACAACAATTCCATCGGACCCTACAAGGGAGGCATCCGATTCCACCCGAGCGTGACCGAGAGTGTTCTCAAGTTCCTCGCCTTCGAGCAGACCTTCAAGAACAGCCTGACGGGTCTTCCCCTCGGCGGCGGCAAGGGCGGCGCCAATTTCAATCCGAAGGGCAAGTCGGACCACGAGGTCATGCGCTTCTGCCAATCGTTCATGACAGAGTTGTTCCGCCATGTGGGCGACGACGTGGATATCCCGGCGGGCGATATCGGCGTCGGCGCGCGCGAGATCGGCTACATGTTCGGCCAGTACAAGCGCATCACCAACCGGTTCACCGGCGTTCTGACCGGAAAAGGGCTGGAGTATGGCGGCAGCCTGGTGCGGACGGAGGCCACCGGGTACGGCACCGTTTATTTCATGCATAACATGCTGGAGCGCGTCGGAGATGCCATGGCCGGAAAGACCTGCGTCGTGTCCGGTTCGGGGAACGTCGCGACCCATGCCGTGGAAAAAATAATCCACCTTGGCGGCAAGGCGGTGACTCTGTCCGACTCCCAGGGTTTCATCCACGATCCCGACGGCATCGACACCGAGAAACTGGCGTGGGTCAAGGAGCACAAGACCCGCCGCCGCGGACGTATCTCCGAGTATGCCGATGCCTTCGCGGGGACAACGTTCCACGAAGGGCGGCGGCCCTGGTCGGTGCCCTGTGATCTTGCCTTCCCCTGCGCGACCCAGAACGAGGTCGATGGCGAGGACGCCCGGACCCTCATCGGCAACGGCTGCATCGCCGTGGCGGAAGGCGCCAACATGCCAACCCAATTGGACGCGGTTCATGCTTTCAAGGAGGCCAGGCTCTTGTTCGCTCCCGGCAAGGCCGCGAACGCCGGGGGCGTCGCGATGTCGGGCCTGGAGATGAGTCAAAACGCCGCGCGGATGTCGTGGAGCGATGAAGCCCTCCAGGAACACCTGCGCGGCTTGATGAAGGGAATCCACGATCGCTGCGTCGAACATGGCGGCGTCGCCGGCACCGACCACGTCGACTATGTCCGGGGCGCCAACATCGCGGGGTTCGTCAAGGTGGCGAACGCCATGCTGGCCTACGGCGTGGTTTGATCCGCCGCGAACCGCGAGCCTCGGCGGGTCGCTATTTCTTCATGGCCCGCTTAATCGCCTCGAAAGCGGCCGAGTTGGCCTTTTCGAACGCTTCCCGCGAGTCCGAAAACGCCTTCATCATGGCGGACCATGACTCGGTGCCCGCCTGACCCAGGCTGTCCAGCCGAGCTTTCGCCGAGTCGCCCTCGCTTTTCATTTTTTCGATGACCCCCTCGAGATCGGCCTTGCGCTCCCCGGTGAATTCGTTCGCCGCTTGCTGCAGCTTTTCGAGCGAATCCTGCCACGACTTCATCTGCGCCTCGGCGCGTGCCTGCCAAATCTCGCGATTCCGCTCGGCCAATTCCGTCGCCGAGTCCATGTAGCTTTTGGCAGCCGCCTCGAATGCGTCCCAGTTGGCATGCATCCGCGTAACGATGTCGCCCCAGGCGGCCTCTCCGGATTGGCGGCTTTCCTCGATCTGCGCGCTGAACTCGTCGCGCTTCGCCTTCATTTCCGCGAGCGCGGCCTCGGCGTTCGCGCTGCCTTGGGCCTGGAGCTGCTTGACGCTGGCCTCCATGGAGGTCACCGCCGCGTCCATCTCGTCCAGCCTGCCTTTTGCCCATTCCGTATAGGCGTGGATACCGCTTTCCTTCGTCATCACCGATCTCCTCTCTTTCCGGCGGTCCCCTCCGGGACCTCCACCCTCGACAACGATACCCCCGCGCGGCCGATCCGTCGAGCGATTGCCGGCGGGTCAGTCCACGAGAACCGACAGCAGGACGCTCTCGATCATCGAGCCGGTGTGGTCGTTGAAGGTACCGCCGCCGGCGTTGGCCAATTCCTTGAAAAAATCGCGGCCGCGCTGGCCGTGCTCGCGGGAGGTGGGCGTGGAAATCCACAGCGCCGAGATGCTGCGGAGCTTTTGTCCGCGCGCGAAATTGCTCGCCCGCGTCACAAGTTCGCCCTGATATTCGCGATGCGCCGCCGCGTCGCCGATGACCACGATCGCCTGGCGGGCGTCCGCGCGCAGCGGCATCATCATCGCCGCCTGCATGCCCAGGTGCAGGTCCTCCTCGAGGGTGCGGCTGCCCACCGGGGACGCGCTGATATTCTCCATGAAGGCCGCGATCCGGTGCATGTTTCGATCGGTAGGCGTCAGCGGCATGACCGTGACCGGCGCCAGACCGGTGTCGCGATCCGTATAGGCGGCGACGCCGATGCGCACCGACGGCACCAGGCGCTCGAGGATCCTGACGATCCCGCGCAGCGAATACGCGAGTTCGCGGATCGCCGGGCGCATGCTCGACGTGGTGTCGATGACGAAGATCAGGTCGATGGCCCCGGCGACCTGGTATTTCGGGTCCCCCGCCGGCAGTTCCCTGGGCTTCGGCGCGGGTTCCGGCACCGGCCGCCGGCTTGCCGCCGCCTTCTGTTCCAGGACCGCCGCCTCTTCCATCAGCCGCGCCGCTTCCGCCTCGGCGGCCTCGGCCTCGCCGCTATAAAGCGTGGCCTGTCGTTGCAGCGTATCGACCCTGGCAATCGTTTCGGCGGTGGCCGCGCGGACCGCCACCACCTGGGCGTTCGCCTCGAAGTCCTTGCGGTAATAGGGCATCAGCATGACCAGAAGCAGCACGAACACGCCCGTGGACATGGCCAGAACGTCGAGCGCCGACAGGGTGAAGATCGAAACGGTGCGGTTGCGGCGTTTCATCGCCGGGTGACGGTGTCGGCCAGCCGCGACACCGTCAACGCGACGCGGCCGAGGACGATGACCTGACCGGGATGAACCGGGATCGGCTGGAACCGCGGGACGTCCGTGGTTCCGACCACCGTGCCGTTCAGGGAATTCAGGTCCTCCACCCGCAGATTGCCCTCGGCGAGGCTCAGCCGCGTGTGCCGGCGGGAGATGCCGGGGTCGTCGATCACCCGGTCGCACAGATCCGGGTGACGGCCGACGGTGACGCCGAGGTAGGAGCGGGCAAGCTCGGTCTCGCCGAACACCAGCCGGACGGGCCGTCCCTCGCCGTCCGTGCCCTCGAGGGCCCAGCCGGCCTCCAGTTCGGTGTCCGGATGATCGTACGTGGTCACGGTCCGGCTCTCCCACCCCTCGGATCGGGCAGAATGGAGAGCAGCACGCTCTCGATCATCTGTCCCTGATGGGCCATGAAGTCCCCGCCCCCGGCCGCGGCCAGGTTCTTGAAGAAAGCGCGGGCGTTCGGATTGTTGCCCGTGAATATGGACGAAACGGTACGTGGGGCCGCCATGCTTCGCGACGAGGCGCCGAAGGCTTCGGCCATCCGCAAGGTCACTTCGCGGTTCTCCGCGTGCACCGAGGCATCGCCGATGACGATGATCCGGCCCTGGGCGCCCGACCGCCAGGGCATTTCCAGCGCCCGGCCGAGCGCGCGGTTCACCGGTTCGGGAATGTCGCCGCCGCCTTGCGCCCTCAATCCCCTGACGAAATCCACGAGCCGCTCCACGTTCGCGCTGTTCATGGGGCCGAGGGGAAACTCCTGGGTGAGGTAGGCCGCGTCGGTGTCCTTGTAGGCCACGAACCCGACCCGCAGGGACGCCGCCATGCGGGACAGAATGCGGATCACCCCCACCAGATTGGCCTGCAGGTCCTCGAGCTCCTCGCGCATGCTGCCGGTGGTATCCATGACGAACACGAGATCCAGGTCGGAAATGGACAGCGGGGTCCGCTGGACGCCCGACTTTTTCTCCACATTGCGAGGCGCCGCTTCCTCCGCCCGCGCGGGTTCGGGTTCCTTCAGGGCCATCGCCAGGGCGGACTCGGCCATCCGCAGGCGATCGCGCGCCTCCGACACGGCCTCCTCGGCGACCTTCTTGCGCTCCGCCGTCTCGGCGACGATTTTTTCCGCCTCGGTGACCGACAGCCCGGCGGCCGCCAGTTCGGCCTCCGCGCCCTGGGCCTCGATTTCGCGCGCGGGCTGCTTCAGGTAATAGGGAAACAGCATGATCGCCATCAGCACGAACACGCCCAGCGCCGACGCGAAGATGTCGAGCGCCGAAATGCTCAGGACCTCCATGGTTTGGCGCGGACGGGCAAGCACGGCGGATCAGTCTCCGTACAGGCGGTTGATCAGGTTGTCGAGGCAGTACTGCCCGGCCTGGTTGACCGAGCGTTCCTCGGAGGCCTGGACGATATGCTGGATCAGCACCAGGAACGCCGACATGACCAGCGCCAGCAAGGTCGTGTTGAAGGCCACCGCCAGGCGCTTGGTGAGTTCCGCGAGCAGGGACGGATCCTGCAGGTCCACCGATCCCGCGAACGCCAGCGCCAGGGAAATCCCCACCACGGTGCCGATGAAGCCGAGGGTCGGGATCGCCCACACCACGTAGCGAATCATGGTGTAGCGGAGATCGATCTCGTGGAGGTACAGCTCCAGGCTCGAATTCAGGATCGCGTTGGACTGGTCGATGGATTTGGTGGTCTGGAACTGGGTCACGATGCGCTGGATGAGGCGCGGCAGGAATTGGGCCTCCGATGGCGCGTCCGGCTGGTTGGCCCGCCGCGCCACCGCGTAGATGTGCCGCAGTTCGAGGGATTGCAGCAGGGTCGTCTCGTCCTCCGGCAGATAGCCCATTTTGAGCTGCGCGCGCTCGGCCGCCGCGTCGCGGGCGCGCACCACGAGCTCGCCGATCCCGAGCGCGAAGACGATCCACATCAGGTTCTGGACGGTGAACGGATAGGTCGAGCGGTCGCGGTCCAGCAGGATCACGCCCACGGTATCGGGCAGATAGAGATCGATGAGCAGGATCAGCCCGACGGCCCCGGCAAGGCAGAGGATCAGGATCAGCGGATAGCTGAATACGCGCCGAACCCGCGGCCGGTCCGCCCCTTGCTCCCTCGAAAGGCCCTGTCGCGGTCGTGCCATGGGTCAGGGCCTTCGCCGCACGATCTCGCCGGTGGCGGCGTCGCGCTCGACGCGGCCGCGCAACCGCCGGACCTGGCCTTCGTAACCCTCGTCGCGGAGGACCGGACCGTCGCCGTCGTAATCGCCGCGCGTCCGCGCCCGCGCCCGGCCCACCAGATCCCCGGCCGTGCACCGGTGCTCGCCCAACCGGAGCGGTTCGTCCGGCCGGACGAACCCCTGGCGGATGGGATGCCACCGGGGCTGGCCGCGCTCCCGGTCGTCGTCCCGCCCGGTGCCGGTGGCGCCGCCGCCGGGGTCGTCCTGGCGCCACGTGCCGGTTTCCGTCGCGCAGTCGGTCAGGTAAAGGCGGCCGTCGTCGGTCACGACGATCTCCACGTGATGGGACGCCACCGACTCGTCGGCGATGACGATGTCGGCGAAAGCGCTTCTTCCTACGACCAGGGTTTTCAGTGTCAGCTCCCGTGATCCACTATTTCGGCGGCCGCGTGTCGAGCACCTGCGGGTCCTTGTTGCCCGCGACCGCGTTGTCCTTCAGTTCGACATCCGAAACCGGGCCGATCACCACGGCATGGCCCTTGTTTCCCTCGATGGTGTTCCCTTCCAGGACGGCGTTCGAGCGGTCGAGCACCAGGACGCCGTGCTCGCCATTGTCCCTTATGGAATTTCCCGCCAGCACCGGCCGCGCGTCGCCCGAGACGACGACGCCGGACAATCCGCTGGCGGCGATGGTATTGCCCTCCAACCGGCCCCGGCCCTGGGCATAGACGAACACGGCGGCTTCGGCGGCACCGGTGACCGTATTGCCGGCCACCAGCGGGTCGGCGCCCATGGTGACCTCGATGGCATTGGCGCGGGCCGAGAGGATCCGGTTGCCCCGGAAGGTTCCCGCCGCGCCCTCGGAGTACACGACGCCGCCGCTGGACTCGATGGTGTTGTCGGCGATGTCCGGCGCGGCGCCGCTCCTGACGACCATGCTCTGTTTATCGAGATCCTTGAGGGTGTTTCCCGAAATCGTGCCGGTCGCCCCGGACGCGACCACGATGCCGATGCCCGCTCCGCCCTCGATCGTATTGCCGCCGATCGCCGGGTCGGCGCCATTCTGGATCATGATCGCCGGCCCCTGTTCGCTGGACACGTGGCTGTCGCGCAGGGTCAGCCGCCCGCCGGCCACGACCACGCAGGCCACCGGCGAGGGCGGCGGTTCGCTGGCCACCGGCACGCCCAGGCGAAGGTTGGTGACCACGGCCCCGGAATTCGCGGAGACCAGACAAGGCCCCTCCGCCGGGGAGACGACGGGCGGATCGTCCGCCACCGCCGCCAGCAGTTCGACGGGGTAATCGACCGCGAGGCTTTCCGCGTAGGTCCCGGGAGCGATGGAAATGACGGCGCCGGGCCCCGCTCGCGACAGGGCGTCGGAGATGGTGGCGGCGTCCGCGTCGCCGCCCGGACCCACGGTCCAGGAATGTTTGAGATATTTCTCGTACAGCGGCCATCCCTGCCACGCCGCCGCCGCCAGGATCGCGGCCAGACCGCAGAGCAGAAGCGCGGCGACCATGGGACCGCGCGAGCGGCGGCCGCCGGGCGCCGGCGGGTCGGATCGCGCCGCCGCGGCGGCCGGCGCCACGCTCTCCAGGGGAACGCGCCGGACGGGGATGGTCGGCGGATAGTCGTCCATGCGGGGATCGAACGCCGCGACGAGCCGCGTCTTCGGGCTGTTTTCGGGCTCCGGCGCGGAGAGGGTCTCGCGCCATGCCGCCACCGATCGCGGCCGGTCCTCGGGATCGAGCCGGAGGGCCCAGCCGATGCTCCGCCGCAAATCGGCCGGGCAGCCGTCGGGCAGATCGCGCACAAGCGATCCGCTCCGGTCCACGAGGCGCTGGCGCGCCGGTGGCGGGGCCTTGCCCGTCAAGGCGCGATAGGCGATGGCGCCCAGGGCGTAAATGTCGGTCCACGCGCCTTCGGGCGTGTCGGTGAGATACTGCTCCGGCGCGCCGTACCCCTCGGTCAGAAAGCTTTGGTCCGATGACCCGCCAGCGGTCCCCAGGGGCCGGGCGGCCCCGAAATCGACGATGACCGGAGCCGTGCCGTGGCGCATGACGATGTTGGCGGGTTTGAGGTCGCGGTGCGCGAAGCCCTTGGCGTGGATCGCGCCGACCGCGTCCGTCAGCCGCCCGAGCAACCCGGCGATCTCGGTGGCATCCAGTTCTCCGCCGCTCTCGGCCAGGACCGTCTCCAGGTCGGGGCCGGCCACGTATTCCATCGCAAGCCACGCGGCGCCGGGATCGTCGCGCCAATCCTTAATGCGCGGGACGCCGGGTCCCTCGACGGCCGACAGGACCTCGGCCTCGCGCCGGACGGTCGACGGATCGGGGTCCCATTTGACGAAGATGCGTTCTCCCGTCCGGATGTCGGTGGCCGCGAAGCGCGCCGGAGGCGCCGCCGGAACCTCGCCTTCCACGCGGAAATGATCTGGCAGCGAAAGGCGGCGACGCCGCCCGTCGGGGGCGGCGACGCCGTGCCCGTTCTCAACGTCCGCGCTGTTTGTGGGGATCGCCATGAGAGAGTGTCAGATTTCCGCCTTGGACGGCATCGTGAACTTGGGAAGCGCCGGCGGCGCCGGCGCCTTCGGCTCGGCGCTCGCGGCCGTCGATGATTTCGCCGACGGTTTCGAGGGCCTTTCCGCCGTTGTCGAGGGCCGCGGCTTCACGGGAGTCCGGGGCGGGGCGCTCGCCGTCCCCACCGGCGAGGGTTCCGGCGCGCCCCGCGCGCCGAGCGTCGTGCCGCTCCCGGTCGCTTTCGGAACCCGCGTGGCGGTCCTCTCCTCCTCGATCTTCCAACGCTCCGGGCCGACGCGGCAGCCGGTGCCGCGCGTCATCATCTCGTCCCCGCCCGTCTGGGTGAAGGTGCGCCGGTACTGCCGGCACGGCGTTTCCGGAGAGGGATAGAAGGTCTTCTCGACGACGATCACGCCGCTGTTGCCGGTCGCCGGGTTTTCCCAGGGTATCTGGACATTGGTCCGGGCGGTTTCCAAGGCGTCGTTGACCGCGTCGAGCACGAACGGCAGGTCCCGGATATCGTCATTGCCGTGCGCGGCCGAGCCCGGACTCAGCGCCATCAAGATCGCGAGAAGACCGGCCGGCAGGGCACGGAACATCCGCGTACCCGGTCCACGCGCCGGTCCCATCGCCCGAGTATGCCGCACAGTCGGTGTCGCCATGGTGTCCGTTCAAGGGCGCCGGGGGAAATGCCCCCATCGACCATTTTTTGAATTTTCGCGCCAATTGGGTGATAATTCCACCAGTGAGATAATATATTAGGGTCTCCTTTGCCACTCCATCAACAGGCGCGAGAAAAATGTTGAAACCCCTTGTCGGACTTTTGGTGGCGGTTCTGCTGATCGGCGGATGCACCCATGCGTCCACGAGCACTTACGACGCGGCGGATGTCGGCCGGACCATCGAGACGGCAAGCGGCACGGTGCTGGCATCGAGGCCCGTGGATATCAAGGGCGGAACCACCGCCGCCGGTCCCTTGGCGGGAGGCGCGCTGGGAGGCGCCACCGGCGGATTGACGTTCGGTTCCGGCTGGGCGGCGGTGATCGGCGCGGTCGTCGGCGCGGGCGTCGGCTACGTCGCCGAGCAACAGATCAACAACCGCGAGGGAACCGAGTACGTGGTGGAAATGGACGACGGGCGGACCGTCACCATCGTCCAGAACCGCGAGTCTGGGCGTCCGCCCCTGCCCGATGGCACGCATGTCATGGTTCAGTACAGCGGCCAGTACACGCGGATCATGGAGGATCCCCGCCCGGCCAAGCGCGGCGGCGGTAGCGGACCGGGCGGCTGGGTCGATCCCGACGTGGCCGGCCCCGCGTCTTCGACGCCCGATCACGGGGACATGGCCGCGCCGGGCCCGGATACCTGGGAAGAGGTCGACCCCGTCGCCGGACCGACGATGCAGCATTAGCGGTCTCCGTCCCGCGTAGTGGCGACAGGGGCTCAGTTTAAGCCTTCGGTATCATCATGGAGAGGGTTGGGCGCGGCGTTGCTTTCGCTACCGGGCTCGGGCGCCATGGAGGTCGAGATCTCGCGCACGCTGGTCCGGAGGCCGGAGAACCCGCCATCGTCGTCGGAGATGCTGTGCCACGAGATCGCCGCCCGGCACACGGAGTTGTCCTTCCGAACGACTCGGAACGGCAGGTTGTTGCCCTTCGGCCGCCGCAGTTCCGCGACGAAATGCTGCCGGTCCTCGGGATGGATGAGCGGCAGTGGATAGTTGCGCATGGCCATGCAATCCTCGACCGAATAACCGGTCATCCTCTCCACCGCTGAATTGATCCAAAGCGGCGTGTTGCGCGGCCCGATCCAGCTTTCCCAGTCGTAGGTGTGCTCGGCGATGGCGCGGAACCGGGCTTCGCTCGCGCGGAGCGCGCGCACCGCCTCTATCCGCTCGGTGATGTCCAGGCACGAGCCGGTATATCCTTCCAATCGCCCCTCATCGGTCAACCGGGGAACGCCCGTCGCCAGGATCCAACGATAGGCCCCGTCGCGCCGCCGAAGACGATATTCCATGCGGTACGATCTGGGCTTGTCGAAGGCGTCGGTATAGGTGGCGCGGCAACTTTCCCGATCGTCGGCATGAAGGCTCTCGACCCACCCGTCGCCCAACTCCTGCTCCAGCGAGCGGCCGGTGAACTCCAACCATCCTCTGTTGACGTAAACCCAGCGTCCGTCGGAGTCCGACACCCAGATCATCACCGGCGCGGCATCCGCCGCAAGACGGAAGCGCCCTTCGGCCTCTCGCAGCCGCTCCTCGTTGTGCTTGCGTTCGGTAACGTCGTACTGGAAGCCGATCCAGTGCGTAATCCCGCCGTGGGGCGCCCGCACCGGCGCGACCCGGGCCTCGTTCCAAAACAGCGAGCCGTCCTTGCGGTAGTTGCGCAGCACCGCCACCGTCGGCCGTTCCTCGGCGAGGGCTTGGCGGATCTCCGCCAGGTCATCCTGAGCGCGATCATCGGCGCACAGGAACCGCGGATTGCGGCCAAGCACCTCGTGGGCGGAGTAGCCGGTCAAGTGCTCGAACGCCGGATTGACATAGACGATGCCATCGTCGGGTTTATCGGCGGCCGTCACCAGGACCGACACGTTCGAAGCCTCGAAGGCGCGGCGAAAAAAGTTGTCCGGAAGCTGCGCTTTCATCCTTGCCGACCCACCGCGACACCCGGTCGCACCGATATCCTAATCTTATCCTCGGACTTGCATATAGGTTTTGCGAACCGGCGCGGGAACATGCCGTCGACCATCCGCACGATTCCGCCACGAGGGCTACCCGGGGGGGGGGGTAAAACGAAAAAGTGAAAAACAACCCCATGCACAGTAGAATTCAGCGTATGAAACGCCCCTTTTCACCGTGGCGGGGGCGCCGACCGCACCCCGCGAATATGGCGGCAACGCCACCAAAATGACCTTGTCGCGGATCTGGTTCCGGGGATCGGCAGTGGATATACTGGCGACCGGTTCAAGAGCAGGAAACGGCTTCTGGGGCCACGGGAACCGCGAACGAACGGATTTGGGGTGCTCATGCAGTTCAAGGACTACTACAAGATCATGGGCGTGCCCGAGGACGCCTCGGCGGACGATGTCAAGAAGGCCTATCGAGCACTGGCCCGCAAGCACCATCCGGACCTCAACAAGGACGCCGACTCCGCCGAAAAGTTCAAGGAGCTGGGCGAAGCCTACGAGGTCCTGAAGGATCCGGCCAAGCGCGAGGAATACGATCAACTGCGCAAATACGGGGCGTCGGCCGGCCAGGAGTTCAAACCGCCTCCGGGCTGGCGGTCGGGTTCCGATTTCGCCGGCGGCGGTTACACCACGGCCGATACCGCCGAATTCAGCGACTTCTTCGAAAGCCTGTTCGGCCAGCGCGCGGCGCGAAAAGCCCACGCGGGGCCGGCCGGCGGCTCGTTCGCCCTGCGCGGCGAGGACGTCAGCTACCGGATTCCGGTAACGCTGGAGGAATCCTACGCCGGTTCGACCCGGAGCATTTCGCTGCGGACCCACAAATTCGACGACCAAGGGAACGTGATCCCCGAAACCAAGACGCTCAACGTCAAGATTCCCAAGGGTGTCACCCAGGGCCAGAAGATCCGGCTGCGCGGCCAGGGCGGCGCGGGGTTTGGCGGCGGGCCCCATGGCGATCTCTACATGGAAGTGGAGATCGAAGCGCACGCCTTGTTCACCGTGGACGGCCGGGACATCACCCTGGTATTGCCGGTGGCTCCCTGGGAAGCGGCCCTCGGCGCGGGCGTGAAGGTGCCGACGCTCGGCGGCGCCGTCAACCTGACCATCCCGCCCAACGCCCAGAGCGGCCAGAGGCTGCGGCTCAAGGGACGCGGCCTTCCAGGCAGCGTTCCCGGCGACCAGTACGTTCTGTTGCAGATCGTCATGCCGCCCGTCGACAGCGCCGAGGACCGGGCGTTGATGGAGACGATGCGGCAGCAGATGCCGTTCAACCCGCGCGAATCACTCGGAGTTTGAGGCCATGGCGAAAGAGATGGAAACCGTCACCGGGGAAATCGTGGACGAGACCGTCGAGTACGGCCTCAAGGACGTGTGCGAGGTTTGCGGGGTTCACGCCGAGTATGTCGTAGAAATGGTGGAGGCGGGCATCATCGATGCCAAAGGGGACAAGCCGACAACCTGGCGGTTCTCGGCCGTTTCCGTGATGCGGTCGCGCAAGGCGCTACGATTGCGGCGGGACCTCGAAATCAACATTCCCGGCCTCGCCGTGACGCTGGACCTGCTCGACGAAGTCGAGTCGCTCCGCACCCAGGTTCAGGCGCTCAAGCAGCAGTTGGAAAAGCTGCAGCGGTAGCGGACCGGAGCTTCATTCTCCCGGTTCGACGGCGCCGCTGGCGGGGGGCTTTGTCGCCTCCGGCTTGGTTTCCTTTTTCCCGCGCTCGCTCAGGCCCTGCATCAGCACGTAGAACACGGGCACGAACGGAATGGCGATCAGGGTCGACGCCAGCATGCCGCCGAACACAACGGTGCCGATGGCCTGCTGGCTGGCGCCGCCGGCGCCGGACGCGGTGAGCAGCGGGACGACGCCCAGAATGAACGCGAACGAGGTCATGACGATGGCCCGGAACCGCCGCTGGGTCGCCTCGATGGCGGCCTCGGCGATGGACTTGCCCTCGGCGCGGAGTTCACGCGCGAACTCGACGATCAGAATGGCGTTCTTGCTGGCCAGACCGATCATCAGAACCAAGCCGACCTGGGTGTAAAGGTTGTTGTCGAACTGGCGGACGATCAGCGCCAGCAGCACGCCCACCATGGCCATGGGCACCACCAGGATGACCGCGCCCGGGTTGGTCCAGCTTTCGTACTGGGCGGCGAGGACGAGAAACACCAGGACGATGGACAGGGCGTAGATGAAATAGGCCTGATTGCCGACCTGCTTCTCCTGGTAGGCGGTCGTTGTCCATTCGAAGTCCATGCCGGCGGGCAGGTTCGCTCTCGCAACCTGCTCCATCATATCGAGCGCCTCGCCGGAGCTGCGCCCGGGGGCCGGGCCACCGAGCACGGCGGCCGCGGGATAGAGGTTGTAACGGGTGACCAGTTCGGACCCGACGGTTCGCCGCGCGTCGATCATCGTGCCCAGCGGCACCATCTCGCCCTGGCTATTGCGCACGTACAGTCCGGCGATATCTTCTGGCTCCAGGCGATAGGGCGCATCGGCCTGCATGCGCACCTGGAAACTCTGCCCGAATTTGTTGAACAGGTTGATGTAGACGGATCCGACATACGCCTGAAGGGTCTGGAAGACATCGCCAATGGGCACGTCGAGCGACTCGACCTTGGTCCGGTCGATGTCGAGAAACAGTTGCGGGCTGCGCGCGTTGAAGGTCGTCATGACGCCACGCAGGCTCGACTGGGCGCGGGCCGCGTCGACCGTCTCCATCGCCGCTTTCTGCAGCTCCATCAGGCCAAGGGAGCGGCGATCCTGGATCATCATCTGGAAACCGCCGGACTGTCCGAGCCCGGCGATGGGCGGAGGAATCAGCACCGCGATCGCCGCCTCGTCGATGGAAGCCAACTGCTTTTGCAGGTTGGCGACAATCACCTCCTGCGACAGGTCCTTCCCTCTTTTTTCCCAGCTTTCGTAGATGACAAAGGTGGAAAACACGTTGCTCACGTTGGCGTTGTCGACAATCGAGAGCCCGCCAATGGTAACCCAGTTCGCGATGCCGGGTGCTTCTCCAAGGATGGCGTTGACCTTGTCCGAGACCGCCTTCACCCGGGGTTGCGCCGCGGCGTCGGGAAGGGTCGCGAAGACGATAGCGTAGCCCTGGTCCTCGGTGGGAAGAAAGCCGGTGGGTTGCCGCGAGAACTGCCAGCCGGCCACGCCGATGACCGCCACGAAAACCAGCAACGATATTTTTGGGTTGCCGACCATGCGGCGAACGATGCCCATGTAGACATCCTCGGCCGCCTGATAGCCCCTGTTGAACCCGCCGAAAAAGAACCGGGAAAACGCGTTCGGCTTCTTATCCTTGTTGGGCGGACGCAGGAACAGCGGGACCTGGGCGGGACTTAGGGTCAGCGCGATCAGGGCGCTGAGGATCGCCGTGGACGCGATGACCAACGCGAACTGCCGGAACAACTGCCCGGTGATGCCGGGAATGAAGGAGGCCGGCAAAAACACCGCCGTGAGCACCAAGGTAACGCCAATAATAGGTCCTTGCAGCTCGCTCATCGCCTTGATCGCGGCGTCGCGCGGAGACAGCCCCTGCTCCATGTAGTGCGACGAGTTCTCGACGACGATGATGGCGTCATCGACGACGATGCCGATGGCGAGGATGACCGCGAACAGCGTCATCAGGTTGATGCTGAACCCGAGCATCGACATGGCCGCGAAGGCGCCGATGATGGTCACCGGGATGGTCACGGCGGGGATCAGGGTCGCGCGAAGATTCTGCAGGAAAACAAAGATGACGATGAGGACGAGGATGCCAGCCTCGAACAGCGTGTGGTACACCGCGCTGATGGCGTCTTTCACAAAAATCGTGGTGTCGTAGTAGATGGCGTACTTAAGCCCTTCCGGGAACGTCTCGCTCAGCTTCGCCGTCTCCGCGCGGATTTTGTCGGCAACATCGAGGGCGTTGGCGCCGGGCAGCGCGTAGACAAGAACGTGAGCGGCCTTCTTGCCGCTCAAGCCCGAAAAGTTGGCGAAGCTCTGTTGGCTCAATTCCACCCGCGCGACATCCTTGACGCGAATGACGCGCGCGCTCTCTCCACGATCGCTCTTGACGATGATGTCTTCGAATTCCGAAACCTCGGAAAGGCGGCCGAGCGCGCTGATCGTAAACTGAAAAACCTGACTGTCCGGCACCGGCGCCCCGCCGATCTGCCCGGCCACCACCGCCGCGTTTTGCTGCTGGATGGCCTGTTGCACATCGAGAACGGTCAAGTTGAACGATTTGAGCTTCTCCGGGTCGAGCCAGATCCGCATGGCGTAGGCGCCGGCGCCCACGACCTTGACCTGACCCACGCCGGGAACCCGGCCGAGGGGATATTGCAGATTGATGACCCCGTAGTTAGTCAGGAAGGTGTCGTCGAACTGTCCGTCGTCCGAGTAGAGGCTCACCACCTGCAGGATATTGGTCGACACCTTGCGAACGGTGACTCCCTGGGCCTGAACCACCGACGGCAATTGAGCGAGCGCTGCGTTGGCGAAGTTCTGCACCAGGGTGAGCGCCGCATCGAGATCCGTTCCCAACTCGAAGGTCACGGTCAGCGTGTAGCTCCCGTCGCTGCCGCTGGTCGACTGCATGTAGATGGAGCCCTCGACGCCGTTGAGCTGGTTCTCGATGGGGATGCCGACGGTGTTGGCGACGACCTCGGCGTTGGCGCCGGGATAGCTCGTCGTGACCTGAATGGTGGGCGGAACGATGTTCGGGTACTGGGATATGGGAAGCTGAAAAAGCGCGACCGCGCCGAGAATGATGATGACGATCGCGATGACGTTGGCGAAGATCGGACGGTCGATAAAGAATTTCGACATGGGTTTCGCGCGCCCCGGCTATTGCTTCTGGGAGGGCGGCGAGGAGGCCTTTGCCGCTTTGGCCGCTTCGGCTTCTCTTGCCGCCGCCGCCGCTTCCTCGGCGGTTACCGGGCGTCACCACCCGCCCGGGGATGGCCCGCATCAGGCCGGCGACGATCACCTGTTCGTCGCCGTTCAGGCCCTTGGAGATGACGCGCATTCCGTCTGAAAGCGGTCCTTGCTGGACGCCCCGCCGCTCCACTGTGTTGTCCGGGCCGACGATCATCACATATTCGCCCTGCTGGTCGAAGCCAACGGCTTGCTGGGGAACCAGAATTGCGTTGTCTTCCTTTGCGACGGGCGCCTTTATTTTCGCGAACAGGCCCGGCACAAGCTTGCGATCCGGGTTCGGGAAAACGCCGCGCAACTGCAGGGTTCCGGTTCCCGCGTCCAGGGTGATCGCCGCGAAGTCCAGAAAACCCTTGTGCGGGTAGTCCTCGTCGGTGGCCAGTCCCAGGAATAAGCGGTTGGGTTTTCTTGCTCGCTTCCGCTCCGGGATCCTGGCTTTTCTGTCGTTCCATGATCGGAAGCAGGGCTCGCTCGCTGATGGTAAAATAGACGTAGACAGGCTCGATCTGGTTGATTTCCGCGAGCAGGGTGTCTTCTCCCGCGCCCACCAGATTACCAGGATCCACGAGCCGGCGGCCGATGCGGCCGTCGAATGGCGCGTAAACCTTGGTATAACCGAGGTTGAGTTCGGCCGTTTCCAAGGCCGCTTTCAAGGAGGCATCACCTGGGCCGCCTGGGCATCCGCCTGGGCCACCGCCTCGTCCACCTGCTGCTGGCTGATGGCGCCGCGTGCGACCGGCCTGGCGGCGGCGATCCGCTGTCAGCCTCGCCTGCGTGAGGTCCGCCTGCGCCCGGGCCACGTTGGCCTTCGCCTGGTCGACCGCCGCGATGTACGGAGCCTGTTCGATCTGGAACAACAGGTCACCTTTTTTGACCAAGTCGCCATCTTCGAACAGCACCTGCTCCAAATAGCCCTCGACGCGCGCGCGCAATTCGACGGTCTGGACCGCGGCGATGTTGCCGGTGAATTCCAGGTACTCGGTCACCGGCTTCTGGATGGGTTGGGCCACCGTCACCTTCGGCGGCGGCGGCGCGACATAGGTGTTCTTCTCCTCGCACGCGCCCGCGATCAGCGGCAGCGCGAGAACGCCCGCGACCAACCATCGGGTCTTGCCCGAGAAACGCGCGGTTCCTGTCGAACGGTTCGGCATTGTCTGTCACCATGCTGGTCCCGGCTCGAAGATGATAGAAAGAGCGAGGGCGCCGCGACCAAGAATTTGAACAATTTCGCGCACCCTACCAACCCGGGTTCATTTTCACAATGGTACGCGTCGCTCCGCCGCAAATCGGCGCGCCGCGCCTTGCCGTCCGGTCCGAACCGGTGGGCACTCGCGGAAGAGGCCGGGACGAAAACCGGGGCGGGCCGATTCCGATTGCACTTTTAGGATGATTTGGCGGCCCGGGGGGAGTAAGGGACAACGCTCGATGGATACTCCTGGTTCGAATGGGCGGAATGGAGCGCCTTGGCGAAGATCGCGGTGGGACGGCGGGACGCAAAGATGACGCAAAAAACATACAAGGTGCTCGATAGTCCGGAAGTACTGGGGGTGCTGTTTTACCCGCGCAGGGAAACCGGAAGTCCGCGTCTTGTCGCGGATGTCCATAACGTCCGGATCCCGGTCGAGGGCGATCTCTCGGTGGGCGGGAAGATCTACGCGGCCCGGCCGGGGGCGCCCGTCATCGTCTATTTCCACGGCAATGGCGAGATCGCCTCCGACTACGACACCATTGCGCCGTTCTATACCTCCCTCGGAATGTCGCTGTTCGTCATCGACTACCGGGGCTATGGGGCCAGCGATGGGACGCCAACCTCCAGCGCGCTCGTCAACGACGCGCGAACCTCGTTCAGGAAGGCGCGGGGGGTGCTGGCGGAACATGGCGTGGAGGCCGGCGACCTGTTCGTCATGGGACGCTCGCTGGGCAGCGCCGCGGCCCTGGAGATCGCCGACACGTGCGCGGACGAGCTCGCCGGCCTGATCATCGAAAGCGGCTTCGCCCACACGTTCGCGCTGATCGAGCGAATCGGTTTCCTGCGGATTCCCGGCGCGGACGAGGCTCGGGACGGCTTCGGCAACCTGGAAAAGATCTCGCGCGCCAACCTTCCGACACTGATCATCCATGGCGAACGCGACTGGATCATCCCCGTCGGCGACGGGATCGACCTCCATGAAGCGTCGCCGGCGGCGGACAAGACGCTGGTCACGGTTCCCGGCGCCGGCCACAACGACCTGATGATGGCCGGGCGGCGCGCGTATTTCGACGCCATCGCCAAACTGTGCGGCGGCCTCGAAACCACCGCCTGACAAACCGCTCCCCGGGCTCACGTCGCGCCGGCCCGCCGGTTTCGCGATTTTGCCGCCGGCCATGCATGGTTCCCGGGGCCCTCGGCGGCTATAGTATCCCACATGACTGGCGTCCCCTCTTCCGCGACCCGATCAGCCGCCCGGGCGAGGCTGCCCGATGCCCCGGCGGTGGCGGTCGGCATGAACCGCGCCGTCTGGCTGCTTCCCACCGGCGAAGTGGAGACGCTGTCCCCGGCCCAGGCGGCCGAGGCGGATCGCCGACGGCGCCGCGCCCTTCGTCTGTCATCGCAAGGCCGTGGCCCGCCGCCTCGGCATTCCGCTGTTTTCGGCTTTCGATCTGTTGGAGCTGTACGCCTTCGTTCGCCCGGCCCGGTTCTGCGTGCCGACCATCCGCGGCCTCGCCGACGCCCTGATCCTGTCCGCGCCGGATACCCTGGAACAGGAAGCCGAAAGCCTGTTCCAGTGCGCGCGGACGCTGCTGGCGGAACTGACGGCGTCGCCCCGCGACGACGGGCCGCCGGTCGCGCGCTCGCTGGCCAACGGCAACTGGTCCTGGGGAAAGGCGGTGCTGTCGGCCGTGGGCGCCAGCGAGGACTCGCGGCCGGTCGATGCGCTGGCCGGCCTCAAGGTCTGGAACCGCTTGCGCGAATGGGAGGACTACGCGCCGCCGCCGCCGCCCGACAACTGGCCGGTGGAGCCGGTGGAAGCGCGCGCCAGCCTCGTGCGGCTGCTCGGCACCGGCAGCGAACCCAGGCCGCAACAGGTCGACTACGCGTCGGGGGTGACATTCGCCTTCGCGCCGCGCGATCGGGAGGGAGAGCCGAAGGTGGTGTTGGCCGAAGCCGGAACCGGGGTGGGCAAGACGCTCGGCTATATCGCGCCGGCGATGGTCTGGGTGCGGAAAAACAAGGGCGCGGTGTGGATCAGCACCTACACGCGCAATCTCCAGCGGCAACTGGACCACGAACTCGACCACGCCTATCCCGACCCGCGCGTCAAGGCGAGAAAGGTGGTGGTTCGCAAGGGGCGGGAAAACACCTTCTGCCTTCTGAACTTCGACGAGGCGGTGGCGCGGGCGCGGACCCATCCGGGAGCGGACCTCGTCGCGCTCGGACTGGTGGCGCGGTGGGCGGGAGCGACCCGCGACGGAGACATGGTCGGCGGCGACTTCCCCGGCTGGCTCGCGGACCTGATGGGGCAAGGCGTGACCGCGGCCCTGACCGACACCCGGGGCGAATGCATCTACAGCGCCTGCCGACACTATCGGAAATGCTTCATCGAACGGACCATCCGCAAGGCGCGCCGCGCGGAAATCGTGGTCGCCAATCATGCCCTGGTGATGGCCCAGGCGGCGCTCGGCGGCGAGGACCACGGCCCGGCGCCCCGCTATATCTTCGACGAGGGACACCATCTGTTCGATGCCGCCAACTCGGCGTTCTCGCTGCACTTGACGGGCCGGGAAACGGCCGAGTTGCGCCGCTGGCTGCGCGGCGCCGAACAGGGCGGCCGGTCGCGCCGCCGGGGCCTCGCGGAGCGCCTCGAAGACCTGATCGCCGGCGACGCGGAGGCGGTTGAAGCGCTTGGCGACGCCGTCCGCGCGGGGCACGTGCTGCCCGGCGCCGGGTGGCGTCAGCGCCTGGCCGGGGAAGCGCCGGCGGGCCCGGCGGAGACGTTCCTGGCGCTCGTCCGCCAACAGGTCTACGCGCGCGGCCGCGACACGGCCTCCGCCTACAGCCTGGAGACCGGCGTGCAGCCGCCCGTTGCCGGCCTGCTCGACGCGGCGCGCGCGTTCGAGGCCGCCCTGGAACGGCTGGACGCGCCGCTCGCCACCTTGAAAGGCGCGCTGGCGCGGGTACTGGACGACAAGGCGTCGGAGCTGGATACCGCCTCGCGCCAGCGCATCGAGCGGACCCGGCGCGGACTCGAACGCCGCGCGGTCATGCCGGTGAAGGGCTGGCGGTCCATGCTCCGGGCGCTCGACGGCGAAACGCCGCCGGTCTTCGTCGACTGGTTCGGCGTGGAGCGCGCCGGTGGCCGCGACCTGGACGTGGGCTTTTACCGGCATTTCGTCGATCCCATGCAACCGTTCGCGGAACTGGTCGCCCGGCCGGCGCACGGCGTGCTGGTGACCTCGGCGACCCTTCGAGACGGCACCGGCGACGAGGACACCGACTGGGCCGCCGCCGAAATCCGCACCGGTGTCCGCCATCTGGCGTCGCCCCCGGTTCTGTCGGCGCTGCCGTCGCCGTTCGACTACGCGTCCAACACGCGCGTCCTGGTGGTCAACGACCTGAACCGCGACGATCCCGGCCAGGTGGCGGCGGCGTACCGCGAGCTGTTCCTGGCGGCGGGCGGCGGCGGGCTCGGGCTGTTCACGGCGGTCGCGCGTCTTCGCGCCGTCCACGAGCGCATCGCCGCGCCCCTGGAACAGGCCGGTCTGCGGCTTCTCGCCCAGCACGTGGACGCGTTCGATACCGGCACGCTGGTGGACATCTTCCGCGCCGAGGAGAACACGTGCCTGCTCGGAACCGACGCGGTCCGCGACGGCGTCGACGTTCCCGGCCGCGCCCTCAGGCTGATCGTGTTCGACCGGGTTCCATGGCCGCGACCGGATATCCTGCACCGGGTGCGGCGCGAGAAGTTCGGCGGAAAGTACGACGACATGCTGACCCGGCTGAAACTGAAGCAGGCGTATGGCCGGCTGGTGCGGCGCGCCAACGACCGGGGCGTGTTCGTCATGCTCGACCGCATGCTGCCCTCGCGCCTGCTCGGCGCCTTTCCCGACGGCGTGGAGGTCCGCCGCCTCGGGCTGAAGGACGCGCTCGCGGAAACCCGGGCCCTTCTATCGGGAAAAATCCGCGGCGAAATCTGACCGCGGCCGCAGGTCGCTCTTGACCGCGCGGGTGCCGGCGACGCAAGATTCACCCCACAGTGTTCACCGCCAACGAGACGCGGGACCGGCGCTTCCGCAAGCCCCCGGTCCATGGCCGAAATAAGAGCAAAACGGCGTCACGGGAGCGGATTGGAACAGGGGAGGAAAAAATATGGCAGGCCAGCAGACACCCGCACCCGCGGCAAACCTTCTACCTTACGGCGACCGGATCAACACGGTCTCCATCGACGACACCTTCAAATGGCTCGGCGCCGGATGGAGGGACTTCAAACGCGCCGGCATCACCAGCCTCGCCTACGGCGGCGTTTTCGTCCTGGCGGGGTTCCTTCTGACCATCGGACTGTACGTGACCGGGTTCGAATACCTGATCGCGCCGCTGACGGCCGGATTTCTCCTGGTCGGTCCGGCGCTGACGGTGGGGTTCTACGCCATCAGCCGGGACCTGGAAGCCGGCCGCGAACCGTCCCTGGCGAGGGCCCTCAACGCATGGCGGGTCAACCCCGTTCACCTGCTCGGGATGGGGCTGGGCCTGGTCCTGTTCCTGATCATCTGGGTGCGCCTCGCGGTGATGACCTTCGCGGTGTCGTTTCCGCACGTCAATCTCAGCATCCAGAACATCGTCAACACCACCCTGTTCACCGCCGACGGGCTCATATTCCTCGCCATCGGCACGGTTGTCGGCAGCGTCATGGCCGGCATCGCGTTCGTGTCCAGCGTGTTCTCGCTGCCGCTGATGCTCGATCGCAAGGCGGATATCATCCAGGCGCTGGTGATCAGCGTCGTCGCCGTGATCGTGAACTTCCGGGTGATGATGGCGTGGGCCGCCATGATCGTGGTTTTCACCTTCGCCGGATTGTTCACGCTGTACATCGGGCTGGCGGTGGCTCTGCCGCTCCTCGGCACGCGAGCTGGCACGCCTACCGCGCCGTGATCAAGCATCCGGACTGATACCAACGGTCGTTAATAATGACCCCTTGTGACGGCCTGTCGAGGTTTCCGGCAAGGAGCGTGGTGCGCGGTGATGCGGGAGCATCATAAGCGCCGCGCGACGCCGTCCGGAAACCTCGACAGGCCGCCCGGAGGGTCGGGTTTCCCGCATCCTCGGGGCGTCCGGACCGCTTGACGATGGGTCCCCATCGCCCGCGCGGCCCCTCCTGCCGAGGAAGCGGGAAACACGATCACAAAGGGTCATTATTAACGGCCGTTGGTATGAGGGCGGTTCAGGCTTTCCGTTCCCAGCCGCCGCTTTCGGTCTGTTGCCAGTAGGTGACGTCGTGGCCCGCGTCCCTGCGGGCTTTCCAGCGTTCGCGGGCGGCCGCCAAGGCGTCGTCGTCGTTGCCGTCGAACAGGTCGAAGCATCGCTCGAAGGCGCCGATGTCGCGCGAGTCCGTGCCGTCGGTCAGGAACAGGAAGCTGGCGCCGTTGGGGTTTTCGTCGTCGGGAGACAGCCAGACGGGCTGGTGCTCCGCGTCGCCATCCTTGGCGGTGCCGTGGGGCAGCCACGAATCCGGGTGATAGGTCCATAGAACCAGGGCCAGCGCCTCCACCCGGTCCTCGGATCCGGCCAGCACCACGGCCCGCTTGCCGGCGGCCAGGGTCTTCTCGAGTAGACGCGGCAGGACCTGTTCCAGCGGCGACCGCTGCAAATGGTAGAACGCCACGTCGGTCATCGGACGGGTCCCGCCTGGTCGAACCGCGCCTCCCCGCCTACGACTCCTCGTAGTGATCGGCCACCAGCCGGTCGAGCAGGCGCACGCCGAAACCGGTGCCGCCCTTCGGCGTGGTCGCCTTGTCGCTCTTCGACCAGGTGACGCCGGCGATGTCGAGATGCGCCCACGGCGTGTCGTCCACGAACCGCTTGAGGAACTGGGCGGCGGTGATGCTGCCGCCGCCGCGGTTGCCCACGTTCTTCATGTCGGCGATGTCGGACTTGATCTTCTTGTCGTATTCCTCGCCGAGCGGCATCCGCCACAGCGGCTCGCTCACCGCCTCGCCGGCCGCGCGGAGACGATCCGCCAGTTCGTCGTTGTTGGAGAACAGGCCGGCCTTCTCCTCGCCCAGCGCGATGATGATCGCCCCGGTGAGCGTCGCCAGGTCGATCATGAACCGGGGCTTGAACCGCTCCTTGGTGTACCAGAGCGCGTCGGCCAGAACCAACCGGCCCTCGGCGTCGGTATTGATCACCTCGATGGTCTGGCCCGACATGGACACCACCACGTCGCCGGGCCGTTGCGCCGTGCCCGACGGCATGTTCTCCACCAGTCCGACAACGCCGACCGCGTCAACCTTGGCCTTGCGCCCGGCGAGCGCCTTCATCAGCCCGATGACCACGGCGGACCCGCCCATGTCCCATTTCATGTCTTCCATGTTGGCGGCCGGCTTGATGGAAATGCCGCCGGTGTCGAAGGTGACGCCCTTGCCGACGAACGCGAGGGGCGCGTCGCCCTTTTTGCCTTTCTTGTCCTTCTTGCCCTTGGTCTCCGGTTTCGAGGCGCCGTTCCACTGGATGACCACGAGTTGGGATTCGCAGGCGCTGCCCTGGCCCACGCCCAGCAGCGCGTTCATGCCGAGCTTCCTCATCTGCGCCTCGCCGAGGACCTCCACCTTGAGGCCCAGCTTCGACAGCTTCTTCACCTCGGCGGCCAGGGTTTCCGGCTGAATGACGTTGGCGGGCTCGGACACCAGATCGCGGGTCAGACACACCGCCTCGGCCACCGCCGTCAGCGGAGCGAACAGCCTGCGCGCCTCGGCGGCGCCGTCGCACAGGATAGATAGGGACCGCAGTCCCGGCTTTTCGTCCTCTTTTTCCTTTGTCCGGTACTTGTCGAAGCGATAGGAGCGCAGCCGGGCGCCGAACGCCAGCTCAGCCGCCATTTCAGCCGGCGTCATGGAGCAGCCCTCCAGCGCGTCCACCGCGACCGCCGCGCTCTTGTTCCCTTGCGGCCCGAGGGCGGCATAAACGCGGCCCCCCACCGCCTGGGCGCGCAGCGCATCGATCTCGCCGGCCTTGCCCAGGCCCACCAGCAGGACGTGGTCGAGCGTGGTTTCGGCGGGCGCCGCGATCGCCAGGCTCTGATCCTTCTTTCCCTTGAAGCGGCTCGCCGCCATCGCCCGGGTGATGGCCCCCTTCATCTGCTCGTCCAGCCGCGCGGCCGAGGGCGTAAGCTGGCGGTCTTCAAGGACGCCAACCACAAAAACGCCCGTGTCGGGCAGGGTCGGGGCGGCGAAGCTGATCTTCATCGACGGTCCTTTCGTTGGAGCCGGGGTCGCGGTCGTTGACACAGTCACTATGTAACTTCGTTGTCATCAAAAGAAAGGGTTAGTTGGGTGGGGCACCGTTCATAGCGCCCGGCGCTCTGGGGCCAGGCGTACCGGGCGCCGCTTGCGGCCCCAGTCCCCGGGCGGCCCGTCGAACACGCCGGCGCACGCGGCGCCGCAATGCACGCAGTGGCCGTCGTCGGTGAGGGCCCAGTGGTTCAGTTCGTACCAGTCGCGTCCGATGACCCGCCGTCCGCAACCGTGGCAATAGGTGGAATCGCCCTCCGGATCGTGGACGTTGCCCGTGTAGGCATAACGGACGCCGTTGCCGATGGCGATTTGCCGGGCCCGGGTCAGCGTCGCCGGCGGGGTCGGGGGCGTATCCATCATCTTCCAGTCGGGATGAAACGCCGAGAAATGCAGGGGCACGTCGGGGCCCAATTCGTCCACCACCCATCGGGTCATGGCCTCCAGTTCGGCATCGGAGTCGTTCTCGCCGGGAATCAGCAACGTGGTGATCTCGAACCAGGCGTCGGTTTCGTGCTTGAGGTACACGAGCGTGTCCAGAACCGGCCGCAGGTGGCCGCTGCACAGGCGCTGATAGAACTCCTCGGTGAAGCACTTCAGATCGATGTTGGCGGCATCCATGTGGCGGAAAAACTCGGCCCTCGGTTCGGCGCAGATGTATCCGGCGCTGACCGCGACCGTCTTGAGGCCGCGGGCATGGCAGGCCTCGGCCACGTCGACGGCGTATTCGAGAAAGATCACCGGATCGTTGTAGGTGAACGCCACGCTTCGGCAGCCGGTCTCGACGGCGGCATCGGCGATCATCCCGCCCGTCGCCTCGTCGCACAGCGTGTCCACCTCGCGGGATTTGCTGATGTCGTAGTTCTGGCAGAACTTGCAGGTCAGATTGCAGCCGGCGGTGCCGAACGACAGGATCGGCGTTCCCGGCAAAAAGTGATTGAGCGGCTTTTTCTCCACGGGATCCACGCAGAACCCGCTGGAACGGCCATAGGTGGTGAGCACGATCCCGTCGCCCTGGCGGGCGCGGACGAAGCACAACCCCCTCTGGCCCTCGTGGAGCCTGCAGTAGCGGGGACACACGTCGCACTGCACGCGCCCGTCCTCCAGCATATGCCAGTAGCGTCCGGTCACCGCGCCCTCGAACGTTTTTTCCGTTTTGTATTCAATGGGTAGCTCGGCCATGGTCATCCTCCTCCGCCGGCAATCGGCGCCGGCGCGCGCCATATGCGAACCACGGCCCGCCCATCTTGGAGGGATCCACTGAATTCAGGCTGGCCGCGCCGCCTGCGTTTACGCTAATATCATACAACAAAGGAGCCCCGATGATGATGCATATCCGGCATGCAGCCGTCGCGGGGGCGTTTTATCCCGGCAATCCCCGCGACCTCGACACCATGGTGCGGCGGTTCCTCGCCGACGCCGAGACAACGGTTCCGGAAGGGCCGACTCCCAAGGCGATCATCGCCCCCCACGCCGGCTACGTGTATTCGGGCGCGGTCGCCGCGTCCGCCTACGCACGCCTTGCGCCCGCCGCCGGCGTGGTCCGACGGGTGGTCCTGTTGGGACCATGCCACCGGGTGGCCGTAAACGGACTCGCCGTGAGCAGCGCCGACGCGTTCGAGACGCCGCTCGGCGCGGTCCCGCTGGACAAAAAGGCCATCGAGAGCATTATATCCCTGCCCCAGGTTTCCGTGTTCGATGCCACCCACGAGGATGAGCACAGCCTCGAGGTCCACCTGCCGTTCCTTCAGGAGATCTTCGACGAGTTCTCACTCGTTCCCCTGGTCGTTGGCCGGGCCAGCGGCGACGAGGTGGCCGTTGTCCTGGAACGCTTGTGGGGCGGACCGGAAACGCTGATCGTGATCAGTTCGGACCTGAGTCATTACCTGGATTACGAAACCGCCCGGGAGATCGACGCCGCCACCTGCAAGGCCATCGAAACCCTAGACGCCTCGGCCATCGGCGGCGCCCAGGCCTGCGGCCGCGTCCCGGTCGCCGGTCTGTTGACGCTCGCCCGCCGGCGCGGCCTGCGGGCGACGACGCTCGACCTCAGAAACTCGGGCGACACCGCCGGCGATCGCAATCGGGTGGTGGGCTACGGCGCCTGGATGTTCACCGAAGACACGAACGCCGGCGGCCAAGCCAACGCCGAGCAACAGGCTGAATCGGAGACCCTCGCGGCACAAACGCGCGCACTGCTGGACACGCATGGCGCGACCCTACTGCGGGTGGCCGCGACCTCCATCAAACATGGCCTCGATTTCGAACGTCCGGTGGGCGTCGACATGGGTGATTACCCCGAGGCGCTCCGCGACGAGGGCGCCAGCTTCGTCACGCTCAAGCGCGACGACCGCCTGCGCGGCTGCATCGGATCGCCGAGCGCGTATCGTCCGCTAATCGTGGACGTGGCCGAGAACGGCTTCGCCGCCGCCTTCAAGGACAGCCGGTTCGCGAAATTGAGCCGCGACGAGCTTACCGGGCTGGCCGTGTCCATCTCGGTCCTGAGCCCGACGTCACCCATGACCTTCGGCACGGAATTCGAATTGCTCGCCCAGCTCAGGCCGAACATCGACGGTTTGATCATCCAGGCCGGCGACCGGCGCGCGCTGTTCCTGCCGCAGGTATGGGAGTCGTTGCCTCGGCCGGGACAATTCCTTGAGAAACTCAAGATCAAGGCCGGTTTGGACGGCGACTTCTGGAGCGGCGACATCAAGGCCTGGCGGTTCGTCGCCGAATCGGTATCCTCGGAGACGCTGGACAATCCGGCCTCCTTATGGACTTGACCATGGATCGGGCGCCGGCGGCTGGGAGAGTGGCCTGATGGGAAAATTCGGATTGAGCCAACCGGTTCCCCGGACCGAGGATCCTCGGCTGCTCACCGGTAAGGGACGCTTCGCCGGAGACGTGTCGCTGCCGGGCCAGGTCCATGCCCTGTTCCTGCGCTCCCCCCATGCCCATGCCGAGATCGCCGGCATCGATACCGCCGCCGCCGCCAAGGCGCCCGGCGTTCTGGCGATTTACACGGGCGCGGACACGACGGCCGCGGGCCTCGGCGATCTGCCGTGCGCCGTGCCGGTCAAACATCGCGACGGCACCAAGGCGCCCCGCCCCGGCCGGCCGCTGCTGGCCCGCGACCGGGTGCGTTTCGTCGGCGACACCGTCGCCATGGCCGTCGCCGAAACCCTGGATCAGGCGCGGGACGCGCTCGAACTGATCGACGTCGACTACAGACCGCTGCCGGCGGTGGCGGCCATCGAGGACGCCATCGTGGATATGGCGCCCCGGATCTGGGAGGGCGCGCCCGGCAATCTCGCGTTCTTCTGGCAACGGGGCGATGAAGCGGCGGTGAACGACGCCCTCGGCCGCGCCAGCCACGTCACCCGGATCGAACTGGTCAACAACCGGCTCGTGCCCTGCGCCATGGAACCCCGCGCGGTGGTGGGAGACTACCATCCGGTCTCCGGCCGCTACACCCTCTACACGTCCTGCCAGGGCGCCCACGGCACCAAGGAGGCCATCTCCAAGCACACGCTCCGGGTCCCCGAGGAAGCGGTTCACGTGATCGTCGGAGACGTGGGCGGCGCCTTCGGATCGAAGGCGTTTCACTACGCGGAGGAAACGCTGTCGTTGTGGGCGTCCAAGCAACTGGGGCGGCCGGTCAAGTGGACCGGCGACCGGGGCGAGGCCTTTACCTGCGATACCCACGGCCGCGATCAGCGCAACACGGTGGAGGCGGCGCTCGACGCCGACGGGCGCGTTCTCGCGCTTCGCGTCCACACCCTCGGCAACATGGGGGCCTATCTCAACCATTTCGGGCCGGCCATCCCATCGCAGATGACCGGATGCATGCTGTCCGGGGTGTACGCCATTCCCGCCATCCACGCGGTTTGCCAGGGCGTCTACACCAACACCGTGCCGGTGGACGCCTATCGCGGCGCCGGGCGGCCGGAAGCCACCTACCTGATCGAGCGGCTGATGGACGCGGCGGCCCGCGAGCTCGGCCTCCCGCCGGACGAGATCCGCCGCCGCAATTTCATCCGTCCCGACCAGATGCCCTTCACCACGGCGTCGGGACCCACCTACGACTGCGGCGATTTCGCGCGCAACATGGACGACGCCATGGCCGCCGCCGGCTGGGCCGGTTTCGAGGCGCGCCGCGCGGAGGCGGCCGAACGCGGCCGGCTGCGGGGGATCGGCATGTCCACCTACGTGGAGATCTGCGGCTTCGACGAGGAAGAGGCCACCGTCCACTTTCTCGAGGATGGCACCGTGGAAGTGCTCATCGGCACCCAGTCCAGCGGTCAGGGCCACCAAACGGCCTACGCCCAGATCGCCGCCGATGGCCTGGGTCTCCCCATCGAACGGATCCGCGTGGTGCAGGGCGACACCGACCGTATTCCCTTCGGCAAGGGAACCGGCGGGTCGCGGTCGCTGCCGGTGGGCGGACCCGCCCTGGACAAGGCGGTCAAGGCGCTGATCGACCGGGGCAAGGTGTTCGCCAGCCATCTTCTGCAGGCGCGCAAGCAGGATATCCGCTTCGCCGACGGCCAATACACGGTCGCGGGGTCGAGCCGCGGCATCGGCATCACCCAGCTTGCGCGGGCCGCCCGCGACATGGAGAACCTGCCGCCCGGGGAAATGCTGCCGGAACTGAGGGCGGTGGCGCGGTACCGGACGAAGGCGTCGACCTTCCCCAACGGCTGTCACGTCTGCGAACTCGAGATCGATCCGGAAACCGGCGCGGTGGAGCTCGCGGCCTACCACGTGGTCGACGACTTCGGAACCGTCGTCAATCCGATCCTGCTCACCGGCCAGGTGCGCGGCGGCGTCGTCCAGGGAATCGGCCAGGCGCTGATGGAGGAAACGGTCTACGACCGCGAAAGCGGGCAACTCCTGTCAGGCTCTTTCCTGGATTACGCGATTCCGCGCGCATCTCATATTCCTTCCATCGAAGTCGGTTTCAATTCCATTCCGTGCACCACCAACCCGCTCGGAATCAAGGGCGCGGGCGAGGCGGGAACCATCGCCGCGTGCCCGGCGGTGATCAATGCCGTCATCGACGCCCTGTCTCCGCTTGGGATTCGGCATATTGACATGCCGGCCAGCCCGGAGAATATCTGGCGCGCCATTCAGGCCGCCCATCAAACCCGATCCCAGGAGCCCGCCCCTTGACCCTGACCATCGATCCCGCCCTTGTCGAAAGGGTGCGCCAGATCGCCTTGCGCGCCGGCGACGCGATCCTCGAAGTCTACAACACGGACTTCGAGGTCGAACGCAAGGACGACTCCTCGCCGGTGACCGAAGCCGATCAGCGGGCGGAAACCCTCATCGTCGACGCCATCCGCCGCGAAATCACCGATGCCTATCCCATCGTCGCGGAAGAAGCGGTGGCCGCCGGCGATATTCCGGACGTGGGCACGGGACCCTTCTGGCTGGTGGACCCGCTCGACGGCACCAAGCAGTTCGTTTCGCGCCAGGGGGAGTTTACGGTGAACATCGCGTTTATTGAAAACAACCGGCCCCAACTGGGCGTGGTCCATGCCCCGGCTCTCGGTTCCACCTACTGGGGCAGCGCCATCGGCGCCTTCGCCGTCAACGGCGGCGACGACGAGCCGCGGGTCATCGCCTGCCGGACCATCCCCGAAAAGGGTCTGGTGGCGGTGGCGAGCCGTTCCCACCGCACGCCGGAAACCGATGCTTTTCTCGCCAAGTACGACGTAGGCGAGCTGATTTCCTCCGGCAGTTCCATCAAGTTCTGCCTGGTGGCGTCCGGGCGCGCCGATCTCTATCCGCGGATGGGCCGAACCATGGAATGGGATACCGCCGCCGGTCACGCCGTGGCCCGGTTCGCCGGCGGGTCGGTGATCGAGACGGACGGCACCGAACTGCTGTACGGAAAGCCGGGGTTCGAAAACCCCCACTTCATCGTCCGGGGCGCGACCGCCGAAGCGTGACAGATCACCCTCGCGCCCATACCGTTCTCCGCGACGCCACCCGCGACGCGATCGCCGAGGCCGGCCGCCTGCTTCGCGAGGGCCAGGTCGTGGCTTTTCCAACCGAGACCGTTTACGGGCTGGGCGCCGACGCCACCGACGATCGCGCCGTGGCCGCCGTGTTCGCGGCCAAGAACCGCCCGCGGTTCAATCCGCTTATCGTCCACGTGGGCGGCGTGGACGCGGCCGAGGCCATCGTCACCTTCAACGAACGGGCGGCCGCCCTCGCGCGGGCGTTCTGGCCCGGCCCGCTGACCCTGGTGCTTCCACGGCGCCCGGACTGCCGTGTTTCGCTCCTGGTCAGCGCGGGCCTCGACAGCGTCGCCGTCCGGGCGCCCGATCATCCGGTCGCGCGCGCGCTGATCGAGGCGGCCGGCCGCCCGGTCGCGGCGCCGAGCGCCAACGCGTCCGGCCAAGTCAGTCCGACCACGGCGGCCCATGTCGCCGAGTCCCTGGGCGGCCGCGTCGCCATGATCCTCGACGGCGGCCCCTGCCGGGTGGGGCTGGAATCCACCGTCGTCGATGTATGCGGCGACCACGCCGGCCCTGTTGCGGCCGGGCGGACTCGCGGCCGAGGCCATCGAGGCCATCGTCGGGCCGCTGGCTCCCCCGGGAACCGGGCCGGCCCGCTCGCCGGGCATGCAGAGCCGGCACTACGCGCCCCGCCTTCCGCTCCGCCTGAACGCGGCTTCGCCTTGGCCCGGCGAAGCCCTGCTGGGCTTCGGGCCGGGCGCCGGACGGGCGACATTGAACCTCAGCGCGTCCGGAAACCTGGAGGAAGCGGCGGCCAACCTGTTCGCCATGCTGCGAGAGCTGGACGCGGGCGGCCACGCGGGCCTGGCCGTATCGCCCATCCCGGAGACCGGGCTCGGCCGGGCCATCAACGACCGGCTGCGGCGCGCGGCGGCCCGCCCCGCGCCCGGAAGCGACGAGAACGAAAATCGCGGCCCCGCCGCGGCATGCGCGCTGCCGGACATGGACCACGAATGACACCGGTCCCGCGAACGTTGCGGGCGCCCGGCCAACACCTTAAGTAGAGCGAATGATGCCCATGTCCGAACCAGAAACCTCGTCTCCTCCCGGCGGCGCGCTCGCCGCGATCCGGGACCTTGTCGGCCCCAAGGGCTGGATCGACGATCCGGCCGACCTCGAGCCCTTCCTCGTCGAGGAGCGCGGCCTGTTTCATGGCGCCTGCGCCGCCGTGGTCAAGCCGGCCAGCACCGAGGAATTGGCCCGCGTCGTCCGATTGTGCGCCGACGCCGGTATCGCCATCGTTCCGCAGGGCGGCAATACCGGTCTGGTGGGCGGCGGCGTTCCCGATGGCGGAATCGTGCTCTCCACGGCGCGGATGAACCGGATCCGGGCCATCGATCCGGTCAACCGCACCATCAGCCTCGAGGCCGGCGTCATTCTCGCCGACGTCCAGGCGGCGGCCGAGGAAGCCGGCGCGCTGTTCCCGCTCAGCCTCGGCGCGGAGGGAAGCTGCCGCATCGGCGGCAACCTCGCCACCAACGCCGGCGGCATCACCGTCGTCCGCTACGGCAACGCCCGGGACATGGTTCTGGGCCTGGAGGTGGTGCTGCCGGACGGCCGGATCTGGGACGGCATGCGGGAGTTGCGCAAGAACAACACGGGCTACGACCTGAAACAGGTATTCCTCGGGTCCGAGGGCACGCTGGGGATCATCACCGCCGCCGTTCTCAAACTCTATCCCAAGCCCCGGGCGGCCGAGACCGCGCTCGCCGCCGTTCCCAGCGTGCGGGCGGCGCTGGATCTGTTCAACCGCACCAACGAACTGGCCGGCGACTCGCTGACCGCCTTCGAGTTCATGGCGCGGATCGGTATCGACTTCGTGCTCAAGCACGTTCCCGACACCGTCGATCCGTTTACCGAGCGTCATCCGTTCTATGCCCTGATCAAGCTGACCAGCACCCGGTCCAACGCCACCCTCAAGGATACCCTGGAGAGCATCCTCGCCGATGCGTTCGAGGAGGGCCTGGTGGAGGACGCCGTCATCGCCGCGAGCGAGGCCCAGAGCGACGCGCTCTGGCGTATCCGCGAGTCCATTCCCGAAGGTCAGAAACCCGAGGGCGGAAGCATCAAGAACGACGTCTCGGTCCCGCTGTCGCGCGTGCCGGAGTTCATCGAGAGCGCCACCGCCGCCGTGGAACAGGCCATGCCGGGCATCCGGGTGGTGCCGTTCGGTCATTTCGGCGACGGCAACATCCACTTCAACCTGAGCCAGCCCGTCGGCGCGGACCCGAAGGCGTTCCTCGCGGAGTGGGACCGCTTCGACCGGATCGTGGCCGACATCGCCACCGGCCTGGGCGGCAGCTTCAGCGCCGAGCACGGGATCGGCCGTTTGAAGCGGGTCGATATGACCCGCTACAAATCGGACGTTGAAATGGACCTCATGCGCGCGCTTAAGCGTGCCCTCGACCCCCGGAACATCATGAACCCCGGAAAGGTCGTCACCCTCGATTAAGCCGCGCGCGCGGCGTCCGCGCGCAGATCCATCGCGGTCTGCTCCAACACCGGCTCCAGCGGTGCCGCGACGGCGACCGCCGTCGCCACCGCGTCGGATTTCTGGGTTCGCTCGATCGCCAGCATCATCGCGGCCGCCAGGAACGGCACGCTCTGAACGGCCAGCGTCGCGGCGAAAATGGTGAGTTCGGTGACCTGCTTGTCGTTGGTCAACACCAGCGCCAGCGCCGATAGAGCGAGCAGGGCTCCGAGCGCGGCCTCCCACGCCACGGGGTTTTGGGTCCGCTTCTTGGCGTTTCCGCCCTTGTCGGTTCGCATGAACGGGATGGCGTCGGACACCAGACCGGTCAGTACCGCCCGCGCCACGGTGAGTTGCAGGCTCATGGCGGAGAGCGCCGCGCCGGGCACGCAATGGAACGGAATGTCCACCCGCTTGGCGTAGAGAACCGCGCAGTGCGCGAGGGCGATCACGAAGGCGGCGACGATGGGCACGGTAAACGGCAGCGGCGGGATCGCCACGCCGACGAACACGATCACCGGAACCCACAACAGATTGAGGATGGCCGCGCCGGTTCCGAGCGCGTCGGCCAGCCAGAACATCCATCCCACCAGGAAGTGGCGCTTCTGGGCATTGCTCAGCGATTTCGAGCGGGGCAGCATGTGAGCCCAATGCTTGCGGATGATCTGCATGGCGCCGTAGGCCCAGCGGAAGCGCTGTGTCTTGAACGCCTCGAAGGTATCCGGCAGCAGGCCGCGCCCGTAGCGGGTGTTGGTGTAGTGCGTCAGGTATCCCGCTTCCAGGAAGCGCAGGCCGAGTTCCGTGTCCTCGACGATGGTCTCGGTGCTCCAGCCGCCGACCGCTTCCAGCGCGGTTCGCCGCATCAGGCACATGGTTCCATGCTGAATGATCGCGTTGTCTTCGTTCCGCTGGACCATGCCGACGTCGAAGAAGCCGGCGTATTCGCTGTTCATCACCGTCTTGAACAGCGACTCGGGTCCGTCGCGATGATCCTGCGGCGCCTGCACGAGGGCCACCCGGGGATCGTCGAACAGGGGTGCCAGGTCGCTCAACCAGTTCGGCAGCACCACATAGTCGGCGTCGATCAGGGCGATGATCTCGGCATCGGGGGCGGTGTGCTCCAAGGCGGCGTTGAGCGCTCCCGCCTTAAAACCCTTGACCACGATATCGAGAAACTTGAACCGCGGGCCAAGCCGCTCGCAGTGCTCCGCCACCGGCGCCGAGTATTCGGCTTCCGGCGTGTTGTTGACGATCACGATCACTTCGAAATTCGGATAGTCGAGCGCGGCGATCCCGTTCAGCGTCTGGATCAGCATCTGCGGCTGCTCACGGTACGCGGGGATGTGAATCGAGATCTTCGGCAGCGAACGCGACACCGGCCGCGCGCCCATCGCATCGATCAGACGTTTCGGCCGGCGGCCGAGCACGACATGGAAGATTTCGTTGAGCTTCGTCAGCGATATCAGGGTCAGGGGAATAATCAGGACAAACCCGATCGTCCACATGATGCCGATCCCGACGTTGAGATAGTTCTCGAACGGATAGGCCGCCGCCAGAATGACGGCCGCGCCGACACCATTCGCCGCCGCCGCGAACGCAAGAGCATGAGCCCCGGTGGCGCGGCCGCGCCACAGTCCCAGAAGAGTGAGGCATGCCCCGACGATGACGGCCATGGCGGCTTTCCATACCGTGCCGCTCTCCTCGACCAAGCCGGTCAGGGCGAACTTGGGAAGTCCGGTGTTGTCGAACACGCCCCAGTACGCGCCGACGCTTCCTTCGTTCGTCTTCCAGGGCTGATCGAACGCCTCGATGATGTTGTACGAGACGCCATGCCTGTCAGCCTCGCCAAGGAACTCGCGGATCACGCTCGCCTGCGCCAACGCGCCGGGCTTGGCATCCAGGTTGTTGTAGCCCTGGCTCGGCCAGCCGAATTCGGAAATGACGATCTTCTTACCAGGATACGCCTTTCGCAAGTCCTCGAGGCGTTCCATGGTATACGGCACCGCCTGTTCGGCCGCGACTCCTTCCCAGTACGGAAGAATGTGGACTGATATATAGTCGACGGCGCTGACCAGTTCGGGGTGCTGCAGCCACAAGTACCAGATTTCGCTGGTCGACACCGGGACATGGACCTGTCGTTTGACCTCCCGAACGAGCGCGATCAGTTCGTCGACCGTGCGTTCCTTCCGCAGCAGGACTTCGTTTCCGACCAGAACGGAGCGAACGTTCCGGTTCGCCCTGGAGAGCTCGGCCACCAGGTCCATCTCCTCGCGGTCCCGGCTTTCCGTGTCGCCAATCCAGGCCCCGAGAACCACGTCGAGGCCGAGATCCGCGGCGATCTCCGGAACGCGGTCAAGTCCGGCGGAGACGGAGTACGTCCGCAACCCATCGGATACTTCCGCGATCCGTTCGAGATCGCGTTCGATCTGATCCGCCGGGACGAGCGCGACGTCCTTCGGATTCACCCGCGTGTGATACGGGCTGTACGACAGATACTGGATGGGACGCACGGCATCCGCCGGTTCGACGGACTCGCGCGAAACGTGCCAAATCGCAGCATGAACGGCAGCCGCAACCAGGACTGCCCCGAAAACCCGCATCATCGTTTGCCCTTAAAAAAAACAAGTCACGTTGTTGATGAAAACATCCAAACCCTGGAAACTACCGAACCGTCTCTCAGGTTCCTCCCGGCGGTTTTTCTTCCGCGTCTGCGGCGGGTTCTTCGTCTCCCACGACTGGCGCCGTGTACCGGCCCTCGACGGGATCCGTCCAACAGCGGTCGACGCGCATGGCGAGATCATCGCCCTGGGCCTGCCCGTCCGCCGCGACCACACACCCAAAGGCCTGGGCCAGATGCTCCGGCGGACACCCAAATCGTTCATAGAACGGATTGAAGTCCTTGGCCGTCATGGCATCGTCCCGCGACAGGAGACTGACAATGCGCTGGCCCAACCAGCGGCAATGATCGCTTTGGCTGGGGCCTCCGGCATCGACCCCGCCATGCGATCCCGCCGGCCTCGGAGGCAGCGGACGCATGGGCCGCTGGTCGGTGGCGCCCTCCGCTTGTTTGGCGGGTGCGTCGGACTCGACCCGGCCGGCCGGGGCCGCGTTATCCGTCGCCACCGCAGGGTTCACCACCAGGGCATACAAGACCAGGCCCCCAACCAAACCATACACCCGGAAAGTCATCGTTTATCCTTTGAGAACAATGGTTTCTCATATCGAGCGCAGCTGCGTTCCTTGATGGAAAACCAGTCGCCGATCCCAACCCGACGTCTCTTGTCCATTGCTACTCGGCCCCAACGGCTCCAATAGGCGTGAAATTTGTGGCAGCACGAAGGCAAAGGTTTCGCATTCGCAACAAAAGGCGGCGTTACCGCGTCGTCATTCGGCGTTCATATAATTGTTTTTTGCCGGTGTGCACAGCTTATGGCAGAATAATTATTAGGGGCACAGCGTTCTTCGAAACACAGTGAGACGGGGTCGGCGACCGAACTGGCCAACCATCTGTTTTTTTGGTGGTTTTTTTGTGTTTCCGGAAGGTTGTATCGGAGCGTCGTCGCCACCACCTATCGACCGTATCGTCATAACCGAGTGCGCGAGCCCGTTTTAGCGGCCGGGCTCAACAAAAGAAGGGGCGGCAAAAGCCGCCCCTCGCCGTGTCGGCCGCGTGGCCGGGACATCATGTCCCGATTACGCCACCACCCTTTTTGACGATCACCTGTAGCGATGGTCGGGGCGGCAGGTTCTGCTGGAAATCCGGCCACCGGGTGGATGGATTGTCGAACGTGGACCCGTCGGTATCGGCCGGGTGCTGAACGGCGACGAACAGCGCGGTATCGTCGGGGTTGAACTCTGGTCCGCACAATTCGGCGCCTAGCGGGGTGCGATAGAAGTGGCGGGTCAGCGCGCGGGCCGGCCCCTCCGTTTCGGCGCCCCACAGTCCGTCCGCCAGACCGGCCTTGGGCGCGCCGTCCGTGGCGATCCACACGCGTCCCGACGTGTCGAACGCCACGTTGTCCGGCGCCGACAGCCATCCATTCGCCGTCACGTCCGGGTGGTACCGCGCGCCGTCCTCCGGCTTGGCCGGATCGCCGCACAGGACGAAGATATCCCAGGTGAACTCGTTCGCGGCGTGATCCTTGTCGGCGCCCCTGCCGCCCGGCGGAATCATTTCGATCAGATGGCCGTGCGGGTTGGGGCCGCGCGGATTGGCCGCGTCGATTCCATCTTCCTTGCGCTTGGAGTTGTTGGTGAGGTTCATGTAGACGACCCCGGTCACCGGGTTCGGCTCCACGTCCTCGGGACGGTCCATGGGCGTGGCGCCCAGCAGATCGGCGGCGCGGCGGGTTTCAATCAGCACGTCGGCCTGGCTGGCGAACCCGTTTTCCTTGGTCAGCGGGCCGGTGCCGAAAACCAGCGGAAGCCAGTTGAGCTTTCCATCCTCGTGGAACTTGGCCACGTAAAGCGTTCCGTCGTCCAACAGATCGCGGTTCCTGGCCCGGTCGGCGGGATCGAAGCGGCCGTTGGTGACGAATTTGTAGACATAATCGAACCGCTCGTCGTCTCCGGTGTACGCGACCACGCGGCCATCCTTGTTGACCACGGTGGTGGCGCCTTCGTGCTTGAAACGGCCGAGCGCGGTCCGCTTCACCGGCGTGGAGGCAGGGTCGTAGGGGTCGAATTCCACCATCCAGCCGAACTTGTTGGGTTCGTTGGGGTCCTTTTCCACGTCGAACCGGTCATGGTAGCGCGACCACGCATAGCTGCTCTCGGGCTTCAGGCCATACCGCTTGTAGTTCCGGGCCTCCGAGGTTTTTTCGGGGTCGCCGCCGAAATAGCCGTGAAAATTCTCCTCGGCGAACAGGATGGTGCCCCACGGCGTCTTGCCGCCGGCGCAGTTGTTGAGGGTGCCGGTCACCTGGGTGCCGGTGGGATCGGTATTGGTCTTCAGCCGGTCATGCCCGGCGGCCGGCCCCGAGATCGCGCACGGCGTTCCGAGGGCGCTGATCCGGCGGGCATAGGCGCTCGGACGGACCACGGACCATGTGTTCGTCGCGTTGTCGCGGATGACCTCAATCACGGCGTGGCCGTGAGCGGCCATTTCCACATCCACCTGGTCCTTGGTGAGCTTGTCCAGCTCGCCGTCGGCGATGCCGGGAAACATCAGGTGAGCGTTGGTGTACTCGAAATTGACGCAGAGCAGGCCGTGGTCGGCGTTGTTCGAACCCGCCGGCAGCGGCATGAAGCCGACATAATCGTTGTTGTAGCCCCACTGGCCGCCCTGGGCCTCGGCCGTCTGGTTGAGCGGATCGAGAGCGGGGGCGTCCGCCATCACCGGGTCGCCCCAGCGAATGAGAGTCTGGACCTCGTAGCCGTCGGCGACCGCGTGGGTCTCGGTCATGCCGTGCGGCAATTCGGGGAACGTCAGCTCTCCCGCGCTTTCGGCCCGTGCCGGGCGGCCGGCAAACGAGCCGCTCACGGAGCCGATCACGGACACGGCGGCGACCGCCGAGAGGCCCTTGAGCGCCTGCCGCCGGCTGTATCGCCCGACGATCACATCGCCGATGGTCGGCTCGAGCGAGGCGTTCGACGGGATATCGTCGTCATCGACTCGCCCCAGGTCGGTTTCCGGAACGTCTTGCCTTCGAGTCATCTTTGAAAAACCTCCTCGTACTGGCTCCATGCCGTTTGCGCCGAGGTTCCGCGAACCTCCGATTCATAACATAGGGGGCCATGATGAACCCTATATGACAACTCCGTGGCGAATTGATTGCAGCGCCGCGAATTCGCCTCGCCGGCGACGCGCGGCTGGCCCATGCGGCGGGACCGGCCAGTTTGACGTTTACGTTAACGTCGATTAGGTTGAATGCCGCCGATTTAGGCAACGCCGGAGAGGAGAACCAGCCCCCATGACCTACACAGCGCCCCTGGCCGACATGCGGTTCGTGATGAACGAATTGGCCGATTTTCATGCCGTTCGATCATTGCCGGGGCACGAAGACGTGACGCCTGACCTGGTCGACGCCATCCTCGACGAAGCGGCGAAATTCGGATCCGAGGTGCTCGCGCCCATCAACGCAGTCGGCGATCGTCAGGGATGCGTGTTCGAGAACGGCGTGGTGCGCACCGCCGAAGGTTTCCGAGAAGCTTATGCCCAGTTCGTGGAAACCGGCTGGCATACGCTGCCGTTCGAGCCGGAGTACGGCGGACAGGGACTGCCGCTGCTGGTGTCCACGGCGGTGTCGGAAATCTGGACGGCCGCGAACATGGCGTTCGGGCTGTGCCCCATGCTGACCCAGGCGGGAGCGGAACTGCTGTCGGTGCATGGCACCGACGAAATGAAGACCACCTACTTGGCGAAAATGGTGTCGGGCGAATGGGCCGGCACCATGAACCTGACCGAACCGCAGGCCGGATCGGACCTCGCGCGAAATCGCACCCGGGCAGTCCCGGAGGGCGATCACTACCGCGTCTCGGGTCAGAAGATTTTCATCACATACGGCGAGCACGATCTGACCGAGAACATCATTCACATGGTGCTGGCGCGCACGCCCGACGCGCCCCCGGGACTCAAGGGCATCTCCCTGTTCCTGGTTCCGAAGTTCCTGGTCAACGACGACGGTCGACCGGGACGGCGCAACGACGTGCGCTGCGTCTCGATCGAACACAAGCTCGGGATCAACGGGAGTCCCACGGCGGTGATGTCGTTCGGCGACGACGGCGGCGCCGTGGGCTACCTGGTCGGCGAGGAAAACCACGGACTGGACCTGATGTTCATGATGATGAACAACGCGCGCCTGGCGGTGGGACTTGAGGGCGTGGGCATCGCCGACCGCGCGTATCAGCAAGCCCGGAGCTATGCCGCCGACCGGATCCAGGGCCGGATGCTCGGCTCCGACGATCCGTCACCGGTCTCGATCATTCATCACCCGGAAGTCCAGCGCATGCTGCTGTCCATGAAGAGCCAGACGGAGGCGGCGCGGGCGCTCACGTATTTCACCGCCGCCAATCTCGACCTCGGCAAGCACCATCCGGAGCCGCGGGCGGCCGCCCGGCACAAGGCGCTGGTCGACCTTCTGACACCGGTGGTCAAGGCCTGGTCCACCGACATCGGCATCGAGGTGGCCAACACCAGCATCCAGGTGCACGGCGGAATGGGATACATCGAGGAGAGTGGCGTGCCGCAGCACCTGCGCGACGCCCGCATCGCGGCGATCTACGAGGGAACCAACGGAATCCAGGCGATCGATCTGGTGGGGCGCAAGGTCGCCCGTGACAACGGCGCCACCATTACCGGGCTCATCGCCACCATGCGGGAGTTCGACGGGGAACTTGGCAAGGTCGCCGGCGAGGACGTGGCCGCGATCCGCGCCCAGTTGCGCCACGCCGTTCAGGACATGGCGGACTCCACCGACTGGCTGCTCAAGACCTATTCCGAGCACCCGCGCCGCGTCACCGCCGGGGCCGCCCATTACCTGCGGCTGCTGGGCATCGTCGCCGGCGGCTGGTTGATGGCGAAGTCGGCGGCGGTCGCCGAGCGTCGGCTGGCGGCGGGCGACGGCGACCCGGCGTTCCTCCGCTCGAAACTGGTGTCCGCGCGGTTCTTCTCGGACAACTATATGGCGCAGAGCGGCGCGCTCCGGGACATGTTCGTCAAGGGCTGGGCGGCGATCCACGCGGTCGATCCTGAACATACCTTCTAGTCTCGCGGCCCGTATCCGGTATAAATCGGGTCGGGACGCGGGGACCGGCACCGAGAGTTGTTGCCCTTCGGGGCATTGTCGGCCGAAAATCGTCACTCCGGCCTTGAAAAGGCGGGCAAAGGGGAAGACCCTGCAAACGCATGATTCGCATGGCCGGTGAATGTTGATCGCGAGACGGTCCTTGAACGGATGTCACACATCGTGACTCCCGCTGGGGACCGAACAACAACAAGGCTTTGGGAATGAACAAAACCTAAGCGCCGGAGCACGATGGGCGGGACTCTTCAGGGGACGGCGGGATTGTCAAGGATTGCGATTGAGTTTGCCGGCGAACAGCGCGGCCATCGCCGCGCAAGGCGGCTTCCTCGCGCCGGCCGGCGGCCTTATATCTCGACTTTCGTCGCGGTCGCCGCCGCCTTTCTGTTGAACCTTCTGTGCGGCGTGACCGCGTTCGCCGCCGACGCGGGCTCCGGCGGCGAGGCCGAAGAGCCGCCCATTCTGTTCACCGCCGACCAACTAACGCATGACCGCGAACTGGGCATCACGACGGCAAGCGGAAACGTGGAAATCATTCGTGGCGACCGTATCCTGCTCGCCGACACCGTCACCTACAACGCGCCCCGGGATTTTATCACCGCATCGGGGAATATCGCGCTCGTGGAACCTTCGGGCGACGTTCTGTTCGCCAATTACATGGAGCTCACGGGCGACCTGAAGACCGGCGCGATCGAGAGCTTTCGGGCGATCCTCTCGGACGGCACCCGTATGGCCGCCGCCACCGGCAACCGCACGGACGGCAATCGAACCGAGATGAACAAGGGCGTCTATTCACCGTGCGATCTCTGTCCCGAAGATCCGATGGCGCCGCCCATCTGGCAAATCAAGGCGGTAAGAGTCATCCACGATCAGGAAGACCAAACCGTGGAGTTCAGGCACGCCTGGCTGGAGTTGGCCGGGGTTCCCATCTTCTACACGCCTTACCTGTCGCAACCGGACCCGACGGTGAAACGCAAAACAGGGTTTCTTCCGCCCGATTTCGGGATTTCGTCGGATCTGGGAGGCATCCTGCAAATCCCATACTTTTGGGCGATCACCCCCTATAGCGACCTGACCCTGGCGCCGGCCTTCACCACCAACGAGGGTCCCCTGTTGGAGGCCGAGTATCGCCATCGGCTGACGCGCGGCGAACTGCTGTTCCAGGGCAGCATCACCAACGATTCGACGAACACCACGCGCGGTCACGTTTTCAGCAACTTCCGTTACGACATCGACGACACCTGGCGCGCCGGCTTGGATGTCAACCGCGCCTCGGACCGGACCTATCTGCGGAAATACGATTTCAGCGACGAACGGACCCTGACCTCGCGCGTGTTCGCCGAGGGGTTCCGGGGACGGAACTATCTGGCCGCCAACGGATACGCCTTCGACACCATGGATTCGGACGTCAATCAGAACACGCTGCCCTTCGTCTTTCCCATGGCCGACTACAATTTCGTCAGCCGGCCCGACAGGTTCGGTGGCCGCGCCACGATGGACATGAATCTCGCGGTCCTCACCCGCGACAAAGGCAACGATACCCAGAGGCTGTCCAGCCGCCTCGGATGGGAAATTCCGTTCTTCGGTCCCGTCGGCGACCTTCTGACCTTCTCGACCGCGCTATGGACCGACGGTTATCATGTTTCCGACCTTGAAAGATCCAGCGGGCGGAGTGACTACACGGGCTATTCCGGCCGCGTGTTCCCCCAGGCGAGCCTGCAATGGCAAATGCCCTTTATCCGCGACAGCGACTTCATCACGCAGGTGATCGAGCCGACGGTCGAGTTCGTCGCCGCTCCCGACTGGGGCAATCCCGAGAAAATCCCGGACAACGACAGCGAGGCATTCAATTTCGACGAAAGCAACGTCTTCGGATTCAAGCGTTTTCCCGGCCTCGACCGGGTCGATCAGGGCACACGCGTCAACTATGGAGTGAATTGGCGGCTGTTGGGCGCCGGCGACGCGACCGCGAATATCTTCGTCGGTCAGGTCTATCAGTTTCAGACCGACGACGATGTGTTCTCCGACAGCTCGGGCCTTGGCGACAACGTCTCCGATTTCGTCGGCGCCATCGAGATTTCCCCCAAGCAATACATCGACCTCTCGTACCGGACGCGCCTCAACAAGGACGATTTGACCGCGAGGCGGAACGAACTGGGTTGGCGGCTCGGCGTCGACGCCCTCAACGTCGTGGGCAACTACGTCTTTTTCGATGAACAAAGCAGCGAGGACGTCGACACCCGCGAAGAAATCAATACCGCGCTCAGGGCGCAGTTGAGCCGCTACTGGCGGACCCGCGTTTTCGGTACGCGCGACCTGCGAAGCGGAACCAACCGTATTCTCGGGGTCGGGTTGACCTACGAGGACGAGTGCCTCGAATTCGGCATCGAGTACTCGCACCGCGATTTCGAGGACGACGATATCGAGGAGTCGGACTCGGTGTTTTTCCGGATCGCCTTCAAGACGCTCGGGAAGGTGGAAACCGGATTCAAGCACAGGGCGGGGAATTTCGGCGGTTGACGCGCGCCTTTCCGCGGCACCGGACGTTCGCCGATGGTGACCCTCGGTCTTGGACCGCGTATGATCGACGGGAAAAGATGAAGACGCATCCTGACGTTTGAACATTACCTCGAAAGCACCATGAAAAAGCTTCTTGTCGGTATCGCGTTGATCGTTGCGACCGGGTTGGCGGTTCTCATGCCCGACACCCGTGTCCTTGCCCAGCAAGGGCTCCGGATCGCGGCGATCGTCAACGACGACGTCATATCGGTCCACGACCTCGAAAACCGGCTGGCGCTGACGATGGTCACCTCCAATGTGGACGATCGGCCCGAGGTGCGGCAACGGATCGCCCCTCAAATCCTGCGCTCCCTGATCGACGAGCGCCTGAAGGTGCAGGAGGCGAGACGGCTCAACGTGGTCGTCACCAAGAAGGAAATCGACGACGCCCTCGACCGAATTGCGCGGCAGGTCAAAATGTCCCCCGAGGAATTGCCCCGGTTTCTGGGCAGCAGGGGGGTGAAAATGGCGACGCTGATCGATCAGGTGGAGGCCGAAATCGGCTGGATCAAGACGGTCAACCGCCTGGAAGGCAGCCGGATACAGATCGGCGAGGACGAAATCGACACCGAAATGGCGCGTGTGCGCCAGAACGCCGGCGCGCCGGAATTCCGGGTGGCGGATATCTTCCTGCCCGTGGACAGCCCGGCGGCGGAGGCGGAGGTCAGACAGCTCGCGGAGCGGCTGCTGGGTCAGCTCACCCAGGGCGCGAGCTTTCCGTCGCTGGCGCGTAACTTCTCGCAGGCCGCCTCGGCGGCATTGGGCGGTGACCTCGGCTGGATCCGGCGTGGACAGTTGCCCGAGCAATTGGACGCCGTACTGCCCGCAGATGGTGCCCGGCGAAGTCTCGGCGCCGATTCGGACGCCGGCGGGGTATTCCTTGCTGCTGATGATCGACAAGCGCGTGTCCGAGGGTCTGGCGGAGGGACAGGTGATCGTGACCCTCTCCAGGCTGTCGCTGCCGTTGCCGGCCAATCCGCCGCAACAGCAGGTCGCCGAACGTCTGCAGACGGCACGGACGTTGAGCCAGGGGGTTCAAACATGCGCCGAACTGGAAGCCGCCGGCCGCCAGGCGGGAGGAAACCGCTCCGGGGCCATGGGCGAAATGGAGATCGGCCAACTGCCGGACCAGCTTCGCCAGTTGGTCCGTCCCCTCAAGACAGGGGAGATGACGCCCCCCTTGCGAACGGATGAGGGCGTCGTGGTCGTAATGGTCTGCGACCGCAGGGAAGAAGGAAACGTCACCGAGCAGCGGACACTGGTCGAGGGCATGCTTCGCGAACAGAGCCTAACCGCGGCCTCTCAGCGTCATCTCAGGGATCTCCGCCGCTCGGCCCTCATCGATATCAGGATATGACCCGGGGAGCGGCCGCCGGCCCGGGCGGGGACAAACCCATTGCCTTGACCATGGGCGAGCCCGCCGGTATCGGCGGCGAAATCACCCTCAAGGCGTGGCTGCGGCGTTCCGGCGCAACAAGCCCGTTCGTGGCCATCGACGACGCGGACCGGCTCCGCCGGCTGGCGGCGTCCCTGGGCCTGAACGTGCCGGTCCAGGTGGTCGACGCCATCGAGGAGGTGCCCGCCGTCTTCGCTCGCGCGCTGCCGGTTCTTGACCGGCCGCTCGTGGAACCGGCGATCCCGGGCAGGCTGAACCCCGCCAACGCACCAGCGGTGATTGGCGCGATCGAAGCGGCGGTGGGCCTCGCGAAAGCGGGAACCGCCGGCGCGGTGGTCACCAACCCGATCCACAAGAAGGCGCTCTACGAGTCCGGGTTCGCGTTCCCGGGGCACACGGAATTTCTCGCCGCTCTCTGCGAAAACGCGACACCGGTCATGATGCTGGCGGGACCGACGCTCCGCGTCGTGCCGGTCACCATTCACGTCAGCCTCCGTGCCGCCATCGCCACGTTGAACACCGAGCTGATCATAAGGACGGCGACGATCACCGACGCCGCCCTCCGGAGCGATTTCGGGATCGAGCGCCCCAGGCTGGCCATCGCCGGTCTGAACCCGCACGCGGGCGAGCAGGGCGAACTGGGGTCCGAGGAGGCCGAATTGATCGAGCCGGCGGTCGACGCGCTTCGCGGCCACGGCGTCGACGCGTTCGGCCCGCTGCCCCCCGATACCCTGTTCAGTCCCCGGAGCCGCCGCACCTTCGACGCCGCCATCTGCATGTATCACGATCAGGCGCTGATCCCCCTAAAGGCCCTGGACTTCGACAACGGGGTCAACGTCACCCTTGGCTTGCCGTTCGTTCGAACCTCGCCCGATCACGGCACCGCGCTGGATATCGCCGGTACCGGCCGGGCCGACGAAAGCAGCCTGATGGCGTCCCTCGAACTGGCCGCCGCGCTGGCCCGGCGCCGCGCCGGATCGGCCCCCGGGTGACGACGGTTCGCCCGCCATTGCCGCCGCTTCGCGACGTCATCGCCCGGCACAACCTGGCGACGCGACGCTCGCTGGGCCAGCATTTCCTGCTCGATCTCAACCTCACCGGCCGGATCGCCCGGATCGCTGGCGACCTGACCGGCGTGTCGGTGATCGAAATCGGTCCCGGTCCCGGGGGGCTGACGCGGAGCCTGCTCGAGGCCGGCGCCCCGCTGGTGGTGGCGGTGGAAAAGGACCCGCGTTGCATTGCCGCCATCGGCGAGCTGGCCGACGCATTTCCGGGGCGGCTGCGCGTCGTCGAGGCCGATGCCCTGGAAGTCGATGTCCGGACCCTGGCGCCGGCGCCCCGGAAGATCGTCGCCAACCTGCCGTTCAACGTGGGCACGCCCCTGTTGCTCCAATGGCTGCGCGACGCACAGGATTTCCAGCAGTTGACGCTGATGTTCCAGAAGGAGGTGGCCGATCGGCTGGTCGCCCCGGCGGGGACCTCCGCCTACGGCCGGCTGTCGGTGATGGCGCAATGGCTTTGCCATGTCCGGCGCGATTTCGACGTGGATGCCCGGGCCTTCGTTCCGCCGCCACGGGTGGCCTCGACGGTCGTGACCCTGACGCCGCGGGACCGGCCGCTGGCGGCCGCCGAACGGCCCATGCTGGAAGCGGTCACCGCGGCGGCGTTCGGCCAGCGCCGCAAGATGCTGCGGCGCAGCCTGAAGCCGCTCGGTATCGATCCGGTCTCCGCCGGCATCGACCCGACACACCGGGCCGAGGACCTGTCGGTGCATGACTTCTGTGCCCTGGCACGGCTGCTGGCCGCGCACAGAACCCGCGCGCCATCTTGAGAGTGCTCCCGCGATGATGTCCGACCGTCCCTGGAAAACCTGGCCGTCGCCATCCCCCTACCTGCTTCTGGTGGTGGCGATTTCGTGCTGGGCCGGCAACTTCGTGCTCGGCCGGGCCATTCATGGCGACATCCCGCCCATCACCCTGACCTTCTGGCGATGGGCGGTCGCCGGTGCCGCGCTGCTGCCCTTCGCCGCGCCCGCGCTCTGGGCCCATCGCCGGACCCTGCTCCGCCATTGGAAGCTCATGGTCACGCTGGCCGCCACCGGCGTGGGGTTGTTCCATATCTCCGTCTACGTGGCGCTGCAAACCACCACCGCGACCAACGCGGCGCTGATTTTCGCCACGGTGCCGGTGCTGATACCGATAATGTCGCTCGCCCTGTTCCGCGAGCCGGTCACCCCCCGCCAGATCCTGGGAACCGCCGTCTCGCTGCTCGGGGTCACGGTGGTCATCGTTCGGGGCGACCCCGCCGTGCTCGCCAGCCTGGAACTCACCCGGGGAGATTTATGGATCCTGCTCGCCGTGCTCGTATGGTCCATATACTCGGTGATGCTCCGGCGCATCCCTCCGGGCCTGCCAATGCTGGCCATTCTCCTGGCCATCACCGCCATCGGGCTGTTGATCCTCGCCCCGCTCTACGTCTGGGAATTCGCGACCCTCGGCGGATTCGAGGTCACCCTCGCCAATGTCCTCGGCATCGCCTACGTGGCCCTGTTCGCGTCCGTTCTGGCCTACATCTGCTGGAACCGCGCGGTGGGAGAGGTGGGCGCCAACAAGGCGGGACTGTTCTCCCACCTGATGCCGGTGTTTTCCGCGCTGCTCGCCATCGTGTTCCTGAACGAAGGGCTCCAGCCCTTTCATTTCGCCGGCATCGTCCTCATCGGGCTCGGACTTTACGTGACGACCACGGCGCGCCGGCCGCGACCGGGAGACTCCCCGGGCTGAATCAGCGCCGGCTGACGGCGCCGACGAAATCGTGTAGGCCGGTCTGGCGATCGCGGCGCAGCCGCTCCGCCGCCAGGATCGAGTCCACGGCGGCCACGGATTCTTCCACCACCCGATTGACGATGACGTAATCGTACTCCGCCCAGTGGCTCATTTCGTCGGCCGCCTTGGCCATGCGCCGGCGCACCACCTCGTCGGAATCCTGGGCACGGGTATGCAGCCGGCGTTCGAGTTCCGCGTGGGAGGGCGGCAGGATGAAAATGCTCACCAGGTCGGCGCGGGCATTCTGTTTGAGTTGCTGCGTTCCCTGCCAGTCCACGTCGAACAGCACGTCCCGGCCGCCGGCGAGAGCCGCTTCCACGGGTTCGCGGGGCGTGCCGTAACGATTGTCGAACACCGTCGCGTGCTCGAGAAGCTGGTTGTCCGCCGCCATGCGTTCGAACGTCACCGGGTCGAGGAAGAAATAGTCCTTGCCGTCTACTTCGCCGTGGCGCGGCGGGCGCGTCGTGGCCGAGACCGACATGGTCAACGCGGGATCCCGGTCGAGGATGGCCCGGGCGATGGTGGACTTGCCCGCCCCCGAGGGCGACGACAGGACCAGCATCAAGCCCCGGCGTTTGATGGCCGGCGGCGGGTCGGCGGGACGGTCACTCAATGTTCTGAACCTGTTCGCGTAATTGATCGATGGTCGCCTTGAGGTCGATGCCGATGCGCGTCAACTCCACGTCCGAGGATTTGGCGCACAGCGTGTTGGCCTCGCGATTGAACTCCTGGCAGAGAAACTCGAGCTTCCGGCCAACCGGTCCCGGGCCGGATAGAAGGACCGCCGCCGCCTCGCGGTGCGCCTTGAGCCGGTCCACCTCCTCGCGGGTATCGGCCTTGGTCGCCAGCACCGCCACTTCCTGAGCGAGCCGGTCTTCCGGCAGGGCCGGGGCGGTTTCGAGCAGCGCCGCCACCTGCTCGCGCAAGCGCTCCCTGATGGCTTCGGGCTGGAGCGCGGCTAGCCGTTCCGCGTCCGCGCAGAGAATACCGATCCGCTCGAGGTGGCCGTCGAGCAGGGCGGCCATGCGGGCGCCCTCCTCCTGCCTCATGGCCACCAGCGCGTCCAATGTCCGGTCAAGTCCGTCGAGCAGCGCCGTGTCGAGAGCGGCGCGCTCCTCCTCGCTGGGCTGCTGATCGACGATCTCGATCATGCCGCGCAATCCCAGCAACCCCTCGGCGCTGGTGGGCCGGAACTCCGGGAGACGGCGCTGGATGTCCGGAAGAATGGCGATGATCCGGTCCAGCGCGTCCGTGTTCACCTGGATATCGGCCTGCGCGACCGAACGGGTCACCGTCAGGTTCATCCAGACGCTGCCGCGCTTGAGCTTACGGGTGGCCCGTTCCCTCGCCTTCAGTTCGAGCGCCTCGAACCCGGTCGGCAGCCGGCAACGGGCATCCAGGCCCTTGCCATTCACGCTGCGCACTTCCCAGGTCCACGAACAATCGTTCGCCTCGCCCACCGACCGGGCAAATCCCGTCATCGAAGATATCGCCAAGAACCCTCTCTTCCGGCCGAAACGACAGCCGCTGAAAGAAGCCGTTATAGGCCGCGCGCGATGCGCCAACAAGGGCGTGGCCACGGGAAACAGGGGAATCGCATTTGGAATTTGATTGACATGTATGTGGGTGGTTGTGGTTTTGGCGCGACTCGGCTGTACCGGTGTTTGGTCTGGTTTTACGGGTGGAGGCGGCGTTGGAAGGCTTTGCGGAATGCTATGAGGATCTTGAGGATCCGCGCACCGGCAATGCCGGACGACACGATCTGCTGGAGATTTTGATGATCGCCCTGTGCACGGTCTTGTCAGGCGGTCGGACGGCGGTCGACATGTCGATTTTCGCGCGCGAGAAGGAGATGTTCCTGCGGGAGTTTCTCAAGCTCGAGCATGGCCCGCCGAGCCACGACACCTTCAGCCGGGTGTTCCGGCTGCTCGATCCGGAGCAGTTCGGCGCGTGCTTCCAGCGCTTCATGGCGCGCTTCGCCGAGGCCTGCCATGGGGTTGTTGCGATCGACGGCAAGGTGGTGCGGCGATCGTTCGATCGGGCGAGCGGCAAGTCTGCCCTGCACATGATCTCGGCCTGGGGCTGTGATCAGCGGCTGGTGTTGGCGCAAGTCGCCACCGACGCCAAGTCCAACGAGATCACCGCCGTTCCCATGCTGTTGAGACTGCTGTGCCCCAAGGGGACGATCGTGACCGTGGATGCGCGCAACCGCCAGCGTGAAATCGCCCGGCAGATCATCGAGCAGGGCGGTGACTACGCCATGGCGCTGAAGGGCAACCAGGGCACGCCGCATGACGACGTCGGGGCCTTCCTCGACGACCCGAAAGCCGAAGCCACCACCACCAACACGACGCTCGATGGCGATCATGGCCGCATCGAGACCCGCACCGCCGTCGTCTCGACCCACATCGACTGGCTGCAAGCGCAGCATCAATGGCCGGGGCTGAAGGCTGTCGCCAAAGTCACCCGGAACCGCGAGAGCGCTGACAAGACCTCCAGCGAAACTGCCTTCTACTTGCTCAGCCAGCCCCTCACGGCCGACCGCTTCAATCCCGTCGCTCGTGCTCACTGGGGCGTGGAAAGGCGACTGCACTGGTGTCTCGATGTCCAAATGAACGAAGACCGCGACAGAACCCGAAAGGACAATGGACCGCCGAACCTTGCCATCCTTCGTCACATGGCCCTCAACGTCTTGTGAAAAGATCCAAGAAAAGAGTCGCTCCGCGCCAAGTTCAAAATAGCCGCTTGGAACAACGCCTGTCTCACCTCACTCCTCGAACAGTTCTGAAATGCGATGGCCCTGGGCTTGACTGTCCGTTCTTTCACATCTGCGCACAGTCCCGATCGGGACTTCGGCGCCCTTAAAAAAAATAACCCATACGGGTAAGTATTTTCGGGTTTTCATCTGGACTTACCCCCAAACAGGCCATAAAATTGCCGCGTTGAGTCAAGGACGACCAATTCGCCACGGGCAACTCAGTGCAATGTAGACAGACCTCGACCGATGCGCACGGCATCGACGGGGCCGTTCCAACTTATGGTCAATGCAAACCACCCCAGTTTTGGGTCCGTTCCTGGAGCCCGGTGCCGCCGCGCGGCCGGTTTTCCCGAGGGAAAGGCATTGAGCCAGTTCCTTGTCGCCGCGCGAGAAAAAGGGAAGACTATTGATGGATAACGATGTGCGGATCGAAGCCGTGTTTGTTGAACTCGCGGCGCCGGGCGAGATCATCATCGGCGACGCCTCGGACGAGTTCCTGGCGGGCGGCGACAACGACGATACCATTCTCGGCGCCGGCGGCGCGGACACGATCGAAGGCCGCGGCGGCAACGACGAGCTGTCCGGCAATCAGGGCAACGACAGTGTTCTCGGCGGCGAGGGAAACGACTCCATCTTCGGCGGCGACGGCGACGACACCGTCGTCGGCGGCGCCGGTGACGACGAACTCTCGGGGAACCTCGGCCGGGACACCATCTTCGGCGATGGCGGCGACGATACCATTCTGGCCGGCGGCGGGGACGACATCGCCCAGGGCGGCGACGGCAGGGACCGTCTCGACGGCGGCGCCGGCGCCGACACCGTCGACTACAGCGATTCCATCCTCGACGTGCACATCGACCTGGCCAACGAACTCGCCACCTTCCCCGAAACGTTAATGCGCGAGTTCATCTTCAGTTTCGAGAACGCCATTGGCGGCGAGGGCGACGACACCCTGATCGGCACGGCCGGCGGCAACCGGCTGGACGGCGGCCCAGGTAACGACTCCCTGTTGGGCGGCGAGGGCGACGACACGCTGGTTGGCGATCCCGGGAACGACACCCTAGACGGCGGCCCCGGCGACGATACCGCCGATTACAGCGGGACCGACACCGGCGCGGTGTTCGATCTGGAGGCGGGCACGGTCGTATTGCCCGACGGCACCACGGACGAACTCGTCAGCATCGAGAACATCGTCGCCACCCAGGGCGACGACACCGTCATCGGATCCGAAAACGGCGAGTTCATCGACGGTCAGGGCGGTAACGACGTCCTGTCGGGCAACGGCGGCAACGACACGGTTCTTGGCGGCGCGGGCGACGACAGCATCGTCGGCGGGCTCGGCGACGGCGACGAGGGTTCCGACGGCGACGACGTCTACGACGGCGGCGACGGGAACGACACCCTGAGTTTCGAGACCACGACGGAAGGCGTCACCGTCGATCTCGGCGACGAGCGGGCGAGCGGACCGGAGATCGGCGACGACATCGTCACCGGCATCGAAAACGTGTTCGGCGGTTCCGGCGACGATACCATCGCCGGCGACTCCGGCGACAACGTTCTCTGTGGAAATGACGGCGACGACCGGATCGACGGCGCGGACGGCGACGATACGCTGATCGGCGGCGGCGGCAATGACACGATCGACGGGGGCGGCGGGCAACGATCTGATCTACGGCGACAGCGCCGCCGGCATCGGCGACGTCGAATTGACCATCCGCTTCGCGGGAGAGTCCGCCGATTACTCCAGCACTTACGGCTGGTACAACAGCGCCACCCTCGAGGCGCGGGTCATCGTCGCCGATACCAACGTGCAAACCAACCCGACGCTCGCCCACTTCGTGACCGGCCTGCGGCTCACGGCGGACGAATTCGATAATCTGGGGTTCTTCCTCATTCCCGACGGTTACAACCTGAACCGAGCGGAGTTGGACGGCGATGATCCGAGCACCCTGGACCTGCGGGTGTTCGACGATGCCGGGGTCTGGAAGGTGCGCGATATCGATACCGGTTGGGTGCTCAACGGCGCGCTAAACCCGAACACGGGAGCGTCAGAGACCTATTTCACCCAGCCCTTCAGGAATCCAGGCGACCTGGATCACACGTCGATCACCGGCGGGCTGGCCACCATCGGCCAGGAGTTCCAGGCATGGGAAGATCTGCGCAACCTGGGTGACCGGGACTTCAACGACATCATGTTTCAGCTGACCCTGTCGTGCGGCCTCGGCGTTCCCGGCGGCGACCTGCTCATGGGCGGCGACGGCAACGACACCATCTTCGGCAACGAGGAGCAGGACACGCTCCTGGGCGGTGCCGGTGACGACGACCTCCGGGGCAACGCCGGCAACGACAGCCTCGACGGTGGCGAGGGAGACGACGTCCTGCGCGGCGGCGGCGGCGGCGACACGCTCGACGGCGGCGCCGGGAGCGACACGGTTCATGGCGGCGACGGCGGCGACCTCATCCTCGGCGGCGGGAGCGTGGAGGATGACCGGTACAACGGCGACGGCGGCAGCGACACCGTCTCCTATGAAGGCGAGACCGAGGACGTGCTGGTGGACCTGGGCGCCGGCGCGGCGTCGGGCGCAGGCATCGGCAACGACGTCCTCGACAGCATCGAGAACGCCGTCGGGGGGGCGGGCGACGATACCCTGATCGGCTCGGACGCCGACAACGAACTGACCGGCAACGGCGGCGACGATCTGCTTTCCGGGACCGGCGGCGACGACACCCTCGACGGTGGCGCCGGCAACGACACCGTCGGCTACGAAACAACCACCGCCGGCGTGACCGTGGACCTGGGCGCCGGCACCGCCTGCGGCCCGGAGATCGACACCGACAGCCTGGCGGACATCGAGAATGCTCTCGGCGGCTCCGGCGATGACAGCCTGTCGGGCTCGGGCGCCGGCAACCTGCTCGCCGGCAACGCCGGCGACGACACTCTCGACGGCGGCGCCGGAAACGACACCCTCGAGGGCGGCGGCGGAGAGGACCTGATCCTGTCCGGTGACGGCGACGACCTTCTGACGGGGGGCGCGGGCGCCGATACCTTCCTGTTCGACCTGTGGACCGGCACCGATACCATCACCGACTTCACGCCCGGCGGTTGCGGCTGCTCCGGCGAGCCGTCCGACAAGATCGACGTCTCGGCGTTTGGCTTCTCGAACCTGTTCGAGCTCGGAATGCTCATCGAGGGCGCGATGGACGGCACCTGGATCAGGCTGAGCGAGGCGGGTGGCGGCGACGTGCTGCTCGAGGACGTGCTCCTGTTCAATCTCACGAGCAACGACTTCATTCTCTGACCGGCCCCTGTACCGTTACCGTTTTAACTGTCTTTTTGACACGAAGTCCGGCACCCCCGGGGGATCGTCCCCGGGGGTTTTTCGCGGACGCGGGCGCCGTTTTCATGAATTCCCCGGGATCACCGCGCTTGTCGCGGGGTATCGCTCCTTGGTAGTGATCAGGACCCCGTTGAGGAATTTGGCGCCATGAGTTTCAGTTCGCTGCGTGATTTCATTCGAATGCTGGAGGCCAAGGGCCGGCTCGTTCGCGTGACCGAGCCCGTGTCGCCGGTGCTGGAAGTCACCGAAATCCAGACCCGCCTGCTCGCCGAGGGCGGACCCGCCGTCCTGTTCGAGAACGTCGTCGGCGCGAATGGCGAGCGCTACGAGATGCCGCTGCTGGCCAACCTGTTCGGCACCGTCGAGCGCGTGGCCTGGGGCTTGAACCGGGAGCCGTCGCGGTTGCGGGAGATCGGCGACATGCTCGCCTTTCTGAAGCAACCGCAGCCCCCGGCGCGGTTCCGCAACTCGCTGGAAATGCTGCCGCTCATCAAGCAGGCGCTGACCATGAAACCGAAAACGGTGACCTCGGCGCCCTGTCAGGAGGTGGTCCTGAAGGGCGACCGGATCGACCTGGCGCGCCTGCCGATCCAGACGTGCTGGCCGGGAGAGCCCGCGCCGCTGATTACCTGGCCATTGATCGTCACGAAAGGTCCGTCGGCCGACGGACCCGACGCGGACAGACGGGACGCCTTCAACCTCGGCATCTATCGCATGCAGGTCACCGGGCGGAACACGACCTACATGCGGTGGCTCAAGCATCGCGGTGGCGCCCAGCACCATGCCCGGTGGAAACAAAGCCACAAGGACCCGTTGCCGGCGGCGGCCGTGATCGGCGCCGATCCCGGCACCATCCTCGCCGCCGTGACCCCCGTGCCCGACACCCTGTCCGAGTATCAGTTCGCCGGCCTGCTGCGCGGCAAGAAGGTGGAACTCGTCGACTGCAAGACCGTCCCGCTGAAAGTGCCGGCACAGGCGGAAATCGTCATCGAGGGGACCGTGTCCCTAGACGATTACGGCGACGAAGGCCCCTACGGCGATCACACGGGCTACTACAACGCGGTCGAGCCCTTTCCCGTGTTTACGGTCAGCGCCATCACCATGCGCCGCAATCCCATCTACCTCTCCACCTTCACCGGCCGTCCGCCCGACGAGCCATCGGTGTTGGGCGAGGCCCTGAACGAGGTCTTCGTGCCGTTGCTCATTCAGCAGTTCCCGGAGATCGTGGATTTCTGGCTGCCGCCGGAGGGCTGCTCCTACCGGGTCGCGGTGGTGTCCATGAACAAGCAATACCCCGGTCACGCCAAGCGGATCATGATGGGGGTGTGGTCGTTCCTCCGCCAGTTCATGTACACGAAATTCGTCATCGTCGTGGACGCGGATATCAATCCGCGGGATTGGAACGACGTCATCTGGGCGGTATCGACCAACGTCGACGCGGCGCGGGATACGACGCTCATCGAGAACACGCCCATCGACTATCTCGACTTCGCGTCCCCCGAATCGGGCCTGGGCAGCAAGATGGGAATCGATGCGACGGCGAAAATACCGCCCGAGACCCATCGGCCGTGGGGACGCCAGATCCGCATGACCGACGCCGTCATCGAGGACGTGACACGCAAATGGCAACGATACGGCCTTCCCGGATCCGGGAAGCCGATCTGGAAGTGATGGCGGAAGCCCGGTGCTAAAAGTTAGAGTTCTGGCACTTCGGTCCTTTCGGCCGTACAGTTGTCCCGGAATGAATATCGTGAGATCGGAACGGGAGGGATAGTTTGTAATGGATTTATGGCAGAGCGCCGCGGTCGTCACGGGAGCGGCATCTGGGTTGGGCGCCGAAACGGCGCGGTTTCTGGCGGAGGCGGGAGCCAAGGTCGCGGTGATGGATATCGACGCGGCTGGGATCGAACGCATCGCCAAGGAGATCGACGGACTGGCCATTCACTGCGATATGTCGGATTCCGTGGCCGCGGAGGCCGCGTTCAAGCAGGCACGGGAGGCCAACGGCGCCGCTCGCGTGCTTGTCCACTGCGTCGGCCGCGGGCACACGCAAAAAATCGTCACCGACGACAAACCGATGGAACTCGAGAGCTTCCGCCAACTGGTGGAGGTCAATCTCATCTCCACTTTCAACATGATGCGGCTGGCCGCCGCCGACATGGCGCGACTGGAAAAACGCGCCCAAGGCGAGCGCGGGGTCATTATCTCGACCGCCTCCGTGGCCGCCTACGAAGGTCAGAGCGGCGAAGCGGCCTATTCGGCGTCGAAGGGCGGCGTGGTCAGCATGATCCTTCCGGCCGCCCGCGAACTGGGGCCGCTGGGCATTCGCGTCGTCGGTATCGCGCCCGGCCTGTTCGGCACGCCCACGTTGTTCGCGATGGAGCGGAATCTCAACTCGCGGCTCGCGCGCTCCATTCCCTTTCCGCACCGCTTCGGCGATCCCAGCGAATTCGCGATGCTGGTCAAGCACGTGATCAAGAACGTGATGATCAACGGGACCGTGCTCCGTCTCGATGAAGGATTCCATCATTGACGGCGCGGCCCTGAAATCGTCCATACCGGCGCTCCCATGACCAAAACGATCTACCTGCACCTCGTCTCGCATGCATCCGGCGAATTGATCGAGATGCTGGCCCGGAACGCCGTCGCCCAATTGGACGGCGTGGACGTGGAACGACGGCTGTGGAAGATGGTGCGGCATATGGGCCAGGTTCCGGAGATCCTGGCGAAGATCGCCGAGACACGGGGGTTCGTTCTCCACAGCATCGCCGCCACCGATATCCGCGAGGCGCTCGAGGAGGGGTGCAAGCGGCTGAGGGTCCCGTGCCTTTTCACCCTGGAGCCGCTCGTGACGCTGCTGTCCGGGCACTTCGACGTCCCGGTCCGGTTTCGCTCCAGCACCCTCGATACCATCGACGAAGACTACTATCAGCGGGTCGAGGCGATGAAATACACGCTCGGCCACGACGACGGGCAGGCCACCAACGAGCTCGACAACGCCGACGTGGTTCTCGTCGGCGTTTCGCGGGCGACCAAGACGCCCACGTGCATGTATCTGGCGTCGCGGGGGGTGAAGGCGGCGAATGTGCCGCTGGTGCCCGGCGTGCCGCTGCCGGACGGCCTGTTGGCGGCCACCAATCCGCTTGTCGTCGGCCTGACCATCAACCCCAATCGGCTCGCGGCGATTCGCAGCGCCCGGCTGAAGGCGCTCAACCAGAAGGACGTCACCGACTATGACGACCTCGACAGCCTGCGAAAGGAGGTCCGCGACGCGCGGCGGATTTTCCTCCGTCACGGATGGCCGGTGATCGACGTGACCGACCGGTCCATCGAGCAGGTGACGAACATGATCATCGAGATGCAGACGCAAACGCGCGACCCCAAGCTGATCCCCGGGGTACGACCGGCCCGCTACCGTATCAGGCCGTGGCGGCCTTGCTGGCCTTGTTTTCAGGGTCGCGCAGCTTGGCCGCGACGCCGCCGAACCGTTCGAGGATCAGCCTGATCTGGTCCGGTGTGTGGGCGGCGGAAACGCTGCATCGCAGCAGGCAGGTGCCCGTGGGCGTGCCCGGCGGCAGGGCGAGGTTGACGTAGACACCGTTTGCCAGAAGCCGGTTCCAAGCATAAATGGCGGTCTGCTCGTCTTTCATCCGGATGGCGATGACCGGACTTTCCGGCGAGATGATCTCGAAGCCGAGGTCCGAGAGGCCGTCGTGCAGCGCCTTGGCGTTTTCCCACAGGCGCAACCGCAACTCGGGCTGCTGCTGGATGCGCTCGAGGGCGGCGAGCACCGAGGCCACGTTCGAGGGCGAGGCCGACGCCGTGAACATGTAGGGACGGCTGCAGAAGCGCAGGACCTCGAAGTTGCGGATGATTGGAGGCTCCGAAGCCGCCGACCGCGCCGAGGCTCTTGCTGAAGGTCCCGGCCACGAAATCGACGTCGTCCTCGACGCCCGCTTCCTCGGCGAGGCCACGGCCATGGTCGCCGAGCACGCCCAGCGAATGCGCCTCGTCCACGAGCAGGAACGCGCCGTGCTTCTTCTTCACCTCGACGAATTCCTTGAGCGGGGCGCGGTCGCCCAGCATGCTGTAAATGCCCTCGACGATCACCAGCTTGCAGGTGCCCGTTGTGCCGAGCCGTGTCAGCCGCTTGTCCAGATCCTCCGGATCGTTGTGCCGGAACCGCACCAGGGTGGCGCCGCTCAGCCGGCATCCGTCGTAGATGCTGCTGTGGGAATCGGCGTCCAGGAGGATCACGTCGTTTGCCGCCGCGAGCCCCGCGATGATGCCGAGGATTCGCTTGGTAGCCGGTGGGGAAGACCATCGCGGACCGGCGGTTGAGGAAACGGGCGATAGCCGCCTCCACCGCCAGGTGCGTGGCGTAGGTGCCGTTGGCGATGCGCGAACCCGTGGTTCCCGTGCCGAATTTGCGGATGGCGTCGATGGCGGCTTCCAGCAGACCGGGTCGAAGGTGATGCCCAGATAGTTGTTCGTCCCCACAAGGATCGTGCGCCGGCCGTTGATCCGTGCCTCGGTGGTCGAATAGATCTCTTCCATGCACAGGTTGAACGGATCGCTGCCGTAATTCAGCAATTGCGCGTGCCGCGAGCCCGACAGGCTGTATTTGTCCAGGATGTCCATGATCAGCGGCCTTCCAAGCGCTTGCTTACGAGATTGGCCAGATCTTGTATACGTTCGATGTCGGAGACCAGATTGATCGGGATATCGATGTCGAACTTGTCCTCGATCTCCATGATCAGGTCCATCACCTCGACGAAGTCGATATCCAGGTCCGAGCCGAGATTGGTCGCGGCGGTGAGCTCAATTCCCTCCTTGTTGTACTTCTGCAAGAGTCCGCAAAGCTCGCCCACAATGGAGTCCATGTCACTCGCCATCTCGCGCCCGTCTTCCTTCAGTTCACCCGATCCGTCCCCGGCCGCGACACCGCCGCGGCGGCGGTCACAGCCAGTCTTGGCGCTTATACCATAGCAGGGTGTGTTCAAAACCCTCTTTGAAGCGGGTTCGAGGCCGCCACTCCCCCAGCATCCGGGGCCGCGACAGCTTGCACACCCAATCCGGATGGAACAACTCGCGCAGTTTCGCCTTGGTGAGCATGGGCGAGCGGCCGAGCACCGACGAAACGGCCTCGTTGACCGCGACCGGCAGCCAGACGGCCTGGAAGGGAACCGCGAGGCAGCGCACGGGACGGCCCAGGTATCCGCTGGCGATCTCGGCCAGGTCGGTCCATGAATACCCCTCGGGCCGGCCATCGTCGGGCTCGATGATACAGCCGTTCCACCGGGGAGCGGCGATGAGCCGCTCGATCGCCGCCACCAGGTCGTCGATGTAAATCAACGAGAAGCGCCCCTGGACCCGCCACGGGACGATGGCGTATCCGCGAACCAGTTGGCGGAACAGCCCAAGCGTCGACCGGTCGCCGGGGCCGTACACGGCCGGCGGCCGCACCACGCAATATTCGAGGTCCGGGCCATGGCCGACCATCACGCCCTCGGCGGCATGCTTGCTGGCCGCGTACGGAGACAGTGACGGCTCCCGCGCCGCCAGCGACGACACCAGCATCACCCGGGGACGCGATTTGGCCTGGGCCGCCGCCGCGGCCAGCCGCCGCGTGCCCTCCGCGTTGATCGCCTGGAATTCCTTGGCGCCGCGCGCCTTGATCGCGCCGGCGCAGTGAATGACCACGTCGGCGCCGTCCACGAGACGACGCAGGCTGTCCGGGTCCTCGAGAGACCCTTGGACGATTTCCAGGCCGTCCGTCCGTTCGATGGTGTCTGGATCGCGAACCAAGGCCCGCACCGGGACGCCGCGTTCGCTCAGGGAACGCGTCAGGGCGCCGCCGATGAACCCGCTGGCCCCGGTGAGCGCGACGATCGACGATGAAGAATCAAGCGGCACCGTATCCTCGATCCCGCCGCCCTAGGCTCCCGCGGAGGCGGCCAATCGCGGTTGTTCCAAGCCCGGCTCCGGCCCAACCGGTTCGGCGTGCAGAAGCCGGATCGATCCATCCAGGTACTGGGTCTTGGCGGCCGCCCGGCTGAGCTTACCCGAGGAGGTGAAGATCAGCGAGCGCGCCGGAACCAGAACGACCTCGCAGCGGACGCCGGCGGTCTTGTGGATGACCGCCGCGACCTCCTTGACCAGGGCGGACTGTTTGTCCAGATCGTTGACATAGCATTCGACGACGACCACCACGCGTTCCTCGCCATTGTCGTCCGCCACCGAGAACGCCGCCGCGCATCCGCTTCGCACGCCCGGAATGGTCTCGACCGCCCATTCCAGATCCTGCGGCCAGATGTTGCGGCCATTGCAGATGATC